>CACYJU010000008.1 GCA_902774845.1 uncultured Bacteroidota bacterium
TATCTCCAGCCAGTGTGCTCTCAAACAAAATATATATAAGTAGTATAGTTACGCATAACTTATTATATTACAATATATTATATTTTTAACATTTATAATATTTGAATAAAATGATGTATAAAATCAGAAAAAAATGAACTAAAATCTCCAATTTTTGAACCGATTTTTGAAAAAAATGAAGTCCCCACCCCAATTCTGCAATGGAATTTCAAAAACAATTTTCTCTCCCCTCTCTAACCAGAGAGGGGCAGGGGGAGAGTCTTTTGCACGTGAATTCACCGTTCACCGTTCACCGTCGGCAAAATTCTATTAAATACAAGTCGACGGAAAACACAAACAATAATCAGCAAATCAAAACATTATCGAATCAACCACCACCTCGGAAACCCATCCACTCCACCGCAAAGGGTGATTTCAACCCCCCAAATACCCCCTCAAAACCCCACAAAACCCATTCAAAATTCCATAGAACTGAATAAAATCTCACAAAAAACATCCAAATCTCCTCGGCACGAAATACAAATAAAGCCTTATTTTAGGGTTTCAACTATTGCAGTAACATCTGCATCGTTAAGATTGAACCATTCGCCACGAAGTCTTTGTTGAGAGTAAGTAGCATGCAATGCCGATTCGATTGACTCTGCAATTTTACGGATCGGATATTTTTTACAGGCAACCAGTTCTATTGAGGGTTTTTCGCTTTGCAACGTCTTTTCGCGGTATTCAGGTTTATTTGAAATACCTATTTTGTAATACCCGTTTGTAGCGTCACGCATCAGATAAACGTAACATTCACTGGAGTTATAATTGTTATTAATAACTTTGGTTTTGCGAGAAGGGAAATTATAATCAGGATAAAGTCTTTTTATTGTATCAATATACTCTAACAGATAATAATGAAATGCTTGTTGCCTATATTCACCGAATATTTCATTAATGAAATTACAATCACTCGGAGATACACCTTCTTTCGCATATGTAATTCTATAAGAAACCATTCTCTTATTCAATAGGATATCAATGTCCTCTTGAAATAAAGGACAACTAAATTGAACTTTTTCTAATGGTTTGTTTTTTACAGAAAAATCTATAACGCTACCATCATCGAACAAAATAGAAATATTATCCCCTTTATGTAGAAAAGAATCATAAGAGGTATACCATATTTGTTTTGGGAAATCGTCGTCATTTCTATAAAAAGCATATGCTCTTGTTCTTATAGTAATGTTACCTTCATTATCCTCATAATCAAGCTTTATATATAAAACTCTTCCTAATTGGAAAAAACTGGAACTTTCCACAAGACCTTCCCAATTCCATGAAAGATAGCTTTTTTTAGAATAAGGGTCTGTTTCTATTGTTGCAATAGGTTTACCAATAATAAATTTGATTGCATCATCAATATTATCAAATATGTATCCTAAAACAATATCTTTTAGTTTTTCCTTTGTCAAACACCTTCCATTTTTTACTGCAGGAACAAAAAAACCTTTTTCTGGAGAAAAAATTGTTGATACATATTTAGGCTTGCCAAACATACCAACTTCTATCGTTATTTCAATAATTCTTTCATTGATAGATACATTTCGAATGGGATCAATTCCGTTAATGACGTGTTGATCAAGATAATGTACAACTGATTTCTTGTAATCAGACTCATTGCAATACAATTTATCAATCTCATTCTGAGATATTTTTATTTTCAACATTTTCCCCATTATTCTTTTCTTTTAGTGTTTTAATAGTCAATAGACATATTGTCAGTTTGCAAATATACTAAATCCACCACGATTAGTAAAAACTAAATTCCAACGGTTAACGGTTAACGGTGATTTCACATGTCATACAACATTACCTGAATTACTTATGTGCACATTGTCAGGTTATTAAGAAAATCTAATCAAAATTCCCATTTGCTATACGGATTGCTTAGTATCTTTGCAAAATCATCATCGAATAGATGTTGTATTTGAATATGTACAATAAAAAGAATAAGATATGAAACTGACAAATTTGCCGAAAGATTTTGTTTACACGGACAGAAAGTCGATTGAAGATTTTTTGAGCGAAAATGACCTGAACAAAGACTTGTATAAAGTGTACATTAGGGTGGATCACACTTTTTATAAGTTTGATTTTGCTCCAGAAAAAGCTTTCAATGAGGCGTATTATATTGCAACTTTAGCCATGAACGAGCCTCATCCCGAAGTCCTTTTGAATGAATGGTGGAATTTGGCCAAAATTCATATGGGGAAAGCGTACGCTGCCAATTTGGTCATGTCAATGGTATATGTTATTTTGAGTCTTCAGGAGAATAAACCGCCTATCTTTGAATATGTGCTGCATTTTTCTGTATACCATAATTATGGCAAGGACTATTTACCATTCTTCAAACAGTTGGCTGACAATTCCAAAGTACGATTCAACAGTAATCTCAAAATACATCCACTCCCAGTATCTGAACTAAAAAAGTATAGTGAGGATTTACAGCAGTTGACAGATAATTTCACCCAAAAGAATATCAAGGAATTGGTTTCAATATATCCAAATACGAATTGGCAATTGGACTTACTTAAGTTGATAGAAGCGGAACAAAAGAGAGTGGAAAAACAAGAGAGTATGGAAAGGGTGGAATATTCAGCTCAAATAAATAAGGAATTTTATGACGATCTACGCATAAAAATAAAAAACGAACAGGTTAAGCCTGCATTTTGTTTTATGGCGATTTCAAAAACAAATAGCCCCCAAGGACACCGACAGGGGAAAAGTGGTTCTGAACACTCAGTGAAAGATAATCAGAAAGAGATAATATCAGAAAAACAATTGTCAGTGGAAGGGCTTCTGTCGCGAGTGGAAATTCTTGAAGAAAGAATCAATGAATTAATCAATGAAAACGCAGAATTGGCCCAAAAGTCCCTACCGGTAGAAATAAAAACAGAAGGCGGCTCAGTAACCAATAAAATTGAAAAAATTTCTGAAAAATTTGATATACTAAGAGACAATCAAACCCAAAATATGTATATTTCAATAGAGGATATTGCAAAGTGGTCTTTTAGTTGCAACGAGAATTGTGTGTCGACATACAAGCAAATGATTTATGACCTTAATATATCATTGCCAGATGAGTTAAGAAAAAAAATAGATAGATATGAGCAAGAATATAAGGCACAGTTATCTCGTCCGAAGGTGATGAACCTGAATAACAGCGTATTTAACGATATACATAACAACGGAACGGTAAATAGTTAAGTTTAACGTAAAATAAAAATCTATGGCAGGAAATATAATTAATATGTACGGGACTAGTTCCTATGTGGAAGTCTGCAACAACGAAAATGTAACCCTCAAAATCGGCAATGCTTCGGTTAATGTGGAACAAAGCGGCTCCAATGAACCTGATGATACTTGTGAATATTCTAATTGTGGAATACCGACAGGAGCACAAGCAGAAGAAAATGAGATAGTCAATAAATACGACCATTTTGTAAAAACTGTTGAGGCTTACAGGTTCTTAGAATGTCCTGCCGTCGCATGTCTTGACGAAGCACAGCGAGGTCAACTTGTTAGAAAGATTGTGAGTCGGAGTGATAAAAACGGGGCATACGCAATTGCTATGTTATGTGAATTGAACTACGACAATTGGATGATGGAGAACTACGCAAAAGCCAATCCGCATTGTAGAAAGATGACAAAAAAAGCAATCTTTAGTCATTGGGCTGATGCTCTTAGTCTGACCAATGCAAGAGCTGTTGCTGGCAACTATAATGTAATACGCAACACGAATAGCAGCGAAGACAGGGATAAGTATAAGGCATCGGAATATACACTTGCCGTACACAATGATTACTTGGCCATCAAAAATACCGGCAAAAAACTCGAATAGTTAATCGGATTTCACATCCCCAGGGCTGTAGGTAACACCATGCTGTTATCTACAGCTTATTTTTTACACCCTCATAATTTACTAATAATCAACTAAGCCATAAAAGTTATGCTATAAAAAAACATAACTTTTATGGCCTTTTGGCATAAAAAACCACTTTTACCTTTGCACTCGATTTCGAAATCAAACAAAAATAAACTAAGTATTAATTCAAATTTTTCAAACTATGGAAAAAGAAAATTTAAATAGAACTCTTCTTGTTGAACTGGCCGACAAGGTCGGGGTCTCGATGGACGACTTGCTTTCTCACTGTCGCCGTCAGCAACTGGTCGACGACCGCTGCATGATAGTGGCTCTCTTGATTAACGACTACCACCTCACCCAGAAAGAGGTGGCTCCGCTGCTTCAGATAAGCCAGCCGGCCGTGTCTAAGCTGCTCACGCGTCATGAGGACCTCGTCAAGTATAACACAACCTACCGCAACCAGTTCAACTCAATCATTAATCAGTAACAAACCAAAAACATTATTTATTATGAAAAGATCTTATAAGTATGTCGTCATCGACGGCGTGAGAGTAAAAATGAATTGCCAAGAAAGAATCCAATGCCAGACCGTACGTGGCAAGGGTATGTACAACCGTTGGGACAAGGAGTTCCTCTTTATCCAGGATGGCCCCAGTGGTCCGAGGAGCAAAGAGCTCATGCGCACAGCCCACTCGCGTCTGGTACGCCGTCCAGACGGACGTTACACTCTCACCTTCCGCTTCTCCGACGAGGAACGTGGCATCATGAAATCTCTCGTGGGCGAGATGAAAGAGATCGCTAAAAAGAACTACAATAACATTGGATAACGATAACGAAAACGATAACGAAAACGATTTACGACTATGAAGTTTACGATATTTAGCAGCGTGCGCTCGCACAAAGGCGAGCCTCTGACTGCCGAAAAATTCAATAAGGTAACCCACGACCCTTGTCTCAAGGAGATATGCATCCTCATCGCTAAAGAGCCTGACCACGACAAGCAGCAACGCCTGAAGAAAGGTCTCCCTATCGTGACTTGGAACGCCTCCTTCGACGGTGCTCGCAAGAACGACCTGGCCCATCCGAGCGGTGCTTTCATGCTCGACATCGACGGCATCGACAACCCCTACGACCTCTGGTGCTCCATCATCGGCCGCCGTGAGGAGTTGGGTATACTTCTGGCGCACAAGACCCCTTCAACGAGGGGTCTGCGCCTGGTGTGCAAGTGCCGTCCCGAGCTCCATTCCATCGACGAGTGTCAGCAGTGGCTGGCCAAGGAGATTGGCGTCTCTCACGACCCGGCCTGCAAGGACTGGGCCAGGTCGAGCTACATGGTGCCGGAGGACTACATCTATTATATGGACAGCAAAGCTCTCTTTCTGGATGACCCTCAGGTGCAATACGAGACCTCTCCAACCAATCTCTCCATTCCATCAACTCCAACCTCTCCATCAACTCCTTCCACCCCCGACATGCAGCTCTCTTTCAAGGGTATCCCTCTCGCTGACATCGCTCTCGAATGGCTAATCCAGACGGGTGGCGAGCCGGTCGAGGGTGAGCGCAACACCCGTCTCTACGCTCTCGCTTTCGAGCTGCGTTGCATCACCGACTTCAACGAGGCCACTCTCCTTTCCGTCATGCCTCGTTACGGCCTCGCCGAGGACGAGATGCGTGGCTTGATCCATTCGGCTTGCAGCGCTCCTCGTTCTAAAGACCTCCCCAAGAACCTCGAGACGGTCCTGCAGAGGTTACTTCGTAGTGCCGACGACAACCTCTCGCTCGACGACCAGCAGTCGTTGAATCCTAAGTTCCCTCCTCTGCCTCCTCTCTTCAAGCAGGTGGTGGCCACCGCTCCGAAGGACTTCAAAGCGGCTGCCACGCTCTGTCTGCTCCCTCTCGTGGGCACTCTCGCTTCGAGGTTGAGGGCCGTCTATCTCGACAAGAAGATGCACTCGCCCTCCTTCCAGGTCTGCCTCGAAGCACCTCAAGCCAGCGGTAAGAGTTTTATCAGCCGTATGGCCGAGATGATCCTGGCTCCCATCATCGCAAGAGACGAGGAGGGCTACAAGATCGAGAACGACTACAAGGAGAAGTCCCGTGCTCTGGGCTCCAGGGTCTCTGCCGAACAGCGCATGGAGCAGCTGGGCGCCAAGCCGAAACCTATAGTGAGGTTCATCACGCCTACCATAAGCATCACCAAGCTGCTTATGCGCATGGCTAACGCTCAGGGCCTTCACCTCATGGCTGTGGCCGAGGAGATCGACACCGTGACCAAAGCCTTCAAGCGTGGATTCTCCAACTACAGCGACATGCTCCGCGTGGCCTTCGACAACGACCGCTACGGTCAGGACTATGCCAGCGACGAGTCTTTCAGCGGGGTGGTCAACATGTACTACAACACGCTATTCAGCGGCACTCCGAAGGCGATGCGTCGCTTCTATCCCGATGTGGAGGACGGCACGGTGTCGAGGGTCTGCTTCACCTCACTTCCCTACCGTCTCGGCAACCCCATCCCGGTTTGGGACGAGCTGCAGGACAAAGACCGTGCCGAGGTCGAGAGGCTTATTGCCATGCTCGACTCTGTCAGCTTCGGCGACGGATTGGTCAAACCCACTCACCTCATGGACCTAGATTGGCTGAACAAGAAGATGGACCTGTGGCTACAGAAGCAGAGGAAGCTTTCGGTCAAGACCAACGACCAGTCGCGCGATATCTTCTGCCGTCGAGCCTCTGTGGTGGGCTTCCGTGCCGGCATGCTGGCGTGGTTCCTCTACGAGGAGAAAGACACTCCGCTGAACCGTCGCAATACGGTCAAGTTCGCCCAATGGGTCGCCTCCCAGATGCTCAACCAGCTGATCCTCCGTTTCCCCAAGATCGAGGTCTACAGCAACGTGATTCGTTGGGACGAAGTATTCCGCACCCTGAACAACGAGTTCACCCGCGACGAGCTGCAGAGGGCTATACAGAACTGCGACACGCAGACTCCGTTGAAAAAAGTCCTCTCGGTATGGAGCGCCCAAAAATGCATCGAATGTATCGCGACCGACAAAAACCAGCAAGGTCAGCTGATGTCCGTGAGGTTCAGGAAGTTGAATGTATGAGTGTGGGCACCGTGTACAACTCTATAAAAAAAGCACACTTCGTTCGGAGGTGTGCTTTTTTTTTCAGATTCGCTTCGCTGTTTCCTCTACCCGAACATCTAAAAACGCGAAAGGCTCTAAAATTCTTCTTAATTGCAGGCAATGGAGATAGATACGTTTCAGTCGTCCATCTTGACTTTGACGAAGATGGCTTGCTGCAGGGCTATCTCGTTGCCGGTGACGAGGTCTTTGTAGGTGTAGTGCTTGTAGCAGTGGGCGGCGTTGTAGTTGTTGTCGAGATAGATAGTGCCGGAGATGTGGCGTCCGATCTTGAGGATGCGAGGCGACTGATAGATGGCTATCACATGTCCGCGCAGGGTGCTGTCTTCGACGATCATGATGCTGTCGCCGATGTCGGAGGGCGACTCCAAGGACACGAGGTAGGCGAAGTCGTTCATCGACTGGCAAATTTCATAGCCTACCACCTTGCCGGAAAAGGCAAACTCCTCGTGATGCTTGCAACTGGTTAAAACAAAGACGGTAACGAAAACAAATAGAAGGAAAGATATACGGTTCATGCAGATTTATAAGGTTAAAGAGAAAACATTTGTCTAATCACTAATCACTTTTCACTAATCACGAGATATTGTACTCTCGCAGGGCTTCGTTGAGTGAGGTTTTCTTGTCGGTCGACTCGGAGCGGTGGCCTATGATGAGGGCACAGCTGACCTGATAGTCGCCAGCTGGGTAATGGCGTGTGTATGAGCCGGGTATCACTACGCTGCGGGCGGGGACGCGACCTTTGTACACCACCGGCTCGGAGGCCGTGACGTCGACGATATGTGTCGAGGCGGTGATGACTGTGTTGGCTCCGAGGACGGCTTCGGTCTCGATATGAGCTCCTTCGACCACGATGCAGCGGCTGCCGATGAAGCAGTGGTCCTCGACGATGACGGGAGCTGCCTGCAAGGGTTCGAGCACTCCTCCTATGCCCACCCCTCCAGAGAGGTGCACGTTCTTGCCTATCTGGGCGCAGCTTCCGACGGTGGCCCAAGTGTCAACCATCGTGCCGCTGTCAACATAGGCTCCGATATTGACGTAGGAGGGCATCATGACGACGCCAGGTGCGAGGAAGGCTCCGTAGCGGGCGACGGCGTGAGGCACCACGCGGACACCCCGCTCGGCGTAGTCGCCCTTGAGGGGTATCTTGTCGTAGTAGCGGAAGGGGCCGGCCTCGCTGGGCTCCATCTTGGAGATCTGGAAGTAGAGCAGGATGGCTTTCTTCACCCACTCGTTCACCTGCCACCCCTCTCCCACCGGCTCGGCGGCTCGAAGCTCGCCTTGGTCGAGCAGCCGCACGACCTCTCGCACGGCTTCTGTATACTCGTTCTTTTCAAGCAGAGCGCGGTCGTCCCACGCTTTTTCTATCATTGTTTTCATGACTGCAAAAATACAATAATTAATAATAATACTCGTTAATGTGGTATGAAAAAAATATTGTCGCTTTTGATTTTAGCCACCCTCTCGATGGTGGTCTTCGCCCAGGACAAAGCGGTTATGGGCCGCTATGAGGATCAGCTGAACGCACTCTTCGAGCGTGTGCAGAACGCCCCCACCGACAACGAGCGCTACCTCGCCAACGAGCAGGCGGTGCAGACCTTCATCGAAGCCCTGAAGGAAGAGGACTCGCAGAAGTGGAACTGGAAGTTCTCGAACTATGTGTCGGTACTCCGCTCGCCCGACAAGGTGTTCACCATCATCACCTGGCCCGTAGTCAAGGACAACGGCGAGTATGAGTGTTTCGGCTTCGTGCAGAGCAAGGGCGAAGACTCGGACGGCGACGAGGAATGGCATGTATACGAGCTGCATGACATGAGCGACGAGATAATCAACCGCGAGGAATCGCTGCTCGACCCCGACAGCTGGCTGGGCTCGGTTTACCAAGAACTCATACAGACCTCTTTCGAAGGCAAGACCTACTACACCCTGCTGGGCTGGAACGGATGCTCGATGCTCACCCAGCGCAAGGTGATCGAACCTATCACCATAAACAGCCGCACGGGCAAGCCTCAGTTCGGCCAGGCGCTCTTCCGTCGCGACAAGAACCGTCGCCGCATCGTGCTGGAATACAACAAGGAAGCCATGGTCAACCTCAACTACGAGCAGCAGCTGAGCATCTCGAAAGAGAACGTGCGTGTGAAGAAAGACGGGCGTATGGTCAGCTCGCAGGTGAGCCACGAGACCAAGGAGCAGATGATCATCTTCGACGAACTGGAGCCTCAGGTGGCCGGCATGGAAGGCCTCTTCCAATATTATGTGCCCTCGGGACGCGAGATGGCCTACGTGTTTGTCAACGGTCGCTGGGAGCTGCGCGAGGACGCTCAGGGCCGCCTCACCGACAAGAAACTGAACAAGGAATTCAAACCGATAGAGAAAAAGAAACCGGCATACCAGACGATAGAGTCGGAAAAGTGAAATGCTATTGCGTTAATGCTTGATTGCGCTATTGCTTGAGTAGCTGACGCGGTTTACACTCAATCACTCAATCATTCAAGCAATCAAGCAATAAAGAAAAAATGCTTGAAAAGATAAACACCCCATACGATCTGCGTAAACTGGATGTCGGTCAGCTTCAGCCTCTGGCCGACGAGTTGCGCCGTTATATCATCGAAACCATCGCCACCCATCCTGGCCATCTGGCTTCATCACTGGGCGTGGTGGAGCTGACCGTAGCTCTGCACTATGTATTCAACACCCCCGACGACAAGCTGATATGGGATGTGGGCCATCAGGCATACGCCCACAAGATACTCACCGGACGGCGGGATCAGTTCCCCTCGATCAGAACCAAGGGGGGACTGAGCGGATTTCCCAAGATGAGCGAGAGCGAGTACGACGCCTTCGGCACCGGCCACTCCTCCACCTCCATCTCTGCCGCTCTGGGTATGGCGGTAGCCTCGAAGTTGCAGGGCGAAAGCGGCCGTCAGCATATAGCCGTCATCGGCGACGGCTCGATGACCGGCGGTCAGGCTTTCGAAGCCCTCAACAACGTGGCGGTCAGCAAGTCGAACATACTCGTGATACTCAACGACAACGGCATCTCCATAGACAAAGCCGTGGGCGGACTGAACCGCAGTCTTGTCCACATCACTGCCTCCCCTCGCTACAACCGCTTCCGTGAGGCCGTGTGGCGTCGGCTGGGTGGTGACAGCGACCGCAAGAAACGCAGCCGCAACTTCCTGGCAAAGATGCTCTTCCTCGCCAAGTCGGCTCTGCTGAAGGACAAAAACATATTTGAATCACTCGGGCTGCGATACTTCGGTCCCATCGACGGCCACGACATGGACGAGCTGGTGAAGGTGCTCTCGCATCTGAAGTCCATACCCGGCCCCAAGCTGCTGCACATAGTCACCACCAAAGGCAAAGGGCTCCTCGAAGCCGAACGCAACCCCATAGTGTACCACGCTCCGGGAATGTATGACGCCGTAACCGGCAAACGCCTCAACGCATCAGACAGTCAGGCAATCAAGCAATCAAGCAATCAAATAATCCCCAAATACCAGGATGTCTTCGGCGAGACCATAATAGAGCTAGCCAAAGCCAACCCCAAGATTGTGGGCATCACCCCCGCCATGCCGACGGGCTGCTCACTCAACATGATGATGGAGCAGATGCCCGACCGCGCTTTCGACGTGGGCATCGCCGAGCAGCACGCTGTCACCTTCGCCGCCGGTCTGGCCTCTCAGGGGATGACCCCCTTCTGCAACATCTACTCCTCGTTCATGCAGCGCGCCTACGACCAGATTATCCACGATGTGGCGCTGCAGAAGCTCAACGTGGTGATGTGTCTCGACCGCGCAGGACTCGTGGGTGAAGACGGCGCAACCCATCACGGCTCCTTCGACCTCGCCTACCTGCGTCCCATACCAAATATGACCGTCTGTGCGCCAATGGACGAGCGTGAGTTGCGTAATATGATGTACACCGCCCAACTGCCAGATATGGGACCTTTCGCGATACGTTATCCCCGTGGAGCAGCCGTACACAGCGACTGGCGCACTCCGATGGAGAGACTTGATATAGGACGAGGACGCTGTCTGCGTCCCGGTGTAGACGTGGCGATACTCACTATAGGAACGGTAGGCAACGACGCACTCGTCGCCGCCGACCGTCTGCGTCAGAAAGGCATCTCCGCCGCCGTCTACGACATGCGGTTCCTCAAACCGATCGACACCGAGCTGCTCGACACCGTAGCAAACGGTCCCTTCCATCAGGTGGTGACCGTCGAAGACGGTGTGAAGAAAGGCGGACTCGGCTCGGCGGTTGCCGAATACTTCGAGCAGGCCGGCTACAAGAAAGAGGTAACCATACTTGGTCTCCCCGACCAGTTCATAGAACATGCCACAGTAGAAGAGCTCCACCACGCCTGCAAGATAGACGCCGACAGCATAGTCGAAGCAGCGCTGTAAGGAATTCTTTTTGAATTTGTTATTTTGTTAATGTGTTAGTGAAAGGTGGTCGGCCTTAAGTAAAGTAAGGCCTCAAAATCATTCGAAAATCTTATTCAAAATCCTTCAACTATTTATCTATTTTCCAGTTGATTTTTTATTGATTTTGAGCGTAGCGACCTTTTTTAATGTGTTAATTTGTTAATGTGTTAGTGTGTTAGTGGAAGGTGCTGACTGCTAACTGCAATTCTGCGATTAAGCGAACCATAGCAGAATGACGCCGAAGGTGACAAATCACTGACTACTGTTGATAATTTGCAGACCGCATTTTTGTTCTGTCAATAAATTTATCTACTTTTGCCGGCGAAACGCACGTCGATTTAGAATACACGCAATTATCATGGACTATTGTTGATCAAGTGTTTATTCAACAAAAGTTATCATGAAACTGAAAGACAAAAACATCCTTATCACCGGTGGTGCGTCCGGTATTGGAAAAATCATGGCGCGTATAGCGCTGCAGAAAGGTGCAAATTGTGTGGCAATATGGGATATCAGCGAGAAGAACATCGCTGACACCTTAACCGAACACCAATCATACGGAAAAATAAAAGCTTACAAGGTCGACGTCTCGTCGTCACAGATGGTCGAGGACACCTACCGTCAGGTGGTCGGCGAACTTGGGCAGGTCGATATAGTCATCCAGTGTGCCGGCATCGTCACCTCGAACAACACCTTTAATAATAATACCGTCGACGAGATAGATCGCACGATGAAAATCAACGCCATCGCCCCGATGTATGTGGGATTGTGTGCGTTGAAGGACATGGTGGCTCGCGACAACGGCCACCTGGTGACCATCACCTCGGCCGCCGGAATGCTCTCAATGCCGAAGATGAGCATCTATTCGGCCAGCAAATGGTGTGCTATAGGATGGAGCGACTCGGTGCGGCTGGAGCTGCAGCGCATGAAAAGTCATGTGCGCATAACCACTGTGGCACCCTACTTCATCAATACCGGCATGTTCGACGGAGTGCGCTCGAAGGTGTTTCCCATCCTCGACCCCGAGAAGACGGCGGCGAAAATCATCAAGTCCATCGAACGTAACAAGACATTCGCCGGCATCCCCTTCTCGTTCCACTTCATCCGCCTGATGGAGGGCATACTGCCACAGGCTTTGTTCGACTGGTTCTACGGCGACGTGTTCGGGATATATAACGTGATGGACGGCTTCACGGGAAGGAAAAGCCTCACCCCCCAGCCCCCTCTCCCTTAGAGATGGGGAGTGATTGTGAAAATGATTGAATGTGTAAGTGCTTGAATGCTTGAGTGTCTTTACGAACAAATTAACAAGTTAACAAATTAACACATTAAATAGATGTTACAGAACACCACCAATGAGCGCTTGGATGCTATCCTTGCCTCACAGAAGAAATATTTTCGCAGAGGGGCGACTCTCGATGTTCGGTTCCGCAAGCAGCAACTAAGGAAACTCCTCAGCGCTATCGAAAAGAACGAGAAAGAGCTGGCCGACGCACTCTGGACCGACCTGCACAAGTCGTATGAGGAGGCCTACCTCACCGAACTTTCGCTGGTGAAAGCCGAAATCAGAGGCGCCATCCGGCATACCGCCAAGTGGGCAAGACGTGAACACAAGTGTTCGCCCGTGACTATCTTCGGTTCAAGTAGTTACGTAGTGAAAGAACCGCTGGGATGCGCTCTGATCGTCTCGCCATGGAACTACCCCGTGCAGCTGCTGCTCAACCCGCTGGTGGGAGCCATCTCGGCTGGCTGCACAGCAGTACTGAAGCCGTCACCCTACGTGCCGAACGTCTCGCTCGCAATAGAAAAGATGATACGCAGCGCCTTTGACGAACAGTATATCGCCGTCGTGCAGGGCAACCGCGAGGTGAACAAACACCTCTTCTCGATGAAGTTCGACATGATTTTCTTCACCGGAAGTCCCGCATTGGCGCGAAATGTGGCTGCCGCCGCCGCTGAAAACCTGGTGCCGATGGTGCTCGAGCTGGGAGGCAAGAGTCCCTGTATCATCGACAAAGGCTGCGATGTGAAGCTGGCTGCACTACGTACTGCCTGGGGTAAGACACTCAACGCCGGACAGACCTGTATCGCACCCGACTACATACTCATCCACAAGGATGTGAAGGAAGCTTTTGTAAAAGAGTTTGCCGAATGCATCCAGCGACTGCACGGCGACGACATACACGAAAGCCGCCACTATGTGAGGATGGTCTCGGATAAGGCTTTCGAACGCGTCGAAGGCTACATCCACGAAGGCAACGTGCTCTACGGAGGTCACTCGAAAGCCGACGAGCGTTTCATCGAGCCGACGCTGATTGACGATATTAAAAAAGATGCCGATGTGCTGACAACGGAGATTTTTGGACCGGTGTTCCCGCTGGTCACCTTCGACGACAGCGGAGAGGGCTTTGAAGAAAAAGTGGTCAACTATATCCTCGACCGCGAGAAACCGTTGGCGCTTTACTATTTCGGACCGAAACAAAGAGGCTGGAACATCATTCGCCGTACTTCGTCGGGCGGTGCATGCATCAACGACACCATCATGCACATAGCCAATCCCAACGTGCCGTTCGGCGGAGTGGGCAACTCAGGAATGGGCAGCTATCATGGTGTGCTGAGCTTCGAAGCGTTCACACACCGTCGAGCTGTGGTGAGCACCCCTACCCTCTTCGACCTGCCTTTCCGCTATATGCCATATAAGACCTTCCCGCTGGTGAAGAAGATGGTGTGAAGACGAGTTTCAAGTTCAAGGTTCAAAGTTCAATTGAATCAAGACAGTGAAAAGATGAAATAGCGGTCGGATGTCAGTACGGGCGGATGTCTGAATAGCGTTTCAGCCAGGTCAGCTGTTTCTTTGCGTAATGCCAGGTGTTGATTTTTATCTTGCGCCTGGCTTCTTCTATGCTTGTCTGGCCGTCGAAATAGGCAAACAACTCCTTGTAGCCGACAGTGTTGAGCGGCTGGAGGTGACGGTATTGCAGCACGCTGCGAGCCTCCTTTTCCAGGCCAGCATCGAACATACGGTCAACCCGTGTGTCAATACGCTCTCTGAGTGCGGTCAACTCAATCGAAGGCATAATCTTCTCAATCTCGAACGGACGAGGTCTGAGTTCCTGTGCGACCACCTCGCTGTAGGGTCTTCCAGTGGTGATTATGACCTCGAGGGCCCGCTGCACCCTGATGGGATTCTTCAGATCGCAACGATTATAATAGTCGGGGTCAAGTTTTTTCAAGCGCTCACAGAGGACCTCCACGCCTTCTTCTGCTATCTGTTTTTTCAGGCTGGCTCTGAGCTCGGGAGAAGGATCGGGCATCCGGGCCATCCCCTCGCACAAGGCGTCGATATAGAGTCCGCTGCCACCAACGGCAATAACGGTTTCGTGCTTCTCGAAGAGTGTGTCGAGCAGGGCGAGTGCCTCGTCCTCATACTGAGAGACGTTGTAAGGCTGGGTGACACTGCGACAGGCGATGAAATGATGCGGAGCAGCAGCGAGTTCCTCTTCTGACGGTCGGGCGACTCCGATGTTGAGTTCACAGTAGAACTGACGAGAGTCGCATGAGACAATATGAGTGTCAAGCTCTTGTGCCAGTTTTACAGCAAGGGCTGTCTTGCCCGACGCAGTCGGTCCTACTATGACGAGAAGACGGTTCAAAGAGGGGTGGTATGTTGATAGGTTGATAGGGTTTGGTGTAAGGGTGTAATTGTGTATTGGTGTAAAGGTGTAACGGTGTAATTGTGTATTGGTGTAAAGGTGTAAGGGTGTAAGGGTGTATTGGTTTAAGGGTGTAAGGGTCGCTAAATAGAGTTAACAATCTGGTCGAGCTGGTTCCAGAAGTCGGGGAATGATTTGGTGACCACCTCTGGATGATCAATCTTGAGGTCTGGAAAGAGTATGCGTAGAGTGCCGAACGCCATCGCTATCCGATGGTCGCCGTAGGTGCAGACCGTCTGTTCGGGTTTCAGTACTGACGGCATGATATGCAGGCTTTCCTCTTTGGATTCGATGATGGCACCCATCTTCTTCAGCTCTGTGTCGAGTGCCTGCAGACGGTCGCACTCCTTATATCTCAGTGTTTTCAATCCCGAGAGATGGGCTTCGATACCCATTGCGGCGCAGGAGACTGCCACCGGCATCACCAGGTCGGGACAGTCTGAAAAGTCGTATATCAGATGGTTGCGCATCTCTCCCACACCCTCGATGAGGAGGGATCGGCTATTGCGATAGGGCGAGCGGGCCTCTTTCGACGATACGCCCAGCTGCCTGAATATGTCGGCAGCCACGCAGTCGCCCTGAAGCGAGTCGAGGTTCAGGTTTACAAGTCTCATACGACGATGAGGCAGGAGCAACGCGGCGGTATAGAAGAAAGCGGCCGCCGACCAGTCGCGCTCGACGACGAGCGGTCGGATTGTGTTGTAAGAATCGAACGGTTGCTGACGGATGGTCGTGTGGTTGGGAGCGTAGTCGTTGGGAGCGCCAGCCTTCTCCAGCATAGCGCAGGTCATCTCGATATAAGGGCGGGAGGCAGGAGGGTGAGTCATGCGGACATGCAGTCCACGAGGGGTTGCAGCGGCGGCGAGGAGGAGAGCCGACACATATTGACCACTCATCGAGGGGTCTATCTCGACAAGTTTCATTATCGGTTCGCCGCCTTCGATTCGCACCGGAAGGCAGCCTTCCGCTCCGAGATATTCTATTTTGTTGCCACCCAAGGATCGGAGTGCGTCGACGAGAGGAGCCAGCGGACGACGACGCAGTTGAGGGTCGCCATCGAGAATCACAACAGAGCCTGGACGGGTTGCCAGTATTGCCAACATGAAGCGGGCGGCAGCGGCCGACTGACCGCAGTCGAGTGTCGGGATGTTTTCTTCTGCAGGTTCGAGGGAAGAGAGATCACGCAGCAGACGACGCAACACATTGACATCGTCGGCATCGGAGAGATGGCCCTGGAAAGAGACCTTCGGATGCAGCGATTTGAGAATGAGAGAGCGAAGGCTGATACTCTTCGAAGAAGGCAGGACGATGGCTATGTCGTTGGTTTTCATTGCAGGCCGTATTCGTTCAGCTTGCGATAGAGAGTCCGCTGAGAGATGTGCAGATCCTGTGCCGCCAGACGACGGTTGCCTCCATGACGACGCAGAGCTTTCTCTATGGCAGCCTTCTCACTGGACTCCAGCGAGAGGGGTTCCTCTTCGATGATCTCGCTCGGTTCGAATGCCTCGTCGGAAGACCATGGTTTGTCGATGATATTAAAGTCGGGCATCACGGAGGACTTGTCAGAACGTGAGAACGAGGAACTGTCATGATGCGGGATGGAGTCGACGGCGGGGATAGCAGCCGCCAGCTGGCTCACCACGTGACGCAGGTCGTTCAACTCACTACGCATCTCGTTTATCATCTGTCCCATCGAGAGAGCTTTAAGGAGGAGTTCGCGGTCGGAGATGGCGTTAGTCTGAGTGCCGCTATACATTGCCGGCAGGGTTTCGTCGGGCACGTAGTTCAGGTAGTTCTGGAGGATGGTGCGGGTGATGGTGCGCGACTGCTCGACGACGGCAATCTGCTCGGTTATATTCTTGAGTTCGCGTACGTTGCCGTACCACGGGTATTTCATGATATACTCTTTTCCGTCGTCGGAGAGGAAGATAGGCGACATCTTGTAACGTTCGGCCACATCCGAGGAGAATTTGCGGAAAAGCAGCGGGATGTCCTCCTTGCGCTCACGGAGAGGAGGGATATTGATTGAGATCTGGTTGAGACGGTAGTAGAGGTCCTCGCGGAAGCGGCCGTTGTGTACGGCAGCCAGGAGGTCGACATTGGTGGCGGCGACGACCCTCACGTCCACCTTGCGGCTGGAAGAGGAACCCACAGGCAGTATCTCGCCGTTTTCAAGAACACGGAGCAGCTTGACCTGAGTGGAGAGCGGCAGTTCGCCGACCTCGTCGAGGAAGATGGTGCCGCCGTCGGCCTCTTCGAAGTAACCCTTGCGGTCTTTGTCGGCACCCGTGAATGAGCCTTTGAGATGGCCGAAGAGTTCGCTTTCGATAGTACCCTCAGGGATGGCTCCGCAGTTGACGGAGACAAGACGGCCTTTTTTTGTGGAGCGGTCGGAGCCGTCGTGAATGATGCGGGAGAAGATATCCTTTCCCACGCCGCTTTCGCCAGTGATAAGGATAGAGAGGTCAGTTGGGGCGACCTGGACAGCCTTGCTGAGAGCCATAAGGAGTTTGGGGTCGTTGCCGATGATGCCGTAACGGAGTTTTATGTTTTCGATATTCATGACGTTTTCAAGTTTTTCATCACCATTAGATGCCGGATATGACCATACGGAGTTTTTGGGCTATAACTTTCTTGAGGTTGATGAGTTCGGTGTGGCGTTTGACGAGAAGGAGTATCTGGCCGGGGTCGGATTCCTCTTTGAGGCGTTGGGAGTTTTCGGCCAGTTCGAGTTCGACCTTCTTGAGGCGGAAGTGGTGGAGGGTATCGGAGAGGTCGGAAGGCAGACGATGGATTTCGTCGGGCACGTAGATGCCTTTGGTCGACTGCCAGAGGTCGCTCACCTCGTAAGGCTGCATCATGGAGGAGATGGCCAGCTCGCGGATGTCGGGGTTTTCGGAGGCGGCGAACTGAGAGGGGCTTATTATCTTCCCCTGCTTGAGTGCGTCGAGAGCGAGTGTGTAGACCTCCTGATAGAGCGGGTTCTCGAAGGAGAGACCAGAAGAGTGGAGAGTGCTTATGATGATGGAGGCGACGGAGAGTGGCTTGGTAATATCCTCTTCTTGGTCAGGAGGACGGTAGGTCCAGTTGACCACCTCACCACCGAAACGCATGAGGAGGTCGACCAGATGGCGTTCGAAAGCCTCACATGTTCCCTGGGCGGTCGTAATGTCAGATTGCGCGATGTGGACCTTGGGCTGCTCTACGACGGGCTGGTCAGCCGGAGTCTCGTTCTGAGGGCCGGCTGTGGGGTGTTGCCTGTTGCGATTGATGGTCTTGGCTACGAGTGAGGAGAGCGACTGCTCGCTGACGTTGAACAGCGAGGAGCATTGTTGTATATACTCGGAGCGCTCGATGAGGTTCTGCACGAGGGCGATGGAGTCGGCGATATCCTGGATGAACTCAGACTTGCGAATTGGGTCGCGCTTAATCTGCTCGGAGGTGATGCGCGCCTTGTAGAGGATATAGTTCTCCTCGTGCTCGTCGAGGTATTGCTGGAGAGCGGCTGAGCCGTTGTGCTGAGCGTAGGAGTCGGGATCGTCGCCATCGGGAAAGAGGACGCAGCGAACCCTCATGCCCTCCTGGAAGAGGAGGTTGGCGGCACGCTGGGTGGCTTTGATGCCGGCGGCATCGGAGTCGTAGACGATGGTGACGTTGGGCGTGTAGCGCTTGATGAGCCTTATCTGCTCAATGGTGAGGGAGGTGCCGCAGGAGGCAACAGTATTCTCCACCCCCGACTGGTGCATGGAGACGACGTCGAGGTTGCCTTCGACGAGGTAGCACTTGTTCAACCGCGAGATGGCGTTCTTAGCCTGGAAGAGGCCGTAGAGGATGTTCGACTTGTTGTAGATGTCCGAATCGGGCGAGTTGACGTACTTCGCCGCCTGCTTCTCGGATGAGAGGATGCGACAGCTGAAGCCCAGCACCCGTCCGCTGATGCTGTATATCGGGAAGGTGACACGACCGCGGAAGCGGTCGTACATCTTGCCGTCTTCCTTGACGATGGTCAGTCCGGTCTTCTCGAGCACCTCCTTCGAGTAGCCGTTCTTCAACGCGTGGTCGGTGAAAGCGCGCCACTCGTCGGGGCTGTAGCCCAGACCGAACCGCTTGATTATCTCGTCGGAGAGACCACGCTTGTGGTAGTAGCCCAAACCGACAGCCTGCCCAAGCTCGGTGTTCATCATCGAATCGACGAAGAACTGCTCGGCGAACTCGGAGACATGGAAGAGCGCGTCGCGTTCGGAACGACGCTGCTGCTGCTCCTCGGAAAGCTGCTCCTCCTCGATGGTGATATTGTACTTCTGTGCCAGCCAGCGGAGCGCCTCGGGATAGGTGTAGTGCTCGTGCTTCATGAGGAACGAGACGGCGTCGCCGCTCTCGCCGCAGCCGAAACACTTGAAGATGCCCTTCGATGGCGAAACGTAGAACGAGGGGGTCTTCTCGTTGTGGAAAGGACAGCATCCGATATGGTTGCCGCCTCGCTTCCGCAAGGAGACAAAATCGCCTATAACCTCCTCAATCTGAGTGGCATCAAGTATGCGCTGTTTTGTCTCCTGCGAAATCATTTATGAATGCTTGATTGCTTGATTGTCTGAATGCTTGAGTGGCAGGTGGTCGGACTTGTCGGACTGAGCACTAATTTATTTCTTCAGCCATTGGTCGAACCAGTCGATGAAGTTGCGGTGCCAGAGGAGGCTGTTCTGCGGTTTGAGTACCCAGTGGGTCTCGTCGGGGAAGTAGAGGTAGCGGCTCGGTATGTGACGCATCTGTGCTGCATTGTAGGCGGCCATGCCTTCGGAAGCAACGATGCGGAAGTCAAACTCGCTGTGTATAACGCAGATGGGCGTGTTCCATTTGTCCACGAAGAGGTGGGGCGACTGAGCATAGGATTTCTTTATCTGCGGGTTGTTCCAATCCCAGTAAGGACCGCCGAGATCCCAGTTATCGAACCACATCTCCTCGGTCTCGAGGTACTGCTGCTCGAAGTTGAACATGCCGTTGTGGGCGAGGAAAGCCTTGAAGCGGCGCCCCTCGTCGTAGCCCTTCACATCGTGGTTGTGGCCGGCAAGCCAGTAGATGCTGTAGCCGCCGAAGGAGGCACCGCAGGCGCCGATGCGCTCTTTGTCAATCTGCGGGATGTTGTTGGCTGCCCAGTCGGTGGCGCTCATGTAGTCCTGCATGCAGCGTCCGCCGTAGTCGCCCGAGATCTCCTCAAGCCACTCCATGCCGAATCCGGGGCATCCTCTGCGGTTGGGAGCAATGACGAAATAGCCAGCGCCGGACATGACCTCGAAGTTCCAGCGAGTGCTCCAGAACTGAGATACCATATTCTGAGGACCGCCCTCGCAGAAGAGGAGTGCGGGATAGGTCTTGGTGGAGTCGTAGTCGTAGGGATAGATGATCCAGGTGAGCATATCCTTGCCGTCGACGGTCTTGATCCACTGCTCCTCGACCTTGCCCATACGCACCTGCGAGAGGACGTCGTCGTTGATAGCGGTGAGCTTGGTGCCTTCGGCGCAGCTGTCGTTGAGGCTGTAGGTGTAGACCTCGGCAGGATACTGGATGGAGACCTGCGAGGCGTAGATCTTGTCGCCGTTCATCGTGAAGCCGTTGATGTCGTGGTAGCCGTGCGAGATCTGGCGTATCTTCTTTGTCTCGAAGTTGAAGGCGAAGAGCTCGACCATGCCGCGATACATCACGGTGGCGACCAGCTCCTTGTCGTCGTTGGTCCAGCTGATGCCGCTCACGCCATAGTCGAAGCCCTCGGTGAGGTCGGTGCGCTCGCCGGTGGCGATGTCGGCCACCATCAGGCGCAGTTTGTCGCTCTCGTAGCCGTCACGCTCCATGCTCTCCCATGCCACATAACGTCCGTCGTGCGAGAAGACGGGGTTCTGGTCGTAACCCATGATACCCTGGCTGAGGTTCTTGGTCTCCTTGGTGGCTATGTTGTAGAGGAAGATGTCGCTGTTGGTCGAGTGAGCATAGTCGTAGCCGGTCTTCTTGCGGCAGGTGTAGACCACCTGGCTGCCGTCGGGCGAATAGTTGTACTGCTCTACCCCACCCCACGGACGCATCGGGCACTCGTAAGGCTCGCCTTCGAGTATGTCCACTGCACCCTGCATGTCGGCCTTGCCGTCGTTGAGGGGCACGTAGTAGATGTGCGGATATTCGTCAACCCACTGGTCCCAGTGACGGTACATCAGGTCCTCGTTGATGCGGCCCGTGGTCTTGTCGAGGCCGGCATAAAGCTTGTCGAGCTTCTCAGGACGCTGAGTGGGCAGCGTGGCGATATAGACGAGGCTGGAGCCGTCGGGAGCTATCTTGAATCCCTCGAAGCCACCCTCACGCTCGGCCACCACCTTCTCGGCCTTGGTGTTCACGTTCATGCTGATGATCTGCTCACCACGGCAGAACATCAAGGTGCCGTCGTCGAGCCAGGCGGGAGAGAACTCACCCTGCGGAGTCTTAGTGAGCTGCACAGCCTCGCCGCCAGCGGTGGGCATGAGATACACTTCGGAGTTGCCCTTGTTTTCGTCCATGTTGTAGTAGGTGACGGTGTAGGCCAGCTGAGAGCCGTCGGGCGACACTGCCGTCTCGCCCATCTTGCCAAGAGCCCACATCACGTCGGGGGTGAAGCGGCCGTCCTCGACCTTGATGTCGGATTTTCCAATCAAGTCGCTGCTTGAGTCAGCCTTCTGGTTTTTGTTGCACGACACCGCCAACAAGGCCAGCATCGAGAGGAATAAGATTTTCTGTTTCATGATGTTATGTTGTTGTTTTGTTAATCGCATTCACTAACTGCTTTGCAAAGATACGAAGTTTTTTTAGTTTTTAGATTTTCGATTCTCGGGATTTTCTGCCGACATAGATTTGCTACGCAAACCAGTAGCATTTGTCTCAAACATCTTGCCGCTGGCGCTTCCGGTTGCAAAAATACAGCAAAAAAGGGCGGCTGTCAAGAGTTTTGTTTTTACCACTATGACGACACAATGATGTGGATAATTGAATGGCAGGGTGTTAGGTGGTAGAAATAAGCCTCACCCCCTACCCCATCTCCCATAGAGAGGGGGAGTCTGGAATACGGAGGTTAGTGGGAGTTAGATGGGAGTTATGTGGGAGGCAGATGGGAATGCTTGAATGCTTGAATGCTTGAATGTGTTAATGTGTTAGTGGGGCTGGCGCGGGTGGATGGGTGTAGGGGTGTAATGGTGTAGGGGGTGTAGTGGGGCTGATGCGGTTTTCGTTGTGATTTTGGGAGGTTCGAGTGACGCTTGTTTTCTTTTATTGTTTGAGTGATAGGTGTTTATGGCGTGAGATCTGTCACTTGTCACTTGTCACTTTGCAATGCAAGCGAAAAAAACAACTCGTGAAAGGAGAACATTAATAAAAGAATAAATAAAATATTAAATGTAAATATTATACCTATTTCCATATAGGCCTCTTAGAGCAGGGGATGGAAAATGTCGATGCAAATGAAAGTGACAAGTGACAAGTGACATTTGCCGGCAAGCGGCGTCAATGTCGGCTTCGGCTCGGCAATGCTTGAGCGAGCTCAGCATTGCTCTCACTCTTGCACGACATTTTCCGAAGGAGGGACAAAGTGGTAGAAACAGCACGTAAAACCGATGTTTGAGCCGTGTTGATTTTCGCTAAAAAGCAGAACCACAAGAGATTGCGAAGGTGGTAAAAAGTGGTAGAATTGACATAGCGTAACGAGCGCAACGTCAGGCGGTTGTCGAAAAGTTGGGGGAGAAAGTGGACAGGAAACGGATGAAACGGGATGGGGCGATAGTAATTTTGCATCGTCGACAAAAGAAAGCAATATCCGGATATTGCAATAACTAACAACACTTTAAATATCTACAACGATGAAAAAGACGCAAACAAGTACATTAAAAGGCAACAAATTGAAAGATAGCTGTCAGATGCGGATTTCAAAGGGCGAAACCAGGCGAAGTTGTGAGTCTAGCTATGTCCAGGCAAGGTTCTGTCACTTGTCACTTTCAAATGCAAGTCGATTTCCACCTACTGAAAATTGATCCAACTCAGGGGTCTTTTTGCTGTATTTTTGATAAAAAGTGTAAACAAAGGCACTCTTTGACCTTTGTTTTTTCGGATAATCCGGAGTTTACGGATAATCCGGAGAGAACAGAAAGATTTTTCACTTGAATAAACTTTAATAGGCGGTGTTCATGGATGCCACTACATTGGCAAAGAAAACGATATAGGAGTTAACCCAAATTCATTTTAACGTTAATTCATTAGTGTCCATTAAAAATACCATACAATCATTTCAATGTATTGAAATTTATTATTTTACATAGTTATTTTGAGTCAACAGATTTGAAATCGTAACCGAGATGATTAATAGATATCATGAGAAAAACGCCATTGATTTTAAACCTTTTATAAAATTTATAATTCCGCATTTGCTAAATTCATATTTTTAGTGGACAGCAATGACGTTAATTACCGTGTAATTAGCCGTATAATTAATCATTAATTACTGAACATTAGTTTGTTTTTGTTGTTCTTTGTTCAGCATCTATGTCATCGCTATTGCAAACACAGTACAACTAAAAAAAAAGGGAAGGCGCTCCTAAAGCGAGGAGTGCCTTTGTCTTTTTGATAGCAATCATTCAATATTAGTGGGCGTCGAGCCAGTTGGCTCCTTCGTCCACTGATACGTCTATCTGAACTCCTTCTAAGGGCAGGGCGTTCTTCATCTCTTCTATCACGATGGGCTTGATGATCTCGGCTTCGGGCTTATAGACATCGAACACCAGCTCGTCGTGGACCTGGAGTATCATCTTGGAACGCATATCCTTGATGCGGGCCGCGATGCGGTTCATCGCGATCTTTATCATGTCGGCCGAAGTGCCTTGAATGGGCATATTCACCGCATTGCGCTCGGCGAAACTGCGAAGGCTCTGGTTGCGCGAGTTGATATCATAGAGGTAGCGACGCCGTCCCAGCAACGTCTGCGCAAAGCCGTGCTGACGAGCAAACTCGACCGACTGATCGATGAACGCCTTGATGTCGGGATATTGGATGAAGTATTCTTTTATCAGTTCGGCCGCTTCGGCGCGTGGGATGCCCAGCTGCTCAGAGAGTCCGAAAGCGCTGATGCCGTAGACGATACCGAAATTGACCGACTTGGCGTTGCGGCGCTGGTCTTTCGAGACTTCTTCAATCGGCAGCTTGTAGATCTTTGCGGCGGTGGCGGCATGGATGTCCTGATGGCTGTTGAAAGCCTCAAGCATGTGGCGGTCTTTCGCCAGCGAGGCGATGATACGCAGCTCGATCTGCGAATAGTCGGCAGCCATAATCAAATGGTCGTCATCCCTGGCCACAAAAGCACGGCGTATCTCCTTGCCCCGTTCGGTACGGATGGGGATATTCTGCAGGTTGGGGCTTGACGAACTCAGGCGGCCTGTGGCGGTAACGGTCTGGTTGTAAATGGTATGAAGTCTTCCCGTTGCAGGATTTATCAGCTTGGGGAAACTGTCCAGATAGGTGCCTATCAGCTTGCCCAGCGAGCGGTATTCGAGTATCTGCTCGACGATGGGACTCTTCGCCTTCAGCTTGGTCAGCACATCCTCGGAGGTGGAATACTGCTTGGTGCTGGTGAGTGGCGGCTTGTCGGTGATTTTCAGCTCGTCATAGAGTACCTCTCCCAGCTGACGCGGCGAGTTGATGTTGAACGAGTGTCCGACAACCTCATAAATCTGCTTTTCAATAGAATCGCGCTCAGCGGTGAGCTTGGCCGAATAGGAACGGAGCGCCTCGACGTCGATGCGCACCCCTTCACGTTCCATCGAGAGAAGGACGTCGACCAGCGGCAGCTCAACCTCGTGATAGAGCTTTTCTAAGGCAGCGTTGTGCAGTTCGGCCGAGAGCTGCGGATAGAGGAGCCACAGGGCAGTCGCCATCCCCTCGACATCGTCGGGGGCGTAGTTCAGCACAGCGTTGCAGATGTAGTCCATCGAGTGACGTGCTTCAGCATCGACCAGATAGTGAGCCAGTTGCACGTCGAACACCTCGCCTTTCAGCTCAACGCCAAGTTCGTCGAGGGTGTATTTCAGGTTTTTCAGGTCGTAACACAGCTTCAGCGAGGTCTCGTCGCCAAGCAGAAACCTTAAAGACTTGAGGTCCACGCTGCCTATCTTGCACGAATAGACACTGTCGGCGTTGACCGCCAGAGCCAGTGTGGCACCCGAGATGAAGAGAGCCACGTTGCCGCTGGTGGGCATGAGGTCGAGCGTCACGCGGTCTTTCACGGAGAGGGGCTTCACCTCCTCGGCGGCATCGAACAGAGTGGGCTGAGAGTCGGTATGACTGGATGACTGGGGGGCTGGATTGCCGGATGTCGGGCTGCCTGATTGTCTGGCCGCCCATTTCATAGCCGCCTCGGGGTCGTGCATACTCAGGTCGGTGAAAATCCGCTTGGAGAGATTGCGGAACTCGAGCAGGTCGAACAACTCGCGCAGCTTGTCGTAGTCGGGTTTCTTGAGTTGCAGAGCATCCTCGTCGAAGCCAATCGGGGCATCCAGGGCGATGGTGGCCAGCTTTTTCGAGAACAGAGCCTGCTCGCTGTATTCCTTCACTAGGCCGCGTAGTTTCTCGTTCTTTATCTCGTCGGCATTTTCAACCATCGACTCAATCGAGCCGAACTGGGCTATCAACTTCTTAGCGGTCTTCTCTCCCACCCCGGGTATGCCCGGAATATTGTCGGAGCTGTCACCCCAGAGACCCAGCAGGTCGATTATCTGAGTACAGTCGCTCACACACCATTTCTCACACACGTCACGAGGTCTGAAAAGCATGTCCTGGGTACCCATCTTGCCAAAACGGTAGAGGTGCACCCGCTCGGTCACCAGCTGGGCGAAGTCTTTGTCGGGAGTGACCATCACCACCTCGTCAAATCCACGCCGCTCAGCCTCGTGGGAGACGGTACCTATCACATCGTCAGCCTCATAACCCTCGCAGGTCAGCTCGGTGATATTCATCGCCGCAATAATCTGATGGATGTAAGGCAGAGCCTCCTGTATGTCCTCAGGCATAGCCTCGCGGTTGGCTTTGTACTGCTCGTACATCTCATGACGGAAGGTCGGTTTGGAGAGGTCGAACGCCACCGCTACATGGGTCGGCTGCTGGGTGCGCAGAAGGTCGTAGAGTGTAGTGGTGAACCCCAACGACGCAGCTGTGTTCATGCCCTTCGAGTTCTTCCTCGCCGTACGGCCAAGTGCATAGTAGGCCCTATACACCGCCGCCATTCCGTCTATCAATAGAAGTTTTTTCAAGTTTTGAGGTTGAAATGTTGATATGATTATATGTTGCTACTTGCTGACTGCTAATCACTTTTATTTCAGCGGGTCGGTCGTCAGCTCGTCGTATTCCTTCCTGTTACGTTGTATGGTGCAAGCCAGGTAGACGGCACTTCTGAAGGACTGCTCGTTGGCCTTGTCTTTTCCTGCTATGTCGTAGGCGGTGCCGTGTACAGGCGATGTGCGCACATAGGGCAAGCCGGCTGTGAAGTTCACACCCTCCCAGAAGCTCATCAGCTTGAACGGAATCAGTCCCTGGTCGTGATAGAGCGCCAGAACGCCGTCAAACTTAAAGAACTCCCTCGATCCGAAGAATCCATCAGAGGGATAAGGGCCGTATGCCAGCATACCCCTACCTTGCATCTCCTCTATCACGGGTTTCAGCACGTTGTTGTCGAAATCACCTATCACACCGTTGTCGCCAGCGTGCGGGTCTAAAGCCAACACGGCTATCTTAGGCATAGGCACACCAAAATCTCTCTTCAGCGACTCGTTCATCAACATCAGCTTGTCAGCCAAGAGATTGTGAGTCAAAGCAGTCGGCACATCCTTTAGCGCCAAGTGGTTGGTCACAATGCCAATTCTCACGCTGCTGCACACCATCATCATGAGCGAGCTGCTGCCGAACTGGTAGGAAAGATACTCAGTATGGCCAGGAAAGTCGAAAGTGTCCGACTGGATGTTCTTCTTGTTGATAGGAGCTGTCACCAGCACGTCTATCTTCCCTTCTTTCAGATCCTTGCAAGCTATCTGCAACGCCTTGCGCGACAGTTCACCAGCTATCTCCGTAGAACGTCCAATGTCTATCTTCACCTCATCATCGGTAAGGTTCACCACGTTGAACTTTCTCTCCAAGGCATCCTTTGCGTCCCTAATGGTGGTGATTCCGAGTTCCTGGTGCATCGAGAGCTGGTTTTTGTGGTAGGTGGCCACCTTGCTCGATCCATATAATATCGGGGTGCAGAACTCCAGCATCCTACTGTCGCTGAAAGTCTTAAGTATCACCTCATAGCTGATGCCGTTGATGTCGCCATGAGTTATTCCGAGTTTTATCTTCTTATGTTCCATATATAAATTATGGTTTATAGGTTAAAGGTTATAGGTTAAAGAGGTTCGCTTCGCTTAAAAGTTTTATAGTTCCGGAACATTCAGGCATTCAATCCCTCATACACCTGCATGAATGCGTACAGCAGTCTCATTCCGTAGGCGCTTGCACCCACAGCGTAGTACGGCTGCTCCTTGGTGAAATAGGCTACTCCCGCTATGTCCAGATGAATATACGGGGTCTTGCCTGCAAACCTCGCCAAGAACTTGCCAGCCGTGATGGCGCCAGCTTGAGCTGTACCGCAGTTCTTCATGTCGGCCATATCGCTCATCAGCATCTCGTCATACTCTTCCCAGAACGGCAGCTCGGCTATCCTCTCGTACACCTGTTCGCCCATGATTTTCAACATGTTCATGGCGTTGCCGGCATTCTGCTGCATGGCTACAATGCCGTAAGGCCCCACCGCTCTCGAAGCCGCACCCGTAAGAGTGGCTATGTCGATAAGCAGTTCGGGAGTGTATTTGTCCACCGCGTAGGCGATAGCGTCAGCCAGAATCAGGCGTCCTTCCGCATCTGTGTTCACCACCTCCACAGTCATTCCGTTATACATAGTCAGTATGTCGTCGGCTGCGTAAGCGTTGAATCCCGGACGGTTGTCCGTCAACGGAAGCATAGCGACCGTCCACACCGGAAGCGCGCTCTCGGCCGCCGCAAAAACCACCGACGCCATCGTGGCAGCTCCTGCCATATCGCTCTTCATCTCCTGCATATAGTCATCGGGCTTGATATTCAGTCCGCCCGTGTCATACATGATACCCTTGCCGACCAACGCCAACGGCTTCTTATTCACCGACTTCTTGGGTTTGTACTCCAGCACCACGAAGCGAGGTTCGTCTACCGACCCTTTGTTCACAGCCGTCAAACCACCCATGCGGAGCGATTCGATCTGACGTTTGTCAAGGATAGTGCATTTCACTCCCAGATCCTTCGCCACACTCTCCAGTTGATCGGCAAATTCCTCTGCGTTCAGATCCGCCACCGG
The DNA here is from genome assembly GCA_902774845.1 of uncultured Bacteroidota bacterium. GTDB lineage: Bacteria > Bacteroidota > Bacteroidia > Bacteroidales > P3 > Colimorpha. The sequence goes on from CACYJU010000008.1 coordinate 28,605, forward strand.
TGTGTTCACCCACTCACGGCACCACCACAATCTGTTCATCAACCGTTGACACGAATCTAGATCTTCTTCTTCAACCAACATACCATCAACAAAAAGTGTATCAATATGTTTTGGCATTTTATTCAAGTAACGGTCGAAGCTATAATCCGACAAAGCCATTCCTTCCACAAACGCCAGCACATCCTCTGTGATGACCCCCTGGCCAGAGAGAAGACACTCCTTCACCCCGTCGGCAGTCATCATCTTTCTCACCTTCGACGCTTGGCGACGGAGACGTTCGTGCAGCCTCTCGCTCGCCTGATCCACATCGCAGCAGACCACATAAAGATATTCGGGCAGACGGTCGAACCGAACGATAAACTCCTTTTCTTCTTTCCGTTTTTTCTCAATCAAAGCCAGCTCCTCTCTCTTCAGTGGAGTCAGACGGCGCGACACCTCATCGCCATAGAGAAAGACAACGCTCCCGGCATAATCATTTGAGCCAACGTTAGATATTGCAATATTCATAATATAAAGTGTTTACGATGATTGTTAACCAGCAGGCACCATGCCCGCTATGAATTTGCAAAGATACGATTTTTTCCGTATATATATCCGTATATATAAATAAGATTACTGCCTCAAGCAATATCGAACACAAAACCATAAATCAAGTGGATATGCTGAGACAAAGCCGACATTTTGGATGTCTGGATTATCCGATTGTCAGCGTCGTGATGGTTTGATCTGATCGCAGAGCTGACGGATGTATTTTTCGTTGTGGCTGCGTTGCAGTATCTGTCGTATCTTGGCCCTGTTTTCTGGCTTGTAGGCGAAAAACATCAGATTCTGCTCTTTCTTACGGATCGGGTCGGTCTCCACAAAGACGGGCTCCATCGTGTCGGGATTGATGCCGGTGTAGTACATCTCGGTGGAGAGCGTCATCGGCGTGGGTGTGAAATCCTGTATCTGCTCGAGACGGTAGCCAAGTTTCTTCATAGAAACAGCCAAGTCTGCCATATCTCCGACGGTACAGCCTGGATGGGAGCTGATGAAATAAGGAATGAGTTGATAACGGAGTCCGGCAGAGGCACAGATGCGGTCGAAGTCCTGCTTGGTGCGAAGGAAAAGATCGAACGCTGGCTTTCGCATGATGTCCAGCACCCGTATGGAGGTGTGTTCGGGAGCAACCTTAAGCCGTCCGCTCACATGGTGCAACACCACCTCTCGGAAGTAGTCGAATCCATGATTGTCGTCGTAGAAGAGGTCGCATCGGATGCCCGACCCGATATAAAGATGCTTGATGCCCTTGACAGAGGAGACCTTGCGGTAGAGGTCGATAAGAGGCTTGTGGTCGCTCATAAGGTTGCGGCAGCGGGTGGGATGGATGCAGCTGTATCGGGTACAACGACGGCAGAGGTCGGTATTGCGTCCATGCATGCCGTACATATTTGCCGACGGGCCTCCCAGGTCGGAGAGAACTCCGTTGAACGAGGGGTCGGCGACGAGGGTGTTGACCTCCTCCATGATGGAACGCTCGCTGCGCGAAACCACCTGTTTGCCCTGATGGGCGGAGATGGTGCAGAACGAGCAGCCACCGAAACAACCACGATGGATGTTGACGGAGTTCTTGATCATCTCAAAGGCTGACACAGCGCCGCGTTTCTTGTATTTAGGATGAGGTGCGCGCAAATAAGGGAGATCGAAACTGTGGTCGAGTTCGTCGGTGGTCATAGGCGGCTCGGGGGGATTGACGACGACGAAGTTGAATGCCTGAATGCTTGAATGCCTGAATGTCTGGATGTCCGAAAATCCAGATTTATCCGCATAACCCTGAGCCAAAACTCGCTGGTCAATCTTGTTTGACTCAGACTCTATGACATGAAAGTTCTCAGCTTCTAACCGTTTGGATTTCAAGCAGTCGTCATAGGAATGCAATATCACAGCATCCTGTGGAACCTCGTTGTTATGACAACGGTAAGCCACCTGTGGCAGCGTCCTTAATGAATCGACCGACTCCCCCCTATCGAGTGCTTGCGCTATCTTGATCATGGTGCGTTCGGCCATACCGTAGACGAGCAGGTCGGCAGGACAGTCGACCAAGATGGATGGTTTCAGCTCGTCGGCCCAGTAGTCGTAGTGTGCGAGCCGTCGCATGGAAGCTTCGATACCTCCGATAATGACCGGAGTGTCGGGATATTGCTGCTTCAGTATCTTTGAATAGACGTAGGTGGCATAATCGGGACGGAAACCCGATTGGCCGCCAGGTGTGTAGGCATCGTCATGTCGAAGTCGGCGAGCAGCGGTATAATGGTTGACCATCGAATCCATGACTCCTGACGTCACCCCAAAGAAAAGTCTCGGTTTTCCGAACTTGCGGAAGTCACGCAGGTCATCGCGCCAGTTGGGTTGCGGGATGATAGCCACCCGATAGCCTTCGGCTTCGAGCACTCGCCCTATGACGGCTGTGCCGAAAGAAGGATGGTCGATATAGCAATCGCCTGAGACGATGACGATATCGACCATGTCCCATCCGAGGCGTTTCACCTCGTCTGCTGTTATCGGGAGGAAGTGGGCCACTGTGACTTGAGAGCCTGAAAAATCAAAATGTCCAGAGTACCCAGACCTCGCTGAATACTCTGAACACTCTGACTTTTATGATGGTAAACAACGGTTAGTCCAAAATGGCCTTGATGCCAGGCAAGGTCTTTCCTTCGAGATATTCGAGCATAGCGCCACCGCCAGTGGAGACATAGCTCATACGTTCTGCCAGCTGCATCTTCTGAACAGCTGCAACCGAGTCGCCACCTCCGACAGCTGCATAAGAACCATGACCACAAGCTTCGGCCACATCTTTGGCTATGCTATTGGTACCTTTGGCGAAGTTGGGCATCTCGAACACACCGGCAGGTCCGTTCCAGAGGATAGTCTTGGACTTGAGGATAACCTCGCGGAAGAGCTCGCTACTCTTAGGACCACAGTCAACAGCCTCCCAACCATCGGGTATCTCATCACCTTTGACGATCTTGCGGTTGGCGTCGTTAGCAAAGCGGTCAACTACGATGCAGTCGATGGGCATGTAGTACTTGACACCCATCTCGTCCATCTTTTTCATGAGCTCCTTGGCGGTCTCGAGCTTGTCATCCTCGTGGATGGAGTTGCCGATTTTTCCACCGAGTGCCTTGGTGAAGGTATAACGCATACCTCCGATGATAATCATATTGTCGACCTTAGGGATAAGGTTGTTGAGGATGTCAATCTTGGTGCTGATCTTAGAACCTCCGATGATAGCCGTGAAAGGATGCTCTGGTTTGTCGAGGAGATAGTTGAGGTTCTTGATCTCGTTCTCCATGAGAAGACCGAAATATTTGTCCTTGGGGAAGAAACGGGCGATAGTGGCGGTTGACGAATGCTCGCGGTGAGCGGTACCGAAGGCATCGTTGACATAGCAGTCGCCGAGTTTGGAGAGTTGCTCGGCAAGAGCTACATCACCTTTGGTCTCACCTGGATAGAAGCGTATATTCTCAAGAAGCATTACCTCTTTGGGCTTGAGAGCTTTAGCCATAGCCTCCACGTTGGGGCCAAGGAGCTCCTGGGTAAACTGCACCGGCTGATGGATAAGTTCGGAGAGGCGCTGTGCGACAGGCTTCAGCGAGAATGCATCCTCAAAACCGTTCTTCGGACGTCCGAAATGGGCAACCAGAATAATCGAAGCTCCGTCGGAGAGAAGTTTTTTAATGGTGGGAAGTGACTCGCGGATACGAGTGTCGTCGGTGATGTTACGGTTCTCGTCAACCGGAACATTGAAATCGACACGAAGGATTACCTTACGTCCTGAGAAATTGACATCTTTGATTGACTTCATATTGTTTTGGGTTTTAGTTAAGTATCTTTTTGATTCTGTAGCGTGCCTGCTTTCCGAGTGCGTCGGTGACAAGAAGATAATAGGTGCCGGCTCCATAACGGCCGAATCCTATAACACTCTGCTTGCCTGTCCACCAGTTCTCGTCGAGGGCTGTACCTTCGGCATCAGAGAGTTTCCAATCCATACCTCCGTCATTATGATCTACTGTGATGGTGATCTTATGGCTGGTGGAGTTGGTCATAAAGCTCAGCTTGACATCGGTGGCCTGCTCGCTGGGCAGGACTATCTTTTCGATAGCATAGGTATATTTGCGCTGGATGCCTGTGCGACGGGACTGGTCAGGACGGCTGGCGGCCACATCTGTCACATTGGAGGCCTCCGGGATATTATTGCGCGTCCGCACGTTACGTTGAGCAAAACAGCTGCCCACTATCGAAAGAAGGGTTATGACTACAAGAAACTTTTTCATGGTTTAGAAGTTAAATGATTTAAGAGTTCGCTTCTATTGAAAGTTATATAGGTTAGAGGTGTAGAAATTACTCGGCTACATGTTCGGGTTCTTCGATAGCCATGCCGATGTAGAGTGCGGAAAGCATGGTGAAGACGTAGGCCTGGATGTAGGCAACCAAGCACTCAAGCACGCTGATGAAGACACTGAAGAGTACGGAAACAACCGATACCGCTCCTCCCATGATAACTCCGAAGAGGTTGCTGAGGATGAAGATGATGACAACAAAACCAAGTATGACAATATGACCTGCGGTCATGTTGGCAAAAAGTCGAATCATAAGCACTATAGGCTTGGTGAAGACTCCCACCACCTCGACCAGCGGCATAAGCGGGAATATCTTAAGCCATGCGGGTACTCCTGGGGTGTTAAAGATATCTTTCCAATAGTGGCGGTTGCCCATGAGGTTGGTAATAAAGAAAGTGATAAGCGCAAGGATAGCGGTTACAGCTATATTGCCTGTGATATTGGCACCAGCCGGGAAGATTGGGATAAGACCCAAAACATTACAGAAGATAATGAAGAAGAAAAGGGTAAGCAGGTAGGGCAGGAATTTCTCGGTCTTGTCACCCAACATAGGACCGGCAATATCGTCGCGCACATGGACGATAAGCAACTCCACCAATCCCTGAAGTCCGTGAGGTGCCTGATTGCCTCGTTTGGCATACTGGTTGCGCACCACCATAAGCAGGACTATAAGCAGTATGACAGCAATCATGATGGCAGCCGATGTCTTGGTTATGGAGAGGTCTATGGGCGATTTGCCTTCAATCACATTGCCGGCCTCGTCGACACAGACAATCTGCTCCTTTTCAAGGCCGCCTCCAACGAGACGATAGCCCTTATAGTCGGCGTGACCATGATGGAACTTCGACGACATGAAGATGTCGAGATGTCCGTCGTTGATAAGGATTATGGGCAACGGAATAGCAACTGCGTGCTCTGTGCCGTCTTTCTTGTTGATGTCGAAAAGATGCCACGAGTGTGCGTCCGTAACGTGTCCTATGATGATTGGACCGGCGTTGACCTCGTTTTTCTGATCATCAGCCTCAGCTGACTGCTCCTCGACGGCCTCAGCCACAACAGCTGAATCGTCGACTGGAAGGGATGATTCGTTCTGAGCCTGCATGAAAAGCGGCATCATAGAGAACATCAATGCTAAAAGAATTCCCGTTTTCTTCATTATTCTAATTTTGTAAGGTTTCCAAAAATATCGGTCTGCATCGAGTCAAAAAGACCAATCTGATTGACGTCTGATGCGTCGGAAGAAGACATTTTCTCAAAGTCCATGAGATAGTTCTTAACCATACGCCTCACAGCGACAGCCTTTGTCACCCCTTTCTCGGCAGCATAACGCTGAAGGGCGGACATATCGCGGTCGGAGAGCGTGATGGCCAGCTTTTTCCCTTTATTTGACGTTTTCTTCTTCATACCTATTTATTACATACCATAGAGTGCCAGGATTGGACGCAGTTCGTCGGCCATAGAAGGATCATTGAACGTGTTGGAGGCTGTACGTGAGAGTTCGTTCATGACAGCCACACACTCTTCGAGTTCCGATCTCACTCCTGAAGCCTTGCTGCCGTGATACTGACTGAGATAGTAGTAGCGCTGCATGTAGTAGTCCTTTATCTCGCTCCAGAGTCCTTTGGCTTTCTCTACTCCACAGATATTCTTATAGGGGCGGATAAAAGCAAGACTGTACTTGTCTCTGGGGAAGTTCTTCGACGGGAAGGCCTCCTCGCAGCACTCAATCAGCTTACGGGCGCTTTCTTTGTCACCTAAGATATAACGCTCCTCTGCAAGGCTCACAAAAATTCGGCTCTGCACCATGGCGCTGTTCACGCTGACCGGGTCTACATAGATGTCACTATTGAGATTACCCCATTCAAGAGGCGTGTACGAACCGTCTGCCTGCTTCACTCCCTTGATGAAATAGTCAGCCGTTGCGTCAGTGAAGGTCTTGGCATAGCGAGCCGGAGTACCCTCGTCGGTGGTGATGACAACCGCGTTCATCACAGTGGATGGACCGGGCAAGAGTTTGTAGTTCATTCCGTCCTGAATCGAATAGCTGTCTGCTATCGGGAACTCTGCGCGGATGTAGTGCGGACTCATGATATTGAGGTCGCGCTCGAATCGGTTGGTACCGATGATGTCCAGCATCATAAGCTGATAGCGATAGAGCACGTTGCGCTTGATCTCCCACTTCACTTCGTCAGGGATAGCGTCTGCCTGCTCCTGCGTGAGCACTCCGAGCGACACAAGACGTGGCTTGTCGAGGGTGATCTTGAACCGCTTGGTCGGAATCACGATGAACGACTCGTTGCTGTTGCGGTCGTAGACGGTAAACTTGGAAGGATTGTCCCTGACCATCGAGAGCACTTCCGTGACTTCAAGATAGTCTTTGGAGATATCCTGCAGATAGACCATATCCTTACCCAATCCATAGTATTCTTTCGGCAGTGTGAAGGGCAACGCTTCCGACTCGTAGAGTTTGTTGTAGAGCTGCTCTACATACCAATGCATACCTGAGAGGGTGTAGTTCAGTATTCTAACATCCGTACGCACTCCCTCAACCTCTTGTGCATACCACAACGGGAAGGTGTCGTTATCTCCGAAGGTGATAAGCACTCCGTTGCGTCCAACCGAGTTGAGATAGTTCTTCGCGAAATCGCGGGCTGCATATTTCTGCGAGCGGTCGTGGTCATCCCAGTTCTCCGACGCCATAAGGCACGGAACAGCCGCCATCGAAGCAACAAACACTATCGGAAGCACTATCTTATAACTCTTTTCTTTCTTCGTGGCTTTGCTTATCCATTCGGCCAGAGCCATCACTCCGAGTCCTATCCAGATGGCGAAGAAACTAAACGAACCCACGAACGCATAATCTCGCTCACGGGGCTGACGCGGGGGCATGTTGAGGTAGAACGCAATAGCCAATCCTGTCATGACAAACATGACGAGCACCACGAACGCATCCTTGCGGTTACGCATTGCATGATACACCAACCCTATCAATCCCAAAATCAACGGAAGCATGTAGTATCTGTTGCGGGCTTTGTTGTCCTTCATGTGGTCGGGAAGGTTGGTTTGGGGACCAAGTCGCGACTCGTCGATAGGCTTGATTCCGGATATCCAGTTGCCGTTCAAATAGTCGCGAGTACCGTCATCGTTGAAATAATGACCCTGAATATCATTCTGGCGTCCTGCAAAATTCCACATAAAATAACGCCAGTACATCCAGTTGAACTGATATCCCGTGAGGAACTTGAAGTTCTGTGCCGAAGAGGGACGACGGTTACCGCGCACCTTGCCTGTCCAATATTCATAGAACTGGGGGTGCTTGCGGTCGGTGTCCGAACTCCACATGCGTGGGAACATGCCCGTATGGCGCGGATCGTACTTATACTTCATGGCGTACGACGCTGGAATGTAAAGGTCTCTGCCTTGCTCATCCTTGCCTCTTATGTATTTCGTGTAACCTTTGTCGGCTCCGATGGGGTTCTTGGCCGTATAGAACTGACCCTTGAACACCGGCGTGTCGCCATATTGCTCTCGTCCGAGGTATGCTCTCAGCGCCACAGCGTCCTTGGGGGCGTTCTCGTTGAGCGGGGTGTTCGTGTTGGCGCGGATCACCAGGATGAAGAATGTCGAATAGCCGATAAGCAGCATCACAAACGAGAGGACCGCCGTATTGACTATGCCGGAATACTTCCCCTTGCGCAGGTGGGTGACCACCAGTATGGCTGCAACGATAAGCGCCAAGAGAACAAAATAGACAATCGTGCCGGTATTGAAATGTGCATGCAGCTTGTTCACAAAGAACACATCCCATGCGCTGTCAAGATTGACGACGCCGGGTATGATGCCCCAAAGTATTACTGCCAACAATATGACCGACAGCACTCCGCTGAGCAAAAAGCCCCAGAAGGTGACTTTCTTCGTCTTCTTGAAATACACCACATACACGATGGCGGGGATGGTCAGGAGGTTCAACAGGTGAACTCCGATGGCGAAACCTACCAGAAGGCTGATAAGCAGGAACCATCTCATCGATCGTGGGTCTTCCGACTGCTCTTCCCATTTCAATGTGGCCCAGAAAACCACCGAGGTGAAGAAGGACGACATTGCGTAAACCTCGCCCTCGACTGCCGAGAACCAGAAGGTGTCGCTGAAGGTATAAGCCAACGAGCCCACTATGCCTGCCGCAAAGACTCCCCATGTACGGGCATCCTTGATCGACGGATTCTTAGGATCGGGCAGCAGATGTTTTCCGAGCAACGTGATACTCCAGAAAAGGAACAGTATCGTAAGTCCGCTGCACAAAGCAGACATTATGTTGATGGCGTGTGCTGCCGTATATGGGTCGGAGAACATCGAGAACAGGCGTCCAATCAACTGGAACGATGGTGCTCCAGGGGGATGTCCCACCTGCAGTTTTACTGCGGTTGCGATATACTCACCACAGTCCCACCAAGAGGCTGTTGCCTCTGCAGTGACCACATACACCGTGCAGGCGACTATACCTATCACCCACCCTATTATGTTGTTGACCAATCGGTACTGTTTCATGTTTTTTATTTCTGTTGATCGTTATTTCTGTTTTTATTCTGTTTTTTAGCAAGCAATCAGACATTCAAGCCTTCAATTCGTCTCGATTCACCGGCATCGTCATGCAACGGGCTCCGCCGCCGCCTCTTGGCAGCTCGCAGGCATCGAAAGCAGCCACAAACTTCTCATAGCTGTTCATGTCCACCTTGCCCGAGCAGATATCGGCGGATTTCAATATTGCGAAACCAGCCTTGTCGAGCGATTCGATCGTACCTCTATTGCGCGAATAGCCTAAGACCTTGCCCTCGCCCAATGCGAAGAAGTTGGCTCCGCTGTGCCATTGCTCGCGTTGCTGTGTCCAAGCGTCGCTGCCGCCACACAGAACGGGTTTCATATCCCATCCCGTAGCCTTTAAGCCTTCAAGGATATTGTCGTAATTAGTGTAGCTCACCTTGCTTCCGTCTATCGTGATGAGCGTGGTCTCCATTCCGCTGAACACTCCCGTCTTGCGCAACATCGGCTCGAACACCATACACTCGTTACGGCTCAAGAAAGTGAAAACCATATCCAGGTGTATGAACGACTCTGGCGAGTGGGGCAACTGCTGAACCAGTATGTTGAACTTGCCATACCTCTCCCCCATCTCTCGCGCCATAAACTCTATACCCTTGCGGTTCGTGCGTATACCCTCACCTATGCAGAGCATATTCTGTCGGGCTATCTGCACGTCGCCTCCTTCGGTTCGCGCCGACGGGTCGTTTTTTTCGGCGTTGAAGGTCTCGCAGCCAAAATAGTTCTCGAAGATTGCCTGATAGATGAGTATCTCTCTACGTCTCACAGGAAACGACATCGAGTTGATCAGCACTCGGTCATATACCGACGACGAAGCGTCGCGGGTGAAGAAAAGGTTGTATAGCGGTTTCAAAACATACCTGTCATCGTTTTCCGGCGTCCATCCTTTACGTTCCACTCCTTCGATAAGCTCTTTCGCAAGCTGCGTGGCGCTATGGTCCATAAGTTCCGGCACAAGGCCGGCGCAGCCGTCAAGTCGGCAGCTTTCTTCAACCAGCTGTTTTTTTACGCTATCGTCTTTCAGCACCTCGGCAAGCACCTCCTCAACATAGAACACCCTCGTCCATTTCTCCAGCACTCCTCTGAACCCGTCATATTCCCCATCCACTATATCCTTGTTGAGTATGTCGCTATACAGAGCCTCGGAAGCATTCTGTGGAGTCATCCTCGTGATTTCCACTCCGGGACGATGCAGCAACACAGCTCGCAGCCGTCCTATCTCCGAACCAACACAAACTCGAGGTATCTCTTTATTGATATTAGTCATTTAGTTTCAGTTTTTGTGACCTATATGCGGTCGCTATTTCAGCTTAGACACGGCAAAGATACATCTTTTTTTTAAAATAGCAACACTTCCAAGCAACAACTTTTCCCAAGTCGTTTAATGTGGTCAAAAACGGTCATGGTCATTTGGTCAAAATCAATTTCGAATAGGTCATTTGGCTCACTATAATAAAATATTTATTTTATTATAGTTGCAGATTTTGACACTTGAAAAACGATTTTGACCAAATGACCAAATGACCAAATGACCACTTTTCAGCCCAACTCATTGTCTTTCAGCATTCAATTATTTTTATAAAATATATGCCATCCCATTCGTATACCGCAATGGCAATGTTGTACTTTTGCATCGTCAAACGAAAGATGAAAACAAACGAGTGCCTATCACTTACCTATCATCTGCCTATCACCTAACTCCCATCTTCAAATTTTCAACTTTCAAAATTGAATATACCTCCCATCTAACTCCGCACAACCTCCGAATAAACCCCACCCAAATTTAACCAATATCGCCCATATAGTAACAATCAAAAAACAAGCTCTTAAATACTATATTAGTCAACTCTTAAACTTTCTATTTCCAAAATATTTGGTTCATTTATAATTTCTTAGTACATTTGCAAAATCATTCCACAAAACATCAATATCATGAAAAAGACCATTTTAATCGCACTCGCGGCATTGTCGCTCATTTGTGCCTCATCCTGCCAGAAAGACCAGGACGGAGTTTACAACCCCAAAAAGAAAATCAGCAAAATCAGCAGCTCAAGTAGTGTTGTAGAATCTGGCTATGCGTACGAAACTTCAATGTGCCTGAATGAACAATGGACGTGGGAAGGCGACAAACTTGTCTCCAGAACTTTATTCGACGCTGATGGTGAGGCCTCTGCCGAGTTCACTTATTCTTACGACGGCAAGCGCCTTGCGAGTATCGCCTACACGACTAATGGCTATTATTGTAAGACGGATTTTTCATACGATGGTAAAAAACTTTCGAAGGCCGAACACTATTCCGATGGCCGTCTCTATAGTAGTGCTCAATTTTATCATGACGATGGAAAAATATCAGCCATCGATATCACATATCATATTTTCGTTGGAAAAAATGTTTTTAATGGAGAGTCCTTGCTAGATATGCTGTTGCCATTGGATATACAAATGAGCGGTGTATGTCATCAGAACAATGCTAAAGGCGAAACAGAAAACCATATAGCCAGAATCGAACTCACCTGGGAAGGAAACAATATTACAAAGATGGTGTCAAGCTTCGAAGGTGATGTGCAGACAGGTGTTTTCACATACGATGATAAAAGAAATCCCTTTTTTGGAATGGGTGGATTGTACCCTCATTATTTAGTGACTATTGACCAAAACCAGAACGACCCTCGTTATTATTTGTACGACAGAAACAACATATTGACTTGCGAGGTTACACATTCTTCTGCTTGCACAAATTCCACTTATTCCTACACCTACGAGGACAATTATCCAGTAACTTGTACAGTAGATTATGCAACCAAATACGGCAGAAAAACTGTCTGTTACCAATACGAATACCTGAACTAAGCCAAACATCAGAAGTGCCGGATTTGCAATCCGGCACTTCTTTTACAGAAAAGGAAATCAGCAAGTGAATCCAAAAAACAATGCCGACGTACTTTAAAGCACATCGGCATTGTAACCGGATATCGTTCGGATCGGCGACTACTAGTGTCTCTTCTCCTTGATACGGGCTTTCTTACCCGTAAGGTTGCGCAGGTAGAATATACGTGCACGACGCACAGCGCCGCGTTTGTTGACATCAATCTGCTCAATGAACGGAGATGCGAACGGGAATATACGCTCTACACCAACGCCATTGGTAACCTTACGAACAGTAAAGGTCTCAGTTGCGCCACTTCCGCTGCGTTGCAACACAACGCCCTGGAAGTTCTGGATACGTTCTTTGTTTCCTTCTTTAATTTTGTAGTGGACCGTGATGGTGTCGCCTGCCTTGAATTCGGGGAACTCTTTGCGCTCCACCAAATCCTCGATATATTGCATTAATTCAGTTTTTCCCATGACTTTAAATGTTTAAAAGGTTATACAACTCAATTCTTATGGCTTATTTCTTAACCATCTTTACAACAGCGCTGAACGCTTCCGGATTGTTCATAGCCAGGTCGGCCAGAACCTTACGGTTGAGTTCGATGTTGTTTTTGTGAAGTTCGCCCATAAACACAGAATAGGAAATACCGTTGATGCGGCAGCCTGCGTTGATACGGTTGATCCACAGGGCGCGGAACTCACGTTTCTTGGCTTTGCGGTCGCGGTATGCATAGGTTTGACCTTTTTCCCATTTGTTTTTGGCAACGGTCCATACGTTTTTACCTCTGCCCCAATAACCTTTGGTGCGGTTGAGGATTTTCTTTCTGCGTGCTCTTGAAGCAACAGCGTTTACTGATCTTGGCATAGTTTAATTTGTTTTTCGTTTAAGCGACGGATCTATTCCGTTCTTTTGTGCATTAAACAATGGTTAATAACTCCGTTTTCTAAAACTGTTTTAACTTATTGATGAATAAGATTACTGACTATTGTTGAGGGATTTTTCAATTGTTTTGAGGACGCAATGTGGTGGCATTGTAACCGAAAAACGGTTGAAAAAGCACCAGCAAGAGACTGTAATATTGTCATTAAATAAATTCAAAACAGTTTTTTAGTGAAGCAGCATACGTTTTACGCGCTTCTCGTCGTCGCCGCTCACGAGGGCGGTGTGGTCGAGATTACGCTTCTGGGTCGTCTCCTTTTTGGTCAGGATGTGACTGTGGTAAGCGTGCTTTCTCTTGATCTTGCCGGTGCCGGTGAACGCAAAGCGTTTTTTGGCAGCGGCCTTTGTTTTCATCTTAGGCATTACTTTACTGTTTTTTTGAATAAGTTAGACTATAACGTTTATATATCCGGTTTCTTTTTTATTTCTTAGGGGCAATTATCATTATCATTCGTTTCCCCTCAAGTCGCGGCATCTGCTCTGGTTTTCCAACCTCAAAAAGTGCTTCTGCAAATTTCAGCATCTGCTGCTCTCCCTGCTCTTTGTACAGGATACTGCGGCCCTTAAAGAACACATCCACCCTCACTTTGTTGCCCTCCTTTAGGAACCCTTTGGCATGATTCAGTTTGAACTCGAAATCATGGTCGTCAATCTGCGGACTCAGCCTAATCTCCTTCACGACTACCTTCGTCGAATTGGCTTTACGTTCTTTCTCTTTCTTCTTGAGCTCGTAGAGGAACTTCTGGTATTCAATAATCTTGCATACCGGCGGATTTGCCGTAGGTGATATCATCACCAAATCCAATCCCTCGTCGTAGGCCAGCTTGATGGCGTCTTTGGTGTTGTAGATTGTGGGTTCCATTCCCTCTCCTACCACACGTACCACAGGTGCTGTGATATGCTCGTTGACCTGATGTTCGGGCTCTTTTCTTGCAGGTCCGCGTCCTTTGTTGCGATTTTGATCGCCTGGTTTAAATGGTGTTGCTATAACTTGGATCTCCTATATTAGGTGAATAATTAATTGCTAAATGCTACATTACTTCCTTTATCTCCTTCTCTATCACGGCAGCAAACTCTTCGGGTTTCATTGCACCCATATCGCCTGCTCCCTGACGGCGCACACTCACCGTTCCCTCGTTAATCTCTTTTTCGCCGAGGATGAGCATGAAAGGATACTTGGCCAATTCTGCGTCGCGTATTTTGCGTCCGATCTTCTCGTCGCGCATATCTATCGTGCCTCGCAGGTCCATCTGCTCCAGCTTGTTCTTCAACTCCATCGCCTGGTCAACATATTTCTCGCTTACGGGAAGTATGATGAACTGCTCGGGTGTGAGCCACAACGGGAACTTTCCTCCTGTATGCTCGATCAGCACAGCGCAGAATCTCTCCATCGAGCCGAAAGGTGCTCTGTGTATCATCACCGGACGATGTTTCTGTCCGTCGCTACCTATATACTCCAAGCCGAATCTCTCCGGCAGGTTGTAGTCGACCTGTATGGTGCCCAGCTGCCAACGACGACCCAGAGCGTCCTTCACCATGAAGTCGAGCTTCGGACCATAGAATGCGGCCTCGCCAAGTTCTACCCTTGCAGCCACGCCTTTCTCGGCACAAGCCTCCTTGATGGCGGCTTCGGCTTTCTCCCAGTTCTCGTCGCTACCCACATATTTCGTGGTGTTGGCCGGATCGCGCAACGATATCTGCGCCTCCCATTGCTCAAAGCTGAGGGCCTTGAATATCGTCTGGATTATCTCCATCACCTTGATGAACTCGTCCTTCACCTGGTCGGGACGGCAGTAGATGTGGGCATCGTCCTGCGTGAACGAACGCACGCGGGTCAAGCCATGCAGCTCGCCGCTCTGCTCGTAGCGATATACGGTGCCGAATTCGGCCAACCTCAACGGCAGGTCCTTATATGAACGTGGCTCGTTCTTGTATATCATGCAATGATGCGGGCAGTTCATCGGTTTCAGCAGGTAGACCTCACCTTCCTCGGGTGTGGTTATCGGACGGAAGCTGTCTTCGCCATAGTGCTCCCAGTGGCCGGAGGTCTCATAGAGGGTCTTGGCTCCAATATGCGGGGTTATGACCTGCTGGTATCCGTATTTCTTCTGTATCTTGGTCAAATACTCTTGCAGACGCAGACGCAGCTCGGTACCCTTGGGCAACCAAATCGGCAGACCTTTTCCGACCGTCTCGCTGAACATATACAATCCCAGATCCTTGCCAATCTTACGATGGTCGCGTTTCTTGGCCTCTTCGAGCATCACGAGATATTCGTCCAACTCTTTCTTTTTCGGGAAAGAGATGGCGTAAACTCGTGTCAGCTGCGGACGATGCTCGTCGCCACGCCAGTATGCTCCAGCCAGGTTTATAAGCTTCACAGCTTTGATGGGGCTGAAATCCACAAGGTGAGGTCCGCGGCAGAGGTCCGTGAAATTACCGCTGTCGTAGAACGAGATGGTGCCGTCCTCAAGAGCCTCGATAAGCTCGACCTTATACACTTCGCCACGCTCGCCAAAGACTTTGAGCGCCTCAGCTTTAGAGACATCGCGTCGTGTGATGGGAGTCTTGGCCTGCACCAGCTCCATCATCTTCTTCTCAATCTTCGGGAAGTCATCGCTAGACACGCTATATTCGCCGAAGTCAATATCATAGTAGAAGCCGTTCTCAATCGAAGGTCCGATACCGAATTTGATACCGGGATAGAGCTCCTGCAGCGCCGATGCCAGCAAGTGGGCCGAAGTGTGCCAGAATGTCGACTTGCCCTCTTCGTCGTTCCAAGTCAAAAGCTGCACCTGCGAGTCTTCGTTTATCGGACGGTAAAGTTCCATCACTTTTCCGTTCACTTTGGCCGCCAAAACGTTGCGTGCCAACCCTTCGCTGATGCTTTTTGCTATATCCAAAGAGGTCACGCCAGCCTCATACTGACGCACCGAACCATCTGGAAGTGTGATATTTATCATATATATACTAGTTCAATTTATTACCACTTAGAACGTGCAAAGATACAAAACACATTGATAATGACAAATTTTTGTCACCTTATTTTATTTTTTTATTTCTATTTAAACAAAAACACATGCCCCCTTCTTAACATACCAACACATCAACACCTATCCCCTTTTTCAAGCGAAGCAAAACCTTTTAACAAAATTAATAAAAAAAGGGCATCTCGTTCAAGACGCCCTTTCTGTCCGTTCATGTAGACCCTGCGGTTAGTACATGCCGCCCATTCCACCCATGCCTGGGTTAGCAGGTATAGCGGGCTCTTTCTCCTTGATGTCGCAGAGCACGCACTCGGTGGTCAGCAACATGCCGGCTATCGATGCTGCGTTCTCAAGTGCGACACGGGTAACCTTGGCGGGATCGATGACGCCGCTCTTGAACAGGTTCTCGTATTTCTCGGTGCGGGCATTGTAGCCATAGTCGCCCTTGCCGTTCTTCACCTCGTTCACGATTACGCTGCCTTCCAATCCTGCGTTGGCAACAATCATGCGCAAAGGCTCTTCGACAGCACGACGGATAATTTCGATGCCGAGTTTTTCGTCTTCGTTCTCGGGTTTCACGTTGTCGAGTTTCTGAGCAGCGCGGATGAAAGCGGTGCCGCCGCCGGGGATGATACCCTCTTCAACAGCTGCGCGGGTTGCGTGCAGAGCGTCGTCGAAGCGGTCTTTCTTTTCTTTCATCTCCACCTCAGATGCTGCGCCGACATAGATGACTGCCACGCCGCCCGACAGCTTGGCCAGACGCTCCTGCAGTTTCTCGCGGTCGTAGTCGCTGGTGGTCTTCTCTATCTGGGCTTTGATCTGACCCACACGGGCTTTGATCAGCTCGCTGTCACCCGAACCGTTCACGATGGTGGTGTTGTCCTTGTCGATGGTAACCTTCTCGCAGGTGCCGAGCATCTCGAGGGTTGCGTCCTCAAGCTTGTAACCTTTCTCTTCGCTGATGACGGTACCGCCGGTGAGGATAGCGATGTCTTCGAGCATCTCTTTTCTGCGGTCGCCAAATCCGGGAGCCTTCACGGCAACCACCTTCAGACCGCCACGCAGACGGTTGACAACCAATGTAGCCATAGCTTCGGTCTCAACGTCCTCGGCGATAATCAAGAGGGCGCGGCCACTCTTAGCAACCTGCTCCAATATCGGCAGAAGGGTCTGCAAAGTGCTGATTTTCTTATCATATATAAGGATAAGAGGGCTGTCATACGAGCACTCCATCTTCTCTGTGTCGGTCACAAAATAAGGGCTTATATAACCGCGGTCAAACTGCATACCCTCGACCACCTTAACGGTAGTGTCGATACCCTTGGCGTTCTCGATCGTGATAACGCCGTCCTTGGTCACCTTCTCCATAGCTTCGGCGATGATGTCTCCGATAGCGCCGTCGTTGTTAGCACTTATAGTAGCCACCTGACGGATTTTCTGGATGTCGCCACCCACTTCCTGGCTCTGTTCCTTGATGCTCTTCACGATCTCGGCGACAGCCTTGTCGATACCGCGTTTCAGATCCATCGGGTTGGCACCAGCGGTAACGTTCTTCAAACCGGTATTCACGATAGCCTGTGCCAAAACGGTAGCGGTGGTGGTACCGTCACCTGCCTGGTCGTTGGTCTTCGAGGCCACCTCTTTCACCATCTGGGCACCCATGTTCTCGATGCCGTCTTCCAGCTCGATTTCCTTCGCTACGGTCACTCCGTCTTTGGTCACTTGAGGTGCACCATACTTCTTGTCAATTACCACATTACGACCTTTAGGTCCAAGTGTCACTTTAACTGCATTTGCCAACTCGTCGACGCCTTTTCTCAACTGCTCGCGGGCGTCATTATTGAATACTATCTGTTTTGCCATTTTCTTTTTCCTTTCTTAATTTTTGTGTCCGACTCGTCTTACAAGTCTGACCCGTCGGACGGTTCTGGTTTTAGATTATCGCGTAGATGTCGCTTTCCTTCATTATCATATATTTCACGCCGTCGATGTCGACTTCTGTGCCACTGTATTTGCCATAGAGCACCTGGTCGCCCACCTTCACCGTCATGTCGTGGTCTTTCGTACCGTTACCCACGGCCACAACCTTGCCGCGCTGCGGTTTCTCTTTTGCTGTGTCGGGGATGATGATTCCCGATGCCGTCTTCTGTTCTGCTTCTGCCGGTTCAATAAGGACTCGGTCTGCTAAAGGTTTAATGTTCATAGTGTTAAAGATTAATTTATTAATATTCATTTTTGCTTGTTATCTGGGAAAACACACCCTTAAAACACAATAATCGTGCCAAAATGACAACTGACACCTCTCTGTGACATTTTGTCAGTAAAAATCAATCCTTTCTGCCACATTTTATTTTTCACGACAAACAACAAAACCTCACAACACCCATCTAACTCTCTCTTAACCAACACTAACCACCCATCCTCCAATCTCTCGTCCCCCATCTGCCCCCGAACAGTACAGCAATAAAACCGCTACTTCTATTAGAGAAATGTCAGAGAAACATTAGAGAACTATTAGAGAACGAATACAGAAACCCACAATAAAAGCACACTTTTTCACGTTAACAAAGATTATAATCAGCCAAAAATGAAACGTCTAATCCCCCTGTTAGTCCTACTTGCCATCGCCTTCTCTGCCTCTGCCCAACGTTTTGACGGCGCCATCTTCGTCGGATTCAATCTCGGACAAATCGACGGCGACAACTCGGGCCACTACACTCACTTCGGCATGCACAGCGCCGTCCAGACCTCTTTTGCTCTCCAGAAAAACATTGACTCCCCATGGCGCATGATTATCGAGTTAGGCGTCACCGAAAAAGGCGCCAACAAAGCCTCCACCGACATCAAGACCAACCTCCTCTACGTCGAGATGCCCATCATGGCGAGTTACAGCTTCCTTGACGGCAACCTGCGTCTCGCCGCAGGCGTCGCCCCAGCCATCCTCGCAAAAGCCAAAGTCAAGGAAGGCAAGATGGACGACCCCGTCGCAGCCAAAGCCTACCGCCGCATGGATTGGCTTCCCGTCTGCGCCGAGATTTCCTACTTCTTCGCCGGCCACTACGCCGTCAACTTCCGATTCAACGCCTCCATGATCTCCATCATGGACAACCCCTCCAAAGGCACCTACCGCATCTTCCGTTCCAACAAAGGCGCCTTCAACAACTACATCAGCCTCAACCTCGGCTACCGCTTCTAACTTCCCATATATCAAGCAAAAACAAACCATTTCAATACCTCAATCTGAATCATGCAAATCCAATCCGTCATCGATTATCTTAACGAAATATACCCGCTTAACCTTCAGGAGCACTACGACAACGCTGGACACAAAGTGGGCGACGCCTCACAAGACCTCTCCGGCATTCTCGTCACCCTCGACGTCACCAACGAGGTTATCGACGAAGCCATCGAGCTGGGGTTCAACCTCATCGTGAGCCACCATCCGATGATTTTCGGCGACCTGAAGAGCTTAGTTCCTTCCAACGAGCAGACACGCATGCTCAACCGCCTCATAAAGAACGACATCTGCGTCTATTCCGCCCACACCAACCTCGACAACCTGAATCGTGGCGTAAGTCATATCCTCGCACAGAAACTCGGACTTTCCGACATCATGACCCTCTCCGAGAACGACGACAACCACAACGGCGGCGGCGCACTCGGCGAACTGCCCTCTCCCCTCGCCTGCTCCGAATTCATCAATCGAGTGAAAGACACGCTCGGTCTCCCCTTCCTCAAATGCTCCAAAAACCTCCCGCCCCAGATAAAGCGGGTCGCCGTTTGCGGCGGTTCCGGATCCTTCCTCATCGACGAAGCAGCCGACCGCAAAGCCGATATCTACCTCACCGCCGACATCAAATACCACGACTACCAGAAAGCCGTCGGACGCATCTCCGTCGCCGATATCGGCCACTACGAAAGCGAACAATTTGCACAAGAATTGATTTACAACGACATTATTAAAAAATTTAGTAACTTTGCGTGCCGAATTACGAGGGTCAAGACAAGTTATATCGACCACAAATAACTATCACTCAACACGATAAACAACTCTCGCAAAATTCGCTTTTACATCAAAAACGCTAATAACAAATAAAAAATATAAATAAACAATGGCAAAAAAAGTTTCAACAAGCAAGTCGGCAAAAGAGACCACTCCCGTTCAGGAGGTGGTGAGACTTGACATCGACGAGAAAGTGGAACAGCGTCTTATCGCCCTCTACACCCTTCAGTCGGTAGACTCCAAGATTGACAAGATTCAGATCATCCGCGGCGAGCTGCCTCAAGCCATCCAGGACCTCGAGGACGAGATCGCCGGTTTGGAAACCCGCATATCCAACCTCAACGCCAACATTAAAGAGACCGAGGCCGCTATTGCTACTCGCAAAAACGAGATCGCCGAACACGAAACCATCCTCAAGGCCAACGAGAAGAAGATGGACAACGTGCGCAACAACCGCGAATACGAGTCCCTCAACAAGGAAGTCGAATTCCAGAACCTCGAGATACAGCTCTGCGAGCGCCGCAACCGCGAAGCAACCGCCAAGATTGCCGAACTCAAACAGCACATCGAAGCCGCCAAGCAACTGCTCGAAAGCCGCAACGCCGACCTTAAGGCCAAGAAAGACGAGCTGGGCGACATCATCAAGGAGACCGAGAAAGACGAAGAGCGCCTCACCAAGAAATCCAAAGAGCAGGAGCAGTATATAGAGGATCACTACCTGACCGCCTACAAACGCATCCGCAAAGCCGCCCGCAACGGCCTCGCCGTCGTAGCCATCGACCGCGACGCCTGCGGTGGTTGCTTCAGCAAAATCCCGCCTCAGCGCCAAACCGAAATCAAGATGCACAAGAAAGTCATCGTGTGCGAACATTGTGGACGTATTCTGGTCGACGACGACATCGCAAATCGTGTCGAAGCCGCACTCGAAAAATAAAACCTAAACCCATTCAACAATGACCCATTTTATCTCATCTGAAGGTCTTACCCTCAAGAAAATTGAGGAAATCATAAACAACAAGATGGATATCGCCCTCAGCGAAGACGCTGTGGCACGCATCACCAAATGTCGCGACTATCTTAACAACAAGATGGAAACCCAGAAAGAACCCATCTACGGCGTCACCACCGGATTCGGCTCTCTCTGCAACATCTCCATCAGCAAGGAAGAACTGAGCCAGCTCCAGAAAAACCTCGTCATGAGCCACGCCTGCGGTGTCGGCGACGAAGTGCCGCAGGAGATTGTCAAGCTGATGCTCCTTCTGAAAGTTCAGAATTTCAGCTTCGGCTACAGCGGCGTCCAACTCGAAACCGCACAACGTCTGGTCGACTGCTACAACAGCGACATCCTCCCCGTCGTCTATCAGCAAGGCTCCCTCGGAGCCAGCGGCGACCTCTGCCCTCTCGCCAACCTCATGCTCCCCTCCGTACTCGGAATGGGAGATGTCTACTACAAAGGCGTCAAGACCGACGTTTCCAACATCTACATCGAGAAAGGCTGGAAACCCATCACACTCCAGAGCAAGGAAGGACTCGCCCTTCTCAACGGCACCCAGTTCATGAGCGCCTACGCCATCTGGAACATACTCAAGGCACAACGCCTCAGCAAACAGGCCGACATGGTGCTGTCACTCAGCCTCGACGCTTTCGACGGCCGCATAGAGCCTTTCTTCGAGTCGCTCCACAAAGTGCGTCCCCACAAAGGTCAACTTGAAACAGCAGCAGCCGTACGCAAATATACCGACGGCAGCGAAATCATCAAGCGTCACAAAGAGCACGTACAAGATCCATACAGCTTCCGTTGTGCTCCCCAGGTGCATGGTGCTGCCAAAGACACCATCCGCTATGTGGCCAGCGTCATTGAGACCGAGATCAACTCCACCACCGACAACCCGATAGTGCTTCCCGATGAAGACCTCGTGATCAGCGGTGGTCACTTCCACGGAGAGCCTCTCGCAATGGTGCTCGACTTCCTCGCCATCGCCGTTGCCGAACTGGGCAGCATCAGCGAACGTCGCTGCTACCAGCTTATCGACGCCAAACGCGGCCTTCCGAGCTTCCTCGTGGCAAAACCCGGATTGAACAGCGGCTTCATGATTCCGCAGTATGCTGCAGCAGCCATCGTGAGCCAAACCAAGCAGTACTGCACCCCCGCCAGCGTCGACAGCATCCCGTCAAGCCAGAACCAGGAAGACCTCGTCTCGATGGGTGCCAACGCAGCCACCAAGTGCTACAAGGTTATGGAGAACGTCGAGCGCGTCCTCGCCATCGAACTGTTCAACGCAGCTCAGGCTCTCGACTTCCGTCATCAGGAAGGACTGAAGAGCAGCCCGTTCATCGAGAAGATGGTTGAAGACTACCGCAAATGTGTGCCCTTCGTCGAAATCGACGAAATCATGTACAAGCACATCCACAGCAGCGTCCGTTTCCTTCAAACGATGGAAGTGAAGTAAAGTAAAATAAAGTAAAATCAATTAGTGCCGAGGATAAACCGCACATAGAAAAAGCCGCATCCTTCTAGGGTGCGGCTTTATTATTGCAAGGCAGTACCTTTATTCGGCTTGATCCAATACCTTCATAAGGTATTGTCCATACTGGTTCTTGAGCATCGGCTTGGCAATCTCAGCCAGTCGTTCCTTAGATATCCAGCCGTTGCGGAAAGCTATGTCTTCGAGGCAAGCAATCTTCAAGCCTTGACGTTTCTCGATAACCTCAACGAAAGTCGAAGCCTCTGAGAGGGAGTCATGGGTACCTGTGTCGAGCCAGGCGAAACCGCGTCCAAGCGTCTGCACTCTCAGTTCGCCGGTCGAGAGAAACTCCTGGTTGACTGAGGTGATCTCGAGTTCTCCACGTGCCGAAGGTTTTATATGCTTGGCCACCTCGACTACGCGGTTGGGATAGAAGTAAAGACCCACGACAGCATAGTTGCTCTTGGGGTTGGCTGGTTTTTCTTCGATGGAGAGACAGTTGCCCTCTTTGTCGAATTCCGCCACACCATAACGTTCCGGATCATTAACCCAATAACCGAAAACAGTTGCCTTATCATTTGTTTCTGCATCGTGGACGGCATCTCGGAGCATACGTGTGAAGCCGCTGCCATAAAAGATATTGTCGCCGAGAACGAGACAGACAGCATCGTTACCTATGAACTTTTCACCAATGATGAAGGACTGAGCCAGACCGTCGGGTGATGGTTGCTCGGCATACTCGAAATGTACGCCATAGTCACTTCCGTCACCCAGAAGACGCCTGAAGGCTGGGAGGTCGTAGGGTGTGGAGATTATGAGTATATCCCTTATCCCGGCCAACATAAGTGCGGAGATGGGATAATATACCATCGGTTTATCGTAGACAGGAAGAAGCTGCTTGCTGACTCCTTTAGTGATTGGATAGAGACGGGTGCCGGAACCACCAGCGAGAACGATGCCTTTCATGTTTGCGTGTTATTGAGAGAATGCTTGATTGCCTGAATTTATTAATATGTTTGTAGTGTGAGTACTTATTCTATTCGTACCCTCGGGTCTATAAATCCGTACAGAATATCGGTAATTATGTTGATGACCACCAGTAAGAGGCAGACGAAGAGAATACAACCCATGACAACGGGGAAGTCGTATTTCTCCAATCCGTCGACGATGACAATACCCATCCCCTTCCAGTCGAAGACATACTCGACGAAGACGGCTCCAGCCATAAGGCCGGCGAGCCAACCAGAGGCGGAAGTCACAATGGGGTTGAGAGCGTTGCGGAGGGCATGATGGAAGACAACCTTACGGAAAGGGAGTCCTTTGGCGCGGGCTGTACGTATGTAATCCTGCGAGAGAGCTTCGAGCATGGAGTTTTTGGAGAGCTGAGTGAGTGTGGCAAGAGGACGGATGCCGAGGGTGAGAGCAGGAAGGATGAGGTTTTTGAGGTCGAGGTACTCACATGAGCCGTAGTCGTCAACGGTGAAGAGGTTGCCGAACATGTTGAGATGTGTCACATTGGCGAGCACGTATGCAAAGAACCAAGCGATAAGGATGGCGGCAAAGAACGAAGGAAGTGACATTCCGAGAGTGGATACCACGAGTGTGATTCGGTCAATCCACGAATCCTTGTATAGAGCCGAAAGAACACCAAAGAGTATTCCGACAACAAAGGCGAAGGTCATCGCCACCAAAGCCAGGAGGGCCGTCTGAGGAAAGGCGGTTGAGATTATCTCTGAGACTTTGCGTTTGGATTGGTAAGAACGTCTCAGATAGGGCGCCTTCAAGACAACAGAGGTGGCCTTCACCTTCAGCAATGTGGTGTAGGGAGCATATTTGTCTGGAGCGAGATAGAAATAGTCCGACGGGTTATCGTTATTATGGAAAGATATGGGAGCGAGGTCGTTGAGGTAGTTGAGGAACTGCAGACCCATGGGTTTGTCACGACCAAGGTCGCGGTTGATAATCTCGACACTCTCAGCATCGGCACGTTGTCCGAGCATCATGCGGGCAGGATCTCCAGGAAGGATATTGAATAGAAAAAAAACGAGGGTAACAACTCCCAGTATGACCAGAAGACCGTAGAAGAGCCGTTTAAGAGTGTATCGGAGCATGAAGGAGTGAGTGCGTGATTGCTTGAATGATTGAATGCGTTATTGCTTGAGTGTGTTAGTGGAAAATTAAATCAACGGAGGCCGCGGACTATGGATTTCTTTGCCACGAAGTCTTTGAGGTAGAATGGTTCGTAGTAGGCGGTGTCCTCCGTCCTACCCTCTTGGAGCATCTGCTGAGCCAGCGGGAGCATGGAGGCAGCGGAGATACGGTAGTCAGGATCGAAGGAGGCATTGGGGTGCACACCCAAGAGAGGCTGACTCTTGGCAGCTCCGTCGCCGATAAAGACGACCGGCGAAGAATCAAGCCAACGGTCATAGATCCCCTGTTCGATGATGTCGGCCGAAACCTCTTTCTTGACTTCAAGGGAGAAATCATAGATTGCAGAGTAGCACTCCATGCGACGAGCATCAATCATAGGGCAGACGAGACCGTTGTATTCGGGATGTTGCTGATAGTAGCCAGCAGCCATATTTTTCAGAGTCGGCACCGAAAGGAGCGGGATGTCCAAGCCATAGCAGAGTCCTTTGGCGGAGCTGACGCCGATACGAAGTCCAGTATAACTGCCAGGACCGCCGCTCACACATACAGCTTCAAGAGAGGATGATTTCAAACCCGACTCTTCGAAAAGCTGGTTGATGAAGAGCGACAGCTGAGAAGAATGAGCGTTAGGGAGCGCCGACTCACGAGCAGCCACGATATGACCCTCAGCAGCGAGGGCCACAGAGCATACCGAAGTTGCAGTTTCTATCAAAAGGATGGACATGCTTGATGCGGACTAGTTATTGGAGAAGTACTTGTAGACCGGACTTTCGGGGATTAGGTAAGGCTGTACTGCAGCGAAAGGCAATGTGAGAGAAATCTGACCGTAGCAGTAGGCCGCAATATCGTAAGGCAGGTAGACGAAGGTTATGCCCTTGGAAGAGACATAGAAATTCTCCACAGGCTTTACGTCGTCCCAAGAGAAGACCTCCATGTCGCGATAGTCTTCATCATTGGCGATAAGCGATCTCAGCGCCGAATGCAAAAACTTTGAGACATCAGCTCTGGAAGATGAGTCGGAGAGGAAAACATCTCCCAACGAAAGACGTTTGCCGTTGAGGAGAGAGTAGACACCGTAGTTGTCGCCGCCAAAACCATGAGCACCACCCGTGTAGGAATAGAAGGTAGTCTTGGTGACCAAGATCTGAGAAGAAGCGATGAGGATGGAAGATCTTAGCGACTCTTCCCAAGAATACATATAGGAAATGCCCTCGTCGTTAAGGTCAGACGGAGAGAAGTCCATCTCATCCATCGACGACCGGAAAGAACTGTTGAGCTCGCCCACATAAGCTTTTATCGACTCAGGAGCGTCGCCACAGAGGTATTTCTGTCCAAGAACGTCGGCAATGATATTACGACGCAGTACGGCAGAGACCGGGATGTCAGGATTGGCGACAGGCAGATGGAGCACGATGTCGATAGCGAGGGAGGGAGTGGTGTCCAGATGCTGATGGAAGTCAATGGAATCGAAGCTGAAATCGTCGATACATACGGGCTTTTCGTCTGGTGAAGGAGTTTGTGAGCCAGAACCGCTGTAGTTCATGACCAGGAAGAAGATCATCACGCCAAAGGCGATGACGAGGATGCAGACGAGTATTATTGTCAGAATCTTTTTCATAGTGAGAGTTAACGCATGTCTATTACTTCAACACCTTTGTTTGCGGCGGAGTCGAAGTGGAAGTCGGAATCTGAGCATTTGGCACCCGATTTGAAAGCGGAGACCTGGTAGATGCCTTCCGAAGAGTCGAAGTTATGTATTTCCATCTGGCGGATAAAGCCGTTTTTGGAGTTTATGAGCATACGGATCTTGTAGTAGCTCTTAGCCTTGAAGGGAGTGAGGTCGACGACAGCTGTGCCGTCGTCCTCGAGCCGGATGAACTTAGCCTTGAAGTTTTTGCCGTAGTTAGCGAGGAGGGCAGCCGGGTTGAGCAGGTCGTCAGAAGAGGGAGCGAGGGCGTTTACGGTCACCTCTTTGGCCGCATGGTCCCACTGCCAGACATCCTTGCCATCGCAGAAGAGAGTCTGACCCTCAGCAGAAACGCGGTAGCGGCCTTTGCTGTAGAGGACATCGGCTTTCTGGCGAGCAGTTTCTTTCTTGCTGCCGTCGCGGTTTATCATCGTCACGGAGAAGCTCACGGCAGACTTTTCAAAGACAGAAGAGGCTTTCTTCAGTATCTTGGCTGCGTTCTGGTCGACATCGCCGTTGGCAGTATGGGTTATCTGAGCCTGGAGGCCGCTAACGGTTGCATACTGGAAACAAATGAGAGCGAGAATTACAAAAAGGAGTTTTTTCATTGGTATTCTATTAATGATGACCACTATCTATTTAGTACCATCACAAGGTAAAAACTTTTAGTGCAGGTCGACGCCGATGATGTGCATGAACTCCTCGCGGGTCTTGGGGTCTTTCATGAAAGCGCCGGTGAAGTCAGATGTGGTAGTGACGGAGTTCTGCTTCTGGACGCCCCGCATGGACATGCACATGTGCTGAGCCTCGATCACGACGGCGACGCCGAGAGGCTGGAGGGTATTCTGGATACAGTCTTTGATCTGCTTGGTGAGCCTTTCCTGCACCTGGAGACGACGTGCGTAGGCATCGACAACGCGAGGGATCTTACTCAGACCCACTATCTTGCCGTTGGGGATATAAGCCACATGAGCCTTTCCGACAAAGGGGACAAGATGGTGCTCGCAGAGCGAGTAGATCTCGATGTCCTTAACGACGACCATCTGCTTGTAGTCCTCGTCGAACATAGCAGACTTGAGGATCTCCTCAGGGTTGAGGTCGTAGCCGTTGGTGAAGAAGAGCATAGCTTTGGCGACACGTTCAGGCGATTTGAGGAGCCCCTCGCGTTCAGGGTCTTCGCCGAGGAGACGGATGATCTCCTTGTAGTGGGCAGCCATCTCAGCGACGCATTGTTCGTCGTATTGGTCGATTTTCTGATAGCCTAAATCCATTTTCATTGTTTCGTTGTTATTTCGCTATTTCGCCGTTTAATGTTTTACTATTCAATTTCGAGCAGAAGTCCTTTGAGGTATTCCCCTTCGGGGTGGTAAATACTCACAGGGTGGTCTGCAGCATGAGGCAGCTGACGCACGATACGCACCTGCCGACGGGCGTTTATGGCGGCGGTGAACACCATGGTCTGGAAGTCCTCCTTGCTGACTGCCTGGCTGCAGCTGAAGGTCATCAGGAGTCCACCTTGTGGCAACGCCTCCATAGCACGCTGGTTGATGGAACGGTAGCCTTTGAGTCCGGCCTGCAGATTGCGGTGGTTCTTTGCGAATGCAGGAGGGTCGAGAATTATAAAGTCAAATGAGCCGTGCCCGGACGGGGCGGTATCGGCTGACGCGTATCTGAATTGGTCGAGGTACTTGAGTACGTCGGCGACGGTGCCTTGATGGCGGGATTGGCCGCCGTTGAGCTCGACGTTGCGGTTACAAAGTTCTATAGCTTTCTTCGAGATGTCCACGGTCTCAACGAACTCCGCCCCACCACGCAAGGCAGCGAGGGAGAATCCGCCCGTGTAGCCGAAACAGTTGAGCACCCTATGACCATGAGAGAGCTGCTGCACGAGCCTGCGGTTCTCCCTCTGGTCGATGAAGAAGCCCGTCTTCTGCCCCTCATAGAAGTTGATGAGCAGGCGGTTGCCGCTCTCCATAATCTCCCATTCCGGATGTCCAAATGTCCCAACATCCAAGAGATATCCGTCGGAGTGACCGTTCGGGCAGGTGGCGGAACTCTTGTCGAAGACAGCTTTAAGCCGCTCGCCAAGCAAATCCTTCCAGATTTCCGTGAATAAAGGGAAGAGACGGTGCATACCCTCAGAATGGGCTTGCATCACAACCACGCCGTTGTACCAGTCACACACCAATCCCGGAAGGCCGTCACCCTCAGCATGCACGAGTCGGAAGACATCGGTCCTGTCGGAGTCCTGAGGATGAGCGAGGTAATCGAAGAATCCGAGCCGCTCGCGATAGCTTAGAGCCGAGCGGAGCCGCTCGCGAAAGAAACGCTCGTCCACATCGGGGGTTTCGAAAGAGAGGACCTTGCAGATGATACTCTCCCCCACCTGATAATGACCGGTTGCCATCCACTCACCCTGGGAACTATAGATATCCACAATATCACCGTCCAGCGGTGACCCCTCGATGCGTTTGACCGCACCAGAGAAGACCCAAGGATGACGACGCAAGAGCGCCTTATCCTTGCCGTTGTGGAGTATCAGTCTTGGGTTCATGGTTAAGGGTTAACGGTTAATGAGAACGCTGCGCTTGAAAGGTTTTATTAAATGTGTTAATGTGTTAGTGGTGGTTGCGGAATGCTATTTGCTTTTCAATTCGTGGATTGTGGCGATTGGGTTTTCTGATTTGAAAACTGCGTTGCCTGCAACGAGTACGTCCGCGCCAGCCTCATAGAGTTTAGCAGCGTTTTCGGTGTTCACCCCACCGTCAACCTCAATAAGGCAGGAGGGATTCTTGCGGTCGCACAGCTCACGCAGCTGACGCACCTTTGAGTAGGTGTTCTCGATGAACTTCTGTCCGCCGAACCCAGGGTTAACGCTCATAAGGAGCACGAGGTCGCACATCTGAACTGTGTCCTCAAGCAGAGCCACCGGAGAGTGGGGATTGAGAACAACACCACATTTCATACCCTCGTCGCGGATGGCAGCGAGGGTGCGGTTGAGGTGAGTGCAAGCCTCATAGTGAACGGTCACGATGTCGGCGCCGCAGTTCTTGAAGTCGGCGATATAACGGCCGGGGTCCATTATCATCAGATGGACGTCGAGAGGTTTCTGAGCGTGTTTCTTTATGAACTTTATCACCGGCTGACCGAAGGAGATGTTCGGCACGAACATACCGTCCATCACGTCGATATGCAGCCAGTCGCACTCGCTGGCGTTAAGCATCTCGACATCGCGCTGCAGGTTGCCGAAGTCGGCCGAAAGGAGCGATGGGGAGACCATTCTTATATTATTCTTATCCATATTATATTGTTTACATTTTAAGTTTGTCGAAATTGACGCCATAGACGCCTTGCACCTTAGACACCGAGATGAAGGCGTTCGAATCAAGCCGATGGATGATTTGCATCACGTGAGCCTTGTCGGTACGGTGGGCCATGATGATGAGCACCTGCTGCTGATGATGGGTATAGCAGCCTTCGGCGTCGAGCAAGGTTGCTCCGCGGCCGACCTCTTTGGTCACCGCCTCACCGATTTCATTGGTCTTCGACGAGAAGACCATAATCTGGTAAGACTGCTTGTTGCCGTCGATGACCATATCGAGAACGTAAGTCATCGTGACCATCATCACATAGCCGAAGATGACGTTTTCTATCTTGCCAGAGACGAAGTAGGAGCATCCGATGATGACGATGTCCAGATACATTATGACCTTGCCCGGCGAGATGTTGTAGTATTTGGTTAGGATGAGCGCAATGATGTCGGTACCGCCGCTGTTGCCACCCATGGCGAAGGCAGCGCCGATGCCGATGCCGCAGAGTGCGCCACCTATGATGGCGCACATGAAGCCGCCAAAACTCGCCACATCGAAGAGACCTTCGACATGCAGCACCTGCTGCCAGAGGATAAAGCAGACCGACGACATCACGATGCCGTAGATGGTGTTAGCGCCGAACTTCGATCCCAACACCTTGAACCCCAACGCGACGAGAATGGCGTTGATGATGAGGTTCAGCACACCGATAGGCAGCTTGATACCCACCGCATAGTGCAGTACCGACGAGATACCGCTTACGCCGCCGCCCACGATCTTCGAAGGGAGCATGAAGGCAGCCCAAGCGAAAGTGTAGAGCGCGATGCCCAGCGTGATAACCACGTAGGAGATTATGATGTTGGAACGTTTTTTGAAAATCTGCATCGATTAGAACAAGTTAAAGATTTGACAGGCACGCTGTAAATCGTGCAAAGGTACGAAATATTATGATAACTGAATAGCTTCGAGGACTTCGGCGAGCTGGTCGGGACAGCTGGTACCCTTGCCGCCACAGTCGATGCCACGCAGCAGGGAGATCACCTCATTGAAGGTGCGGCCTTCGGCCAGTCGTGCAACCCCTTGAGTGTTGCCATGACAGCCGCCGGTGAACTCAATCTTCTCGATGCGGTCGGCACGACTCCACACTTCGATCATCTGCGAGCAGACGCCTTCGGTCATCGCGCAGGTGTAGAGCTGTCCATCGGGAAGTTTGTCGGTACGGAGGAGTTGCATATTGATTGCGTTATTGTTTTATTATGTTATTGTGTTATTTCGCTATTGTGTTAATTTGTTAGTTTTTGACTACTGGCTGCTAACTACTTACCACTAATCATTCACTTTCACGCCGTAGTCTCTGGGGCCGAAGATGGTGCTACCCAGACGGATGAGGGTGCTCCCCTCCTCCACCGCTATCTGCCAGTCGTGGCTCATGCCCATCGACACCTCCTTGAACTCGGGCCTGTCGGCGAAATATTTTGATTTGAGGTCGACGAAGATAGAGTGCAGATTGCGGAACTCGGAACGTACCTGCTCTTTGTTGTCGGTATTGGTGGCCATACCCATCACGCCGACGATACGCACATTCGGCAGTTCGGCATAGTGTTGCATCAGCTCGTCGGCTTCGGCGCGGTCGAGGCCGAACTTGGTCTCCTCGGTGGCGATATGGAACTGCAGCAGACAGTCGACCACACGGTCGTGCTTGGCGGCCTCTTTGTTGACGGCCTGGAGCAACGAGAGCGAGTCGATGCTGTGAATGAGCGTCACATAGGGTATGATGTACTTTATCTTGTTGGTTTGGAGATGTCCGATGAAGTGCCACTCGATGTCGTCGGGCAGTTGGGCGTGCTTGTCACGCATCTCGAGTGCTTTGTTCTCGCCGAAGAGACGCTGTCCGACACTATAGGCGTCTTGTATCATCGCAGCTGGCTTGGTCTTGGAGACAGCCACGAGGCGCACCCCGTCGGGGATGAGCGGTCGGATGGATTCAATGTTTTTTATTACGTCGGTCATGGGGTGAATGCTTGATTGCTTGATTGCTTGATTGCTTGAATGATTGATTGCTTGAATGATTGGTTGCTTGAGTGATTGGTTGCTTGAGTGATTGGTTGCTTGAATGCTTGATTGCTTGAATGATTGGTTGCTTGAGTGATTGGTTGCTTGAGTGATTGGTTGCTTGAGTGATTGGTTGCTTGAATGCTTGAATGCGTTAATGTGTGAGTGAGTTAGAAGTTGAGATTGTTATATTTTGTGGGTGTTGAGCCAGGCGAGGCAGTCAGCTACGAGGAAGATGCTGCCCGTGACGAGGATGAGGTCATCGGACGAAGCGTCGGCGATGGCGGCGGAGAGAGCTTTCCCCACGTCGGGATATTGCGAACCATGAAGTCCCACCATATCGGCACATTGGACGAGTTTGTCGACCTCGAGCCCACGTTCGACGCTGGGTCGCGTGAAATAGTAGGCAGCCTGCTTGGGAAGCATGTTGAGGATCTTCCCGTAGTCTTTGTCGTTGACGCATCCGTAGACGATACGCAGGTTGGAATAGCTCATCGAGTCGAGCTTGGCGAGCATCGAGCGGATGCCGTCCTCGTTGTGGGCGGTCTCGCAGATGACAAGCGGCTTTTTGTGTACCACCTGCCAGCGACCTTGGAAGCCCGTATTCTGCACCACGTTGCGAAGTCCGTCGGCGAGTTGGGCGTCGGAAATCTTGTAACCCAGGATGCGCAGAATCTCGACCGACTGGAAGACGGTGGCGAGGTTCTTGAGCTGATAGGCGCCCGTGAGCGGACAGGTTAGAGCCTTGTATACAGGCTGACCCAGCTTCTCGACATCGAAAGTGAGTGTGAGCCCGTCGTCGGAGAGGGGTACTATCATGTAGCGCTTGTCGGCGAAGTCGATGGGAGCGCCCTGCTGCATGGCTTTGGTTTCAAAGACGACGGAGGTGTCGGGATGGGTTTCGCCTATGACCACCGGAACTTCAGGTTTGATGATGCCAGCCTTCTCGGAGGCTATCTTGGTGAGGGTGTCACCGAGGAACTGAGTGTGGTCGAGCCCGATATTGGTGATGACGCTGAGGTCGGGAGTGATGACGTTGGTGCTGTCGAGCCGTCCGCCCATACCCACTTCGACCACCGCCACATCGACCTGCTGCTGGGCGAAATATTCGAAAGCCATACCCACTGTCATCTCGAAGAAAGAGAGACCTATGCCCTCGATGGCGCAACGGTAGTTCTGCACGAAGTCAACGACATTGCCCCGAATGATAGGTTCACCGTTCACACGGATGCGCTCGCGGAAGTCGAGCAGATGAGGCGAGGTGTAGAGGCCCACCTTGTAACCCGACTCCTGCAGAATGGAGGCGAGGAGCGAGCTGACCGACCCTTTGCCGTTGGTGCCGGCGACATGTATGGACTTGAATTTCTTCTCGGGGTTGCCGAGCAGCGCCATAAGCTGCACGGTGTTCTTGATATCGGCCTTGTAGGCAGCCGCGCCGATGCGATGGTACATCGGCAACGCCTGCGTCATGTAGTCAACTGTCTGCTTATAGTTCATCGTCCTATTTCTTCTTGGTTAGTATGGTGTAGGTGAGTCCGGCGAGGAAGGTGATGCGCTGCGAGGGGTAGTTGGACCAGAGGTAATAGCGC
Source organism: uncultured Bacteroidota bacterium (assembly GCA_902774845.1). Classification (GTDB taxonomy): domain Bacteria; phylum Bacteroidota; class Bacteroidia; order Bacteroidales; family P3; genus Colimorpha. Next base: position 61,636 of record CACYJU010000008.1, read on the forward strand.
TTGTAGGCGAGGTTGTCGGCCTTGATGAAGAAAGAGAGAGCGCGGTTGTGACGGTATTCAAGTTCGGCAGAGATGCCGTAACGCAGCGGGAGGGTTTCGACCTCGACCGAGCCGTCGGCGTTGGTGACGGTCTGACTGCCTTTCACCTTTCCAATCACGAGCGCCTGAAGCTGAGCAATCCACTTGTCGTGGTAGTTGAGGCGAGCTGTGAAGTGGGCGTCGAAGCTGGGACGGTAGCTGAGCGTGCTGTCGGTATAGTAATAGTAGTTTCCGCCGAGCGAGAGCATGAGCATCTCGTCGTTGACGAAGGTGAAGTCGCCACCAGCCTTCACGCGGTTGTAGCTCACGTAGAGCGGCTCGTAGACATTACGCAGGGCGTAGTTGGTGTCGAGCTTGAAGTTGAGGTCGTTCTTGAAGATGTTGAACTCGCCGTAGAGTTTCAGTTCGAGTTTCTTGCTGAAGTTCACCCTCATGCGGAGATAGAAGTCATAGTGCGAGGTGCCGCAGAGCGACGCATAGGGAGCAACGTAGGGGTTCACCTGACGCAGCACATCGAGGCTGTTGGGGTCGAAAGCGCCGGTGGCACCAAGACTGAGGTTGAACGCCTCTTTGGCGAACGACTTGCTGAGCTCGACATCGGGATAGATGTGGAAGCGAGTGGAGTCGGCATGGTCGAAGTTCTCGATGCTCGAGAGGAATCCGGCATGCACCTTGAAGGTACCAAGCAGGAAGTCGACGTATGGGTTGATGTTGAAGATATTGCGGAAAGCCGACTGTGTGGTAGGCGAAGTGCCGAGATAACCCAGAGGCAGGACGGTGGAGGAGTTAGGCTTAGCCGTTCCGTAATAGCCGTCCCACATGAAGTGCATATAGGCAATCGACTTATATTTCTTCTTGCCCACGTTGAAAGCGTAGTGCAGGTCACCGTCGAAGTTCAGGTTCAGCTCGTTCTGCTTGTAGAGCGCCCAGAGGTTAGCCACCCTGATGTTGGCCGAATAGCCGAGAGCGTCGCTACTCAGGTTCTTCACCCCGAAATCCCAAGCCAACCGGTTGTAGAGCGAGCGGTAGTCTTTGACCTTCAGCGAGTCGCGGTAGTTGACGGTCTCGCTGTGCGCGAACCCCAGAAGCGAGTCGTTCTGATGGAGGGTGAGGTCGTTGAAGCCGTAGTACATGTTGTAGTCGTTGTCGTAGGAGAGGTCCATCGCCAACTGGTGCTTGCCACCTACGATATACTTGCCGAAGAGCGTGAGGCCTGTCTGTGAGAAGTGGTTCTTGCCGTAATAGGTGTCGGGGAAGAGTATGTTCTTTTTCTTCTTGCCAATGGTGCCCCACGATGAGTTGTGGGTGACGAAAGCGCCGTAGTTGAGTTTCTTGTTGCGGGTGCTGTTGTAATAGATCTCGGCCATCGGCGACCAATAGTTGCCGAACCCCACCTTGACATAGCTGTTGTACAAGCGTGATGTGGGCTCGCCTATGATCTTCGCCGCCTTAATGCGGGTGGGCGAATAGAGCGAGGTGAGGCGGGTGGTGGACACCTCGTAGTTGAACTTGTGACGCATGGCCGTCGAAGTGTCGCTTATCTGCGGCGCCACGTTGATTTTGTCAAACTCGTTTATCTCTGGCTTGTAGGTGCCAGTCACCGTCACACTCTCGTTGAAGGTCTCATCGGGAGTCTGGGCGAACAGCAACGTCGTGTTCGACATTAAGACCGAAAGAAATATTGCGATACTTTTTTTCATAATTCTTTAATTGGACAGTTTTTTTCGCTTCGTACAATCTTCTATTCACTAATCTAATTCAATCTCTATCTGAGGTTCATCGTTGGTGTCGGCCACCTTTTCAGATGCGACTATGGCGTCATATTTCTCCTGAGCCAGCTGTACCAGCTCGGCGCCATCGTAGTTCTCTATGATGCTCTGCAATGTCTGCTTGGCCTGCATGTTGTTCTCACGTGCGTAGAAGATGTCGGCCCAGAGGATGAAAGTCTTAGCCAGCCAGTAGTCGCTGTGAGGCTCGGCCACGATGCGTTCGATGGCGGCCTCAGCTCCGTCGTAGTCTTTCTTTGAGAAGAGGGTTTCGGCCTTGTGGTAGGCGGCCTCGCCGCTATATTCGCCGTTGGACGACTTCTCAAGTGAGGCATAGTAGCGGTCGGCGTTCATCTGGTCGCCAGCGTTCTTGTAGCTGCGAGCCAGCGTGAGGCACGCCTCGTCACGCAGCTCCGCCGTCGTCGTGGGGTCGTTGATTACCTGCATGGCCGTTTCCACCACACCAGCGTGGTTGCCAATCATCGCGTTGCAACGCATCATGCCCACCTTTCCGGTCATCCTCAGCGACTCGCTTTCGGCCGTCTGAGCCAGAGTGGTGTAATGACCGAGGGCGCGGGTGTAGTCGGTCAGCGAATAGGCAATCTGAGCCGCGTTGCAGAGCGACCGCTCGGTATACTGGGTGGCGTTGGCCTCGAGCACATACTCATAGTGCGGCAGCGCCCTGTCGTTCTGTCCCATGCGGTATAGGCAGTCGGCCAGGTAGTAGTGGGCGGTCAGCGAATAGAGGCCATTGGGGAATTTCTTCACGTAGTTCTCAAATCCTATCACGCTGCTCTCGCAGTCGCCCTCGAAGTAGCGGTTCTGCGCCGCCACGAAGGTGGTGCTGTCCTGCTCGGCCGTGGAGACCGAAATCTTGGTTTTCTTCTGCACATAGCTGAAATACTCGTCCACGCGGTTCTCCTCGACATAGATGTTCTTTATCGTCGAGAGGGCGTCTTTCGACTCTTCGGTGCCAGGATATTTGGTCAGCAGCTGGTCGAAAGCCTCGAGCGCCTTTGCGTTCTGACCCATGTTGTAGTGCACCAATCCCATGTTCAGCAACGCAGCTTTGACCTGCGAGCTGCGCGGGTAGTCTTTTATGTATTTGTTATAGTAAACAAGAGCCATCTCGTTGTTGTTCAGCACCGTGTAGGTGTTGGCTATCTCGATGGTCGCCTTGGGGCAGTAGGACGAGCCTTTGTAGCGCTCGAAGATGGTGTTCAATGTCGAGAGCTTCTCGGTACGTTTGCCCATTGCCCCTTGGCAGAGAGCTTTCTGGAAGGTGGCGTAGTCGGCTCCCGTCACGTCGGTGCCTATCACCTTGTCGTAGTAGCCTATGGCCTCGTCGAAGCGCGACTGGATGTATGCGCAGTCGCCCATACGGTTGTAGGCGTCGCCTTTCTGCTGGCGCATGTCGTCGCCTTTGGCGCTCTTGCCGTAGTCGCCGAAATATCCCAGAGCGTCGTCATAACGTTTCTCTTTCATGCAGATGTAGCCGTAGGTGTAGAGCGCCTGCGGGTAGTAGGATGACTTCTTGGCCGAGGTAGAGAGCAGGAAGCGGTCAATCGCGCGGTCGGCCTTCGAAGTCTCGCCAAGCCTGTACTGTGCCTCACCATAGAGGTAGCAGGCGTCGGCGGTGGCCTGCTTCGTGGCGTTGATCTTCATCGCCTTCTCGAAGTAGGAGGAGGCCAGCTCGACCGAACCCGAGTTGAAAAGTTCGATGCCACGATTCAGGCAGATGCGCTGATAGGCTTCGTTGAGGGCGGCGTTGCGGTCGGGAATCTTCTCTATCAGCGTCAGCGCGTCCTTATAGTTGCGTGTGCTCATGTAGAGCGACACCAGTATCTCCTGTATCTCGGTCTTGTGCTTGGTGTTGGGATATTGCGTCAGGTAGTCCTGAAAAGAGCGTATCGACTCGTTGTAGGGGTTGGCGTTCAGCTCGCACGAGAGCTTGGCGTAGTTGAAGAGCGCGTCCTCCTTGATGGCTTTGTCGTATTTCATCTGCGAAGCCTGCAGGAACGACGAACGCGCCTTCTGCTTGTCGCCCAACCTCACGTAGCAGTCGCCCAAAGCATAGAGGGCGTTCTGCGCCACGCTGTCGGTGCAGACGGTCTTCATCTCGAGGTACATCGCCGCCGAGTCGTACTGATGCAGCATATAGTGGCTGTAGCCAATCTGGTAGTGGTTGTCCTGCGGCGTGCAAATCACCCCGCTCTCGTTCTTCCTCACCCGCTTGCTGGGGGTCAGCTGCTCCACCTTGTGGTAGTACTCCAGCGCCTTGCGGTACTCGCCGCGGTTGAAGTAGACCTCAGCGACCATTTGGGCAATCTCCTCGCGCTTGAAGGCGTCCTCCTGCTCCAGGAGGCTCGGCGCGATGGTCAGCAGCTCGTCCTCGCGACCCAGATAGTAGTATATCCTAGCCGTGTAGCTCGGCACGATGCGGCCGAATTTCTTGTCGCCTTTCAGCTTCTCGAAGTTCTTCAGCGCCAGCTCATACTCGCCGTCCATATACTGAATGTGGGCGTAGTAGTAGAGAGCCGAGGTGCCGTATTTCGACTTGGTGCCCTGAATTCTGGAGAATATCTCTTTGGCTTTCGAGCGCTCGCCCTTCATCAGGTGGCAATAAGCCTTCTTGAACTCGAACTCACCCCTCTGGCCATACTCCACGTCGTTCACCGTAAGCAGCTTGTAGTAGTCAAGAGCCTCAGCATACTCGCCACGGGTGTAGTAGTAGTTGCCCAGATAGTAGCGCGCCATATTGCAGCGGCTGCTCTGCGGATAGAGGCGCAGGAACTCCTCCAGACGCCAGCGGGCGTCGTCGTTGTCGAGCTTCTCCGAGCATACGGCGGCATAGTAGACAGCGTCGCTGTTCTCGGGATTCTTGCTCGCCAGACGGTCGTATATAAACTGCGCGGCCGCATATTTTTCCTTCACGAAAAGGTCGTGAGCGCGCTCGCTGTCGCCGTCACCTTTGGTGTTTTGAGCCTCCACGGGCACAACCGACAGCATCGCTATCATCATAAAAGCAACAAATCCAACTCTTTGCATAGAATTCTATATTTCGTTTCAGACACTAAAAATATAACTAAATATATAAATAGCGCAGCACTCCCCCACCCTTTTATCAACAAAATGATGTTAACCCAAAGAATGAGGGAAAACGAGAGGAAAATAGCCAAATAAAAAAAGCGGCGGATTGCCCATCCGCCGCCTATATCTATAAACTATAAACTAAATCACCTTCCCATATTCAGGAAGAAGCCTTTCTTCTCTGACTCTTTCTTCTCTGCCCAAGGGGGATTAACCAGCAGGCCCGATCCCGGCGTGGGAGTGATGGAGTACTGCAGCTTGCCGTCGGGGTTGATGAGCAGGAAGGTGGGATAGCTCACCACTCCGTACTTCTCCAGAAGCCTGAAGTTGTTGTTGAAATGCAGCCAAGTCCAGTTGTAGCGGCTGCCTCGCTTGTTGTTGCGCAGGAAGTGGTACATCTTCTGGAACTCGCGGTCGCAGCAGATAGTCACGAACTCTACGTTCTTGCTCTTGGCGTAGATGCTGTCCTTGAAGAAAGCGAGGGTCTCTATCTCCTTGAGCGAGTGAGGCTCTCCCACCCTCACGAACGAGAGGTATATCCACTTGCCCTTGAACGAGTCGAGGCTCACCATCTTCTTGTCCACATCGGGCAGCGTGAAGCTGGCCACCTCGCCGCCTTTGCTGTTCTGGCTCAAGAGCGACTCGATGTTCCTTATCAGCTCGCGGTGTTCAGGGAACTTGCTTTTCAGCCTTATCCACTCCAACGCAGCCAGCACCTTCTCCTGCTTGTAGTAGCGTGTCTTATAGAAGCTCTCTTTGAGTGCCTGGATGGCCACCAGCTCGCGTATCTGCTCGTTGCGCAGCAGCGGGTCGAGGCCGATAGAGTCCATATAGGTGGTCATATTCCCGCCGTTCACCCAGCGGCTCAGGCGCTGGATGCTGTTGTAGCGGTTGCCGCCCGAGACGCTGTTGCCGAACATCGTGAAGAAGAGCGACATATAGTTCTCGTCGTAGTAGAGTATCGGCTGACCTGCTATATACTTGTTGTACATACCCTTGCGCGAGTCGAAGTGGAGTTTGTACTTCAGCTCGGCCAGGGAGAATTTCTTGTAGCGGTTGAAGAAGTTGTTCTTGCCGTCGGGTAGCCTTTTCTCAACCAGCTGGCAGAGGGTGTCGTAGTAACGGCGCTGGGGGTGGAACTTGAGGTCAAACGAATAGCGGTTGGCCGTGATGAAGCTGTCGACCAGCGCGTCGAACTCGTTGATCCTGAAGTTCACCTCGTCTTTCGGAAGGTTCTCGAATATCACCGGAAGGGCTTCGGGAGCGAGATGGACGTTGCGTTTCTCGTCGATCGACCAGTCGAACTTGGGGATAATCACCTCGTATGTGCGGCCCGATTCGACGTAGAACGACTGCGAGTAGTTCTCCACCTGAAGGAAGACCAGCGTGGTGTATTTGGCGTACATCTTCAGCTCGAAGCCAGTGGAGGCGCTGATGGTCGTCTTGTCGAGCAGCACCTCGGCACGGCCCAGCTGGTCGCTGTACTTATAGAGCTCAATCACCTTACCGTCGGCGTTGGCGGCACGACCCTTGATGGTGATGTTCGGCGTCTGTGCCTGTGCCGAAAGTATGGTGGCGAATAGAACGACAAGCAGTATTATTCTCTTCATACGTCCGTTTTTAGAACCAGTTTCTTAGATGACATACGCATCCCTAAAGCGATGCAAAGATACACATTTTCCACAAAACAACCCCAATAAGTTATCACCACCTTATCAACAGTCGCGCAAGAGCGAGAGCAACGGAAGCTTGCTTACGTTGCCGAGCCGCAGCCGACTCTGACTCCGAAGGAGGCAACATTTTCTCAACTAATGCGGAGCTTGTGCGGAGGTAATACGGAGGTAGAGCGGAGCTATACCGGGCCTCGTAGAGAAGAACGGCTCTAAAATGGTCGGAATCACAATAACAGTATCACAGTTAAAAATTTGTGATACCACATATCTCAAATACCCCTTTATATAGTATATAACTAATTAATTATTAATAATATATATAAGATATAGAGGAAATTGAGACCCTTCAAAAAAACAACTGTGATTCTGTGATTGTGATTACCAAAAGTTGTTCTTCTTTCCCTAAAAGGCTAAATATCAATGGTTATGATATTCCAATAGGAAGATGAGCTCTATAGTTCCTGTGACAGTTGACAGTTGTGACAGTTAAAAATCAGTATACCCAAAATCCCTTATAATACTATATAACTAATTAATTATTAATAATATATATTAAATATAAGAGAAATTGGGATACCTCAAAAAACAAACTGTCACAACTGTCAACTGTCACAACTCTCACACAAGACTTCATAATCAACAAGTTACAATACAAACCACCAGCCACATAAAGACAATATACGACAAAAAATAGCCATTTTTAACACTTATAAAGGTCAAAAATGAGTACCTCAATCCCCATTTCAGCATAAAGAACCCTTCCATTTTGGAAGGCAATATGATGTCTTTTTTCCACCAAAGGCCCAATTTGGCAGCCTAAAAGATGCCAAACAGGCAACCTAAACCCCAAAAATAATTTTGAATTTTGAAAGTTGAAAAAAACTGGCTCGGTTGGTGGGAGTTTAATGGGAGTTAGATGATAGCTTGATGATAGGTAAGTGATAGGTAGATGATAGGATTGCTTGATTGATACAAAGAAAATTTCAATATCATCCAGACACTCATGAACTATCTCATAAGCGTCCGCAAAAATCCAATATCAAGAAAAGATTGCCCCTACGGCCAGTAGTAGTTAATTAACCGCCCCTACGGCCAGTAGTTTGTCTATCACCCTGCAGGCGCAGATGTAGCGGGCTTTGTAGTAGGGTTCGGTTGAGCAGCTTACACGCACTCCTGTGTTCGAGGCGTGGATGAACTTGAAGCTGTCCTCGCCCACTTCGGTCACCAAGCCCACATGTCCAATAGCCTTGGTGTTGCGGCTGCCGCCGTAGAACACCAGATCGCCCGGAGCCAGCTCCTCACGTTTCAAACGTACGCCCTCTTTCGACTGCGACGGCGCCGACGGCGAGAGGGTCAAGCCAAAACGTGAATAGACGTAGCGCACGAATCCAGCACAGTCGAAACCGCCTGGGTTCTTGCCGCCCCAGCGATAGGGTGTGCCCAGATACTTCATCGCCTCCGCGATGATTGTCGAGGCTACCGAAGCGGCAGGCGTCTGGTCGGTGTCCTCGACCACGACTTCCGCATCGATGAAGACCTCAGAAAGATCAGACATCTGAGCCTTCAACGCCAGAGGTGCGAAGATGAGAGAGAGAAGGGTTATATATCTTAGAAAAGATCGCATTGATGGATGTTTCTCGGGTAAAAAAAAGGCACACCGTCTCGTGTGCCTCTTACTGTTTTTGTGACTCCTGCAGGATTCAAACCTGCAACCTTCTGATCCGTAGTCAGATGCTCTATTCAGTTGAGCTAAGGAGCCATACTTTCTCTCCTCGAAAGCGGATGCAAAAGTACTAACTTTCGGCGTACCTGCCAAATTTTTTTACACTTTTTATCGCAATAAACTGATTATCAAACGTCAATTTTATACACCTCTTTATAGAGAATCTTGCGCATCTCTTCGAATTCGTCGTCGTCGAGCTCCATTTTTGACATGATCATCATCGGTACCGTACGGTCGTCGCCATGATAGGACGGCTGGTAGTAGTCGTAGGGGTTCTGGTAGAGGCCCATGCTGGCGTAGAACTCGACGCGGTATTCCGAAGTCTCGTCGTGGGGCAGCTCCACCTCCATCACCACCTGACCGCCATGCTGGGTCATGAAGTTCAGGAAGACGGCCTTGCCGAAACCATTGTTGCGCAACTCCTCGTCGATGGCGAAATGCTCGACATAGACAAACTCCTCGAAGGTCCAGTAGGTGAGGATTCCTATCGGCTCGTCGTCGTTGGTGGCCACCATGAAATGGAAATTCGACGGACGTTTCTCCAGGTCGTCGAAGTCGGGCCGTTCAGCCTCAGGGAAAGCCGATTCAAACAAATCTTCCGCAAAATGCGGATGGTCAGAGTCTTCTAATGGGGTAAGTTGTATCATTTAAAAATGTGTTGTTTCGTTAACTTTTTAAATTGTTGGTGTATGTTTGGATTCTTATTTGTCGAAGAAAGAGAAGGTGTTGAGGTTGAACCTCAAGAATATGGAGTGCTGAGGGGCGAAGCCGCTATAGCCTTCGAGCTTGAGTTTTTCGTAGTAGAAGTTATATCCGAGGTCGATGGTACCCACCGAAGTCTCGCCCGGCACGACATAGCATACCGCGAAGGTGGCGAAACCGCCGAAGCCCACACCACCTTGGTTGACATACTCGTAGGAGGCGGTATATGACGAAGGGCTGTTGCCGCCCCAGATGTCCAATATGTCGTAAGGCTTTCCGGCGATCTCCATAGCGTTCTTCTTTACCTTGAGGTTGTTGAGGTTGAATCCCAAGTCGACCTCAAGGGCAAAACTCTCGGACACATATATCCTTTTGGCGACGCCGAAATCAATGTTTATGCGGTCTTCCTGACCACCTACTGAACATTGGATATACTGGTTGTTGTTTTGCAGGATGCCGGTTCCGTTGGTGCTGCTGATGTTGAAGGCTCCGACGGCATTGAGTCGTGACCAGTCGAACCGCACGAGAACACCCCAGGTCGACTCCCAGTCGTAGCGTATTCCAAGACCGATCTGATAGGAGAGCTTATAGTGCATCGCACCATACTCGACCACCTTCAGCTGGCCGTAGTTCTGTATAGCACTAGGCGAGATATAGCCGCCATTGACGAGGTCATTCCAAATCTGGTTGCCGTAACTCTCGCTGTGGAGTATACGGTCAACCGTATTGGCGTTTTCGGGTCGTCCCGAATAAAATTCTGCTTGTTTTTTGTTGGCTATCAGCATACCCACGTTGATGGAAGCCGACAAGCCTATAGGTCTGTTCGCCCCATAGGGCCTATGCACGTCCCAATCGTCGGCCAAAGCGCCTTCGGCCAACATCATAAGTATTATGGCAAAGACCGCTCGTTTCATATCTGCTCGCGACGGTTTTTCATCATTGCCGAAAGCAGGTTGCGGGCACGCAAGAGCTGCACCTTCACCGTACCCATCGGCATATTGAGCTGCTGGGCAATCTCCTCGTATGACATCTCTTCGAAATAGCGCATTTCGATAAGTCTGCGGTAACGCGGCTTGATCTGCTGAACCACCTCATGCAACACAGCCTTGCGCTCTTTCGACACCATACTCTCCTCAGGAGAAGGGAGGTCGGACGGCAGAGGATACTCGTACACGTCGCCGTCTTTGGTGCTCGCCACATCGTTGATGGAGACCGTCTGCATGCGTTTCTTGCGGATGAAGTCGATGCAATGGTTCGATGCGATGGAGAAGAGCCACGTGCTGAACGCATTGGTAGGGCTGTAAAGATGCAACGAGCTGAAAGCCTTGCTGAAAGTCTCGATGGTCAGGTCGTCGGCGTCGACAGGATTGTTGGTCATCTTGAGCAGCATCGTGTAGAGCGGCTCCTTGTACATTCCCATCAGGTCGGCGTAGGCCTTCTGATCGTTGTGCTCCCGAGCTTGACATACCAGCCGGTAGTCGCGGCGGGCTTTTTCGGTTGTGAGATTAATCGATGGTTCCATTGGTGTGCATGCTTATATCAATGATTCCACGCTTTTTTCGCGCGGAGGAAACCTTCTTGCTTATTTCTTGTATTTATACTTTAACGGAAATAACAAAAGTATAGTATTTGCTACCGTAAAATAAATTTCATAAAGTGGTGACAGCCAGCAGAGCCCTTTCTCTCCAAACTGTTTTTCAAGCTGGGCGAAAGAGAGTATCTGCAGGGCGAACTTCAAGACGAGCACGCCGACGAGTATCTGCCACGGGAAAAGCCCCAAAGCCAACAAAGCAGCCACCGCACCATAGAAAAGCAGGAGGGATATCCCAGCTGTGGCGCCGGCCATCTGCTGCGAGGCTTTGTGATAGCGGTAGGTAGCGGTGCGATGCTGACGCATCTGGTGCCAATGGATGAATTTTACGGGAGCCTTATACTTGATGAACGTCTCGGGATGCAGATTCACCGCAGTATTGCGTCTTGTAGCGTTCTGGTTGACAAACATATCGGCGGCGCCGTCAGGCTCGTTGTAGTGGCTTATGAAAGCACCTTTCGAGAAGAAGAATCCTTTGCGGTAAGAGAGGTTGCGGTCGGTGGCGGTAACGGGACGATGCCTCAGGGCACGCGACAGATAGTCGGCGCTATAATCCATATTATCGTATCGCTGCATACTCCCAAGCACCGTTTTCTCGGCTTCGACCTGACCATACCCGAGAACGATATTGGTGCTGGGTTTGGAATAGCCCTGAACCACATGACGCAACCATTTAAGATTCGACGGCATACTGTCGACATCGGTCAGCACGATGATGTCGTTCTTGGCCGAACGTATGCCTATCGACAGCGGGTACTTGCGTCCGTAGAACATATTCACGTCATCCTTGAAATCGACCACCTTGAGGTTGGGATAGTTGTCCTTGCAGAGCTTCAGGACAAAGTGAGTGTCGTCGTGCGACAGATAGTTGACCACCACCACCTCGAAATCAGGGTACTCCTGTTCCAAAAGATAAACCAGGTTTTCACGCAGGAAGGCAGCCTCGTTGTGAGCGACCAGAACCACCGACACAGGAGGCAAGGGCTCGTCGCCGGTCAACTGCTTCAGAGCAGCCTTCTTGGCTTTGTGCGCCACATAGAGGTAACGGAGCGAGTAAACAACGACAAGCAGTATAAAACCCAGAAGGGCGGCAGCAACGAGTATCTGCGTCAAAAGATCGTTCGCTATGTTAGAGAAATCCATCGGTAAAGTGAAAAACTATTTCGTAATTAGGTGTGCAAAGTTAGATATTTATTTCCGCAAAAGACGTAATTTTGCAAAACGAAATATCAACCGATTGTTCAAAACCGTTGCAAGTGTCAGCAAATACCGCAATTACGTCAAATCATAAATAAAGTTAAGATGTCTTTTACTCTCGAAACAACTGATTCCAAATCGTCGGCTCGCGCCGGAATACTCCACACCCCACATGGCGACATCCCCACCCCTATCTTCATGCCCGTAGGCACAGCCGGCACCGTGAAAGCCGTCCACCAACGCGAACTGAGAGAAGACATCGACGCAAAGATAATACTCGGCAACACCTACCACCTCTACCTGCGACCCGGATGCGACATACTGCGTGCCGCAGGCGGTTTGCACAAGTTCAACGGATGGGAGCGCCCCATGCTCACCGACAGCGGCGGATTCCAGGTTTTTTCCCTTGCCGACAACCGCAAGATCAAAGAGGAAGGTTGCACCTTCCGCTCGCATATCGACGGTTCAAAACACCTTTTTACGCCTGAGAACGTGATGGACATACAGCGCGTCATCGGAGCCGACATCATCATGGCGTTCGACGAATGCTGTCCGGGCGACGCCGACCACCGCTACGCCAAGCAATCGATGGAGCTGACCCACCGCTGGCTCGACCGCTGCCTCACACGCTTCAACGCGACAGAGCCACTCTACGGCTACGACCAGATGCTCTTCCCCATCGTTCAGGGGTGCCAATACCGCGACCTGCGCATCGAGTCGGCCAACTATATCGCTGAACGCACTTCCACCGGCTGCGCCATCGGAGGACTGGCCGTCGGCGAACCGACCGAGGTGATGTACCAGATGATAGAGGTGGTCAACGACATACTGCCCAAAGACAAACCACGCTACCTGATGGGCGTCGGCACACCACAGAACATACTGGAGGCGATCATGCGCGGAGTGGATATGTTCGACTGCGTGATGCCCACCCGCAACGGGCGCAACGGATTGCTTTTCACCATGAACGGCACCATCAACATCAAGAACAAGAAGTGGGAAGACTGCTTCGAACCGATAGATGCCGAAAGTCCCGCCGAAGCCGACCGCGTCTATACCCTCGCCTACCTGCATCATCTCATCAGAGCCGAAGAGATACTGGGATTGCAGGTTTGCTCAATACACAACCTCACCTTCTACCTACGCCTGGTGGGCGAAGCCCGAAGGCATATAATAGAAGGTGACTATTGTGAGTGGGCATCGAAGCTGATACCCCAACTTGGGAAGCGGTTATAATCAACCGAAGCGGTTGAAGAAGAAGAACACAGCCGCACGATTACGGTCGGTACCCTCGACGGTGCCAATCTTGCGGTAGCTGGCGTCACGCACGGTGCCGTCTTTCTCGACAACGCCAATCTTGCGGTAAGAATCGTCACGCACGGTGCCGTCTTTCTCGATGACACCGATCTTGCGATAGCTTCCGTCGCGGACGGTGCCGTCTTTCTCGATGACACCGATCTTGCGGTAGCTTCCGTCACGTATGGAGCCGTCGCTGTCGAAAGAGCCGATCTTGCGGTAGCTGGCATCACGGACAGTGCCGTCGCTCTCAATCCTGCCGACCGAACGATAGCTCCCGTCGCGAACGACCTGAGAGAAAACCGCCACGGAAAGCGACAACATGAGAACCAAAGCGATAAACGATCTGCGCAGCATAGCAGTAAGTTTTTTATTACACCGCAAAGATACGAAAAATAAATGAACGACAAAAAAGAAGTGCCGGATTTACAATCAGGCACAACGGGGCAACCTTATATCTACCATAAATGTGCCATAAAGAAACCATGGACAACAGATAGAGGGATTATAGAGGGATCATAGAGGAGTCATAGAGGAATCATAGAGAATACATAGAGAACACACAGAGACCTACCGCACTCCGCACCTGCAACACCCTACAAACCAGCACAATAACCCCACCGTCTATTCCTTAAAATTTCACAACCATTTGATACAAAAAAAGTTGCGCCAAATTTCCAGATGTTGCGGATTTGTAATCCGCATCCATCAAACAATCCGCACCCTCACACAAATCGCACGACCTCGATGGCAACCGTTGCGGATTTGTAACTTCAGCAGTTTTTGGGGATTGCAAATCCCCCAAAAAATGTGCCGGATTACATATCCGGCACAACGGGAAGCAACAGGAGACAGGATAAAGTTTGAATATTTTAATAATCCTTTACTAAGCGCACTGCGATCCCGCCGTAGCGCATGTCGTATTTCGTGTTCAAAATTCCTACTTGATTTCCATCTAAGCTTACCCAAGATTTAAATACCACTAAGTACGCTACGTACCCATTATAGGCGTGCAAATTATCCGACGACCCAAAATATGGGCTCGTACTCGACCAATAGCACCCAGCAATATTACCACCTTCCACATTGGTTCCACTGCGTTCGCCCGCAGCAGGTAAGAATATGCAGCCAGCCGCCTCCATTTGAATCCACTGGCTATCTGTATATGTATTATTTAAATATGAAACATTGGCTGTGTTGACATTTATTACAGTCAAGCCTGCCGGTAGGGTGAATGTGTCAGGAAATACTATCAAGCCAGCGACACCGACGACTGTAGCCATAGCATAACGTGCATTGGCTACGCCATCCACAGTCGATGCACTACGGGTATTAAGAAGATATGTCCACTCGTTTTCTGTCAACGTACGCCACATACCTGCCTGGTTTCCGCCGTTGCTGATGGCGTTGTACACGCCCCAGTCGGCATTGGCGTAACTGTACATGAGACTGAGGTAGGAACCGTTGAGATAAAAATTATTCCAATCGGTGCTGCTTGACCACGGCTGATAACATGTGACGCCGCTGTTCCAACCACTGGTACCCCAGCAAAAGAGGTCTATCCAACCGCTATAAGTTGACGAGATATTGGCATTGTCCGCACCGATGTAGTCGTACTGATGCTCGGCAAAACGCCATGTGCCTGTGGCTGTTCCACCTTCCGACACCGTGTGTGTCCCTGTGGTCGTGTACTGTAGATTACCTCTTGAAAAACGCACAGTCTGTCCTGACGATGATACGGTGAACACAGCATCTGACGCTCCGTTCTCGTCAAAACCGACTACCGAAGGTTGTCCCGAAGTAGTGAACGACACCTCGCTGCCGTAGGCCGTTCCTGCACTGTTGGTGGCGTAGGCTCGGACATAGTAGGTGGTGTTTGCCGAAAGTCCGGTCAAGTTACTGGTGAAGTTGCCCGTGCCAGTGCCATCGGTGGTATGGCTTCCGCTCACGGTAGGATTTTGGCTGGTGCTCCAGCAGACTCCACGCGCTGTGACAGTGGCACCGCCGTCGTCGCTCACGTTGCCGCCGCAGGTGGCTGTGCTTGTCGTTATGCTGCTAACAGACGAAGTGGTGACTGTGGGCGACGTTACATTGCTGCTCGTTGTGAACGACACCTCGCTGCCGTAGGCCGTTCCTGCACTGTTGGTGGCGTAGGCTCGGACATAGTATGTGGTATTCGCCGACAGGTCTGTCAAGCCACTGGTAAAAGAGCCTGTACCGCTGCCATCGGTGGAGTGGCTGCCGCTCACAGTCGGGTAGTGGACGGTGCTCCAACAGACGCCACGAGCCGTAACGGTGGCGTTGCCGTCATCACTCACGTTGCCGCCACAGGTGGCGGTGCTGGATGTCACGCTGCTTACCGACGAAGTGGTGACTGTGGGCAGCGTGACAGTGCTGGAACCATTTTCAAAAATAAGGGTTATAAGTTCACTGTAGGTCTGATACTGTGTGACGGATGTACTTACAGAACGACTGTCGCCCTGACGCAAAATCGCAATGTAGCGCATCTGGTCGCCCACAGAGAAGGGACCGACACCCACGGCTTTGGTAACTGTGCTGTTGTGCGACGCAGTGGCAGTCATAACGATGCTGTTCTCATTGCCACCAGCGCGGTTCACCAGTTTGGCAATGCAGCGTTGGCCTGAGGCTTCAACGCTAAGGAAGGCCACCTGCGGCTCGGCAAGGGTGATGCCGATACGGTAGGAGCCTGCGGCGTAGTGACCGCTATGATATGCAATAAGCGTACCGTTTATGCGCAGCAGGCGGATGTTCACTGTTCCGCTTTCGACCAAGTCAAACAAAGTCTCGGTATGCCCTGCGAAGGGATTGGGATAGACTTTCAGACCAGTTTCCATAGCATCGGATGGCAGGTTGATACTGTTGTTATCATTGCCAAGATACAGCACGGTGTCGGGATAGGCTATCCGCTGGTTCCAGCCCTGCTGGAGGTTTTCCACAATCACCGAATCAAAGCTTTGGTATCCACCGTTGCTATTTCGTGCAGTAAAGCGCACGGTCACACTCTGCGACACCGCTGCGTCTAAACCAACAAACAAGAACAGTGTGATGAATAATAATAATTTTTTCATTGTGTATTTTTTTGATTTAACAGAATTCAGTTGTCTTTAAAAAAATTACAAATCGCGTTTCAAACTTTCATAAAACAACACCTTGGGCAATATATCCTCTAATCTTTTTTCATATTTCTTATCCTTCTTTATATCCTCGAGAAACCTTGCATAATCCTCTTTATCTTCAAGTATAATGTACTCCACATCATCAAGAATATCGAATTTTATATAATCATTCTTTGTATATTTTACTTTCTTTTGCTCGTCTTTTAACATATTCTGTAACTCATCCTCGTTATTGTACCAATGAAGACTTGGTTTACTTGCATCTTTGACAGGGAAAAACCTCCATTCGTTTTCATCCATAAAATACACATTATCAAGGTCAACCCCATCTTTTACAAACTTACCGTTTACCATCTTTACCCTGCGAGTGATGCCCCAGTTAGAACGATAAAACTCAGAACGTTCCGAATCGTTATCTATCCCCGAAATATCAGCGTTGCTGTATATCACGGGCATCGCTATTGTCTTATCCAGTTTTTTGGAAGAAAAACCAATAGCATATTTACCATATATTTCAACATGACTACGGACTTTGGATAATGGAGTGTCACACATACAGGCACATTTTACCATATACGCCAATTTATCACCCCTTTTTGTTTCAACCTTTTTGTCTTTCAGAATCACCGGATTAGGAATCTTCTCATATAAAAGACTGCAACGTAATCCATTTTTAATGATTTCCATCAAGGTTTCATAGTCTTTGGTGTAATGGAACAACCTTAGTGCGCGAAAATGTTCCGTAGAATGTTTTTCTGTTTTTTCCATATCAAATTATATTTAAAGGTAAAAGTCGACCTAATCCGCGACATCTATATGTCACAGATGGGAGTTTTTAATGTAAAATTACGTTTTCGAGTTACTTCGCCAAGCGGTAGCCCCCCCCCCATAAAATACTAATAATAAGCGCATTACACTTATTATTTAGCATTACATTATGTATTATCGAGGACATTTTGTTTGGTTACAATTTCATCCGCAAAGGTACAGATTATTTTTCAATCTGCAAGGCGCTAAAAAAAGTGCCGGATTACAAATCCGGCACAACGAGTTATTTTTCAATCTCAGCGACTGCGACGTCGAGGGCTTTTTGGAGGCCTTCTACTTGTTTGCCTCCGGCTGTGGCGTAGGCGGGTTGGCCACCGCCGCCGCCTTGGATTTCCTTGCCTGCGGTGCGGACAATCTGTCCGGCGTTGAGGCCTGCATCGACACGGTTCTGTCCTAAGCAGACGAGCAGAGAGGGTTTTCCACCGAAGTCGCTTCCTAGCACCAACGCCATGTCGGGATATTTCTCACGCAGCGGCATCACGAAGTCCTTCATCGGTGCGAGGTCGTCGTGCAGCAATGCCGAGTATATTTTGTTTTCGTTGAGTTGTTCGGCTATTTTGGCCACCGCAGCTTGCACCTTCTCTTTGCGGAAAGCCTCGACCTGCTGGCGCAGCTCGGCATTGTCGTCCTGCAGTTTCTGTACGGCAGCCAGAATGTCTTTGGGTGACTTGAGGAGTTCTTTCAACGCGTCGAGCGAATCCTGCATGTCGTCAACCATACGTTCGGCAACAGCTCCGGTGACCGCCTCGATACGGCGCATGCCAGCCGCAACCGCGCCCTCGCTGACGATGCGCAGCATGCCGATAGAGCCAGTGTTCTGTACGTGTGTGCCACCGCAGAACTCGACACTCTCGCCGAACTTGACCACACGCACCTTGTCGCCATATTTCTCGCCGAAGAGAGCCATAGCGCCAAGTTTGCGGGCCTCGTCGATAGGCATAGCGCGATGTTCCTCGAGCGGTATGGCACGGCGGATGTCCTCGTTGACCAGACGCTCGACCTCACGAAGCTCCTCTTTGGTGAGCTTGGCGAAATGGCTGAAGTCGAAACGCAGACGCAGGTCGTCGACGCTGGAGCCCTTCTGCTCGACATGGGTGCCGAGAACGGTGCGCAGGGCTTTGTGTAAGAGGTGCGTGGCCGAGTGGTTGTTCTGAATAGCAGCACGACGGTCGGCTGTGACCTGAGCTTTGAAAGTAACTTCTAACGAAGAGGGCAAAGCGTTGACTATATGGACGATAAGTCCGTTCTCTTTCTTGGTGTTGATGACCTCGATGCTGTTGCCGTTGGCGTCGACAATAGTACCCTTGTCGCCACATTGGCCGCCGCTCTCGCCATAGAAAGGCGTCTGGTCGAAGACGAGCTGGAAGAACTCCTTGTCTTTGGTTTTGACCTTGCGGTAACGCACAATCTTGACATCGGCGGTAAGGGTGTCGTAACCCACAAACTGCTCCTCGACGCCCGGTTGCAGCTCGACCCAGTCGTCGTTCTCGACGGCTGCGGCGGCACGGCTGCGCTGTTTCTGCTCAGCGAGGCCTTTGTTGAAACCATCCATATCAACCGACCAGCCCTTCTCGGAAGCCATAAGCTGCGTAAGGTCGATGGGGAAGCCGTAGGTGTCGAACAGCTCGAAGGCGAAGGCGCCATCGATGATTGCCTGATTGCTTGAATGCTTGAGTGCTTGAGTGTCTGGAAGAGTGCTTGAGTGCTTGATTGCCTGAGTGTTTATATATTCCTCGAAGCGGGCGATGCCGTTGGAGAGTGTCTTTAGGAAGGACTGCTCCTCTTCGAGTATGATGCGCTCGATGAGCGACTGCTGCTGCTTCAGCTCAGGGTATTGGTCGCCCATCTGCTCGACCAGCAACGGGACGAGAGAGTTGATGAACGGTTCCTTGAAGCCGAGGAAGGTGTAACCGTAACGGACGGCACGGCGGAGGATGCGGCGGATGACGTAGCCAGCCTTCGCGTTAGACGGCAGCTGACCGTCGGCGATGGAGAAGGAAACGGCACGCAGGTGGTCGGCACAGACACGCATGGCGATATCGGCCTCACGGTCGGCACCATACTGCTTGCCCGACTTGGCAGCAAGCGCCTGGATAAGCGGCTGGAAGACGTCGGTGTCGTAGTTTGAGGTCTTATGCTGCATCACCATGCAGAGACGCTCGAAACCCATTCCGGTGTCGATATGCTTGGCCTTGAGCGGCTCGAGCTTGCCCGAGGCGAGGCGGTTGAACTGCATGAACACAAGGTTCCATATCTCAATCACGAGCGGGTTGTCCTTGTTGACCAGCTCGCTGCCCGGCAAGGCGGCACGCTCGGAGTCGGGACGCAGGTCGATATGGATCTCGCTGCAAGGGCCGCAGGGGCCTTGGTCGCCCATCTCCCAGAAGTTGTCTTTCTTCGAGCCTTTGAGGATGCGTTCTTCGGCAATATGCTCCTTCCAGTAGCCGTAGGCCTCGGTGTCCATCTCGAGGCCGTCTTTCTCGTCGCCGCCGAAGACGGTGACATAGAGGCGGTTCTTGTCGATGCCCATCACCTCAGTCAGGAACTCCCAACCGTAGGCGATGGCCTCGCGCTTGAAGTAGTCGCCGAAGCTCCAGTTGCCCAGCATCTCGAACATGGTGTGGTGGTAGGTGTCGCGGCCGACCTCCTCGAGGTCGTTGTGCTTGCCGCTGACACGCAGGCATTTCTGAGCATCGCTGACGCGAGGCCACTGCGACTGCGCATTGCCGAGGAAGATGTCCTTGAACTGGTTCATGCCAGCGTTGGTGAACATCAGCGTGGGGTCGTTCTTGATTACCATCGGTGCCGAAGGCACGATATGATGCTGTTTGCTTTCGAAGAACTTCAGAAACTGATTGCGTATTTCCTTGGAAGTCATTTTTTTTTAGTGATTAGTGATTAGTGATTAGTGATTTGACAAATGGGGTTGGTTGGTGAATTTTATTGGGAGGACTTGTCGGACTTGTTGGACTTGTTGGACTTGTCGGACTTCTTTTTATTATTCGTCGCGTTCGACCAGGAGGATGGCGCTCTGTGGGACGATGTAGTATTTCTCGCCGTTGTACTTAATCTCGATGGCATTCTTTTGCAGATATATGGCGAGGTCGCCCGGCTGCACCTGCAGGGGCAAGTATTTCGCCTCGTTGCTGCGGCCCGTCCAAGATTCGGAGTCGTCGTCGAGTGAAGGGAGCGGATAGCCAGGGCCGCACTTGAGGATATAGCCCGATTTCACGTCCTCTTTGTCCTGATAGCCCACAGGAAGGTAGAGTCCTCCCCTACTGCGCTCGGCGCCAAGGCTGGGCTTGATAAGCACGCGGTCGCCGATTACGATTATGTTGTCAAGTTTGTCTGTACTCATTGGTATCTTGAAATAAAAACGTGTGCAAAATTACAACATTTTTATAAAATGCCGTCATTTATGTCGCGACAGGCAGACAGAAAAGCCACAATAGCGGTTGTAGCAGACAAGGCAGACGTTGTCCGATGGAAAAGCTGGGCAGGTCAGCAATCAAAGAGATCAATCAGAATCACGGACGAGACGGACAGACATACCATATCCAGAGAAGCTTACATTTATAGTTTGGTTATATTAGGGTACCAATAACCGCCCTGTGCGGACACGCAGCTACTCGTAGTATTCGATGACGCGGGAGGTGTTGCCGGCGGTATATTCGTAGCCTTCGCTGACGCGTTTCGTCCAGTTGCCATGTTTGTCGAAATCGGAATAGGTGAAAGTCTCGATCGACTCCTCCCCATCGTCAGAGTGACTTATTTGTGCCACGAAACCCCGTTCGTCGTACGTATAGGTCTCCTTCGACGTCATCCCTTCGGCTTGAGCCTCACTTCCGACGGGACGCTCATCGCCCCACGTGTAAGTAACATGGTTCTCGTAGCCGTTCATTTCGACGATACGACCCTGATTGTCGCGAGAGTACCGCTGCGATGCGGGAGAGCCGTAAACAGATGTCAACGTGCCGTTCTGGTCAAATTCCAAACTTACGATCCCATCTTCGGTCACGCTCTTCACAGGGCCGTAAAGAGCGAAGAAAGCGAGGTCGGAAGAGAGGAAGCGAGGAGTATCGGAGCCATTGTCGGCAAGAGAAGTGTTTTCGTCGGACGATTTTGAGTCGGAAGAGACGGAGGAAGTGCAAGAGGCACAGATCAAACCGACCAATGCGATAATTGTCAACAGCGTTTTTTTCATTTTTTCTTCGATTCGGATGTTCATTTTCTAAAAAATCTCATAAATCGAACTGACTTATGAGATTTGAGGAGGCGGAAAGAGAGGGATTCGAACCCCCGGACCCGTGAAGGTCAACGGTTTTCAAGACCGCCGCATTCGACCACTCTGCCATCTTTCCAATGCCGTCGGGAGAAACGGAACGAACCCCGAAAGCGGGTGCAAAGATACAAACTTTTTTTTGAAATAAAATAAAGAGGACTTTTTCTGCGTTATTTTCTATTGTAAACACCTTATTGTCAACAGTACCTTATGACCATATCCGAAGCCATTGTTGCGCGACACTCGGTCAGACGCTATATCGACAAGCCGATTGACCCTGTAACCGTTGCTAAACTCAGAGAGATTATTGACCAATGCAACCGCGAGGGCGGGCTTAATATACAGCTTGTTACCGACGAGCCGAAAGCCTTTGCCGGTCCGCTGGCCAAATATGGGGCATTCACGGGTGTAAGCAACTATCTCGTGCTGCCAGGCCGCAAAGGGCAGGGAGAACAGCTCGGATATTACGGAGAGCAGGTAGTGCTTACGGCACAGACACTTGGCCTCAACAGCTGCTGGGTGGGGTTGACCTACCGCAAACAGCCCGACCATTACACATTGGCAGAGGGAGAACGATTGATGTGCGTCATCGCCCTCGGATATGGAGCGACTCAGGGCGTGCAGCACCCACAACGCAAGGGTTTCGATGATGTGGCACGCATCAAGACGGGCGACGGAAGGTGCCCCGAGTGGTTCCGCGCGGGAGTGGAGGCCGCCTTGCTCGGCCCCACCGCCGTAAACCAGCAGAAGTTCGTTTTCACGCTGACGGACAACAACATAGTAGAAGCCGCCAAGACGTTCTCACTTATGGGATACACATCGGTGGATCTGGGGATAGCCAAATGCCATTTCGAGATTGCCGCAGGCAAGGAGAATTTCAGATGGAAGTAAGCAATCTGCTGGAATTTACGGAGAGGAGTCAGCTGCGGGAGTGGCTGGAGGGGCACCACGAGACGGAGCGGTGCTGCTGGGTGGCCTGCAACCGGTCGAAGAGGCCTTTGGCTGGGACGCTGGCGTATATAGACATCGTGGAGGAGGCGCTTTGTTTCGGGTGGATTGACTCGATGGTGAAGCGGCTGGAGGACGGGAGACTGGCGCAAAGGCTCACGACCCGACGGAAAGGGAGCCATTGGACGGAACTGAACCGCCAAAGGTGTAGAGGCCTGGAGTCACGCGGCTTGATGACGGACTCTGGACGTAGGGCTTTGAATGTGACATAATCCACAACACATTAAACTGTAGACAAGATAGTTATACAACCATAAGGCTGATGATTTTAGTCAAAATTAGTCATTAGTCATTAGTCATTTTCATTTTTGGATCTGTCATTTGGCTCACTATAATATAAAATATATTTTATATTATAGTGGCGATTTTGACACATGTGAAATCGATTTTGACTAATGACTAATGACTAAAATGACTGAATCGAATCCCGTATCCGCATTATCGTATTGGTTCTGTGGGTATTGGTGTTATTTTGATTTTTTTTGTGGTTTTATTCGTAAACCGCAATGAGATGGATGTACTTTTGCATCGTGAAACAAGCCTCACCCCCCGGCCCCCTCTCCTTAAGGCGAGGGGGAGTTAGAATGCAGAGCTTATGCGGAGTTAGATGGGAGTTAGATGATAGCTTGATGATAGGTAAATGATAGGGAGACGGATGTTCCGGAGGTTCCGGATTTTCCGGGATGGAGGGAGATTCCGGATTTACGGATTTTTGGAATTTCGGATTTTCCGGAGGGGTTGGGGATTCCGGAGGTTAGAGCGACTGGCGGAAGTCAGTGGGGCTCATGCCTGTCTCGCGCTTGAAGAAGCGGCTGAAGGTGGCGAGGTCGGGGAAGCCCATGCGGTCGCTGACATCCTGGACGGGGAGGCCGCGCTCGACGCGGAGGAGGGTCTTGGCGTCGGCGACCAGCTGCTGATAAATCCAATGGCTGACGCTGTGTCCGGTTTCGCGTTTGACAACGGAGCTGAAATGCTTGGGCGAGAGGCAGAAGAGGCTGGCATAGAACTCGACATCGTGGTGCTGCCGGCAATGCTGCATTATGGCGTCGCGAAGGAGGGGGCTGATGCGGTTTCGATGGTCGCTTCCCTTGCCCACGTTCTCGATGCGGAAACTGCCAACGATGCCGAGCATGAGGTCGAGCATGATTATGAGCATCTCGCTGCGGTTGATGTAAAGCGGTCGGTTGATGACGCGGAACATCTCGATGACGGAGAGGATGTCGGCATACTGGCGATCGGACAGCCTGAAATGGGGTTGGCTTTCGAAAACGAAGCGGTTGTCGCTGGTGTTGATGAAGCTGAGTCGGCCGAAGAGTTCCTCGGAGATGATGAGGAGGGTAGCGCGATAGTCAGGTGATGAGCTGTTGACAAAGAGGGTGTGCCGGGGATAGAGAACCGATATGTCGTGAGGAGCAAAAACGAATGGGTTGCCGTCGTAGAGGCCTTCAACAGTGCCGCTGTGGTTGATGCTCACAGAGTAGTAGGGCTGGACAAAATCGACACCATAGGATGGCATACGTCTCACATCGTCGAGAATGACGACGCCTTTTTCTTTGATTTCAGCCTTCATCTGACCTATAAAATCCAAGCTGTTTTCCATAGTGTGTGCGTTTGTCAATTTTTCCGCAAAAGTAGTCAAAATAATAGATTTTACAACAGAAAAAGAAAAATTGCCAAACAAAAGACCTTTATCGTCAATGTGGATTTGGAGATTTGTAAGTACTTTTGCGACTGATGAAAGGAAATGTGCATAGCGTTTTTATCCACTGAAACACAATAAAATAGAAAAATATTCATATCAATAATCATGAAAAAGATTTGCTTTTTTTCCGTTGTATCGCTGCTTCTGATAGGGGCGGTTCAGGCACAGACGACGGTGACGATCACCCGACAGAGCGGCGCGTCGTACAGCTACACGGTGCAGACATCGGGCAGCATCACATTTAATGGAAACTACGTAAAAATCAAAGAGTCGGCGACAAGCGACGAGACGGCGTTCGACATGGGAACGATACGCAAGATGACCTTCAGCGACGGGGGAAACGGCATCGAGCAGGTTATAGGCGGCCAGCAGGCGTCGGTGAGACTCTATCCCAACCCGGCTCAGGACTACTGCGTGGTGCGTAGCTCGGACGAGGGGCTGCTGAAGGTGACCGTATTCTCGATGACGGGCGCCAAGATGATAGAGACCACCGTGGAGAACGAGGGCCGTATGGACATCTCGAACCTCAAGAGCGGCGTCTATATGGTGAAAGTAAACAACACGACTACTAAACTTTGCAAATGGTAACAGCTATGAAGAACAGAATATTTATCTTGGCAATGCTTCTGTGCTGCACCTTTGCTGCTACGGCACAGAACTACAACCTGCGCATACACAAGAACGGTGAGGTGCAGAACCAGTGGAACACTTCGACCATCTCGAACATTGGATTGAACAACGGCGTGGCGACCTTCACCATCAACGGAAGCGACATCCAGAAGAGCTTCTCGGATATCGACAGCATCACCTTCTATAACATCAACGGAGGCAACCCGGGCGGCGGCGACATAGACGACCCCGACACCATACCGACTCACGACACCACTACGGTTGACCCGGTGAACGGCATACACATCACCTGGAACAACGGCGCAGCACCCACCATCGTGAACGGCTATGCCGACCAGGGGCTCAGCATCAGCGCCAACGGCGAGATAGTGACGGTGAACGCAGCCACAGGGCTGGACGACCTGACCTACGTGCTGGACGGCCGCTCGGTGGACGGAAGCCTCGTTATCAATACCGACAAGAGCTTGATACTCTACCTCGACGGCCTGCATCTGCACAGCGCCTCAGGGCCAGCCATACGTGTGGTGGACGACCACAGGGCGACGCTGCATCTGGCCACAGGCACGAGCAACTTCATAAGCGACACGACCAACATCACCGCCACCGAACACAAGGCAGCCTTGCAGAGTCAGGGCAAGATTGAGATACAGGGCGACGGAAGCCTGACGGTGAAGGGTTACACCAAACACGCGATACAGAGCAGCGGCAAGACCATCATAATGAACGGAACGGTGAACGTCTATGGACAATCGACCACGGGCGACGCCATGAACGTGGATGACTTCGTGATGCAGGACGGCTCGCTGACCATCAACAGCGTGGGTGATGGCATCGACGGCGACCAAGGACACATACAGGTGAGCGGCGGCACAATCAACATCACCTGCACCTCGGCCGGAGTGAAAGGCATGGGTTGCGACAGCACGATAAACATCGGAGGCGGCAACATCACCATCAACATGAGCGGAGCCGACTCGAAAGGCATAAGCGGTAACAGCAACGTCTATATCACCGACGGAACCGTGAACGTCACCGTGAGCGGCAACCAGTCGAAAGGCATCAAGGCCGACGGCGGCATGTCGATAACGGGCGGCCAGGTGACGGTGAACGCCAACGGCACATACGTCGTCAGTTCGGGCGATATATCGTACTGCACGGGAATGAAAGCTGACGGCAACGTGGTAATAGGCGGCGGCACAGTCAACGTGACCTGCTCGACCAGCAACGCGGGCGGCAAGTGCATCTCGGCAGACAGAAACGTTACGATAAACGGCGGCACCATCACCCTCTCGGCACTCGGCACCAGCGGCACCTACACCGCGACATCGGGCACCAAGAGCTACACCACCGTAGGCATCAAGAGCAACGCCAACGTGACCGTCAACGGCGGCAACGTCACGATGACCGTAGGCGGCAAGGGTATCTCGGTTGATACCAACTTCATCATGAACGGCGGCGATGTGCATATCACCACCTCGGGAGCCGGCGCCGTAACCTCGGGCAGCGGCACCTCGGCAACCGACGGATACTGCTCGGCCGGAGTTTCGACCGACGGCAACGTATATATATATGGTGGAACCATCAACTGCACCAGCACGGGCAAGGGCGGTCGCGGATTCAAGGTTGACGGCACCTTCAATGTGGGCACCGTGGGCGGCAACGACGACCTGACGCATGTGTATGCCAAGACCTCGGGTGCACCGGTGAACACGAGCTCGAGCGGCGGCGGCATGCCTGGCGGCGGAAGTTCGAGCGACTACTGGAAAGGGCTGCCGAAGGGCATCAAGGTGACCGGCTCGATACATATCAACAGCGGCCACGTGAACGCTTTCTGCGCCCAGACAAGCGGTGACGCCACAGGTGAGGGCATCGAGAGCAAAGACTCAATCATCATCAACGGCGGTTATGTCGAGTCGAACTCATACGACGACGCCATAAACGCATCGAACTACATACAGATAAACGGTGGCTACATCTGGGCTTACGCACGCGGCAACGACGCCATCGACTGCAACGGAGCTGAGAACAGCGGAGGCGGCGGATGGGGCGGCTCGTCGAACTCGGTGCGCACCATCGAGATCACTGGCGGCACCGTCATAGCCAGCGGCACGGAAGTGGGAGTTGACGACTGTGGCGACCGCGGCGGATACATCTCGGCCACCAACTGCACCTTTGTGCTCATAGGCGGCAACATGGGCGTCACAGAAGCCACACCTCAGCTGACGGGACAGAAGCTGCTGAACATCAGCGGCAGCTCGTCAGGCGGCGGATATCCCGGTGGCGGCGGAACGTCGGGCGGACTCTCCACAGCTCAAAGTGGATTCACCATAAAGAACAGCAGCGGAACGGAGATCATGACCTTCAAGTGGCCCACCGTCTCGACCGGACAGAGCGGCTTTGAGGACACCACCGCAGGCGCCAAACCAGGCCCCGGAAGCAGCAGCAGCGGAATCTATGTGAGTACCCCGCAGGTGCAGACGGGCAGCTACACCGTCTATAAGTCGCCCACCATCACGGGCGGCACCAGCTGGCACGGCCTCTACACGGGTGCTACCTCGACCGGCGGCACGACCTCAACGGTTTCGGCACAATAGAAGAAGGTTTATCATGTTATAACAAAAGCGATTAGTGAGCAAAAAGAACTTTCCCACTAATCGCTTTTATTTTTCAAAACGAGGATCTATGAAAAAACTGACAACACTCATAGCCATCTGCATCACGATGCTCGCAGTCGCCTCTTGCCAGAAAGAGGGCGAAGGCGGCACGGGGACGATACAAGGGAAGGTGTTCAAGGTGAACCACCCCGACGACGACTACAACCTGAGCTGCGACACGATGCCGGCGGCGAAAGAGGATGTGTTTATCGTCTATGGCGATGACATAGTGTATGGCGACGACACCGAAGCGGGAAGCGACGGCACCTACCGTTTCAAATACCTCCAGCCGGGCGAATACACTATATTCGCCTACAGCGAGCTGGCCACAGGAGAGAAGATTGCGGAGACGAAAACGGTAACCCTCAAACGTGGCGAGACGCTCGACGTTGACGACATATACATCCATCGGGGGAAAGCCTACGGCACCTCGATGATAAGGGGGAAGATACGCGCCACCTACTTCGACAAGAACGGCGAGATAGTGACGGCTGACGCCTACGAGCAGCGGGTGTATATCAAACGGCTGGACGAGAGCTACCACTTCGACGACACCCGTGTGGGCGAGAGCGGCTACTACTACTTCCAGAAACTACTGCCCTCGACATACGTCATCTACACCTTCGGCCAAAACGCCGACGAGGTGCCGGTGATGGCGAGCGACACAGTTACTGTCGATGAGGCAGGAAAGATATACGACGCCGAAACACTTCTTATAAGACTTAAGGCGTAAAAGTGGTGCGTGCCCGCACAGGGCGATTATAAATTTTGAATCAAAACTATGAAAAGATTTTTGTTATTGGCAATCCTGCTACTCACTTGCGCCACTATGGTTTTTGCACAACAACCTGGTGGCAAGCGCGAGAAAAAGAAAAACATGGTGGTGAAAGAGTGGAACCTGAAGGCGGGTTCCAAGACTCCTTTCCTCGACAACGTGGTCACCTTCGACGACCAAGGGCGCAAGGTGGAGGAGATAGAATACGCCTCATACGGACAGAAATACCGCATCGTATATGAATACGACGGCAACTCGACCAAATGTGCGCGTGAGATTGAATACAACGACAAGAACAAAGTGGTGTCGGTGAAGAAATTCGAGTACAACCCCGACGGCACCAAAGCCAAACAATATACCTACCTGCCTAACGGAACACTGAAAAACACCAAGATATACGAGAGGATATATAGGGAGAATTGATAGTTGAGAGTTGAAAGTTGATAGTTGAGAGTTTTAATCTTTAAGTTCAAAGTTTAGTTTGGAGCAGTATAACCACATATTGGACACGATGGCGCCCATCACCTTGAAGGAGATGAAGGCGGTGAGGCTTATGAACCGTGTGGACGACAAATATCTGCTCAACCGCGGGCAACTGATGGAGCTGCTTGAACGCATAGCGCCCAACTACTACGTGCAACGTATCGACGGCGAGGCGCTGGCACCATACCACACCCTCTACTTCGACACCGACGAGCTGGCGATGTACACCGCCCACCACAACCGGAAGCTCAACCGCCAGAAACTGAGGGTGCGCTGCTACCGTAGCAACCAGACAACATTCTTCGAGATAAAAAACAAAAACAACAAAGGCAAGACCAACAAAATACGCATACCGATAGCGACGGAGTTGTTCGACAAGTGCCTCTCGGTGGCGGAGGTGAGGGAGTTTCTGCAGAAGGAGAGCCCCTACCCTATCGACTCGCTGAGAAATCAGCTGGAGAACTCGTTCCGGCGCATCACTCTTGTCGACAAAGGGATGCACGAACGGGTGACGATAGACAGCGAGATACGATTTCAAAACCACACGAGCGGCATCGACTACGACCTCTCGCCGCTGGTGGTGATGGAGGTGAAACGCGAAGTAGGAGGACCTTCGACAGCCATCGACCGCGCCTTGATGGATATGAGGATCCACCCGAAACGGATGAGCAAATACTGCATAGGGACAGCGCTGACCGCACCGAACGCGAAAATAAACCGATTCAAGGACAAACTGAGGTATATTGAGAGGGTTGTAAGTGGTCAGTAGTCACTTTCTGGTAACATATAAACATTAAACATATCAACATTTTAAATAAATCATGAAACTCTTACAAGCTTACATGGGAACGCCGTTGGCGGACACCACTCCGATGGGACAGGAATTGCTGGACGAGACACTCAGCACACAAGCATCGTACGCCACTGACACAATAATAAGCAGCCAATTCGGCGAAGAACAGCCCGTTATGGACTTTTTGGGCATACCCGTATTCGACGGTCCTGGTTTGATACACCTGCTTGCACTCTTTGCATTCAACCTGCTGGTTTGCTGGATAATAGTGCATTTCTTCTACTATAAGAAAAGTCGCCGCAAAGACTACTACTTCACCTACATGCTGTTCAGCGTCACGATATTCGCGCTACTGTTCATGCTCAAGAACCTCTCCATCGAGATTGGTTTCGGACTTGGTTTGTTCGCCATCTTCGGATTGCTGCGATACAGGACTGACGCTGTGCCCATCCGTGAGATGACCTACCTGTTCGTCATCATCGGCATTTCCATCATCAACGGCTTCGGCATGGCGGCGAGCAGCTATGTGGCACTCATAGCCACCAACGTGCTAGTAGTGTTGATGACCTGGGTGATGGAATCGGGAATCGGAAAGAACAGCAAGAACACCCAGGCGACCAAGATGATACTCTACGAGAAGATAGACCTCATAAAACCCGACCGCTACGACGAGATGCTGGCCGACCTGCGTGAACGCACAGGCCTCGATATAGTGAAAGCCGAAGTGGGATATATCAACTTCCTGAAAGACACCGCATATATCAAAGTATTCTACCATCCCGCAAACGGAAAAGGCAACAGCATCGACATGATGACAAAATACAAGGGAACGGTGTGAGGATTGCTTGATTGCTTGAATGCTTGAATGCTTGATTGAGAAACATGAGAGGTTGGCTTTGTAGTTTTTCTGGCTTACCGGCGCTTTGTGCCTTGGTTCTGTTTCCTCGGCTTGCTGAGGCGCAGAACTACGATTTTGGTACAGAGTGGGAGGCGGAATACACACGAGCCATAGTGAAGGGGACAGAGATATCCATAGGCGAAGAACTGCGGTTCAAGCAGATGAGCACACGGTTCACAAAGACGGAGACGACATTGGGGCTCAGCCAATCGTTGTGGAGGAAAAGCTTGAAACAACATGGGGTGAAGCTAAGACTCGGCGTGAGCTACGCCTTCATCTACCGATACAACTCGAAACATTACTACGAAGATCAGCATCGTCTCAACGCCAATGTGAGCGTCACCAAGAAGTTCGGCGACTGGGCGATAGGTTACCGCATGCGCTATCAGACGACTTTCCGCAACGAGCGTATAGGCGACTACAAGTACAACCCCCAGATGTATCTGCGGAACCGCATCGGAGTGAGCTACACCTTCCCCAACCACCCGTGGAAGCTGTCGCTGTCGGAAGAGTGTTTCCTGCGGCTCAACCACCCGTCGCGGAAGATTGTCGACGAGCTGCGCTCGGTGGCGTCGGCATCATACCAGATTGACCGCCACAACAGCGTCAGCATCCAGCTGAAAGCCGCCATAGAGGTGCAAGTGAAGAATCCCGACCGATACTTCGCCCTCGGCTTCGCATACGAATTTGACTAGTTTTCGTGATTAGGCCCACTTTGTTTAACTCCGGCAAGCGGGGGTTATGTTATATTTGCTCTTGCACAACATTTGCCTCCTCGGAGTCAATGTTGGCTTCTGCTCAGCAATAAAAACGGTTTTTTATTGTGTTCGCTCTGGCACAACATGAAACTTTATACAATATATTTACGTAAAAGTAGTTTTGTATAAAAACAAACAAACAGAACAAGGAGATGAAGCTATCGCAATTCCGCTATTCCATGCCGAAAGACATGATGGCGTTGAGACCGACAAAATACCGCGATGAATCGCGTATGATGGTGGTACACCGTCAAACAGGTGAAATCGAACACCGCATATTTAAGGATATAGTAGAATATTTCGAGCCGAAAGACGTCATCGTAGCCAACAACACCAAGGTGATGCCCGCTCTGCTGAAAGGCGAGAAAGAGAAGACCGGCGCCAGCATCACCGTCTTCCTCCTCCGCGAGCTGAACCAGGAAACCCGCCTCTGGGACGTCATCGTCGATCCGGCCAGGAAAATACGTATAGGAAACAAACTCTATTTCGGTACCGGCGACGAGCTCGTAGCCGAAGTAATAGACAACACCACCTCTCGCGGCCGCACCGTCCGCTTCCTCTATGAGGGTAGCCACGAGGAATTCATGGCTCTCGTCAAACGTATCGGAACCACACCGCTTCCAGAAGAACTACGCCGTCTGCGCGACGTCGAAAAAGAAGATGCTGAACGCTATCAGACCTTCTACGCCAAGGTAGAGGGCGCAATGGCAGCTCCCTCCGCTGGATTCCACTTCAGCCGCGAGCTCCTCAAACGTCTCGAACTCAACGACGTCATCTGGACAGAACTCACACTCCATGCCGGCATCGGAAACTTTAAACCCATCGAGGTAGAAGACCTATCCAAACACCGTATGGACGCAGAAGAGATGCATCTCACACAGGAGACCTGCGACATCGTCAACGCAGCTGTCGAACGAGGCAGCCACATTTGCGCCGTCGGAGTAACCTCCATGAAAGCGCTGGAGAGCGCCGTCACCATCCCGGGTAAGATCTGCCCCTACGATGGCTGGAGCAACAAATTCATCTTCCCACCCTACAACTTCACCATCGCCGACCGCTTCATCACGGGATTCCATCCCTCAATGTCCTCAATGTTCATCCTCGCCTCCACCTTCGGCGGTCCCGAACTCATCATGCGTGCCTACCAGATGGCCATCAAGGAGAAATACCGTTTCGGACTCTACGGAGACGCTATGTTCATCACCGACTGATTATGAGAAAGTTCACCATATTCCTCTTTTGCGTTGCCGCTCTGTTCCTCTTCCCGATTTCTCCCCTGCAGGCTCAAAACAAACTCAACGACGCCCCCGACAACATCGTAGGCCTCTACGAAGCCTGGCAGAACCACGACCACTTCAAGGCACAGATAACCAAGCAAGCCGACGGGACATACAAAGGCCAGGTGGTATGGGCGGAGAAAGACCGCGACAAGAACGGAAACAAACGTCTGGATCACAAGAACCCCGACAAGTCACTCCGTCACCTCCCCCTCGACCAAGCTGTCCTCTTCTCAGGCCTCAAATACGACCACGAAAAGCATGAGTGGAACGGCACCAAAGTATACGACCCACAACGAGGAGTACGCGCCAATATGGATGCCCACTTCCTCGATGACGGCCGACTCCGCATCAGGGGCACCTTCATGAAATTCTCGGAGAAGGTACACTGGAAGAAACTGAAGTAACCTCCCATCCACTACAGCAACAGCGGGCGCCATGATTGACTTCGACAAAAGCAACCTGACTATATTCAAGTCGCTGATAAGCGATGCCAAGAAGATTGTCCTCATCTCGCACACCAACCCAGACGGCGACGCCATCGGCTCGCTGCTGGCATCCAAGCGAGTTGTCGAAGCCCACACCTCAGCCCCCCTCTCCTGCATCCTACCCTCTCCCCTCCCCGACCTCTTCGCGTTCCTTCCAGGATATAATCAAATCATCACCGACAACCAGGACCACACGAGGTGCGAACAGGCGCTACTCGAGGCCGACCTCATCATCGCACTCGATCTTAACAACGCCCCCCGCGTAGACAACCTCGCACAGGCCCTCTCCGACTCGAAAGCCCACAAGGTGCTCATCGACCACCACCACTCGCCCGACACTAATCTTTTCCACCTTCTCTTCTCCATCCCGGAGTTCTCCTCCACCTGCGAACTCGCCTACTGGCTCTTCACCGCCATGTACGGCGACGACGCCATCGACCAGCCGACCGCACGATGCCTCTACAGCGGCATCTGCACCGACACCGGTTTCTTCTCCTACAGCTGCGAATCGCCCACCGTTTTCGAAGCCGCCTCCCGTCTTGTCGCTCTCGACATCGACCCCGCCGGCATCCACGACGAGATATCCAACTGTTTCAGCATCAACCGTATGGAATTTTACGGCTATGCCATAAGCAACCGGCTGAAGATACTCCACGACCTGCATGTGGCCTACTTCTACCTCTCTCTTGAGGACCAGCGAAAATTCGCTGTCGTGCCCTCCGATATGGAAGGACTGGTCAACTACACCCTCATGATGAAAGAGATAGAAGTGGGAGTCCTCATAAGAGAAGAGCCCAACCGAGTGAAAGTCTCCTTCCGCGCCAAGAAAGACTTCGACGTGAGCGACTTCGCCCACCGCCTCTTTGGTGGAGGCGGGCACACCAAAGCCGCCGGCGCTAACAGCACGCTACCCTTCGATCAGACCGTCGAGCTCATAGAACGAGAACTCACTTCAGCACTGACAACACATTGATTCATGAAAAACTGGCTCTACATACCGATCCTCTTCTGCACGCTGATTACCGTCGGATGCCATCGTCAGCCCCCTGTGGTCAGCGCTATCGACAACAACCCCGACCTCTCGCAGAACCTCGCCAACGCCAACCGTTTTATTGTCGAATCGGAAGAGACACAGATAAAGTCGTATGTCGAGCGCCGTCAATGGAACGTGACTCAGACACCTTCCGGCGTACGCATCCATGAATACCAACACGGTACAGGAGCTAAAATCGACTGGGAAGAGAAGATTACCGTCCAGTATAACATCTCCGACCTCTCTGGCAACGCCATCTACGGTCTCATGAACGACACCCTCACCGTTGGACACCGGCAGCCCACAGCGGGATTCGACGCCGCCATGCTGCAGCTCCATCACGGTTCGAAAGCCCACATCGTCGTACCCTCCAACGAAGCCTACGGCATGATTGGCGACGGTGACCTCATAACCAACCGCAAAGTGATCGTCTACGATGTGACGGTAGACTGATTGCCAAAAAGGAAAAATTCGTTCTTAAAGGGACTATACGACCCAGAAAGTGTAGTGTCCTTGCAGGGATTATTTAAGTTTCTTTAATTCACCCTTGAGGGATTGTTGCTAAGGCAATGGTAGCCTATCCTGCAGTCGAGGCAGCGGTGCTGGTCGCAGTAGTTGTTGAAAAGCTGCAACAAGGCTTGGGTGTCGGCGGCTGAGCGTGGTTGGATACCAAAATCTTTCCACACTCGCACGATATTGTTCGACTCGGGTTTTACCTGGCGCAAGAGCTCTACGGCTCGGTCGCAGAGATCCTGACGGTCATGCCGTCTGCCATAGACGAAAAGGAGCGGAAGCCAGGCGTTGATGACGAGCGTGTTGGCCAACTGGGTACCCACCCGCTTGATGGAAGCCTTGGTGGCGGCATCGAAACGATAATGGGTGGTCCAATAGTCGGCGGCGGTGGCGTTGAAGCAAGCCAGGAGGTCTTCCACCCGTTCGGTCTCGAGGAGCTTGGAGAAGAGGTTATGCGAGGCGCAGAGGAATGAAGCGAACTGGCTGATGCGCACCGTGGGGAAAGACGAAGGCCTCATACGGAAGAACTTCCAGAGGTATGCTGATATGGGGGTAAGCGAATACCCCTTGCGCAGAATCTCGTATTCCGCCTGGAGGCGGCGCGGATAGTCGTCGGAGAACTGGTCGTTGAGCAGGCCGGCCTGTCCGAGGAGGAGAGCTTCGATACGGTCGCGGTCGTCGCGGTAGCGGGATATGATGTTCAAGGGAGCGGCTTTGGCGAGGATCTCGAAGGGGATGGCGTTGTCTTTACCCCCGAAATAGCAGGCGGAGAGCCAGTAGCAGGTGGTTTCCCAGCTGCCTTTGTTGTCTTCCAGCATCTGGGCGATGGCCTTGGATTTGCGTTCGAGGCGTTCGATGAGCAGGCGTTCGATCCAAGAGTGGAGTACGAAGTCGGGGGTTTCGGAGAGGAGGTCGGCGCAGGCCACCGAGCCTTTCTTCTCGGGCCCACGCATCAGCTTGTCATAGCAGGCGAAGAGGTCGGGGGAAATGAAATGGCGCAGTTCCAGTACCGGCAGCAGGGAGCCAGCGGCTGTCGTTATGTTGCAGTCGTGATTGTAGACGACATGGAGTATGACGTTGTTGTAGGCGGGGTCGTTGGAGTGCTGGTGGAGGTTCCAGTCGGAGGCGTTCACGTGGACCTCGACAGAGCCAGCCCAGCGGATGCCGCCTATGGAGATGCGGGCGTTCAGGAAGTCGGGGCCGGCGGCGGAGTTCAGCGAGCCCGGCGAGTCGATGGAGACCGACCTTCCGTCGACGGTGGCAAGGGAGCCAGCGAAGAGCCGGTGGAGCCAGAGGAACTGGAGGAAGGATTCGGTCATGTTGAGAGTTGAAAAATGGTGTATGGGTGTATGGGTGTATGGGTGTATGGGTGTATGGGTGTATAGGTGTATGGGTGTATAGGTGTATGGGTGTATGGGTGTATGGGTGTATGGGTGTATGGGTGTATGGGTGTATAGGTGTATAGGTGTATAGGTGTATGGGTGTATGGGTGTATAGGTGTATGGGTGTATGGGTGTATGGGTGTATGGGTGTATGGGTGTATGGGTGTATAGGTGTATGGGTGTATGGGTGTATGGGTGTATGGGTGTATAGGTGTATGGGTGTATGGGTGTTTTCGTTGGTAGCTCA
>CACYJU010000009.1 GCA_902774845.1 uncultured Bacteroidota bacterium
TCCATAATCGAAAGAAAAACAGTACCTTTGCGGTATTCTATCAAGTCCGTGTGTCATGATGTCGACATCCCGATATAGAAGTACAATATCTGTTCCTTTCCGAACAAATGGGATGTTTTTTTGCACTTTTTCTTCAAAAAAGAATATTTTGAAATCTCATGAGAGTACCGTGCAGAATGCGGTTTTGAACGATTCAGCACGTTGCTCTTTCTCCGGCAAGGAGAAAGACCCCGAGACGGGATATCATTACTTCGGTGCTAGGTACTACAACTCAGACCTGAGTCTATGGTTAAGTGTAGACCCAATGAGTGACAAATATCCGAGTCTGTCTCCGTACAATTACTGTGCCTGGAACCCGTTGAAGTTGGTTGATCCGGATGGTGCAACTCCGCGGATTTATGTTGAGACCAAAGGTGTGGGACATGCATTTGTATCCGTTATAGTAAAAGGTGAAATGATAGTGTATACGTATGGGCGGTATTTAGGTGGTGACAAAAACAAAAGTTCATTTAATACGACAGATCCAACCGGAAAAGGTGTTTTGATAAAACTGACAGGATATGATGCAAAAAAATATATTACACACGAAGTTGAGGATATGAAGGCATCTGCCTTCGAGTTCGACGATGCTTCTGACGAGCGAGTTATGCAGTTTTACGATGACCTTTTTTCATCAGGTACGAAACTAAGTCATGAAGATGCTTTAAAATACGATTCAAACCCTAATAAATATGGGTCATCGGATGACGCAAGGGTCGTGGATCAATATTCACTTTTTACAAACAATTGTGTCACCACGTCAACAAAGGGCATAAAGAATGGCGGGGCAAATGTTGACTTTACGAATGAATTCCGACTTCCAGATGTGTCCGATGCAATAAAAAGTGACATCGTCTCCCCCAAAGGTTTAAAATCTTATCTTAACCAACAATCAAAGTACAATCCAAACATTAACAAGATAAAAGCCACTGATGATATTATTGGAGCAAACTAAATAATCAACGCTAATCAAACATTATGATGTCTGAAAAAATTTTTAACATAATAAGAATTCTCCTAATAGTTTCAGCATTTTTTAATATTGCTTTTCATATTGGGATGATACTCAATCTAGGTGTGGATATAAAATACGAAGCGTTATGGTTCTCTTCAGCGACGCTTAATTTCTATTTTAGGTATCTTATTATCGATCTTGGTTTTTTACTGCTACTAGTTGTTTATTTAATATACGAATGCATAAGACACTATCGTAAATATTAGCGAAAAGGATGGGTCACCGTGTAAACTGTAACCATCCCAGAAATTCGGACTGTTTGAAGATGGACTGAAATAAATATTTATGAACCACCAGTTGTTTTTGCCTGGCCAACCAATAAAATAATCGTAAGAAACCTCCTCTTTTGGGCAGAAAAAACGGTCTGGCGACCGACCACCGAAAGACCACCGAGGGATCACCGAAGGGTCGAAGGCTTAATGCTTGAAAATCAATATTTTGCAAATCGCCGTAGGGTTGTTTTGCAAAATATTGTTTTTCAGAAAGATAAAGAGATTTTTGGATTTATGGATGGAAGAGGGATGATGTGTTAATGCGTTAATGTGTGAATGCTTGAATGCGTTAGTGGTGGGGGGAGGGAAGAAGTTAAAAGTTAATAGATAATAGATAATAGATAATAGTTGAGCTACTAACGATGACCTTAACGGAGGCTTCGCTGGATTATGGATTAATGGATCTACGGATTTATGGAAGATGTTCTGAATGCGTTAATGCTTGAATGGGTGAATGCCTCCTTTTCGGAGTCATTGTCTCGGCGGCTCGGCAATGAAAACAAGCATTTCATTGCTCTCGCTCTTGTGAGACAATTGTGTTAGTGGGGCTGGCGCGGTTGGGGGCGGAATTTCCGGATGTTACGTATGTTCTGGAGAAGGAGTTGGATTGATGGAATTATGGAATTATGGAATTACGGAAATGGGGATGGTGTCCTCTTGCCGAAATTTCGGATTATACGATACATAAAAAAAGAGGGTAAAGTTGATTTACCCTCTTCCTTTTTTCGATGTTGAAAATGTCAGTATATCCAGCCGCTATTTGCCGAACACTTCTTTTGCTTTGTCCATCTTGGCCGGGATGTCTACTCCGAAGGGGCAGCGGCTTAGGCAGGCTCCGCAGTGGGTGCACTCGCCTGCGTGATGGGGCAGCTTGTCGTACTGTGCCTGCAGCTCGGGTGTGAGCCCTTCGGTCTCCGCTTTGTCGAGCAACTCGTTCACCTTGCCGATGGGTATGCCTTGTGTGCAGGGCGAGCAGTGGTTGCAATAGGTGCAGCCGCCCTCTTTTTGGTCGTCGGACGTTGCCGAAAGGCCTCTCATCCAGTCTTTCTCTTGGTCGGTGGCTTTCAGGTAGTGCAGATATTCGTCCACATGGCAGGCGCTGTCGATGGTGCAGAGGGCAGTAGCTACGCATGGTTTAGCCAGCACGTAGGCGAAGCATTGGTCTCTGGTCAGCGCTTTCTTGAGGGGCGACTTCTCGGCATCGAGCAGGCGGTCGCCGCCGCCGAAGGTCTTCATCACGGTGATGGCTATGTTGTGCTGCGCGCAGTAGTCGTACAGCTCGACTCGTACGGGGTCGATGCCGGGCAGCATCTCATCGAAGGTCTTGGCGTCCCAGGGGTTCTTGCCCGAAAGCACGCGGTCGAAGGCGGGGTTGAGGCTGAACATGATGACCTCGACCAGGCCGCTCTTGGCTATGGCCAGCGCCACCTCGGCGTTGTGGCTGCTCACTCCGATATGCTTGATTATGCCCTTCTCTTTCAGCTCTTTCACATATTGTAGGTAGGGGCTTCCCTGAATCTCCTGCCAGTCTTCCATCTTGTCCACGATGTGTATCATTCCGATGTCGATATAGTCGGTGTTCAGGCGTGTGAGGAGGTCTTCGAATCCGATCTTGCATTTCTCCACGTCTCGGGTGCGCTCATAGCTGTCGCCGTTCCACCAGCAGCCGATGTGGCCTTGGATGATCATCTCGCCACGACGGTCGCCGAGGCCGTAGCCTATGTTGCTGCGCACCTTCGGGTTGGCGTCGTAGATGTCCATGTAGTTCATCCCGTGGTCGAGGGCGTAGGTGACCAGCTCGCGCGAGGTGGCGGAGTCGATCTCGTCAAATCCGCCGCATCCCAATCCTATCACGCCCACGCGCAATCCGGTGCTGCCCAGCGTGCGGTACTCCATGTCGGGGTTCTCCGTCGTCTGCGGTTTCTCGTGTCGGTTGCCGCATCCCGCCAGCAAAAGGGTGGCGGCAAATGCGAGTAATAATGTCTTTTTCATGATTTTATCTCTTTGTTACGAATTATTACAACAGGTCGCTTATTTTGTCCTCACGGATGATCTTGGGTGCCGACTTGCCGGCAAGCACCAGTACCTTCTTTCCGTTGCGGTAGATGTGCAGCTGACGCGAGCGAACCACGGCGGTCAGCTCGGGGTCGTCCTGCATGGCCAGCCATAGACGGTGGTAGGCGCCGTCGGCGTCGAAAAGTTTCTTCTGCAAGTGCGAGCACATATCGGTTGTGTCGATTGTCATCATTCAAGATTTCTTTACTTGTGCGAAGAAGGGGTTGTGTTGGGCTACATGGCTGAAGTTGTCCCAGTGGTCGGAGAGGCATTCGGAGCACCAGTGGCCACCTTCGAGCACCAGCTTGGGTGAGGCTTTGAAGCGGTGTCCGTCGTGACATTCCCACTCGAGCATCTGCGACGGGTCGCCCGAATAGGAGTCGGAGAGGAGACGTCCGCCACGGAAGGCGGCTGCGGCTTGCAGCTCGGCCAGAGAGAGCTGGGAGAGGGGCTTGGTTTCGTCGTAGCCGTGCTGTATCTGTGCGGCTTTGTCGGCGTCGACGGGCTTCGAGAGGTTCCATTCTGACCAATTGGGTATGGCTCGCCATTGGTCGAGGCTTCCGTAGTAGGCGCTGATGCGTGCGGTGTCGTTGTGGCGTATCCAGTACTGAGTGCCGTAGGTCTTCTTATGTGCCAGCATGCAGAGGGCCGCCTTGATAATCACAGGGGGTACGATCTTGGCCATGTGGAATATCTTGGGAAGTCCGGCGCCCAGCTGCTTGAAATAGTCATCCAGCGGGATGTTGGCACGGAAGTGCAGTATCTCTTCGAGCTTGTCGGCGTCGAGGTAGTAGTGGCCGTGGAAGTTTTTCAGTACGAACCAGTTGGCGTTGAATATCTTTTCGGGCCGAGGGCAGTGGACGGCTTTTAGCACGCGGGTCTCGAAGTCGTAGTTGGTCATGCGGTACTGCGGGCCGCTGCTGATGTTGTAGAAGCGGTTCCAGAAGGAGTCGGGCACGTTGTCGCGGCAGACACGTTCGAGCAGTCGCCCGGAGTCTTCGACGGTGGCCCACTCAAGCACTCCGCGTATGGGGACGTGGAACATGATGGGGTCGAAGTTCTTGAGGATGGCGGGGTAGAGGATGCCCGACTGGCGGAGGCTCACCCAGTGGCGAATGCCGCTGTCGGCGAAGATACGTTCGGCGGCGATTTTGCTGACGGCGTAGTAGTCGAAGTCGCTTGCGAAGACGGGGTCGCCGCAACGCCCCCAGTGCAGGGGTTCGTTACGGTCGGAGGTCTCGGCCACCGAGCCGATATAGACCACCCGTATGTCGTCGCGGTTTGGCTGAGCCAGGACGGCTTTCACTATGTTCTCCGCCGCTTTCACGTTCACGCGGAGGGTCTTTTCGGGGTAGTAGTCGGCTTTGGGAGACACCATGCCGCCTACATGGAGCACATAGTCGGCTCCGCTGACCCCTTTCAGCACGTCGTCGTAGTTGACGAGGTCGCCCCACACAACATGGATCTTATCCTCGAAAGGTTTCAGCTTCTTATGGTTCTTCTTGCTAGGACGCGCGAGGATGGTGACGTCGTATTGATCGGGGTAGTTCAGGAGCTCGCTGAGTCCGGCCCATCCCATGGTGCCTGTGGCACCTGTCAAGAAAATTCGTTTCTTCATATCTTAAAAATCAGTTGGATTTGTTTTGCGTTTCGGTTGATGGATGAAGAGCTCGACGCCATAGTGCCACTCGATGTAGTCGGCATGTGCGGCGTGGGCTTTGATGGAGACTCCGGCGAACTGGCTGAGGCTCTTGCCGAAATGGTAGAAGAGTCCAAGCCGCTCGTAGATCGGGATCGTGACGGCTGGAGACTTGACGAGATAGTAGCCTGCGGAGAGACGTATGGAGAGTGGCCCCCAGCGAGGTTCGATGCTGGCGGCGGCGCCGACATAGGGGAGGGTGGGCTTGACTTTATAATAGGTCTTGACGATGTAGAGGTGGCTATAGTTGTACATGACATCGAGGTTCAAGCCGAAGCCGATAGTGGAGGTGGGGTAGAACATATAGCCTATCTGACCGGTGTAGGCGAAATAGTAATCTTGTGGTGGCGGCTCCCATCGGATGTGGACGATGGCGGGGGCGAAGGAGAGCCAGATCCGGTGGGACATGAAAGAGTGGGTGCTGGAGGAGAACTCGGAGGTCATGATGCGACGCACGATATTGTCGCCGAAGTCGAAGCTGGCTGAGGAGGAGAGTGTGTCTTGGAAGCGGATCTTCTGCGGCATACGGTAGCCGACGCTCATGAGCAGGTAGTTGAGTCCGTGGTTGGGGACTTTGACGTAGCCGTTGGAGGAGTGGCTGAAGCGGGCGTTGATGAGGAGCGCGGAGTTGTTCTTGAAGCTCACGCTATAGCCTAATCCGAGGTTGAAGAGACAGTTGACATAAGAGCCTATGAAGTCGTTCTGCTCGTTTGGGGTGCGCTCGAATGGGTTGGTGTAGAAGGAGCCGCCGGCATCGAGGAACCAGTAGAGGGAGTGGGTGTGTGATTGTTTGCCTGATTGCTTGATTGCTTGATTGCTTGATCTGGAGTTCCAGATGTCGTTGCGCATTGAGAAGGCTGCGCCGAAACGTTGTCCGGCGATGGGATTGTTGGTGTGGAGATATTCGAACTGGAGGCCGAAAAGGGGCTGTTTCCAGAAACGTTTCCAATACTGAGGGCCGTTCATGCGCCATTCGATGGTGTAGTCCACTCCGAGGTCAAAGGCCCCGATGTAGTCGTACTGGCTGGAGTTGGGCACGGTGACGCCGCCCGAGAGCGAGAGGGTGTGGCTGGGACGGGCCGTCTGCGAGAAGGCAGCGCCAGAGAAGCTGAATAGCAAAAGGAAAACTAATATTTTCAGTCGAGCATCCATCGTCACTTTGTCTATTCTTCAATCATTTTCAGGTAGTCTTCTTCGGATATGATGGGTATGCCGAGTTTCTCGGCTTTCTTGAGTTTCTCGGGGCCCATGCGCTCGCCGGCGAGGAGGTAGGAGGTCTTGGCGGAAAGCGATGATGAGACCTTGCCGCCGTGCTGCTCGATATGGTTCTTTATCTCGTCGCGAGAGAAGCGGGAGAAGACGCCGCTTACAACAAAGGTCTTGCCTTCGAGGGCGTTGGACACTTTAGATACGGCGCTTTTCATCTGAAGTCCGGCAGCACGGAGGCGCTCGACTATCTGGCGATGTTCAGGTGTCTGGAAGTAGTTGTATATCTGTGTGGCGGTCTTTTCGCCTATGTCTTCGACCTGCGCCAGTTCTTCCTGGCTGGCGTTCATGAGCGAGTCGATGTCGGAGAAATAGCGGGCGAGTTTCTTGGCGCCCACCTCGCCCACGAACCTGATGCCGAGAGCGAAGAGTACCCGCTCGAAGGGGACCTGCTTCGACTGCTCGATGGCAGCCAATATGTTGTCGGCACCTTTGGCTTGGATACTTGATGTGTTGATATGTTTATCGGTTGATATGTTTTGACCGCAAGAACCTATCAAATTATCAACGTCCAACTTATCAACGGAGAGCCCTATGAGCTGCTCTTTGCGGAGGTCGTAGAGGTCGGCTATGTTGCGTACGAGGCCGCTATTGTAGAGCATCTTGAGGCGCTCGGTGCCGAGTGAGTCGATGCGCATGGCCTTGCGGGCAACGAAATGTTCAAGTCGTCCGACAATCTGAGGCGGGCAGCCGTCTTGGTTGGGACAGTAGAATCCGGCTTCGCCTTCCTCCCTCACAAGGGTGGCTCCACATTCGGGGCAGGTGCGGATGAACTGCACAGGTTGGCTTGCGGAGGAGCGCTTTTCGGTATCGACGCCCACGATCTTTGGTATAATCTCGCCTCCTTT
This sequence comes from uncultured Bacteroidota bacterium, assembly GCA_902774845.1. Taxonomy (GTDB): domain Bacteria; phylum Bacteroidota; class Bacteroidia; order Bacteroidales; family P3; genus Colimorpha. Next base: position 7,195 of record CACYJU010000009.1, read on the forward strand.
CTCGACGAGGAGCCAGTCGCCCTGGTGGATGTCCATCTTCTCTATGAAGTCGGCGTTGTTTAGTGTGGCGCGCTGGACGACTGTGCCAGCCAGCTGAACGGGCTCCATGACGGCCACGGGGGTGACGATGCCGGTGCGGCCGACCTGATAGCTTATCTCTTTCAGAGGTGTGGAGACGCGGGCGGCCTTAAACTTGTATGCGATGGCCCAACGAGGCGACTTGGCGGTGAGGCCGAGGGAATCCCAGAGGGGTACCTGGTTGACTTTTATCACGATGCCGTCGATGGCGAAGGGGAGGTTCCAGCGTTCGGTGTCCCAGTAGTCGATGAAGGCTTTTATCTCGTCGATATTGCGGCACACTTTGATATAGGGCTGCACGTTGAATCCCATCTGCTTGGCGGCTTCGAGACGGCCGGAGTGGGTCTGCATGATGGGTTCGTCGAGGTTGTTGCCCATGACGAAATAGGCGCAGAACTGGAGCTTGCGTTTGGCGCACTCGCGTGAATCTTGCAGCTTGAGCGAGCCGCTGGCGGCGTTGCGTGGGTTGGCGAAAGGCTCGTCGCCGTCAATCTCTCGCTGGCGGTTCATCTCCTCGAAGGCGTCGAAGGGATAGACCACCTCGCCGCGCACCTCGAAATCGGCGGGGTAGGGGGGCTTCAGTTGGAGTGGTATGGTGGCGATGGTGCGTGCGTTGGAGGTGATGTCGTCGCCGACGGAGCCGTTGCCGCGTGTGACGGCTTGGGTAAGCACGCCCTCTTTGTAGGTGAGCCCGATGGCGAGTCCGTCGTATTTGAGTTCGCAGGTGTAGTTGAAAGGCACATCGCCGAGGAGCTTGCGGGTGCGGGCTTCGAACTCCTCGATCTCTTCAATAGAATAGGTGTTGCCGAGTGAGAGCATGGGGAACCGATGCTCCACCTGTCGGAAAGTTTTATTCACTTCGCCTCCGACACGCTGGGTGGGGGAGGTGGGGGACTTCAGTTCGGGATACTGCTTCTCAAGGTCGATCAACTCACGCAGGAGGGCGTCGAACTCGTAGTCGCTCACCAGCGAGTTGTCGTTCATGTAGTACTCGTGGTTGTAGCGGTTGATGAGGGCGGTGAGCTCTTCGACCCGCAGGCGAGCGTCGTTTATGTCTGTATTGCCAAAGAGATCCATGAGGGGAATTGAGAGTTGATAGTTGATAGTTGAAAATTGAGAGTTGAGAGTTGAGAAGTTAATTCCAGGTTCCTTCGAAGTTGCAGGCGGCGGGGCCGGTGAGGGTTACGTTGCGGTATGCTTTGCCGTCGGCCTCGAAGCCCACTTTGAAGTCGCCCCCGCGGGTGCGGATGTTGTGGTTGCCGCTCACGATGGCGCAGGCGGTCACTCCCGTTCCGCAGCTCCAGGTCTCGTCCTCGACTCCGCGCTCGTAGGTTCGCACCATAAGACTCCCGTCGGGATTGTCGCAGATGAAGTTGACGTTGGCGCCTTCTGCCCCGAGGTCGGGGTGATGACGCAGGCGCGAGCCTTCGGCCTTCATGTCGATGGATTCGATGTCCTCCACACGTTGCACATAGTGAGGCACTCCAGTATTGAGTAGCCAGCCGTCGAGGATGCGGCTTATGCCGTCGGCGGAAACCTCTTTCATGCCGAGTTTCACAAGCCCGTAACGTTCTTTGTCGTTCCACACCACAATCTCTGCTGTATGCAATCCGTCGTCTGCGCGGAAGGTGGTCTTTTTGCCGACAACTCCGAGCAGGTGGGCGAAAGCGACGATGCATCGGCCGCCGTTGCCGCACATGGTGGCGGTGTGGCCGTCGCTGTTGTAGTAGCGCATGACGAAGTCGCCGTCGTCGGACGACTTGGGGCTTTCGAGCATTATCAATCCGTCGGCACCGACGCCGATACGCCGATGGCAGATGCGTTCTATCTGTTTGGCGTCGAGGCTTATCACTCCATCTCGGTTGTCAATCATCACAAAGTCGTTGCCTGCTCCGTCGAATTTATAGAAGTGTATCATCGTTTTAGAAGTCTATTGTGGTTTGCCTGTCTTTGTTCTCAACCAGCTGTTTGCGTGTCAGGAAGACCAGCAGCGAGGTGATTACGATAGAACAGAATATGACAGAGTAAACTATGTATTTTATGGTGGTGGCACCGGGGATGACGTTATATCCAGCTTCGATATTGACCCTCTCGGGCATGGCGGCGAGAACGGCAGCCACAAGTCCTTTGGGTATCATCATCGACACCACGAGGCGTTCGGATTTGGTGTTCTCGTGTCCTACCACAGCGAGCAGCAGGAACCTCAGCACGAAAAGCACCACGGTGATCATCAACCCGTAGAGCAGGTCCATCGGGTTGGTGAAAGGTATAGAGATGCCGACATAGACGAAGAAGTAACTCTTCAGGATGAACACTATCTCCTTGAAAAAGCTTTTCTCTTCGGTGCGTAGCGGGTGCATCTTGTCGAGCTTCATGGCTCCGAGTAGCGGCATGCGGAAATAGGAGACGTTGCCCAGCACTATGCCGAAGGCGAGGGCAGCGATGGCTCCGCTATATCCGAGCATCTCGGCGATGCCGTATATGACGAAGACGAAAGCTGGAGTGAGGAACATCGAGTTCTGCAACTTGCGCACGCGGTCGAGCAATCCTGCCCACAGTATTCCGCCTGCCAATCCAAGCAATAGGGCGAAGAGTATGCCGCCGATAACCCGAAAGACCATGCCGGTGATGCCCATTGCACTCATGTTATGTGCGGTGGAGATCTCGAGGGTGGCGATGGTCACCACGATGCAGAGCACTCCGCTGGCGGCCGATTCGAGGGTGAGCACCATGCGGGCTTTCTCGCTCACATGGAGTTGGTTGACAAGTGGTATCACTATGGCGGCGGCTGTGCCTGATACGATGGAACCGGCCAACACCGAAGCGAGCCAGTCGATATGCAGCACATAGTGGGAGAAGCAGATGACGCCCGCCATCGAGAGTATGAACGACATGATGGTCACCTGCACCATTCCTTTCCAGTAGCGACGTATGGTGTCGATGCTCAGGTCCAATCCGCTGTCGAAAAGTATGAAAAGCAGGGTGAGCGAAGCGAAGAGGGCTCCGATGCTTTCGAGGTCTTCGGGATGGACGAGTCCCAACACGGGTCCTACGACGATTCCGATGCCCATCAGCAGGACGACATCGGGTATGCGCCGACGGCTGAAAAGTGCCGAGAAGAGGTGGGCGCTGAATATCAGAAGACCCAGTATTATGAACGTCGAACCCATTAGATGTCTATGTCAGGAAGTATTTTTCTCAAGTCGGCGAGTGCGGGATTGATTTTAAGCATGGCCTCGAACTTCTCGCCCGACTGGTAGGGTTTGGCGGCCTTCTGCTCGACTTCGACCACTATGCGAGGGGTCAGCTCGGTGGCACCCGTCGCCTTGCGCAGATGGTTCATCACCTCGGGCAGGATTGCTTTCACCTCGTGTTCGGCAAAGCTGCTTGTGAGCTTTATCTCGACCGAATGGTCGTCGCTCAGGAGTGGCGTGACATCCTTGAGGAAGGTGTTCACGCGTTTGGCGTCGCTGAAAGTGTTGATTGTGCTCTCGTCGAAAAGCGACAGCCAGCATCTCTGCAGCCGCTCTTGGGTGAGCGGTTCGGCGACCGGTTGCTGATGGCTGGCAGTCGGTTGCTGGTTGCTGACAGAAGGCTGCTGCCTTTTGTTTTGGGCTTTATAGGGATCGCCTAAGTCGATCAGCTCGGCGACGGCTGGTGTCTCATTGCCCGACGGCGTCGGCTCTTTGGCAGCCGACTTGTAGGGGTCGCCCATATTGAGCACTTCCGCAACGGGAGCGGGAGCTGGAGTCGGTGCTGGAGTTGGAGATGGAACCGGAGCGGATTGCTGACTGCTATCTGCTGCCTGCTGAGTACTGTTTGTTATATGTTCCGCCTGAGGCGATCTTGCAATCTAACTGGGACGGCTGCCCGAAGGAGGCTGGTTGCTGGAAGCGGGAGGCATGAGACAGGAGCAGAGCTTCATCAGGCACACCTCGGTGAAGAGACGCTTGTTGCTTGCGTCGCGGTAGCGGTATTCGTAGTCGCTGGCGATGTTCAGGTATTGCAGCAGCAGCTTCACGCCGCAACGGGCCGACTGCTCGCCGTAGCGGGCGCGATCCACGTCGGACACCTCCAGCAGGGGGTGCGTGGCTGGGTCGATGGCCACCATGAGGTTGCGCAGATGCTCGTCCAATCCGGTGATGAAATGCTGTCCGTCGAAGCCTTTGTCCAGAATCTCATTGTAGAGTAGGAGGGAGCTGGCGATGTCGCTTTTGAGGAAATTGTCAACCATGCTGAAGAAGTAGGAACTGTCGAGCATGTTGAGGTTCTGCAGACAGGCCTCGCGGGTCAGCCGGTTGCCTGAGAAGCTCACCAGCTGGTCGAAGGTCGAGAGGGCGTCGCGCATACCGCCATCGGCCTTGCGTGCAATGAGGTGCAGCACATCGTCCTCGTATGTGACGCCTTCGTTCTGGGCGACGTATGCCAGATGGTCCACGATGTCCTGAAGTGAGATGCGGTTGAAGTCGAAGACCTGGCAACGTGAAAGGATGGTGGGTATTATCTTGTGCTTCTCGGTTGTGGCCAGGATGAATTTGGCGTATGAGGGAGGTTCTTCAAGAGTTTTCAGTAGTGCGTTGAAGGCGTTGGAGGAGAGCATGTGCACCTCGTCGATGATGTAGACTTTATACTTGCCCGACTGGGGAGGGATGGCCACCTGACGTATCAGTTCTCGCGCGTCGTCGACACTCGAGTTCGAGGCGGCGTCCAGCTCGAAGATGTTCATCGAGGTGCCGTTGTTGAAGTCGTTGCAGGAGGGACAGCTGTTACAGGGTTCCATGTTCTCGCCGAAGTTCTCACAGTTTATTGCCTTCGCCAATATTCGGGCGCAGGTGGTCTTTCCCACGCCTCGAGGTCCGCAGAAAAGGAAGGCTTGAGCCAGCTTGTCCTGCTTTATGGCATTCTGTAAAGTGGTGGTTATATGACTTTGCCCAACCACCGACCTAAAGGTGTCGGGACGGTATTTTCGGGCCGATACAACAAAATTTTCCATCAATTGATTACTATCGTTTACACTCTTTTTTTACGTCTGCAAAGATACAACATTTTTTCCGACTCGGCGGCATCGTCTTCCGCCCTACGCCCCAAGTCTCTCCATCACCTTGACTATGGTGTCTTTCATCTCTTTGTGGTAGTCGTTGAGGAACGTGCCGTCAGCGCGGTTGGCTATGATAAGACATACTGTCAGCGCCTGGTGACCCATGATTGAGGCGAGACCGTATATGGCCGAAGTCTCCATCTCGAGGTTGGTCAGCTTGCATCCTCCCCATTCAAAGGTCGCGAGCTTCTCGTTGAGGTCTTCGATGCTGGGTTCTATCCTCAGAGCCCTTCCTTGGGGAGCATAGAATCCTGGTGCCGTCGCCGTGATGCCGTGATGCATTCCGCCCGACACCTTTTCAAACAGTTCCTTGCCGGCGTCCACCGCATACGGACGGGCAAAGCATGCATCGAATCCCATGTGCTTGATGAACGCTTCGTTGAGTTTTTCGTTCAGCTGCGAGCTCTCGTGACGGTAGTAGTTCAGCAGCCCGTCGAGGCCGACCGTATGTTTCGATGCCACCAGGTCGCCCACCTTTATCTCGCTATGCAGCGAGCCGCTCGTACCGATGCGCACCATGTTGAGCTGGCGATGGGTCGCCTTGGGCTCTCGTTTGACCAGGTCTATGTTTGCGGCTGCATCAAGTTCCGACACCACGATGTCGATATTGTCGCAACCCATACCCGTCGAGAGCGCGGTGAAGCGGTGGCCGTGATAGAGGCCCGTCAGCGCGTGCATCTCGCGGTTGTAGCTCTCGTGTTCGGTCGACTCGAAGATGCTCTTGAACATCTCGACTCTTCCGGGATCGCCCACCAGGATGATGTCGTCTGCCAAGGTGGTGTCTTTCAGATGGATGTGATAGAGGCTTCCGTCTCCAGCCAGTACTAGTTCGCTCGATTTTATCATAGTTTTTGTGCTTTTTATTCTATGGTGAACATATATAAAAATATGTTGCAAAGATACTAAAAAAAATGACACCTGCATGAGGTGTCATTCTCTTTTTTTTTCAACTGGCGTGCGGTTACTGCCTGAACACGAACTCTCCGTTTTTCACGTCTATCAGGATGTTGTCCTTCGGGTTGATCTTGTCTTCGAGTATCTGTTTCGACAGCTCGTTGAGCAGCGTCCGCTGGATGACTCGCTTTATCGGTCGCGCTCCCATCGACGGGTCGTAGCCTTCGTTGGCCAGATGGTCGATTGCTTCGTCGGTGGCAGTCACTATGATGTCGTTTTTCTCCAGCGTCTTGGCCAGCAGGTTCAGCTGCAGCTTCACTATCTCGCGCACCTGCTTCAGGTCGAGCGGTTTGAACATCACCACTTCGTCTATCCTGTTCAGGAATTCCGGCCGTATCCGCTGTCTCAGCATGTTCATTATCTCTTCCTTGGTCTTTTCCATGTCTTTCGACGACACCTCGCCGTCGTCGATATGGCGCTGTATCAGCTCGCTGCCCAAGTTCGAGGTCATGATGATTATCGTGTTGCGGAAGTCGGCGGTACGTCCTTTGTTGTCGGTCAGCCGTCCGTCTTCAAGCACCTGCAACAGCGTGTTGAACACATCTGGGTGGGCCTTCTCTATCTCGTCGAACAGCACTATCGAGTACGGCTTCCGTCTCACTGCTTCGGTCAGCTGGCCGCTTTCGTCATACCCCACATATCCTGGAGGCGCTCCGATAAGCCTCGAGATCGAGTGTGGTTCCTGATATTCCGACATGTCTATACGCACCATCATGCTCTCGTCGTCAAACAGCGTCTCAGCCAGTGCCCTTGCCAGCTCGGTCTTTCCCACGCCTGTCGTTCCGAGGAAGAGGAACGAGCCTACAGGCCTGTGCGAGTCGGCCAATCCCGTACGGCTTCGTCTCACTGCGTTGGCCACCAGCGCCACCGCTTCGTCTTGACCCACTATGCGTTTGTGCAGCTCGTCTTCCAGATGCAGAAGCCGCTCTCTCTCCGATTGCAGCATCCTCGTCACAGGTATCCCTGTCCAGCGCGACACCACTTCGGCCACCTGCTCCGAATCCACCTCCTCGTTTATCATCGCGTTGTCTGCCTGCATCTGTTTCAGCTGCTCTTTCAGCTCCGTGACGTGCTTCTCGGCCTCTTTGATTCGTCCGTATCTCAACTCCGCCACCTTTCCGTAGTCGCCGGCTCTCTCGGCTTGTTCTGCCTCAAACTTGTACGACTCGATATTCTTCACTTCCGTCTGGATGGCTTCGACTATGCTCTTCTCGTTCTGCCAGCGGGCTTTCATCTGGTTGCGCTGTTCGCCCAGCTGGTTTATCTCGTTCGTCAGCTGTGCCAGCTTCTCTTCGTCGTTTTCGCGCTTTATGGCTTCGCGCTCGATTTCCAGCTGCCTTATCTCGCGTTCTATCTTGTCCAGCTCTTCCGGCACCGAATCTATCTCCAGCCGCAGCTTGGCGGCGGCCTCGTCTATAAGGTCGATGGCTTTGTCGGGCAGGAACCGGTCGCTGATGTAGCGGTTCGAAAGCTCGGCTGCCGCGATGATGGCTTCGTCTTTGATACGCACCTTGTGGTGCACCTCGTAGCGCTCTTTCAGCCCTCGCAGTATCGATATCGTGTCCGCCACGTTGGGTTCGTCTATCAGCACGCTCTGGAACCTGCGCGCCAGCGCCTTGTCTTTCTCGAAATATTTCTGATATTCGGCCAACGTCGTCGCGCCGATGGCTCTCAGCTCGCCTCGTGCCAATGCGGGTTTCAGTATGTTTGCCGCATCCATCGCCCCTTCGCCTCCGCCGGCTCCCACGAGGGTGTGTATCTCGTCGATGAAGAGTATTATCTCGCCGTCGGCCTCGCACACTTCTCGTATCACCGACTTCAGTCGCTCCTCGAATTCACCTTTATATTTAGCGCCTGCGATAAGCGCTCCCATATCGAGCGAGAATATCGTCTTCGACTTCAGGTTCTCGGGCACGTCGCCCGACACTATCCTGTGCGCCAAACCCTCTGCTATTGCGGTTTTACCAACACCTGGCTCACCAATCAATATCGGGTTGTTTTTAGTCCTTCTCGATAGTATCTGCAGCACTCGCCTTATCTCGTCGTCGCGGCCAATCACGGGGTCGAGTTTGCCGGCTTGTGCCAGCTGGTTCAGGTTTTTGGCGTATTTGTTCAGCGCGTTGAACGTCTCTTCGGCACTCTGCGACGCCACCTTCGACCCTTTCCTCAGGTCGGCAATCGCCGCTTTAAGGCTCTTCTCGCTCACGCCGGCTCCTTTGAGCAGCTTCCCCACCTGGTCGTTGCCTGCAACCAAACCCAGCAGTAGATGCTCGACCGACACAAAGTCGTCGCCCATCGAAGTCGCCGTCTGCGACGCCGCCACAAGCGCCTTGTTCGCGTCGTTCGAGAGATACATGTCTCCGCCGCTCACATGCGGCAGCGACTGGATGATTGTGTCCAGTTGTTGGCTGATGCGCTCCGGCAGCACATCCATCTTCTTCAGCAGATAGGGCGTAACGTTCTCATCCACCGTGAGCAGCCCCTTCAGCAGGTGGCAGGTCTCTATCGCTTGGTGCTGATGGGCCGTGGCCATCTCCTGGGCTTTCTGCACCGCCTCCTGCGTTTTGATTGTAAAATTGTTAAGGTTCATATTACTTCTGTTTTTGTTTATTCAAGTTTTTAACTAACCACTAACCGTTAGCCACCGTCAATCCCCACAACATCAACGCCAACAAGCCCAATCATGACAAAATGACACTAAGTGTATGTCAAATTTTCACCACACTATCCTTAAACTCCCACCCTTACCAGCATTCCTGGATATCCGGAAATTCCGGAAAATCCGTAAGTCCATTCTCGCCGCTACCCATAGCAACCCCTTTAGTAACTATCCCCGAAATCAGACTTGCCTATCATCTCCCTATCACTTACCTATCATCTAACTCCCATATAACTCCGCACAAGCTCCGCATTCAAACTCCCACCAACCTCATCTCCATCCGGAATATCCGGGAAATCCGGAACCTCCGTCCCCGTCCGTTCTCCCCCTCGCCTTAAGGAGAGGGGCTGGGGTGTGAGGCTTGTTTCTCGATGCAAAAGTACACCCATCTCATTGCGGTTTACGAATAAAACCACAAAAAAATCAGAAATAATACCAATACCCACAAAACCAATATGATAATGCGGATATGGGATTCGATTCAGTCATTTTAGTCATTAGTCATTAGTCATTAGTCAAAATCGATTTCACATGTGTCAAAATCGCCACTATAATAAAAAATATATTTTATATTATAGTGAGCCAAATGACAGATCCAAAAATGAAAATGACTAATGACTAATGACTGATTTTGACTAACCCCACCATCCCTATACCCCTATGATGAGTGTCTTTTTTATGTAACATATTGTCTTTTAACGGTTACAACCCAGATGCTGCCTCCCGCTCAAAAAAAAATGACAAAAAAATTCGTAGACCGCAACCGCAAGGTTGTACCTTTGCATCGTCAATCAAGAGGTAATTTGTTTTTTGTACAATAAAATCATCTCTCTTGCGTTTAATAAAGATTAAATCTATAAAAAATGCTCACTCTATGAGAAAGTTGTTTTTTGTTTTGGCGATGGTGGCATTGATGGTGCCGGCGATGGGGCAGCAGCGCAACCTTAGCGCTCTCTTCAGCTATTCGTCCTTCTACCTGCCGGCCGACGATCAGCCTTATGTCGAGACCTACCTGCTCTTCGATGCGGGCTCGCTCAACTTCGTTCAGACCGACGGCGGCCGCTACCGCGCTACCGTGGAGGTGACTATGGTCTACCGCTCTGGCGAAGAGATCGTCTTTGCAAAGAAATACGACCTCAACTCGCCCACTACGGCTTCGCCCGAGGATAACCGTTTCTCCTTCCTCGACCTTCAGCGCGTCGGCTTGAAGAACGGTATCTACAACCTGGAGCTGACGTTGAGGGACAAGTCGAAAGATGATGCTGGCACGACGCTCCTGCAGCGTATCAACGTGAACTACGCCAAGAAGCAGCCTTCCATGTCGTCCCTTCAGCTGATGTCGACGGTCACGCCTACGGCTTCGGAGAACATCCTCTCTCGTGGCGGATATGATATGGAGCCTTACGTGGAGGACGAGGTGCCGTCGAACATAGATGTGCTCAACGTCTACTTCGAGGTCTACAATATCAAGAAAGAGGTTTTCAGCAAGCCGTTCACAAGCTATGTCTTTGTCGAAGAGCGTGCTACCGGTCGCCGTATGCCGAACGTCGGAAGCGAGACCCAGCACGAGGCGCAGAACCTGGTGCGCGTCTATAATCCGCTGGACATAAGTCAGCTGCCTTCGGGCGACTACAACTTGGTGGTGGAGATCCACAACCGCACTAACGACAACCTGCTCTACAAGCGTCTGCCGTTCCACCGCACCAAGCCGTCGCTGGTCAACAACGATGAGGTGAGCATGTACGAGGGTACGTTCGCCAGCCGCATCACCGACGAGAACATGCTGAACTACTACCTCGACGCTCTCTATCCGATCGCTTCTGACGAGGAGTTGACCTTCATCCGCGAGGTGATAAAGAAGAACGACAACATAAAGGAGAAGCAGGCCTTCCTCTACAAGTTCTGGGATCGCCGCCACGCCGATCAGGCCGAGGCGAAATGGAACGAGTACAAGGGTTGGCTCGAATATGTTGACGCCCACTACTCCTATCCCCGCACCAAGGGCTACCGCACCGACCGTGGAAGGGTTTACCTGCAGTATGGCCCGCCCGACTATATCCGTGACGAGAAGAACTTCGTGTCGACCCGCCGTCTGGATGTGGGAACAGCCGTACACGTCGACATCGCTGGCATAAGCGGCTCTCAGGGTCATGTCTACTATCTGCCCTACCAGCTCTGGCGCTATAACTATATGCCTACCGACTCGCCCAACCGCGTCTTCCTCTTCTGGGATGAGTTCCGCTCTGGCTACTATCGTCTGCTCAACTCCAACGCCAAAGGCGAGGTGCAGGAGGCTATGTGGGAGCGCCGTCTCAGCCAGCAGCAGCTGCCTGAGAACGTGCAGGGCGAAGTGGGCGACCAGTTTGAACGTGGCTACTAAGAAATCTGCTTCCTCCATCCAATCCGCAAGTTGACAAATACCTCCAGCAAATCCACAAGTTGACAAGATAATTGATATGTGCTCGGTTCATAATGTACTGCTTGATAATGCCGCTGGCGTGGCTGCCGCTCTGGGTGCTTTACATCCTGAGCGACTTGCTCTACCCGATGGTTTACTACGTGGTGCGTTACCGCCGCAAGGTGACGAGGACCAACCTGACCAAATCTTTCCCCTCGAAGAGCGAGAAAGAGATAGTGGCGATTGAGAAAGCCTACTACCGCCATATCTGCGACCTGCTCGCCGAAGGGGTATGGGGATTGCGTGCCACCCCCGAGCAGCTTTTTGCGCACTATCGCATCGAGAACCGCGAGCTGCTGACTCCCTTCTTCGACGAGGGGAAGAGCGTGATACTGATGTCGGCTCACTATAACAACTGGGAGATGATGATTGCTTCGCTCAACTTCCAGCTGCTCCATCATGGGGTGGGTGTGGGCAAACATATAGTGCAGAAACCTTTTGGCCGTCTGCTGACACAGAAACGTGCCCGCTACGGCACCGAGATAGTCGACAACACCGACGTGCGTCGTGTGATGGAATTCTACGACCGTTACAAGGTGCCGGCAGCATGGATGATGCTGGGCGATCAGTCGCCTCACGACCGCAAGAAAAGCCTTTGGACTCGGTTCCTCAACCAAGAGACGGCTTTCATCTTCGGCTCCGAACATTTCGCTCATAAATACGACTACCCCGTATTCTACTACTCTGTGGAGAAAACCAAGCGTGGCTATTATACCGTACGCTTCGAGCCTCTCTCGCTCTGCCCGACGAAAGAAAATGAGGGCGACATCACTCGTCGCTATGCCGCACGTCTGGAAAAGACAATAAACGAAAAACCGCAATATTGGCTCTGGAGCCACCGAAGATGGAAATTGGTGAAGAAATGAAGACAGCAGTAGTCATATTAAACTGGAACGGTCGTTCGATGCTCGAACGCTATTTGCCGTCGGTCGTACAAAACTGTACGGGCGACGCCTTCGTCGTGGTGGCCGACAACGGCTCTACCGACGATTCGCTGGCGTTTGTCGAGCAACACTACCCATCCGTGCGGATAATACGGCTCGACAAGAACTACGGCTTCGCCGAGGGTTACAATCGTGCGCTCGCCCAGATAGATGCTGACTGCTACGTGCTGCTCAACGACGATGTGGAGGTGACTCCGGGATGGATTGAGCCTATAGTCGATTTGTTTGAAAGGAATCTGGATGTGGCCGTCTGCCAACCCAAGCTGCTTATGGACACCCAGCGCGACACCTTCGAGTATGCTGGTGCGTCTGGCGGATTTGTCGACGATTTCGGCTATCCCTATTGTCGTGGAAGGATGTTCAACACACTTGAGAAAGACCTCGGGCAGTATGACGACCCGTGCGACGTGATGTGGGCTACCGGTGCGGCGATGTTCGTGCGTGCGTCGGTGTGGAGGGAATTGGGTGGCCTAGATGGCGACTTCTTCGCCCACATGGAGGAGATAGACTTCTGCTGGCGTGTACGTAACGCTGGCTACAGGGTGATGAGCTGCCCTCAGTCGGTGGCCTACCATCTGGGGGGCGGCACTCTGCCTAAGAGCTCTCCGAGGAAGACCTACCTCAACTTCCGCAACAACCTCTCGATGCTCTATAAAAACCTTCCGTCCAGCCGCCTGCTGCCGGTCATCTTGTTGCGGCTGCCTCTCGACTGGGTGGCGGCGTTGAAATTTATCGCCGACGGCAACCCCAAGGATTTTCTTGCCGTTGGTCGGGCTCACAGGGATTTCTTCAAGTTGCTCCCGCATCTGAAGAATAAACGTAAGGCGGGCGACACTCAAGCCATCAAGCATTCAGGCAATCAAGCAATCAAGCATTCAGGCAATCAAGCATTCAAGCATTCAAAAATGCTCCTGGTGGATTACTACCTACGTGGAAAAAAACATTTTTCTGAATTGTAGCAATCTTGCAATCATATCAACGAATAACATATCAACGTAAAAACATAACATGGAACGACAAGTAAGAGTAAGATTCGCGCCCAGCCCTACAGGTCCGCTTCATATCGGCGGCGTGCGCACAGCTTTATACAACTACCTCTTCGCCCGTCAGAGTGGCGGCAAGATGATTCTGCGTATCGAAGATACCGACCAAACTCGTTTCGTACCTGGCGCTGAAGACTATATCATCGAGGCGCTCACATGGCTCGGCATAGAGTTCGACGAGGGTGTGCATATCGGAGGTCCGTTCGGCCCTTACCGTCAGAGCGACCGCAAGCCGCTCTATAAGCAATACTCCGACCAGCTGCTGGCCGACGGATGGGCTTACTATGCCTTCGATACTCCTCAGGCTCTCGACGCCAAACGCAAGGAGTATGAGGCTCAGAAGAAGACCTTCCAGTACGACTGCCGCACTCGTGGTGAGATGGAGAACTCGCTGACCCTTAGTGCCAACGAGGTGAAGCAGCGCATCGAGAGGGGCGACCACTATGTGGTGCGTTTCAAATTCCCCGAACATATAGACATCACCGTCCACGACCTCATACGTGGCGAGGTGACGATGAACTCTGACCTGCTTGACGACAAGGTGCTTTTCAAGAGCGACGGTATGCCGACCTACCATTTGGCAAACATTGTCGACGACCACCTGATGGAGATAAGTCACGTCATACGTGGCGAAGAGTGGCTGCCCAGCGCTCCTTTGCATGTGATGCTTTACCGTGCTTTCGGATGGGAAGCGACGATGCCTAAGTTTGCCCACCTGCCGTTGTTGCTCAAGCCCGAGGGCAACGGCAAGCTCAGCAAGCGCGACGGCGACCGGCTCGGGTTCCCCGTCTTCCCTCTCGACTGGCATGATCCGCAGAGCGGCGAGCTCTCGTCGGGTTACCGCGAGAAAGGCTATCTGCCTGGTGCGGTGGTGAATATGCTTGCCTTGCTGGGATGGAATCCTGGCACCGAGCAGGAGATCTTCTCTATGGAGGAACTGATAAAGGCTTTCGACATAAGCCATATCAGCAAGAGCGGCGCGAAATTCAACGTGGAGAAGTCGAAATGGTTCAACCACGAGTATATGCAGATGCTTTCGGACAAGCAGATTGCCGACTATCTCAAGCCGCAGTTGGCCGAACATGGGGTGACCGCTTCGGATGAATATATAGAGAAGGTGTGTGCGATGATGAAAAACCGCATCAGCTTCCCTTCGGAGCTGTGGGAGACCACCTCTTATTTCTTCGAGGCTCCTAAGGAGTACAACCCAGCCGACTTGAAGAAACGTTGGAAAGCGGGTATGACCACCCACATGAACAAGATACTCGAGATACTCGACACCGTGCCTTTTGAACACGATGCCCTCCACAAAGCCATTCTGGATGACTATATTGTGGCTAACCAGTTCAATATGGGACAGATCATGAATTCGTTCCGCATCGCCCTCATCGGCAAGACCGTCGGCCCCGACCTGCTCACCTTCGTGATGGTGATAGGTAAGGATGAGACGGTGAGCCGCCTCAAAAAAGCGGTGGAGACGATAGGGGAGATAGAAGGATAGTGCTATGTGGTCAGTATAACCACATCCAATATCAACCCACAACATATCAACGTATCAACATATCAACATATCAACGTATCAACATATCAACGAATAACCTTTATACGAAATAACAATGGAAGAAAACATCAACAACGAAATTATCGAAAACGAGATCAAAACCGATATCAACAACGAACTCCAAGACGAAGTGACAGAAAACGCTCCGATTGAGAACGAGCCAGAATGCGGCTGCACGACTGACAAGCGTGATTGCCGCTGCAAGGGCCATTTGTGCATGATCATCCTGATGGTGATTCTCTTTTTGGCTGTGGCTGCTCTCTATGCTCTCCATTTCTGTGGCAACAAGCTGAAGGTGGCTGACGCTGAGGGGTCAGAAGTGACGGCGGTCGTCTCTGACGGACATTCCCTCCGTATTGCATACGTCAACACCGACACCCTGATGGCGCATTACGAGTATGCTCTGGAGCTTCAGCGCAAAATCGAGCAGGTCTCTGCTCAGCAGGCTGCCCTCGCTCAGCAGGAGGAACAGTTCCAAGCCGACTATCAGAACTTCCTTCAGACAGGCGAGAACCTGACTCTCTCTCAGCAGCAGGAGAAAGAACGTGAGCTGAAAGAACGCTACGAAAAGCTGGCTCGCCTCGAAAAGCAGTATGCCGACCTCCTTCCTCAGAAACAGAAACACCTCCAGGAGGAATTGGACAAGATGACTCGTGCAGTTTACAACTTCATAGCCGACTACAACTCCAAGCACGATAAGTATAACCTTATCCTCTCCAAGTGTTACAGCAACACTCCGGTACTCTATGGCGACAAGGCTCTCGACATCACCAACGAGATTCTCGAGGGGTTGAACAAAGAGTACGCTCAAGTGAAAAAAATAAAACAAAACAAATAGTGTCATGAAAAAAATTGTTCTTTTAGCGCTTGCCCTCGTGGTAGGTATGACAGCCGCCAACGCTCAGTTTGGCAACCTTATCCGTAAGGCTGCCCAGAAGACCGCCGAGAAAGCTGTCGATAAGGCAGTAGACCGTGCAACAGAAGAGGCCGATAAAGCCGTAGATCGTGAACTCGACAAGGTGTTCACACCTCAGGAAGAGAACACCAAGTCTACTAAAAACAACAGCACTCCCCAAGCGGAGGAGGAGAATCCTACCTATGAGTCAATAATGCGTCAGGCACTCGAGATGCCTACCGTCCAGCAGCTCATAAATCACAAGGGCTATGAACTCAACGAACAGTCGTTCAAGCTTATCACCAGCCCTGTGACGCGTTATGTGACCAACATCTCAATGTTGTCGCTGCAGATGGCTTCGCTTTCTTACAGTAATGTCGATTCGGCACAAGCTGTCGAGACCGCCTACGATATGGCTTCGCGTTATTCTGGTCTCTCTCGTCAGGAGATCGAGAAACTCCAAACCATGAGCGAGGCCGAACAGGAAGCCTATCTCAAAGCCCACTACTCAGAGGGTAGGGCAGAGGCTGCCATCTTGAACGATGCTGCCGACGCCGCCAAATACCTGGAACCTCTCCAACCGACCATCGACCGCTGGAACGAGGTGGGAGAGAGGGCCGACAGGATTATCGCCGACGCTGAGGAAAAATGCAACTCTGTCTATTCCAAATATTCCGACAGGATTGCTTCGGCGACAGGCAAGGATAAGAACGAACTTATCCTGAAATACTACAGCGAGGTGTGCCCTATCAAACGTGAGGCCGCTCTCGAGTCGATGCGGATAAGGGTCGACGAACAGCTGCCTATAGCAGAGGAACTTGAGAGGGAGATGGTGAAGATCCGCGCTAAGCACAAGGACTATATCGCCCATCTGCTCAACTACCCCATGCTCACAGCTACCCAATGTCTTTCCGCCACCTCATTCCTGACGGATATTCCAACAGGAGAGTAGTCATTAGTTTCCGACGTCACTCCTGAAAATAATCCACGCCCTCAACCCCTCTCCCTCAGAGAGGGGTTTTTGTTTAACATGAATTCCACAAGAAAGGGTAATAAGGTTCTAAAGTATAATATAAATAGGTGTAGTTTTTTGATGTTGATATTTTTGTTGTTCTGTTGATATGTTGAAATATTGGTTGATTATATGGATGTTGTGAGATTGAATGTGTACTTTGCTTTTCCTTGTGTTAATATGTTGTTAAGAAGTTTTGTGAAAGTGGTGGCAAGTTTGTTTTTGGTTGATGTATCTTTGCAAGCGGTATCGAACCAAAGCGAAAAGATATAAGTGTGTGAGTGTGTGGGTGCTGAATACATGACGGTGTTATCACTTGAGTGTGTGACTCTTTTACGCTTAGAGAAAACGACAGAGAATTAGATAATTAAGCTTTTTTAACCGATAAAATACATCAACACAATGGAGCAGGTTCCTTTCACAATCATCAAGCGCGACGGCCATCCCGTCCCATTCTCACTGGATAAAATCATGCATGCAATAGCCAAGGCTTTTGAGTCGGTCAACGAGCCGGCTGATCTGGCTACGATGGGTAAGATTTTGTCTCATCTGCAGATTCAAGACGGAATCACCGTTGAGGATATGCAGAATCAGGTGGAAGAGGCTCTGATGCGTGAGGGCTACTACAAAGTGGCCAAGAGTTTCATGCTCTATCGTCAGAAACATACCGAGGATCGTGAGACTTTGGAGAAGCTAAACTTCCTGGTCGACTACTGCAAGGCAGCCAACGCCGCTACGGGTAGTAAGTACGATGCCAACGCCAACGTGGAGCACAAGAACATCGCCACATTGATTGGCGAGCTCCCCAAGGCTGGTTTCATCCGTTTGAACCGTCGTCTGCTCACCGACCGTATAAAGAAGCTCTACGGAAAAGAACTCTCCGACCGTTACCTCGACCTGCTCACACACCATTTCATCTACAAGAACGACGAGACGTCGTTGGCTAACTACTGCGCCAGCATCACGATGTATCCTTGGCTGCTCAACGGAACGGCTTCTATCGGTGGCAACTCGAAGGCTCCGACGAACCTGAAGAGTTTTTGTGGTGGCTTCGTGAACATGGTGTTCATGGTTTCGAGCATGTTGAGCGGTGCCTGCGCTACTCCAGAGTTCTTGATGTATCTGAACTATTTCATCGGTAAGGATTATGGTCAGGATTATTGGAAGAGAGCCGACGAGGTGGTCGACCTCTCGTTGAAGAAACGTACCATTGACAAGGTTATCACCGACTGCTTCGAGCAGATTGTGTATACTCTCAACCAGCCGACTGGTGCTCGTAACTACCAGGCCGTGTTCTGGAACATCGCCTACTACGACAAGTTCTACTTTGAGAGCATCTTTGGTGATTTCGTGTTCCCAGACAATACTAAACCTGACTGGGAGGGTCTCTCATGGTTGCAGAAACGTTTCATGACTTGGTTCAACAACGAGCGTCTGCGTTCGGTGCTCACCTTCCCGGTTGAGACGATGGCTCTGCTCACCGAGAACGGCGACTGCAAAGACAAGGAGTGGGGCGACTTCACGGCTCAGATGTATGCCGAAGGCCATTCGTTCTTCACCTACATGAGCGACAACGCTGACTCGCTGTCGAGCTGCTGCCGTCTCCGTAACGAGATTACCGACAACGGATTCAGCTACACCCTCGGAGCTGGTGGTGTGTCTACGGGTTCAAAGAGCGTGCTTACCATCAACCTCAACCGTTGCATACAGCAGGCAGTGCGCGAGAATCGCGATTACCTTGAGTATATAGGCGACATCGTGGATCTCTGCCACAAG
Source organism: uncultured Bacteroidota bacterium (assembly GCA_902774845.1). GTDB lineage: Bacteria > Bacteroidota > Bacteroidia > Bacteroidales > P3 > Colimorpha. The sequence goes on from CACYJU010000009.1 coordinate 25,673, forward strand.
GTACAGATTGCCTACAACGAGAATCTGAAAGAACTGCAGGAGCATGGAATGCTGCCTCTCTTCGATGCCGGTTATATCAACATCGCACGCCAGTATCTCACCATCGGTGTGAACGGATTGGTTGAAGGTGCTGAATTCTTGGGCATCAAGATCGACGACAACGAGAAATACCGCAACTATGTGCAGTCGGTTCTTGGAGTCGTGGAGAAATACAACCGTCAGTACCGTTCGAAAGAACTGATGTTCAACTGTGAGATGATTCCGGCAGAGAACGTGGGTGTGAAACACGCCAAATGGGACCGCGAGGATGGTTACCTCGTACCTCGCGAGTGCTACAACAGCTACTTCTATATCGTCGAGGACGACTCGCTGAGCATCATCGACAAGTTCAAACTGCATGGTGCTCCTTATATTGCTCACCTCACTGGTGGCAGCGCTCTGCACTTGAACCTGGACGAGCATCTGACACAGGATCAGTATCGTCAGCTGCTCCGCGTGGCTGCCAAGGAAGGCTGCAACTATTTCACCTTCAACGTGCCCAACACTATCTGCAACGAATGTGGATACATTGATAAACGTCACCTGAAGGAGTGCCCGAAGTGTCATAGTACGAATGTCGACTATATGACCCGTATCATCGGTTACCTGAAGCGAATCAGCAACTTCTCGCAGGCACGTCAGGAAGAGGCTCACCGCCGTCACTACCACAATCCGCAAGACCGCGTTGAACGCTCGCTGGCAAATATGGCACAGGTCTACCAGACAGCAGATATGCTGGAATTAGAGTCGTCGCGTCGTCGTGAGCAGCTTCTCAACCAGGCTGCCGCTACAGAGAAACAGGGTGAAATATGCTTAAATATCTGAACGCAGATATAGTATTTCAAGAGATTCCTAACGAGACCACTCTGGCAATCAACCTCACTAAATGTCCGTGCCATTGTCCCGGTTGTCATAGTCCTTGGCTATGGCAGGATATCGGGGAGGAACTGACCGAAAAGTCGCTCTGTGGTTTGATTGGCGGCTATGAGAGCAGTATCACATGTGTCTGCTTTATGGGTGGAGATTCGGCGCCTGAAGAGGTGGAAGCTCTCGCAACCGACCTCAAGCAGCGTTATCCCAACTATAAGGTGGCGTGGTACAGCGGAAGACAGCATGTCCCTGGGAACGTCAACAAGCAGGCGTTCGATTATATCAAACTTGGACCTTATAACGCCCATCTCGGACCTCTCACATCGGCGGGTACCAACCAGCGCATGCTGAAGAAGCAGCAGGACGGAACGTTTGTCGATATCACCACGGTGTTTCAGAAAAAGATAGGCTGACCCTAATCAACCCTATATATTTGCCAAAGGCCCACATTCAAAGAATGCGGGCCTTTATTTGTGAGAGTCTGAAATGGTGAAAGCTGTTGATGCTTATTATTGGTAGAGATATCTTTTGATTTTCAACGTGGCGGTCTTTTTGAACGGTTCGTTCATCAGTTCAACGAGGGCTATCTGGCTTTGTACGCTCACTCGCTTGTTGACAAACGACCGGATATCTTCAGTTAGTTGTGAAATTTTTTCTGAGGTGAGACTGCTTATCTTTTTCTTGATGTTTTCATCGAGCTGCACTAGGGCTACTAACAGTTTGTCGCGTTTCACAACAAGTGACTCTATGACGCTGGGGTAGTTGTTTATAACCTGCTCTATTTCCTCTGGGTATATGTTCTCTCCCGATGAACCAAGAATCATGCTTCCCATTCGACCTTTGATATAGTATCTTCCGCGTTTGTCACGAGAGGCTAGGTCTCCGGTATGATACCAGCCGTCACCGGTTAGCACGGAAGCGGTTCGTTCGGGATCTTTAAAATAGCCCATCATGACATTTGGACCGCGAGCAATGATTTCACCTATTCCGGTTTTGGGGTTCACGTTGGCAAGGTCGACTTCAACACCGTAAGCTGCCACACCGATGGAACCTACCTTGGTATGTCCCACGCAGGCGTTGCTGATAAGAGGTGCGGTCTCTGTTGTTCCATATCCGATAGCGTAGTTGAAGTGGCTCTTTTTCAAAAACTCTTCTACTTCAGGATTGAGCTTTGCCCCGCCGATACCGAAGAATTTAATCTTGCCACCCGTCTGCTTCTTGAGTGTGATGCCTATCAGGGTGTACATAAGACCTGGTAGGTGAGTTTGAATCCATTTCAGGTTCGGCGTTTCGTCAATGCGTCTCAGTACGGCTTTGTGCAGCTTTTCTGCCACCAAGGGTACCGAACAGATGATGGTGGGCCGAACCTTCTTCATCGCTGGAATGAGGATGGAGGGGGTTGGCATCTCGCGTAGATAGTATACAGCTCCGCCTACGAACACAGGGTAGAGCATGCCGAAGGCCATCTCGTAGGCGTGCGCCATAGGCAGTATTGAAAGCCATCGGTCTCGTGATGTGGCTGGTTGCGCGTGGCGTGCTTCCAGTACGCTGTGATAGAGATTTCCATGACTTAACATCACTCCTTTTGCGTTACCCGAAGTGCCTGATGTATATATGATTGTGGCGAGGGTCTTGTCGGTGATGGGGTCGTGGGGCTTTTGTGGCTCAGCGTCGCAGGCAAAAGTCTTGTTGCAGTTTTCTACGCTGAAGTCGTCGATGATGATGGTAGCTCTAAGCTGTCTCATCTGTTCATTCGAGAGTTTTGACAGCTGTTTGCGTGATACAAAGAGGGCCTCAGTTTCTGAATGGTTGAGTATGTTTTCAACCTCGAAGGCGGTGGATCCTGGCAGTATGGGTACGGCTACACGTCCTGCTGTCGTTATTGCGAAGAAGGCTACTGTCCAGTTGGGCATGTTCTCCGCAAGTATTGCCACCTTGCCGTCTGACGACACAGAGTTGTTGTCGAGAAGTGCGCTTATTTTCTTCACCTGATTGGCAAACGCACTATATGTATAGGCTTGGTCTCCGTTGGTGAATTGGGCCATTGGGCGTTCTGCCCATCTGGAGCACGTCTTCTCAAATATGGTTGTAAGAGTGTTGTTGGAAGTGTTATTGTTCAATGTAGTGTGGTTTTGTTAGTTATTTGTTAAGTCTTAGGTATATGGTGTTGTATTGGTTCCAGTCAATCATCATTTGGCGGAAGTCGGCATAGAGGTCTCCTTCGATGATGTCGCGCTCGATGGTGAGTTCTTTCACCGCCTCGATGAGGTCGCCATTCTGCTTTATGCTGATCTTTATTGAACCGAGTCCTTCGACGCTGTAGGCAATCTCCACGGGTTTGACTAATGAGGCTTTCTCGGTAAGCTGGATTTCGTAATTGTATTTCTCGTCACATTTTGCCGCCTGTACCGGTGATGTGCGCTTTGCGGTAAGGTAGGCTGGGTCGATGTTTATGGGACAATCTTTTGCCGGGATGGTGTAGATGGCCAGATTGTCACCTTCGTTTGATGCTTTCAGAATGGTTTTTTCGTCACGGGGTGCTTTTTGTGAGTTTTTATGGGTGGCTGAGAAGTCCAGCTTCTCGTTGTCCACTACCACTGTTACTGTTGCCTCGCCGTCGCCAGCCAGTTTGAATCGCTTTTCGTTGGCAATCAGAACCGTTTCTTCATTGAGGTAGGCGTAGGCATAGAATCCAGCTTGTTGCAGCACGGCAGCCAGAACAACGGCTTTCTCGTAAGGTGTGCCGCATCCGCTTCTCCACACTTCGGCTGCGTCGGCGTTCTTGTATCCGAGCAGGGCAGGGGAGACCTTGTTGCAACGGATGTTGTCAACCACGTAGTTGTGTAGTGATTCAACCAGCAGCAGATTGCGTTCATGTGTACTCAGGTTGCCAAGTTTTCTTATTCTCACACGTTCGCTGTTGATATAAGGGATGGCGTCCACCACCTTGCCGCGCACTTGCTTCATGTCGTTGGCTACTGACTCTCTGTTGGAGAAATAGACCGTAGGATATGTCTTCTCTGGAGCGGGAAGGTAGTGCTCGCCCGAGGTCTGTGCCAGGTTGCTACCCACGATATGGAGGGTGTGGCTGTCGCTGACTTCTTTCACGTTGGCTCCGTTGGCGTCTACATGGTAGTAGAACTCGGAGTTGAATGGCTGGTCGACGATGATTTCGTATTTCTCTACAGGACAATCCTGTGTCAGCTGGATTTTTTGCTGAAGGATATCGTATTTGCTGCTTATGGTATAGTCGAGCACAATGGTGCAGTCATACTCCAATGCTGTATGCACTATTGCCAGCTCTATGATGTCGTTGAATCGTCCGCAGCTCTCGCACGTACTGGGCAGCTGCTCCACGAATGCGCGTTTAGGAGTCTTGACCTTCGTGCCGTCTTTCTTTATGGTGTAGCACTCGTTGATGGTGAGGTTCTCCAGCTTGGGGTTGTACACGATGAAGGTCTCTCCCTTGTCGGCGTAGGCGGTGATGGCGCGGTTGCGGATGAGGGTGATCTCTTTGCGGAAGTTGTATTCTATCGTCCCGTCGCGGTTGACCTTGAACTGCTGGCGTATCAGTTTGTACTTTGCGTCAGGTTTCTCCAGGCTCCCCGTCTGCGCTTGTATTGTTGCTGAACAGAGGCAGAGGATGGAGAGGAAAGCTATGAGTGAATATCTTTTTTTCATCTTTTTCAATCTTTACTAAAGGTAACAGTAAGAATAAACTATTTCACCAGCACAACAGGCTTGGTCGCTGTCTTTATCTGGTTTTCTACTATCTGGCGGAAGGTGGGCCATTCGGCTGCTTCGTATTTGCGTTTGTTCAGCGCCACCGTCTCTTCTATTTCAAAGACGCTTCCGTCAATCTGATAGGATATATCGTAACGGCCGGTTGAGTTTTTGATGCTTTCACATGGAGTGTAATTGCAGTTTCCGTAAGCGAACGGCAGCTCTACGGTCTCGCTCATCTTGACCAGTCTTGAGCAGGCGTCTGCGAAAGGATAGGCTTTCTCTTTCTTCGAGGTGTCGAAACGCAGGTGGCTCATCGCACGGCTGAAAATGTTTCTCATGCTTATGGGCACGAAGATGGCTTCGTTCTTGGATACTATCGCATAGTCGGGTATTTCTATCTCGTATTCTATCGACACAGGCTGCTTCAGGTATTCGTCTGGACGGGTATGTTTTACCTTTTTCACTACCGCCTGCGGACATATCTTCAGTATTTCGCTCTCAAGGGCCTCTTTCCAATCACCCTGGCGTCCGAAGATGCGTCTTACGGCTGCATCGCTCTGTCCTTCTGCGGTGATGGTTATGGTTCCAGTCAGTAGTCCGCTCTGGTCGATTTTGGTGTTGGCTTTGATGTAGAGGTAGTGGTTCTCTGGTGCTGATACAGGAGTCTCCATCAGGTCCGCTCCTTTGGGCAGGCCCATCAGGTATCCTTGCTGTTGCTCAGCGCTGCTCCACAACTCTCTCACGTTGGGCACCCATGTAGGGTCGAGCAGCTGGTATTCTCCGTTTCGGCGCTGCACCACACAGACACTGTGGTTGAACTGGTCTGCCGGTATACGGTCTATTCTCTCTCCGGCCATAGTCATCGCTGCGTATGCTTTGAATCCGGCTGCGCGGAGCATCGCCACCAGCAATCCTGCTTTGTCTTTGCACACACCGCAACGGTCGCTGAGGTTCATTTCGGCGTTATGGAGTGTGTATCCTTCGCCTGGTCCCATCGAGATGCCTGCATATCTCATGTTGTCGGCAACCCAGTGGGTGAGTATGCTTATCGAGTCCTCCTCGTCTTTTGCGTTGATGATGAGTATGTCCACCTGCTTATGCAGTTCGCGGGTGGCTTTGAAGCTGCCGTAGTCTTCGTTCACGTTGTAGAACCACATCGACTTGGCTTCCCAGTTGGGGCTGGTCGAGAGCAGCAGTTTGCACTCTACATCGTTGTGGGCCAGCATACCCTGTTCTCCTTTTATCGGTTTGATGTTCTGTTTGCTGAAGGTGTATATGGTGCGGTCTTTCTCTTTCCTTGTCTCGGTTTTCACTTTGCCGTTATATATCTCGTAACGCATATTCTTCGATGTGAGGGCGTTCACTCGGTATACCTTCAGGTCAATCGGTTCTGAAGACCAGAAGGGTACTATGTCATAGAAATGCCCCTTCATCGGTGGTATATATTTGGAATCGTCGCCAGCGAGCAGTGCGTAGGTGAATCCTTTTCGATAGGTCTTGTACTCCAGACGGTCACCGACTTCCAGGTGTCCTACCTCAACCATCTTCTGCTTGGCTCCCCAGTAGATAAGTCTTGCAGGAGCGGTGTAGTCATATACTTTCACATCGTTCTTGCGTCCGGCATACAGGGTGTCGTCTTTCCCGTTGATGCGGTGCACCACTACGAGCTTGAATTCCACGTAAGCCGACAGTGGGTCGTAGTCCAATTTGATGACGCTGTTCTCCGAGCATCCGTGGGTGCTTTTCATCTCAATCATCTTGTGTCCGTAGACGTGGCTCAGTCCACTCGACTCCATAAACACGTAGGTTGAGTCGTAAATCGTCCTTTGGTTCTCTGCTGCCGCCAGTCCTATGGTGGACAGCGCCGCCAGCAGCATTAATACCTTTTTCTTCATATAGTTGATGTTTTTTATTTTCTAAATTTCTGAGGTGATCAGGTGTTTTGGCGTTTCCGCATTCTAAGTGTTGCCGCCAGTCGTGCGAACAACGTCAGCGCTATGGGCAGTATGGCTCTGTTGAGGTGTTGTGGCCATCCTGTAGCCATCATTCCTATCAATGCGAGTAGCATGGCGATCTGTATGAATGCTACTGTCTTGTATGCTTTGCCGAGGGGTTTGTCTTTCTTTCGTCTCACAGCCGCTCCTGCCAGGTAGAAGAACAGGGGGCTGGCCCAGAGGAGGTTGAAATTCCATTTGGTGCACCAGTGTGCTGAGCAGAACCATAAGAACAGTGCCACCAGCGACAGCAAAGCTGGCACAATGAAGAGCAGCATGTCCATAATCTTCAGCTGCCACCCTTTCCTCTGCTCAAAGAAGGTTAGGATAAGCACTACTACAAACAGGGTCCAGAAGCACACGTCGGGTGTTAAGCTCCGTTTCAGCGGTTCCCGTCTGTCCTCCAGCAGCTTCACTGCCGGCTCCGCTATCTGGGTGGCTGGGTGGCTTACACAGAGGGTGTCGAATTGCCCCTTCATCTCAAGTGGCAGGAAGGCGCACTCCCAGGTCGAGCGGTCTCTGTCGCATCTTGCGCCCAGTGCCAGGTCTACTGTGAACCGCCACCATGGACGATTCTCGTTGGTTGTGTACACGATTTCTCTGTAGCTCTTCCCCGTGCGGTCGTCTTTGGGATAGATGATCTCTCTGTGGTCGAGCGATTCACATATCATGTCCCTTATCCTTGTGGCGCAGTTGTCGCGGAAGAAGTCATATCTGTACCAGCGGTATTCGGGTTGGTAGTTGAATTCCAGCATGAGGAAGAGGTTGCACACCTCCTGTCGGCTTAAGTTCAACCGCTGCTCCCACACGCAGCGACGTTGCTGTGTGTAGTCGGCTATGAACGAGCGGTAGCTTTCACGCGAGAGGCAGTAGTCGAGGGTGCGGGTGGCGAACTTCCACACAAAATGGGGTGTGTTGAAGTCGAAGGTACCATAGTTGTACACCACATCGATACCCATGGCGGTGTCGCATATATGGAGTGCACTGTGGCTGAACGAGGTGTAGAGCTCGTTGCTCGGCTCGCAGGAGAGCAGTCCTGCCCATGCCGTCTCCGAGAGGGGCATGTCCCGCTTTTGGCTGTATGCTGTATTGACAACCAGCAGTGAAACCAGCAGTATCGCAAAAAACTTCTTTGTCATTATGTTATCTTGTTATTGCTTCATTTCGGAATCTTCACTTACACATTAACACATTCACGCATTCACACATTCGAACATTAATGCGTTAATGTTCGATCAGCATCACTTTGCTCACCTTGCATCCCTCTTTCCCGATGATTTTCAGCATGTATATGCCTGGGGTCATGCCTGAGAGATCTATGTCGTTTCCTTTTGTGGTCATTATCTTCTGGCCGTTGGCGTTTATGACCTCAATGTGCTCAACGCCTTCTGCCTCCACATGCACTCTCCCGCTCGTTGGGTTGGGGTACACTCTGACCGCTGTCCTCTGTCCGTCTACGTCAGCGATACCCACAGGCTCAGGTTCAGGCTCGATGACGGTATAGTCGAGTTTGAAAGTCAACTGTGAGCCTTGCATGCTTACCGAGTCGATGGTGAAGTAGCAGCTGTCGGTGAACATGTATGTGCGTAGACCGGTTACGGCAGCCTCTGCCAGGTTGCCTTGCACGGTGTCGCAGTCTGAGTCGGGACGCATCATCCAGTATTGGTTGGGTGTGCTTCCGTTGTCGAAGGTGTTGTTGTCACCCTCGCTGTTCCATCGTGCTACAGTCAGTCCGCTTGCGGGGACACCTTGGTCGTATCTGTCGTTCTTGTTGCGCATCTCGAGCAGATAGCTTGTCTGGTCGTTGTCTGGGTTGATTATCCTATAGCATGGGGTGTCGTTGTCGATGGTGTACCATCCGCTTTCCGATATCTCGGTAGGTTCGTCCCCGATGTTCAGGTACAGGTGCTTCAGTATATAGGATGGCTGCTGGCGGTTCGGACGGTCCATGATATCCCATTCTCCCAGCGGGTCGACATTGGCCCACGCGAACTTATGGCTCATGTCAGGCAGACCTAACATGCGCAATGCTCCATAGCAGTGTCCGCTCACGTCGCTCTGCTCGTTGATTATCGTGTAGTTACCCACCTGTCTGGCGTTCACTTTCACGTTCCCTGTGTAGGTGCCTGTCTCTGGTTTCGAGTCTGATTCGAATATGGGCTCGCCGTCTTTGTACACTATGGTCAGCAGGTCTATCTTGCCGTCGCCGTCGCCGTCGATTACGAGGTCATAGTCGATGACGCCGCTTTCGTTAAGAGCCTGTGCTATGTTGCTAATCATGGCGTTCAGTCGTGTCGTGCGGCTCGATCCACAGATGTATCCTCCGGGGTTCTCGTCCGAGAGGGGCTGATAGTAGCCGCGACTGTTCGAGTCTATGAAGGTTATGATGGTGTCGCTTATGTTGCCGTTGGCCATTATCGTGCGCAGGTGGTTCTGCTCTTCGGTGGTGGCGTAGATGTAGCTGTGCAGGTTCCACTGGTTTGCGGACTCCGACACGATGTCGCTTCTCAGGCTGTTATATCCTCTCTCGAGTTTCTGATCTTCGTCGGCAAACGACACGCATACGGTCACGTTACGCAGCTCCGAACGGTTCGTGTCCACCGATTTGAAGTATGCCTCTCCTGTAGGGAAGCAGGCCAGCGCGTTGTCCACCTGGTCGGTGATATAGAGTGGTGTGGCGTTATATTGTGCGAGGGCGTAGTAGATGCCTACCGGACGGGTCATTCCTGGATTGCTGAAGGTGCGGAACACCGTGTCTCCGGGTTGGATGTGCACCTCTGTGGCGTCGAGCCAGCCGTAGAAGTCGTAGGTCTCCGGACTGTACACGTTCACTCCTATGTATCCGTCATACACCGTGTCGCCCACATTTGTCACAGCGTAGCTTCCGTCCACGTTACCTCCCATCTGGAAGTCCTCGCCCGTGAGTTCGATGCCTTCAGTCAGCATGGGCACTGCGAGTGCTCCTGTTTCGGGTTCCACTCCTACTACCGCCTGCTGTCCGTAGATGAACTCATACGAGCCCGATGGGTTCAGTGTCGAGGTGAGGAAGTAACCGTCATAGTAGCCTCCCCAGCCCCAGTTGAAGTGGAAGTAGTCGGCGGTGTCATATCCGTCGCAGATGAAAGCATGTCCGCCTCCATGTATTCCGCGTGCGGTGTCCTCGAGCGACTGCCCTGCGTAGAGTATGGGGCGGCTGTTCTGCAGCTCGTTCTTCAGTATTGCCGTCCACTGCGTCGCACTGTAGCTGTTGCGGCTCAGGCAGTGGTTCGTTTTATAGTGGAATGTCGAAGTGAAGGCGTTCGAAGCGTGCACGCTGTAGGCTCCGCTGCTGCCTGAACAGTCGCTGTTGTACATCATCCTCACGCTCACTCCGCATTGGTAGCACAGAGTCGAGACGGCCTCTATCTCTCGTTCGCTGCTGGTGTCGGTAAGTCTTTGCGGCATCGAATCCCAGTCGTAGAAAGTGTTGGCGAAGTCCGCGCTCACGGTGCCGTAGCGCCAGCACGGGTATTCACCTTCGTGGCTGTAGCTCATCGAACCCATTCCGTGGGCAGGCCACTGCCAGTAGCGCATAATCTGAGCCATGGCCGTAGCCACGCAGCCTGTGGTGGGGTGGTATCCTAAGTCCGCGAGACTGCTGTCCACAGGACAGTGACGGTTATATCCGCCATATTGACGCCACTGCGAGTTAATCAGCGGTGCCACACTGTCGCCAGCCGACTTCCTGCCGTTGACTTCCGACGTCTGCTCTGAGCTAGCACGTACCAATCTGCTACTATTTGCTCTGTGCGAGCACGCACCTTTGGCATATTTCAGCTCACGGTCATATTCGCCCAGCCACCATCTCATCGCCGGCGGCAGCTGCTCCCATTTGCTTTGTGCGGGCACAACCGCGTCAGCCCAATTGCCCTGTGCGGGCACAACCGCGTCAGCCCAATTGCCCTGTCCGGGCACGGACCCGTAGCCCAGCAGCTTGCCCTCGTCGCTCCTCACCTCGAAGCGACCGTTCCCTTCATACAGTTTCACATGGTCTAGGCCCGTGTACACCTCTTTCATCGTCTGTCCCTGAGCGACGAAACATCCTGCCGTCATCACGGCGATGATAATAAAGCTGGTTATTTTTTTCATAGTTTTCTCGGCTGAAATATTAGCAAATAAAAATTCAATCAATCAATAACTCAAGCAATCAAGCAATCAAGAATTCAAGAATTCAAGAATTCACATGCACATCCATCTGTGGGAACGGTATGGTGATGCCCTTCTCGTTGAAGGCCTTGTATACGTTCTCCCTTATGCGCATCCACACCGTCCAGTAGTCTTCTGTCTTCACCCACATCCACATCGAGATGTCCACCGAGCTGTTCCCCAGTTCGCTCACGGCCAGCTTCGGTATCGGGTCTTTCAGTATCAGCGGGTCGTTGTCTATCACCTCCATCAGCACCTCTTTCGCGAAGTCGAGGTCTGTCCCATAGGCCACGCTCGCCACCACGTCCAGCCTTATCTGCGGCTGTTTCGTGTGGTTGGTCAGCGAGGTCGTCGCCAGCGACGAGTTCGGTACTATGATGGTCCTTCCGTTGAAAGGCTGCATGAACGTGTGGAATATACGTATCTCTTTCACATAGCCCTTGTATGCGCCGCATTCAATGTAGTCGCCCACCTTGAAAGGCTTCATCAGCAGTATTATCACACCTCCGGCGAAGTTCTGCAGCGTACCTTGCAGCGCCATGCCTACCGCCAGTCCCGCAGCGCCCAGTACAGCAATGAACGACGTCGCCTTGATTCCTATGATGTCCATCACCATGATGACCAGCATCACCTTCAGCAGCACATCCACCAGCGAAGCCAAGAAAGTCTTCAGCGACGGTTCCGCACTACGTTTGTCCAGCAGTTTCAGTATGGATTTCTTGAGCAGCTTGGTCAGTTTCAGACCGATCCAGAGCACCAGTATGGCGATAAGTAGTTTTGGCACGAAGCTCACCGTCAGGTCTGTCAGCGTCTTCAGGCCGTCTTTGAGCAGCGTGTTCTCGCCCGTCACCACATCTTTTATCTCAGCGAAGTTCATGTTCCTCAGGCTGTCTTTCACCGTCTGCGCCACACTGTCCTGGGTCATTAGGGTTTGGGCGAACTCGTCGTTCGGCATCTCCGGTTTAGTACCTTTGGCCTTCATGGCCGCCGCCATCATCTGAGCATTATTGTCATCCAAGAGTATCATAGTAAGAACTTATAACTTAGAAGTTAGAGTAAAAAGCTTATTATAATTAGGAAAAAATCTAATTTGCAAAAATAAACAAAAAAATCCATAAATCCATAATTACAGAATCCCAAATCTCCATAGCTCCAAATCTCCATAATACCCAAATTCCATAGATCCATCTACGGTTTCTCTATCATTTCTTTATGGTTTCTTTATGTCTTCTTTATGTGTTTCTTTATGGTTTGCTTATGTCTTCTTTATATGTTTCTTTATGGTTTGCTTATGGTTTGCTTATGGTTTGCTTATGACTTCTTTATGGTTTGCTTATGGTTTCTTTATGCGAGTGCCTCCGGTGAAGGCACGAGACAATACCGTTCACCATTTGCCGCAGCATGAAAGGTTAAGAGATGTGGCTGCAAGGCAATAGGCGCCTGCCAGCGATAGGCAGAGTTTACCACTACGGTTAGTAGCGCCCACCGCGGAGGTGAAAACAAATGAAATTGATCATTAACCGTAAAACCATAATTAGAACTATGAACGAGGTTATGTTATAGTAAAGTGATGGTTAAGTCATGGTAAAGTCATGGTAAAGTCATGACGTCAACGTTAACGTTAACCTTAACCTTAACCAGAATCAAAATTAAGGTTTTTTAACACGGATTCCGCCTAATTTAACATTTCACAGGGTCATTACATAAGTGGGAGAATATGGGAATGTGGGAATTCGGTAATGTGTTAATGTGTAAGTAGGGGTGACCATAACCCTCTGACTTCTTTCCTCTTCCAATACGACCCGCGCCGAGGTGCTAGCGAATGGCTTGTGAGGTCAAATCGAGGTAGGCGCTGATTCGAAGCTACCTCGAAGCTATCTCGAACCTAAATCGAAGCTAGATCGAAGCATAGTTGGTAACTTATTGATATAGTGCGGTTCAAAAGTCAATAGCTAATCTGGGTTGTCAGTTAGTTGCCGTTGCGGCTGAATTCAGTTGACAGTAAAAATTGACAAACCTCTACTTTGGATCTACTTTACCACTACTTTGCCAGCACTTTGAGTGAACCCAGGGTAATCCAAATGTAGAATGTAGAATGTAGAATGCAAATGCAAAATTATAAGACAAAAAAAAGGGAGACATCTGCCTCCCTTTACTATTAGTATCGCTTTGTTTTTGTGGTGGTTAATTTTGTTCGAAGCTCTTCGCGAAATTTTCAAGATTGATTACACGAAATGTAGGGAAGTCCGATTTTTCAGCGTCCTCAAAATGGCTATCGTTAGTGACAATGATATCGGCATTACATGCAAATGCACAATCTGTGAATTTGTTGTCATCATTGTCCTGTTTTATTATTCCCAGTCTGAAATAAGGGTCCTTACGTATTACGTTACGAGAACGGGTGATGACCTTCATGAAAAGATCTGCGGCCAGCGGAGAGGCTTTCTTTTTCAGAATCTCTTCGTATTCAAGCATTACCTCTGTTGAAACACAAAGGGTATATTCCTCTTGGAGGAATTTGTCGAAAAGGAATGTATACTTGCTTTTTGCCCCGAGGATTTGAAGCAAGCAGTTGGTATCGAGCACTACCTTCATTACAGCGGTTTATAAGGTGTGCGAAGGTGTTCTCCATCGAGATTGTCCAGTGCCTCTTGATTAAGAGTCCCGTTGTCCCAGAGACGCTGCATCTCGCGTTTTAGTCGAGTGGCATAGAATTTGCGCAGCATGTCCATCAAGTCATTCAGTTCATCCTCATCACGCGATGCGGCGAATGACTCTATAATCATGCGTTGAGCCGGGTTTATCGCCATGGTTTCCATTTTTTTTCTCTGTTTTAATTTGAAAAATAATGACCTCTTTCAAAGGGCAAAATTACGAAATTATTTGATATGACCATAAAACTCATACTATGATTTATAAAAATGATATAATAAAAAAGGGAGGCAAAAGCCTCCCTTTTGCTATAGTCAAAATGGTCTCTACGGTCTCACCACCACCTTCCGTGAAGGCCGCTCACCCACTTTCACCATATAGACTCCAGCCGAGGTGACAGGTATCTCAACCGTTGCCTGCTGACCGCTACCTGCTGTCTGCTTAATCACCCTGCCCATCACGTCATAGACAATTACCGACTGTCTGCTGTATGCTGCCTGCTGACCGCTAAAGTCTATCACAATCGTGTTCCCGCGTGAGTAAATCTTGATGTTGTCGGTGGCTTCCACATCGTCAATGCCCTCAGCATAGAGGAAGTGCGCCACATATTCGGCGTTGCTGGTTACGGTTATGGTGCGTGGGTTATCCCTGTTGCCATCCTGCCATTGCGAGAAGTGGCAGTTTTCTCCTGCGGGTTGGGCGGAGATTGTTATGATGCTGCCTTCAGGATATGTGCCCCCACCAGTCACGGTGCCCAACGTCGGGTCGTCAGACAATACGGTGATGGTGTATAGTGTTGTCTCAAAGTAGGCGGTATAGGTGGCGTCGCCTGTGACGGTCACCGTGCGCGGGTTCTGTGTGTTTCCATCATTCCAGTGTGTAAAGTTGTGTCCAGCTACGGCTATGGCCGTGATGGTGATTGTGGTGCCGTAGTCGAAGGTGCCACCACCGGTCACGATGCCCATCTCCGTGTTGTCGGAAACAACAGTTACGGTATATTGGTTAGGTTCGAAATAGGCGGTATAGGTGGCATTGCCCGTCACGGTCACCGTGCGTGGGTTGTCGGTGACGCCGTCCTGCCATTGGGTGAAGTGGTAGCCGTAGTTGGCGTTGGCACTGATGGTGACGGTTGTGCCCACAGCGTATGTGCCATCGCCTGTTACAGTGCCTCTCGATGTGTAATTTGGCACCACTGTTAAGGTGTATTCGTCTATGGCGAAATAAGCCGTATAGGTGGTGTCAGCTGTTACAGTCACCGTGCGTGGGTTCTGTGTGTTTCCATCCTGCCAGTGTGTGAAGTGGTAGTCAGCGACGGCCGCTGCTGAGATGGTGATTGTGGTGCCGTAGGCGAAGGTGCCGCCACCGGTCACGCTACCCAACTCCGTGTTGTCGGAAACAACGCTGACCGTATATTGGTTGGGCTCAAAGTATGCGGTGAAGCTGGTGTCGCCGGCGATGTTTATGGTGCGCGGGTTGGCGGTGTTGCCGTCGTTCCACTGGGTGAAGTGGTAGCCGTAGTTGGCTTCGGCGCTTATGGTTGCTGTGCCGCCTATGGCGTAGATGCCGCTGCCGATTCCGGCACCCATCGTGGTGTTGTCGGAAGTGACGGTAACTGTGGCAGCAGGTACGAAATAAGCAACGACCGTCGTATCAGACGCCACTAAGATGGTGTGCGGATTGTCGGTAGAGCCGTCGCTCCAGTGGCTGAAAATGTAGCCCGCGTTAGCGGTGGCCGACACTGTTGCCAGCGAATCTGTGCAATCCGGGTATGTGTCGATATTCACGGTACCCATAGTTTCGTTGTCCGACACAGCGCTGAAAGTCGCACTTATCTCCTCTATGAAATTGGTGAAACTAGAATACCTCCAATAGCCCCACTTGTCTTGGTAGGACTGAAGGCTTCCACAGGGGATATATACAGGAATATTTCTTGGCACCCCGCTAAATGAGCTTCCATAGATAACTAGTTCATACCAGTCGTACAATGTAGGAGCTACTCTATTGAGAGAATGTATTTCTGCGATGTTGGAACAATTTTTGAATGCCGCACTATCAATTGTCGTGACGGAGCTTCCAATTATGACAGATGTCAGGCTTGTGCAATCATAGAAAGTGCAACTTCTAATTGATGTGACAGAGTTGGGAATAGTGACTGAAGTAAGGTTGGAACAATTTCTGAAAGCGGAAATGCCAATTGATGTGACAGAGTTGCCAATGTTTATGTTGGTCAAAGCATCGAAACAATTAAAAGCATAATCCGGGATTTGTAATACATTATTTCCAATATTAAGAGTTGCTGCTGGATATGATATAGATGATGAATAAGCGTGGGGAAATACGTTACTGTTAGCAGTTCCCATCGCGGTACAGTTGGTTGCGTTGAAGTTGACAGTGGTCAAGTGTTGGCAGTTGATGAACGCACTTGATGGAATTGTTTGAACGTTTTCACCGATGTTGAGTGTTGTCAAGGAAGAAGTGGTGGGAAAAACATTGTATGATCCAGCTCCCATCGTTGTACAGTTGGTTGCGTTGTAGTTGACAGTTGTCAAACCGCTGCATCCGTAGAAAGCAGTACTGCCGATTCTTTGAACGTCTTCGCCGATGTTGACTGTTGTCACGGAAGTACAGCCGGAAAATACGGTACCCATCGTACAGTTGGCTGCATTGTAGTTGATAGTGGTCAAACTGGCGCAGTCTTTGAATGCCTTTTGGCCGATGGATGTGACGGTATTGGGGAGGGTGAGTGTACCAGTGAGACCGCTGCAGCCTTGGAAGGCGGTGTCGCCTATGGTGGTGAGGGAATCGGACAATGTGATATTGCCCGTCAGCCCGCTGCATCCATAGAAGGCACCAGCGCCGATGGTCTTGATGCTAGGAAGGTTGATATTGCCATTCAGCCCGCTGCATCCATTGAAAGCCCAAGTGCCAATGATGGTGTCGTTAGGAAGGTTGATGTCACCCGTCAGCCCGATGCATCCATAGAAGGCTTGGCGGTCAATGGATATGACGCTAGGAATGTTGAGACTGCCATTCAGCCCGCTGCATCCATTGAAGGCATTGTTGCCAATGGATATGACGTTTGGAATGCTGAGATCACCATTCAGTCCGCTGCATCTTTGGAAGGCACTATACCCAATGTATGTGACGTTAGGAATGTTGAGATTGCCATTCAACCCGCTGCAACTGGTAAATGCACAAGGGCCAATGTATGTGGCGTTAGGAATGTTTAGATTGCCATTTAGTCCGCTGCATCCATAGAAAGCATAATCGCCAATGGATGTAACATAGGGAAGATTGAGATTACCATTCAGTCCGCTACACCCATAGAATGCTCTCAGGCCTATGTGCGTTACGGAGTTTGGAATGGTAAGATCACCGGTCAAGCATGTACATGAATTAAAGGCACAATCGCCAATAGAATCAACAGTGTTTGGAATAATCAAATGCGTCAATAGGGTGTCATTTATGTATAGATTATGCGCATAACACAAAGGGTTTGAATATGGGGTTTGAGATGAAAAAGAAGAATGTGCAAACTCAATTTTACACCAATCTGCCACATCTCCAGCGTAATAAACGGCAGTAAGCCCATCGCATCCATTAAAAGCCTCAATGCCGATGGATGTGACGGAATTTCCGATTGTGACATAGGTCATTCCATCGCAGTTATAGAAAGCCTTTTTGCCGATGGAGGTGACGGTGTTGGGGATGACAGCGGAAGTCAGTCCAGAGGCTCCACTAAAGGTACTTTCGTCGATGGAGGTGACGTTGTAGGTGGTGCCACTGTATGCCACCGTTGACGGGATTATTAGAGCCCCGCTGAGGTCTCTGTGATAACTTTGATAATACAGATGAGCGTTGCCGTCAACGATTTTGTAATATAAGGTCTTACCCTCATAGGTATAGGAGAAGTATTGAGCCCAAGACTGTACTGCAATTCCAAGAAGGAATGCCAGAAAAAGTAATGTTTTTTTCATGATGTTATTTTGTTTTTTTATTGTTTTTATTTATACTGCTTAAAAACCGATGCATTACCCACTTACTCTTGCTGTCATTGACGGTATGAGTGTGTTGCTCAATTGATTTTATGAATTCGTCAAAGAATTTTTTGTCATTGTCCTTATTTTTGCCTTTTGATGAGTTTAGGGCTGCGATACAAGCATTGTACAGCTCCTTGTATGTAACAATTCTCCACTTTTGTTTAGTTATTTCATTCACATACACATCGCTATTGTCCGCCTTTAATGGATGGTAGTTTGGCAATAACAAGATGTGGTGTGTTATATAATCTTTTTTAGCGTATTCCGAGACATATCCTTCATAAACTTTTAGTTGGTTACTGTCGTTATCGATTTTTTCAATATCGGACAGTATCTTGTTCTCGATCACGCAGATGGATTTGTGGGTTTCATCTTGAATAAAGATATCAACTCTGCCTTTTCTCGATTGGCTCCCACTTCCTTTTTCCTTGGATTTCGGCATCCATTCTCTTTTCACAGTAAGTTTTTTATATTTTCCATTGCTGTCCAACGAGAATGACTTTCCCCCTTCAAACCAAAATGATGCGAAGCCGTGATACTTGTCGATGAAGTATTTCAGTGCGTTAGAGTAGGCGTTCTCGTCAGTATTGCGGCCACATACGTCCATATAAGTGAGAGAAATGTCCTTGTCTGATTTTTTAATTTTTTTAACAGGCTCCCACTTCTTATCCCTTTCCTTGTTTCTGAGAAAGTCAAGCAGTCTTTTATACATCCCATCATCTTCTGGAATATAGGACCTCATGTCCTGACCGACCTTTATCCCAACAAGGGGAAAAATGTTTTTTGATTTTGCTTCCTCTGTACTGTCAAATCTTATGAATAATTGTTCTTTTGGAATGAGTAACTCTTCAACAGTGAAGGTTGCATATATATCCTGTTGTTTATCATTCTGATATATTTTACAGAGTGGAACTTCACCGTATTTTATGCCTTTTGTCTTCTTATCGTCCTTGACAGACTTGGTTACATTTTTTGCCCATCCAACAATCTCATACGTTGACTTGCCGCTTCTATTGCCAAGCAACACAACATCGCTTATGTTCCGTTTTTTACCATAGTTGCCGTCAGGGCACAGATAGACGTATTTGCTCCCATTGTCAGCAGCAAAGAAGTTAATTGCTTCGTGCCCTGTGTTTTCATCAAGATAACTTCCTGTAAACATCCGATTGAGCACAATCTCTTTCTTGTTGCTCTTTATATTACTCATATTAAAGTTGAATTTTAGGATTTTACTGTTGTTCCGTTATGGTCTAATAATCACCTTCCGTGACGGCTGCTCGCCAACCTTCACCATATAGACTCCTGCCGAAGTGACGGGTATCTCAACCGCTGCCTGCTGACCGCTGTCTGCTACCTGCTTAATCACCCTGCCCATCACGTCGTAAACCACAACGCTCTGCCTGCCGTCAGCCGCCTGCTGCCCGCTAAAGTCTATCACAATCGTGTTGCCTCGAGTGTAGATTTTCATGCCATCAGCGGTAGTCACTTCGTCGATGCCCACAGCATCGACGAAGTGTGCCACATATTCGGCGTTGCCAGTTACGGTTATAGTGCGTGGGTTGTCCCTGTTGCCATCCTGCCATTGCGAGAAGTGGCAGTTTTCTCCTGCGGGCTGGGCGGATATTGTTATGGTTCTGCCTTCAGGATATGTGCCTCCACCTGTCACGGTGCCCAACGAAGGATCGTCAGACAGCACGGTGATGGTGTATAGGGTGGTCTCAAAGTTGGCGATGTATGTGGTAACGCCTGTTACAGTCACCGTGCGCGGGTTCTGTGTGTTTCCGTCATTCCACTGGGTGAAGTGGTGTCCGGCTACGGCCTCGGCCGATATGGTGACGGATGTGCCATAGTCGAAGGTTCCGCTACCTGATACGCTACCCATCTCCGTGTTGCCGGAGATAACGGTGATGGTGTATTGGTTAGGTTCGAAGTAGGCGGTGTAGTAGGCGTTGCCGGTTACGGTCACCGTGCGAGGGTTGTCGGTGTCGCTGTCGTTCCATTGGGTGAAGTGGTAACCAAAGTTAGCGTTGGCGCTGATGGTGGCAGTGGAACCTATAGCGTATGAGCCGCTGCCACTGGTTGTGCCCATCGTTGTGTTGCCAGAGACGGCGGTAATGCTGTATTCGTCTATGGCAAAATAAGCCGTGTAGGTGATGTCAGATGTGACGGTTATGGTGCGAGGGTTGTCGGTATCGCCATCCTGCCATTGGGCGAAATGGTGATTTTCTGCTATAACTTCAGCCGAAATGGTGATTGTGGTGCCGTGGTCGAAGGTGCCGCCACCAGTCACACTACCCAACTCCGTGTTGTTGGAAACCACATTGACGGTGTAGTGGTTGATTTCGAAGAAGGCGGTGAAATTTGTGTCGCTGGCAACGTCGATGGTGCGCGGGTTGTCGGTGTTGCCGTCATTCCATTGTGTGAAGTGGTAGCCAGTATTGGGTTCGGCACTGATGGTGGCCGTGCCGCCGATGGCGTAAGTGCCGCTGCCGCTTGCGGTGCCCATCGTGGTGTTATCGGATGTTACGGTAACGGTGGCGGCAATCCCAAAGTAGGCTGTGATAGTCATACCTGATGTCACGGAGAAGGTGTGCGGGTTGTCGGTAGAGCCGTCGCTCCAGTGGTCGAAAACGTAACCGTCGTTAGCGTTGGCCGACACAGTGGCCAAAGAGTTGGTGCAGCCAGGATATGAGTCGATATGCACGGAACCCATTGCATTGTTGTTTGACACAGCGTTGAAAGTCACACCTGACTCCTCTATGAAATTGGTAAGATTAGAATACGCAGCCCATTCGTCTTGGTAGGACTGAAGACTTCCGCATGGAATATATACGGGAATGTTGCTTGGCACTCCATAAAATGAACGTTCACTTGTGTATGAACTGTGAGTTAATGTAGGCGCCACGCTATTGCGAGAATGTATTTCTGTAAGTCCGGTACAGTTGCCGAATGACAAATAACCAATTTCCGCTACGGAACTTCCGATGATTAATGAAGTTATGTTTCGGCAATTATAGAATATACCACCACCATTGGACGATGTCGATGCAGAACCAATATGTGTCACATTGTCGGGGATAATAAGTGTACCCGATAGCCCTGTAAAATTAGCAAAACAAGAATTTTTAAGCTTTCTTACATTTTCTCCGATATTGAGGGTTGCATGTGATGTGCATCCAGAAAAGGGATAAGTGCCACTAGGATAAGAACCACCGATTTCTCTAGCGTTGAGGTTTACAACGGTCAATCCAGTACAGTTCTGGAAAGCGCCTTTGTAGAGCCAGATATTGTTGCTGGAAGTGCCTGTATGAAATGTCAATGTGTGTATCCCCGTACAACCGCAAAAGGCGGAGTCATAGATACGAGTGACGGAATTTGGAAATGTAATTGTTCCTCTCAAGCCTGTGAAATCTTTGAATGCATATTTTGGAATCTGCGTTACATTTCCCCCGATATTGAGAGTCGCGTTGTGAGTGCAACTAGAAAAGACAGACCCCATAGACGTGCAATTGGTTGCATTGTAGTTGACAGTGGTCAGACCTGTGAAATCGGAGAAAGCCTTATATGGAATAGTTTGTACATTCGCTCCGATGTTAAGGGTTGCTGGTGCTGTGCAATTGGAAAAGATACGAACTCCCAGGGCAGGTATGCTGCAGTTCGTGGCGTTGTAATTGACAGTGGTCAATGATGCACAGGATGCAAAAGCTCCAATCCCGATGGAGGTTATATCGCTGTGGATTGTAATAGAAGTGAGTCCAGTATAGCGAAAGGCTCCATCTCCGATGGATGTGATATGATTTGGTATTGTAACAGATGTCAATCCTATACCATAACTGAAAGCATAAGCAGCAATTTTTTGTACATTGCTACTAAAGTTAACGGTTATAGGCGCTGTACATCCGTTTAGATAATAGTTGGCCGTGGTGCAATTGGTGGCATTGTAGTTGATGGTAATGGGGTTTGTGCAGCCGCTAAACGTATTAGCTGATAATTTGATTGTTTGTATATTCTCTTCGAAATTGATAGTCGTTATTGACGTACTGCCGGAGAATATAGACGATGGTATAGACGATGCTGATGTTGCATTGTAGTTTATGGTGGTAAGATTGGGAATGTTGCTGAAGGCATACGCAGGAACCGTCTGAACATCTGCACCTATAGTTATTGTTGTTAGTGCCGTACATGTCGAAAACAACGGATGATTAACGTCACCCATCGATGTACAATTAGTTGCGTCGAAAATAACGTGGGTCAGTCCTGTACATCCCTGAAAAGCAGTTGAGTCGATAGACGTGATTGAGGTTGGGATTGTTACGGAATTTAGATTAAGACAGTTTGCATAGGCATGAGGTCCTATTGCTACAACATCATACCATTGATAATCATTATCATAATATACACGCGTTGGAAGAACAATGTCTCCATTTTGGCTTGAAGCATTGGATGGATTCCACGGACTCTCTGAATACCAACTTACAATGGCTACGGTATTGCTTGTCAATCTATCAAAGAAACAATATAAACCAGAGTTGCCTTGTGCCCTAAAATCAAAAGCCCAAGAATGCAACGCAATTCCGAGAAGGAATGTTAGAAAAAGTAAGGTCTTTTTCATGATGTTATAAATGTTTAGTTGTTGTCAAGAAAATGAAGAATTACACCGATGCCTTTCAGTTTGTTGATACATATCCTACTTTTGATACTTCTTCCTTAATTGAGAAAGTTTTCTTTTTATCTCACGCGGTACAACCTTATTGCCTTGTATGTTCAATGGATAGTAGTTCTTGCAAAGTTCAGACGATTCTATTGTAAGTGCCTTCTCACGATTGGTAGTATATTCCCATTCCCAATAGCAGTTTTCATCCATAAACTTGTTTACCGCCGACTCGGATTTTGTCATATTCTTCCCGAGTAATGCGGATAGTGTTCGCCGTAGGGTTGACAGATAACCTGATTTTACCGAAGAGGGGGTATGATGTTGGGCAATGTGCCAAGCGGCCCTCTCGCGGCAATTGTTGGCAATGCCAAAGTAGAGGGCATAAAAAACTTCACCTTTTACTTTCTTGTGAAGCAATTGTTTTTTGTTCACGTTGCCAAGAGGCTTGAGGAGAGAATCAATAGCACTTTCTCTAAACCACCATTTGTAGATGCCCGATTGTGTACAGACCGCTGCAAATTTCTCGTCTCTTAGTTCTTTGACTGATTTAATCATGATTCATATTTTTTGTTATTTATTCTGCGATTGAATTCTTGCATTTTTAGTCCGATACGAAGGCCTTCTCCAATTATTTCAGTTTTTTTGATTTGTGGCAATAGATCTTCATAGTATGGTTTACCTGTGAGAAAAACCAGTTTGTCATTTTTCAGGTCAACGCCTTTCTCTTTTAGGTGACGTAATACTTTGTCTGCCCATTCCCTGCGGTATTTAACCGGTTGTTTATCAAGCTTCATATTGTAGCACGATAACTTCTTGTCGAGTTCCACCAAATGGTGCTTTGCCGACAGGATGAATATTTTATCAGGTTTCATGGATTCTGCACATTCCATCGCCTTCTTGAAAAAGGGACCAATATATAAATCTTTGGCGGCAACCGGTTTTGTCGTTTGTTTCTTCTTACTTGAGCAGGGAACCAAGACGATAGTTTTCATATTCCTATACTGTTTGCTATTTGTGGATTTGTCTTGTCCATGTATTTTATGGTGTTCTTTTCGACTGCAAATTTCAATATAAATAAGGTAAACTCCAAAACCGTTTTGGTCCGTTTTGTTTCGACCTGACGGTGTTGGAGTTAGGGGGCGTTCCCATCCCAATCCTCTTTGTTAAAGGGGCAAGGAAAATGGGTCTTAAGTTACAGTAAGAATGAAAAAATAGAACCCTCAGAACTGTTAAATTTGGCGGGGGGGGGGTGATAATCAGCTTGTTATGTATATGGTTACAATACATAGAGGTGGTATCAGTTGACTGCAAATATAGGAAAAAGATTTGATTTTTACATCAAACTCGCAATGAAATTGGCAAACGGTTCAATGTTCTCCATCACACTTGCCTGCTCCAGTGCTGACATATATTCCTGTCGTCGTTCCACTGGGATAACAACCCAAGGATAACCGGAAGTCACCAGCTGGCTGTTCATCACGAATCGCGCAGTGCGTCCATTGCCATCCATGTATGGATGAATATAAACAAAGAAGAAATGTCCTAAAACACCACGCACCAGAGCATCTTCTTCCTTTGTCATCAAATCGGACAAGGCGTTCATTGCGTCTAATACGGCATCTGGATTCAAAGGTGTGTGCATCGAGTTGCGTATATAGACCTGATGCCTTCGATACCCTACCAGATCAGATGCCTTCACAATGCCGGCCCTGATACATGGCTCGAACAGCTGAAAGTGCCACTCTCGGTGCTGGCTTACATACAACTGCGAGGGGGCCTGTCCGGAAAAACAAGCAGCCACTCCTTGCTTCATCAGTTCGTATGCTTGATAGTAGCCCCGCGCAGCCAAGGCGTTGCGACGTTCCATGTCTTCCTCATCTTTTTCTGGACTCCAGTTGCCCGAACGGACCCGCTCCAGTAACCCTTCTGTTATTTTATAGCCCTCGATAGACAGAGAATTATAGCTGTCCTTAACATACGTCGCATCCATCATGGACAATACCGAATCCACGTCTTGATATGTCGGCTTCACTTTCATCGCAGCCACCACATCCTTCCTCATTTTCATCCACATCAGATGGATGCGGGATGCGTATGGAGATTCTGCGAATATCTCCATCTTTAAGTTTTCCTCAAACGGATTGACCTCTGTCACCGTATGGCCGACTTGTCGCATGTTATGCAGTAGCTCGTCCGCCATCGAGCCTCTGCCGATGGAACGAAGCGCACCGGCCACACGTCCTGCACGGGTGGTGTGCCCGCCGTCTATTGCTGCAGACGCAAGTGGCGACACATCTTTCAAACTAGCGAGGCAGGTCCTGGCTTCCAGTGCATTACGTCGAAAATAGTCGGGCCCAACCATAAGTAAGGCTTGCTCTATCGGGAATAGCCGCACTCCGTAGCGGGGCTCTTGCACAACCGCTGGCGGCAATGCCGCCTTGATATCTACCAATGATGTGTCGAACGGAAGTTGCAGGACATTGTTTGTCCCTGATTCGCTGCGAACAATTAGTTGCTTTGGAATCACAGTATTGCCACTGTGGAAATATAGTGACAACTCCGGTGACAGGCACCATGACCCGGCGAATTTCTTGTCAAGATAGGCCGTAATGAAACTCCAATATGATACATACCACACAGTGGAATCACCCTGACTTTCTGGAGACGACGGAATATACCATCCCTTGATCACCATCTGCAGGTATCCGCTGTTCACCAACCTCTCGGTATGTGTCCGTCCAAGGGTATCCGCTCCTTGTATCACCAAGTTGTCACCATGTGTGTCTTGATAGTTCTTCAGAATCGTCAAAGAATCTGCTAGTTTCTCTTTTATTGTTGCCATATATGTGGATGTTACTTCAGTCTTGCTAGTTTATTTTGCTGTGCTACTATTAGTTTATTTTGCTTTGCTGTTGTTAGTATATTTTGTATCATTATCAAAGTGCAAAGTTACTTTTTTTTATCGAATGAGATAAGATATATTATTTTATTCATATCGAAAAAATATCGTTGCGAAGAATTAGACAATCGTAACTTGTCTGTGTATTAGTTAAATATATTTGATGGGGCTGGTTCGGGTCGGATATACAAAAAATATGTTAGATGGAAGAAGTTAAAAGTTAATAGATAATAGTTTAGGGTTTAGGGGTGTATTGGTGTAAGGGTGTAGGGGTGTAATGGTGTAATGGTGTTAGATGGAAGATGTCCGATGTAAGAAGTAAGATGTAATAGGTCTGATAATTAATTGATAATTAACGGTAATTCGTGTTAAAGACTGTATCATTGCGAAAAATCTCGTTGCGAAGATTTTCGCAATCGTAACTTGTCTGTGTATTAGTGTGATACATGTACAGAAGGTGACCGACCGAAAATGTCTAAGATAAAAGATGTTAAGTGGGAGTTAAGTGGGAGTTAAAAAAACAACCCCTCTCCTCAATGCTATGGGGAGAGGGGGTGGGTAACTTGAATAAGTTAGTGAATGCTTGTGACTACAAGTGGAATTGCCGCAAAGGGGGCTTTCCTTTATTTGGCTTTCACCAGTCGTACCGACTGTCTGAAATGACGTTCATATCCTTGTACGAGGGAGCCTAGCTCTACTTCGGGGATGATACAGAGAAACGTGCATTTGATGCACCGTTTGCATCGAAACCAGCAATGGAAGTGCCGGGAGTGTTCGTCTAAGCTTTGACCAGACGGACGGAACGTCCGTCGAAACGTGCGTAGTTGCGTATACATACATCCGGTGTGTACACTCCAGTCCCCATAAAATACAAAAGATAGGCACCTGGTCCATCATACGACGATTCTCCGTAGGTTGAAGTCCAATAGCCACCTTCCATACCGCAACCCCACATGCCCTCAGAACCACGAATTCCTGCAGCTGGCAGGAAAACAGCACCGTTGGCCTCCATCTGTTCCCACTGGTTTGAGTTATAGACGTTGACGTCGTAGGAAACATCTATGGAATTAATACTCGAAACCATGTTCAGCGATGATGGCATGGTAAAATTGTCAGGGAAAATTATCAGACCCTCGTTGCCTGACACCGTGGCTTTCGCAAAACGGGCGTCAGGGGTTCCTCCCAACGAAGATGAGCTTCGGTTAAACATAAGGTATTCGAACTCGTCTTTTGTCAGTACCCTCCACATCCCAGCGCTGTTGCCACCGTTGAATATGGCGTTATACACGCCCCAGTCGGCTTTGGCATAATCACCAGTCAAGCTGTTTGTATAGATGCCGCCTGGATAATAGTAACTGGATGAGGTGCCAGTTGCCCAGGGTTGATAACAGGAAGCACCGCTGTTCCATCCGCTTGTGCCCCATCCGAAAAGGTCAATCCATCCGCTGTATGTTGATGAAATATTGGCGTTAGCGTTTCCAATATAGTCATACTGGTGCTCTGCAAAGCGCCAAGTGCCTGTAGAGGCCTGGTATTGTAGGTTGCCGCGGGAGAACCGTACTGAAACTCCCTCTCCGACGCTGAAGGTAGACTTGGATGCACCATATTGGTCAAAACCACTGGTGGGTGTCTCTGTCCCAAGGGTAATGTAAACGGTGTCGTGGATGACGGTCGTGTTGTCGTCGTGGCGGTCGCATGAGGCTAATGAAAAAACTGCCAACATGCTGATGGTGAGTGTTAATGATAATGTTCTTTTCATGATGTACAATGCAATTACTACCAGATTGTAATTGCAAAGATACACAATTTTTGATAATCACCGGTTACTGTTCTCCTGTCATCAGTCGAGCCAGGGTGAGGCCGCCTTGCTGGCCTATCTCGTAGAGCGGCCAAGAGGTGTCGCCATGTATGACGTTGGCAAGCATGGCTGGATGCCCGACGGCAAACCAAGCTCCATGAAATGTGTCGCCTACACTGAGTTTGCTGGCGGCACAAGAGATTACTCGGAAAACGTTGTTGCCAAGATATTCACACTCTACCTCACGGCCAGGATTCCATCGCAGCAGGAGATGGTCGCCTTGTATGAGTTCGGATGTCTTGATGCCACCCTGGGGGACGATGTCGCTCGAAAGCGATTTGTCGCCGTAATGCTGGCAGAAATCGTCATAGGAGCGGTAACCAATGGAACGTGACAGGAGGTCGAGGGTGGAATGGCGGTGGTGTGCTTCAAGTCCACCATACTGCCATACTCTTTTGAGGGTTGTGAGGCCTATCGTCTCGCGGGTGCGTCGTTCAATGTAGCCCATGATGACGAGGAAGTCGCTGGGCGACGTGCCGCTCACTCCTGCTGCTTCACAGATGAGGCGGCGCAGGGTTTCGATATTTGGATTGTTCTTTTCCATTTCTGATGGCAAAAATAGCAAGATTTATTGGATTTACGCTTAACCGTTTTGGTCCGTTTCTTGCATAGGCCTCCATTTCGACAAAATAAAGTATCTTTGCGGTGGATTAGAATCCTGGTGATAGTAATTAATTGTATGAACTTTAATATAATAATAAGAGGGATATGCTGACTGATGGACCATCTGGAGTGGTGTCGGGCGGCAGTGGTATAACCGAGCCGTTCTTTTCAAACTATGAGTTGATATGGAGTGGCGTGAGCCATGTGGTGTATCGTGCAAGGAGGTATGGCAGATACTATGTACTGAAAGGTTTGAAAGAAGAGTTGCGAGGCAATGCGCTGTATGAGGAATGGCTTTATAAGGAGTATTCGATAGGGGTGGGATTGGACCATCCTGGGATAGTGAAGGTGTTGAGCCTTGAAGATGACCCGGTTGTGGGGCAATGCATAGTGATGGACTGGATGGAGGGATTGACGCTCGACCATTGGTTAGAGAGGAGGCCTCGATTGCGACAACGGCGAAGGATATTGGACCAACTACTTGATACTGTTTCCTATCTGCACAATCGTGAGATATACCATCACGACCTCAAGCCGTCGAACATAATTGTGACAATCGATGGCAACACCAAGCTTATTGACTTTGGTTTGAGTGACGGACCTCAATATGCTGTGCTGAAGTCGGCCGCAGGAAGTGAAGGCTATGCGGCTCCGGAGCAGCGAAACGGTGGGTCGGCGGACCATAGGGCTGATATATATGCTATAGGACGGATAGTTAAACTGATGTTCCCTCATCGCTATAGAAGAGCTGTAAGCCGCGCATTGAACATCAACCCAAGCCGCAGGCCTGAAACCATTGACGACTTCAGAAATCTGATGCGCTCTCGCTGGTGGATCTATCTCCTTGCGGTTTTGGCACTATCCGCCTTGGGGGTATGGATTACGATGCCATCGAAAAAGAAGTTTCCCGTTGAGTTGGAGAGCGGTCAGACTGTGTGGATGCGAGAGTTGAGCCGTTTCCCGAAACGGCAGGTGGAAGTGGTCTATCCTGGTGATAGTCATGATTATAATTACCCTGAAGGCTGTGAGCCTCCTAAAGGAGACCTGGCTCTCCCTCCTAAAATAAGACATTTATGGGTCGAGTGGTCTTTGGCTCGTGTTTCAGAACATGCGTTCTTTCTCACACCCATTACCTCCGTGTCGTTACCCTCAACCTTACGTTCGCTTGGAAACGGGGCATTTGTTACCTGTTTGAGTTTAAGGGATACACTCGTGATCCCCGAAGGTCTGGAGGAGATTGACGATGTGGCGTTTAACGACTGCGCGAAGCTTACGACTGTAATATGGCGCGCACGCTCGTGCGTGTGGATTGGCGATGAGTTAAAGAAAGACCCAACCTACACACCTTTCTTCCGTTGTATGGCCTTGAGAGAAGCAATTCTTGATTCATGTGTGGAGCAAACCCCTCGGATGCTCTTCTCTAACATACAGAACCTGCAGCGCCTCGTCCTCAACGAAGGAGTGCAAATAGCAGGTGAAGACCTTGCTGCCAACAACCACAACTTAAAGGAGGTGATATTGCCATCAACCCTCAAGGTTATTGAACATGGGGCCTTTTATGAAACTGGTATCGACTCGATATGGCTCCCTGACAATCTGGAGGTTATAAAAGACTATTCGTTCTCCTATTGCAACAACTTGCGCAAAATACGTATCGGTCCCAATGTGAAATTTGTGGGGAACTACGCTTTTACCGAGCTTAAAGCCTTGGAGGAGGTGAGGGTGGACCGTACAACACCGCCCGACATCATTCCTTCTGCCTTTTTCCTCCTTTCGCCAAATGCTGTCCTCCGTGTACCCAAAGGCTCGGAAGACGCCTACCGTAACCATCCGGTATGGGGCGAGTTCGGTAGGATTGAGACATTCTAATCAAGTTAGCTTGCATCCAGATATCCAGATGTCCGTCTATCCAGACATCCAGTTATCCCAATGTCCATACATCCATATATCCCAAAGTCCTGGCTGTTGATAAAAAACTAGCTGAAGGCTGACAATTTCTTCGTACCTTTGCACCTTCTCTTAAATAATGATAGATTATATCCCATCCATACAATATCACGTAAACACAATAGCGTTATAACGCAATCAAAACAACATATCTCCATTCAAATGAAATCTGAAGTAATAGCTAAAATCATCAAATCGAAAGATTTCAAGGTGGCCGACGGTCAGCGGAATATCGACAATCTGCTCACCGACAGCCGCACTCTCATAACTCCCGTCGGTACTATCTTCTTCGCTATCCCAACCAAGCGTAATACGGGCTGCAAGTATGTGGAGGAACTGTACCATAAGGGTGTTTCGATGTTTGTGCTGCCCAGCGGGGCAGGGGAGGGGTTGAGGTCTGAAGTCGAGGGGTGGAACGACGTGAATGTGTGGTATGTGAAGGATGTGGTGAAGGCTTTGCAGCTTATCGCTGCCGCTCATCGCGATACTTTCGGCATCCCGGTGGTGGGAATCACGGGCAGCAACGGCAAGACCATCGTGAAAGACTGGCTGGTGCAGCTTCTGTCGCCCGACCGCAAGGTGGTGGCTTCGCCTAAAAGCTACAATTCGCAGATCGGCGTGCCGCTCTCGGTGTGGCAGATGAAGGGCACCGACAGCATGGCTGTCTTCGAGGCGGGCATCTCGGAGTCGGGTGAGATGACGGCGTTGCGCAACGTCATAAAGCCGACCATAGGAATCTTTACTAACATAGGCCAGGCTCACGACGAGAACTTCCTGGCTCGTCATCAGAAGGTTGCGGAAAAACTGCAGCTTTTCACTCACTGCGAGACTCTTATATACTGCAGCGACCACAAGGACATACAGTATGTCATCTCGGAGCAGGAGAGCATGAAGGAGGTGGACCTCTACACTTGGGGTCACTCGAAGGAGGACAAGGTGAGGCTGCTGGATGTCGTATACGGGCAGTATAACACGACTCTCAAAATCGAGGTGGCGGGCGAGAAACACGATATCGCTATCCCGTTTATCGACTACGCTTCGGTGGAGAACGCGATGCATTGCATCACCTTCATGTTCTTCATGGGCTACTCGGCCGAGGAGATAAAGGAACGCTGCTCCAAGCTTATGTCGGTTGAGATGCGTCTGGAAATGAATGAGGGTATCAACAACTGCTTGCTCATCAACGATGTGTATAGTTTGGATATGAACTCGCTCTCCATTGCTCTCGATTTCCTGCAGCATGTGCAGCAATATCACAAGCGCACTCTGGTGCTGAGCGACTTTGTGCAGTCGGGCATGGTCGAGGGTGAGCTCTACTCGCAGGTGGCTCAGCTGGTGCGCCAGAAGGGTATAACCCGGTTTATAGGCATAGGCGAGGCTCTCACGCGTTGCCGCGCTCTCTTCGACGGCGTTGACTCGATGTTTTATCCCTCCACAGACGCTTTCCTGCTGGAATACCCGATTGCTGACTTCTCGAATGAGACCATACTGCTAAAGGGTGCCCGCAAGTTCCGTTTCGAGAACATAGCCAAGGTGTTGCAACGCAAGTCTCACGAGACTATCATGGAGGTCAATCTTGGGGCTTTGGTGTCGAACCTCAACTACTTCCGTGGCCGCATCAAGCCTTCGACCAAGCTGATGGCGATGGTGAAGGCTGCCTCGTACGGCATGGGTAAGGTGGAGGTGGCCAACGCTCTGCAGTTCAACCATGTGGACTACCTTACGGTGGCTTACAGCGACGAGGGTGTGGATCTGCGGCGCAACGGCATAACGCTGCCAATCATGGTGATGAACCCGGAGGAGGAGAGCTTCGCCGACATGATCCGATATCAACTGGAACCGGATATCTACAGCTTTCGCATCTTCGATGCGTTCTCGGCTACGGTGCGTGCTTTCGGTACTTCCTCTTACCCTGTGCATGTGGAGTTTGACACCGGAATGCATCGTCTGGGTTTTGCTGAGACTGACATCGCTGAATTGTCCAAACGTCTCTCGGCTGAGGACAATGTGCTGCGTGTGAGGTCGATATTCTCCCACCTGGCTTGCAGCGAAGATCCCGAGATGGATGATTTCACCAACTCGCAGATTGCGAAATTCAAGTCGTGGAGCAAGAAGCTTAAGTCGAAACTGTCTTATGGCGACATCATCTGCCATATTCTCAACTCGTCGGGCATAGTGCGATTCCCTGACGCTCAGATGGATATGGTGCGTCTGGGTATAGGACTTTACGGCATCTCGCCTCATCCCGAGGTGCAGGCTCACCTGAAGACCGTCGGATGTCTCAAGACGAAGATTTCGCAGGTGAAAGACATCCCAGAGGGCGACTCGGTGGGGTATAACCGCCGCTGGATTGCTCAGCGTCCGTCGCGTATTGCAATCATCCCCATCGGCTACGCCGACGGCTTCGCCCGCAGGCTGGGCTATGGCAACAGCGAGGTGACCATCAACGGTCATCCGGCAAAGACCGTGGGTAGCGTCTGTATGGATATGTGTTTCGCCGACGTGACCGACATCGACTGCCATGAGGGCGACGAGGTGGTGATCTTCGGCGACGCTCAGTCGATACATCGCATCGCGAAAGAGGGCGACACCATCCCATACGAACTCTTTACCTCGGTGTCGCAACGTGTGAAACGTGTCTACTACCATGAATAGTTTCAAACATTAACACTCTAACTCAATAACACATTAACATATTCTAAAAAAGTGTTTACCAAGAAGACTCGCTTTGCCGACATGTTCTCGGCTAACAACAACCTGGTGCTGCTCATGCCTCGTCTCGGATTGGGGTTGGGGGTGGGCAACCGTACTGTCGAGGAGGTCTGCTCGCTCAACAATATCTCCGCCGACTTCGTCCTGCTGGTGTGCAACATGTACACCTACTGCGACTATCAGCCTACGATGGAGGACTTGGAACAGACCGACCTCTCTATGCTGGTGCCTTATCTGCGTGCATCCCATGCTTACTATATAGGCGAGCGTATGCCTCATCTTGAGCGCCACCTCTCGGGTGTAGTTCACCGTTCTGACAGTCGCTACGCCGACGCCATGATGGCCTTCTTCGAACAGTATAAGCGCGAGATGTCCGACCATTTCGCCTATGAGGAGCAGCATGTCTACCCTCGTCTGCAAGAAGGAAAGAAAGTGAAAGAGGGCGCTTCCTCTTCAAACACTCAAGCAATCAAGCAATCAGGCAATCAAGCACTCAAGCGTTCAAGCAACCTCTCCTCGTCGCATATCGGCATGGTGGACAAAATCTCTGACTTGCTGCAGATTCTCTATAAGTACATGCCGTCTCAGGCTGATACAGAAGAACTCAACGAACTTATTTTCGGACTTCTGCAGCTCTCGTCCGACTTTGAACGTCACGCCGCCATCGAGGAGCATGTGCTCATGCCATATCTGCACCATCTCGAAAGGAGGAACCGATGACCTCCAGGATTGACACTCTCATTGTCGAGCCTTCGGAGATAGTGCGCACCGGATTGCAACGTATCCTCACCGACGACGGCTCTTTCTCCTTCCTGGCTCCGCTCTCTGATGCGGTGAACCTCGATGAACGGGTCAAGGCTCTCTGTCCCGACTTGCTTATAGTGAACCCCACTCTTCTGGTGCCGCCCATCCGATCTCAGCTCGCCGCCATACAGCAGCTCCAGCCTAACATGGCGATTGCGGCTTTGGTTTATCAGTATCTCGACCAGGATGTCCTGCAGCTGTTCCGTGTTTCGATTGATATACGTGAGAAGCGTAACCGCATAGCGCAGCTGCTGAAAACGGAAGTGGACAGGGTGTCGAGTCTCGACGATGACGAAAACTACGAACTCTCCATCCGCGAACGTGAGGTGCTTGTGCTTGTGGCTCAAGGATTGAGCAGCAAGCAGATAGCCGACAAGTTGAATATTTCTATCCACACGGTGAACTCTCACCGGAAAAACGTGACTCGAAAGACCGGCATACGCTCGGTGGCGGGTCTCGCCGTCTATGCCACGCTGCACAATATGGCGTAGGCAGATTGTAAATCGATAAGATAGAAAAATAATACTGTATATAATAATTTGCGTTTTACTACGTTACTCCTTCTATAAAATATCAAAACAAGACTGCAATGAAAATTAAGCTCATAGTATCGTCCTTTTTGATGGTCGGATTGCTCTCCACCGTGTCGGCGCAGACTTCTCAGAGTGAGTCGGTGCAGGACGGTCTTTCGGGAAACGTGAAGAAGGTCTCGTCCACAATGTATGAGGCTACGGTAGACCGTGATGGCGATATGCAGTACGGCTCGCAGCTTGAGAAAACCGAGGCCGTCTACAATGAAAAAGGTCAGCGTCGCAGCATGACCTTCCTCTCTCCCGACGACGAGGACAATATGCTTTTCCGCTCGCGCTACAAACACGACGTATTCGGCCATGTGACTCTTGAGCACATTGTCGACAACCACGAACAGATAATAGGCCGCACCTATTATATCTACAACAAAGACCAGGTGCTTACCGAATCCTATGTTGAAGATGCCGAGCGTCAGATCGAACACCGCGTGCTTTACAAATACAACGGCGAGGGCAGGCTGGTGCAGCGTAGCTACAACGACGCTAAGAACAACGTCTACAAACGTGAGGTGTACAGCTACGACTTCGACGGCGCCATCCATCATACTTCGGTGTTCGACCGTTCGAACAGCAAGATTCGCGACTATCACTACGAGTATGACTCACACCAGCAGCCTATCAACGTTACCGTCTACGACTACACCGACGAAGATCCTGAGGTGAGCACAACGCTCTATCAATACAAATACGACAACCACGGCAACTGGGTTCAGAAAACTCAGTATCAGCTTGAGAAGGACAACGCTATCCCGACATTCATCACCAACCGCCGTATCGAATATTTCGATTGATAATTGTCCGCGTTTTAAAACTAATAACCCCACACTATCTCAGCGTGGGGTTATTCTTTTGATATCATGCGCGTGTCTCGGGGAGACAAAATGCATGGGGTGTATGGCGTATATCGATTAGTTATTCTTCAGCCACCCGTCTACGTGATCGAACACAATCCCTGCTCGGTCGGCAAAGCTCTCTTCGGTGGCAAAAGCAATATGGGGCGTCAATAGGCAGTTCGGTGCCGCTATTAGTTTGTGGTCGGTAGGGATCGGGGGTTCCTGTTCAAAGACATCGAAGGCTGCGCCGGCGATTGTGCCATTCTGCAGAGCTTCGGCTACGGCTGCGATGTCGCACACCATACCGCGAGCTGTGTTTATCAGCAATGCCGTAGGCTTCATCGCTGCGAGCTGCTCTCGGCCAATCAGCCCTTTTGTCTCGCTGTTCATCGGTACATGCAGCGTCACGATGTCGCTTGCTTTGAGCAACTCGTCGAGGGTTACATATTTCACCCCCAGCGCTTCTACATCTTCGTGACGGCTACGGTTGTACGCCAACACTTTGCATCCAAAAGCCAGAAGCAGCTTTATCGTGGCGGTTCCTATGGCTCCGGTACCGACGACTCCGACGGTCTTTCCTTTCAGTTCGCGTCCGAGGAAGGCTCCTCTGCCTTTACCTGTTCTTATCACTCCGTCCATGCGTGTAACCTGTCGCAGGAGGTCGATCATCATGCCTACTGCCAGCTCGCTCACCGCTGTGGTCGAGTAGCCCGATGCGTTCTGAACAGCAATGTTCCTCTCTTTGCAGTAGTCGAGGTCTATATGGTCCAGTCCGGTGAACGCCACCGACAGGAACCTCAGGTTCGTGCATTTCTCCAGCACCTCTTTGGGCAGCTTTATGTTCGACACCACCACCACTTCGGCTCCATCCATCCTTCGCACCATCTCCTCGGGCGACTCCTGACGGTCAAGATAGTAGTTGAACTCATGTCCCAATGCCTTATAGTGGCTTTTGAGTTCTTCAAAATGTTCGCGGCTGATGCCCAATGGCTCTACGCAGGCTATTTTCATGATGTGTATATGTTGAAGGTTCAATGTTTTTTCTTTACCGAAAATCCGAATCCACCCAAACGTTCACCCAGTCCGTAGTAGCGTCCGTGTGAGTAGGCGAGGGGCTGTGCGTGGTTGAGCTGGAACGATCCTGTGCTCTTGTCGATGAGCTTCTCTTCGGCATCCACCGCCACCACTTCGGCGAGGAACATGTCGTGACTTCCCAGCTCATTTATCTCCGTAACTCGGCATTCTATGTTGAGCGGGCTCTCTCCGATGAGCGGGGCTTTCACCATCTGGGCTCGTTCAGCTGTGAGCTTCATCTCTTTGAACTTGTCAAAGTCGCGTCCGCTTTTCACTCCGCACCAGTCGGTGGCGTAGGCCAGCTCCTGTGTGGTCAGGTTTATCACGAATTCTCCGTGCTCTGCTATCAGGTGGTGCGAGAAGCGCTCTTTTCTTACTGAGATATAGCACATAGCCGGATCAGAACATACGGTTCCCGTCCATGCTACCGTCAGTATGTTTCTTTCTCCGTCGATATCGCCACACGATACCATAACCGCCGGCAGCGGGTAGATGAGTGTACCTGGTTTAAAACTGATTTTAGACATTGGATCTGTATAAAAAACAATCAGACACAATAGCGTGTCTGATTGTTTGGAAACTCAATATATTAAAAAACAAAACCTGTCATCATTTGGACTCTCTTTGGATTAGTCCTTAAGTTTTTTGTCCAGCTCGTCAACCCAGCACTGGAACTGCTTGTCGGTCTCCGCCAGGTTCGCAACCGTCTTGCAGGCGTGAAGCACCGTGGCGTGGTCTTTGTTGCCACATTGCAGTCCTATTATCGCCAACGACGACTTGGTCAGCTTCTTGGCAAAATACATAGTCAGCTGGCGTGCCTGCACGATTTCGCGTTTTCTCGTGTGCGATTGTATGCTGTCGACCGGCAGGTTGAAGTAGTCGCACACCACCTTTTGTATATAGTCGATGGTGATCTCTCTCGTCGTGCTCTTCACGAACTTGTCGATCATCTGCTTTGCCAGCTCTATCGTGATCTGCTTCTTGTTCAGCGACGACTGGGCCATCAGCGATATCAGCGCTCCTTCGAGCTCTCTCACGTTGGTGTTGATGTTGTAGGCAATATACTCTATCACCTCATGCGGCATCTCGATACCTTCGGTCTCGAGTTTTTTCTTAAGTATCGCCATGCGGGTCTCCACATCGGGCGACTGAAGGTCGGCCGACAAACCCCATTTCAGCCTCGAAAGCAGACGTGGCTCCAATCCGGCAAGCTCCGACGGGGCTTTGTCGCTGGTGATGATGATCTGCTTGTTGTGCTGGTGTAGGTGGTTGAAGATGTGGAAGAAGGCTTCCTGTGTCTTGGGTGCTTTGTTCGACCAGAACTGGATGTCGTCCACAATTAGGATGTCCACCATCTCGTAGAAGTGGATGAAGTCGTTGGTCGACTTCTCCTGTCCGGCGGTCATATACTGCTGCATCAGGGTGTCCGAGGTGACATACAGCACCACCTTGTCGGGGTGGTTCTCTTTCGCTTTGATTCCGATGGCGTTGGCCAGGTGGGTTTTGCCCAATCCTACTCCTCCGTAAATCAGCAACGGGTTGAACGCTGTCGTGCCGGGATTCTTGGCTACGGCATATCCGGCTGAGCGGGCCAGTCGGTTGCAGTCGCCCTCCACAAAGTTGTCAAGCGTGTAGTTCTCGTTCAGCTGCGACGGAACCTTCAGCTTACCCAATCCTGGGAACACGAACGGGTTGGGCATCTCCGAGTGTTTGCCGTCGTTCAGGGCTACCGGAACCTCTTTAGGTCTGTTGATCACAGCCTGTTTTCCTGTCGACGGAGCTGTTGTCGTTATCGGGGTTATCTGGTCCATGACGATGCTGTATTTCAGCATGCCCTTGGGGCCGAGCTCCATCTTGATGGCCTTTCTCAACAGGTCGATATAGTTCTCTTCTATATATTCATAATAGAAAGCACTCGGCACCTCGATGGTCAGCGTTCCGTTCTCCAGCTGTACGGGTCTTATCGGGGCGAACCAGGTCTTATATAACTTCTCGCTGTTCTCTCCCAGATTGTCCTTAATGATCTCTAAACATCTGGCCCATACTGTCTTGTAGCTTTTCTCCATAGTCTTCTCTCCGTTCTGTTGTTTTACGTGTGTTTACTTTGGTTTATGATCTATTTTCTCTTGCTCTTTTATTTTCACTTTCTTGCGTCACACTCTCGTTCCCTTCTCCGCAATGCAAATTTGCAACAAATCATACTACCCCCTGGTGAAATTTTTTTTTGCATATTTCATTTAATTTTTATAAAGCATGTCGCACCCATTTGTTAAAATACCAAACCTCCTCACACCCTCTTCACCTAACCCAACTGTCAACTAATCTCTTAAGCCCTTTTCCATACACTCAGCCGCAATTATATATTTTTCCATTCAATTCTCCAAATTTTTTGAAGAAAAAAATGCATTTTGACCCCTCGTTTTTTCGTCCCACCTAACCTCTTGATTAGTTAGTTTTTGCAAATGTGTGCTTTTGTATCGTTTTGGAAAACAGATTTTTGATATAAATTTTTGAATTACAGTACCCCGAATTTCATCCCACTCCGTATCGCTCAAATAATCACCGCCTTTAGCGTTTGTCCCCGTAACTTACTGTTAATATCTCAACGTTATCAACAAGAAAATTGTTATAACACTTTTCAACATTTTCTTCAACTCTCGACCTCCTCCTACGCAAATTCTCACATTATCACATCCGTTTTGACTCCCATCTAGCTCCCTTCTGACTACCTGTATCCAAATCCTCAACTTCCAACACAATAATTCCGCTTTTGCTGCGTAATAAAATGTGACGATAATTAATTAACGAATCAATATATATATAATATAAGATGAAACTTTCTGTCAAGATACTCGCAATCCTCCTTCTTGTGTCGTTCGCCTCTCCGTCCGATGCTCAAACCAAGTTCCGTTCGCGTTCCCACAAGCTCGACACCAACGCTGCCGCCGAGGCGCGCCTCAAAGAGATGTGGTCGCTCATCCTCGATCGCTATGTCGAGTCGCCCGATATGGACAGCCTCGCAACTCAGGCCATCGTCGCCATGCTCAAATCGCTCGACCCTCACAGCATCTACATCCCCGCCAAAGACGTGCAGAAAGCCAACGAGAACCTGCAGGGCAACTTCGAGGGTGTCGGCATCTCCTTCCAGATCGTTGACGACACCATCCACGTGGTCGACGTCATCGAGGGCGGTCCTTCCTCCAAGGTGGGAATCCTCCCGGGTGACAAAATCATTCGTATCGACGGCCGTCCCGCCGTGGGCGATAGCGTCAACAATACTTTCGTCTCCAATCATCTGCGCGGACCTAAGGGCAGTCAGGTTACCATCACCATGCTTCGCGGCTCCGCTGAAAAAGACTTCTCCATCACTCGCGGCAAGGTGCCCATCCGCAGTATCGACACCTGGTTTATGGCTACCGATACCGTTGGATATATCAAGCTCGAGCGCTTCGCCCGCACCAGCGTCGACGAGTTCCGAGCTGCTCTCGCCGACCTCCAGCGTCAAGGTATGAAGTCTCTTATGCTCGACCTTCGGGGCAACAGTGGCGGATTCCTCGACATCGCCACCGCCCTCGCCAACGAGTTCCTCCCTGCCCGCAAGCTGATAGTCTATCAGGAGGGTCGTCGTCAGCCGCGACATTCCTATTCCACCAACGCCACCGGCCGCTTCCGTGAGGGTCGTCTTGTGGTCATCATCGACGAGAACTCCGCCTCCGCTTCCGAGATCGTCTCGGGTGCCGTTCAGGATTGGGATCGCGGCACCATCGTCGGCCGTCGTTCTTTCGGTAAAGGTCTGGTTCAGCGTATGTTCTCTCTCAAGGATGGCTCTCAGGTGCGCCTCACCACTGCCCGCTACTACACCCCCTCGGGTCGTTGTATACAGAAACCCTACAAGGCTGGCGGCGATGCCTACCGCAACGATATATATGAGCGCTACAAACATGGCGAGCTTATCTCGCAGGATTCCATCCATTTCCCCGACTCGCTGAAGTTCAAGACCGCCTCTGGTCGCGTCGTTTACGGTGGCGGCGGCATCATGCCTGACGTCTTCGTCCCGATGGACACCTCCAAGCTGGCCGACTACTTCGTCACCCTTCGTAACAAAGGCCTCGTCAACGAGTTCCCGCTCCGTTGGAGTGAATCCCATCGTGCTGAGCTGAAAGACATACCCTTCGACGCCTTCCTACTGAAGTACGACTCCTACGCCATCGACAACGAGTTCGCCTCTTTCGCCCAATCCAAAGACTACCCCGTAACCGACACCACGGGCACCACCGACCCGCAGCGTCTCGCCCTCACCGAAAACTATCTTCACCTCCTTCTGAAAGCTCTCATCGCAAAGAACCTCTACGGCACAAAATACTACTATCAGATAATGCACGAAGTCGATCCCTGCTACAAAAAAGCACTCGAAGTGGTATCTTCTAAGTGATTATAACTAACTTGTATATAGTAGATTATAATCAAAAGATAAAAAAATAAACACAAATCTGCCTTTGATTAAAAAAATGTTTGTACTTTTGCACTCGCAAAAACGGCTTTAAGCCACCTGCCGCATTCGTCTAGTGGTCCAGGACAACTGCCTCTCACGCAGTAGATCGCCGGTTCGACTCCGGCATGCGGTACAAAAAGAAAAATCCGACCTCCAAAGGCCGGATTTTTTTTGTCGTCATAGGTGCTAACCGCTAACCTATAACCATTAACCGTTAACCATTAACCATTAACCGCTTTTAGCCCTAATTCCGCAGCTATCTCGTACATCATCTTCACGGCGGCTTCCCTCTCGTTGGGTATCTTGCCGTCGAGGATGGCGTCTTTGATGCGGTCTTTGATGATACCTATCTCGTGACAAGGTGGGATGCCGAATATTCGCATAATCTCTTCTCCTCCCACAGGCGGCTGGAAGTTGCGTATTCGGTCTTTCTCTTCCAGCTCCACCAGCTTGCGGCGTACCGTAGAGAAATTCTCCATGAAGCGTTTCACCTTCACTTCGTTTTTCGAGGTGATGTCGGCTTCGCAGAGGGTCATCAGGTCTTCTATGTCGTCGCCGGCTTCAAACAGTAGTCTTCTCACCGCCGAGTCGGTCACGATGTCTTCCGACAGTATGATAGGCCTCATGTGCAGCATGACGAGCTTCTCCACATAGCGCTCCTTGCCGTTGAGGGGGAGATGCAGGTTCTTGAAAAGCCGTTTGACCATGTGGCTGCCTTTGGCTTCGTGTCCGTGAAAGGTCCATCCTATGCGCTCGTCGTAGCGTTTGGTGTAGGGCTTGCCTATGTCGTGCAGCAACGCTGCCCATCGGAGCCACATGTTGTCGCTTTTCTCTGCCACATGATCCAGCACCTCCATCGTGTGGTAGAAGTTGTCCTTATGCCCACGGCCTTCGACGGTCTCTATGCCTTTCAGTTTCGAAAGCTCCGGGAATATCAGTTTCAGCAACCCCGAGAGTTCGAGCAGCTTGAATCCCACCGACGGACGAGGCGACATAATGATCTTGTTCAGTTCGGTGGCGATACGCTCTTTCGACACGATTTCTATCCGTTCTTTGTTTCGCCCTATTGCCTCAAAAGTCTTGTCTTCGATGCGGAATCCCAGCTGCGACGCAAATCTCACGGCTCTCATCATCCTCAGCGGGTCGTCGCTGAAGGTGATGTCGGGGTCGAGTGGAGTACGCAGCAAGCCCTCGTTGAGGTCTCTTATGCCTCCGAAGGGGTCAACCAGTTCGCCCCAGGTCTCCTCGTTGAGCGACATCGCCATCGCGTTGACGGTGAAGTCCCTGCGGTTCTGGTCGTCTTCCAAGGTGCCGTCTTCCACAATCGGCTTGCGGCTCTCGCGGCGGTACGACTCTTTCCTCGCGCCTACGAATTCAATCTGCCAGTCGATATTGTTGTATCTGTATCCGAAGGCGGCTGTGCCGAAGTTCTGATATACCGACACCTTCGTGTGTCCGCCAGCACTTGCCGCTGCCGCTTTGGCCAGCTCGATCCCGCTGCCCACACACACCACATCGATGTCCGTACAAGGCCGTTGCAGAAAGTAGTCGCGAACCACACCGCCCACAGCATAGGCTTTCACCCCCATGAGGTCGGCCTCTTTCCCAATTATCTTATATATAGGATTGGAATCTAACACCAGCAAAACCGATAACTAACTACTAACTGCTAACAACTAACTGCTAATTAAACTTCTGCCTATGAGCAATATTCCCCTCTTCGTCGTAGAACTCCCACTCGCCACAGCGGCGGCCGTTCTCGTAGATGCCCTGATAGTATGGGATGCCGTTGTCGCGATAGACGGTATATTTTCCGTTCTCACGTCCGTTTGTGAAGGTGGCCTCCGTCTGCAGCATGCCGTTGGGATGATAGAAAAGCCAGCGGCCTTCGCGTTTGCCGTCGGTGGTCTTGCCTGTTGAGCGCAGGGCGCAGTTGCTGTAGAACTGGTAGAGATACTGGCTGTTGGCTTGATAGAATATCACCGAAGCGGGCGTGCCTATCTCGCTCCATTCGGCTATACGCATAGAGTCGCACTCGCCGTCAAGATAAGGCTTTCCGTCGCGGTTGAGAAGCGTCCAGTCGTTACCCTTGAGGTGGTCGGAATTATAGTCGCCACTCACAAAGAGTTCGCCGGTAGGGTAGTAGTAGTTCCACACGCCGTCGGGGGTTTCATCTTTGCCGCTGAAGTGCTTCTCATATTGTAGCTGTCCGTTGCTGTAATACATTTTCTCTCCGATCTTTACGGCTTTCGAGTCTTTGCCTTTCATGATGTATACAAGCTGGTTGCTCCCATCGGGATAGGTCGAAACCACGGTTTCGTATTCGCGCCCGCTATTACAGCTTGAGAGTAGTACCACAAAAGCGATGCTGACAACAGAAAGTATTTTTTTCATTGAGATGGAAAATTTTTGAAAGAAAATAAGATAACGTTGTAACGGGGTTTTTGTTGCATGGGAATTTCATTTTGTTGGAATGCTGCTGTGTTTTTTAAGAGTTTAGAACTCAAAACTTTTTGTATATTTGCAACCTATATGGGGCTTAATATCAGGCCTTATGTATGCATTAGTTTATTGATAAATAGTAACATAATATATAATAACTATGAAAGTAAACCGCAGAAAAGAATTGTTTCCAGAGGTCTCTGACGCTCAATGGAACGATTGGAAATGGCAAGTCAAGAACCGTATTGAGACATACGAGCAGCTGAGCAAGTACTTCTCCTTCTCGCCTGAAGAGGCCGAGGGCATCAAGAAGGCTCTCGCCAAGTTCCGTATGGCAATCACGCCTTACTACCTGAGCCTCATCGACCCGAACGACCCATACGATCCTATCCGCCGTCAGGCTATCCCGGCTGGCGAGGAGTGCAACATCGCGCCCGCCGACCTGAACGACCCGCTGCACGAGGACGAGGATTCGCCGGCTCCTGGTCTCACACACCGCTATCCGGATCGCGTGCTGTTCCTCATCACCGACATGTGCTCGATGTACTGCCGTCATTGCACCCGTCGCCGTTTCGCTGGACAGAAAGACGACGAGAGCCCGGCCGAGCGCATTGAGAAGTGCATCGCCTATATCGAGAAGACCCCGCAGGTGCGTGACGTGCTGCTGAGCGGTGGCGACTGCCTTATGGTGTCGGATGAGAAACTGGAATACATCATCAAACGCCTCCGCGCTATCCCGCATGTGGAGATTGTGCGCCTCGGAAGCCGTACGCCTGTGGTCTGCCCGCAGCGTATCACCCCCGAGCTGTGCAACATGCTGAAGAAATACCATCCCATCTGGATGAACACCCACTTCAACCACCCCAACGAGTTCACTCCCGAAGCTGAACACGCTCTGGCTATGCTGGCCGACTCGGGTATTCCTCTGGGCAACCAGACGGTGTTGCTGCGCGGCGTGAACGACTGTGTGCACGTGATGAAGAAACTGATGCACGAGCTGGTGCGCAACCGTGTGCGTCCGTACTACATCTACCAGTGCGACCTGTCGATGGGATTGGAGCATTTCCGTACTCCGGTGAGTAAGGGTATCGAGATTATCGAGAACCTGCGTGGACACACCAGCGGTTACGCTGTGCCAACCTTCGTGGTTGACGCTCCTGGCGGTGGCGGAAAGACTCCAGTGATGCCGCAGTATGTCATCTCGCAGAGCCCCGACAAGGTGATCCTTCGCAACTTCGAAGGCGTGATAACCACCTACACCGAGCCGCGCGAATACCACGAGGAGTGCCATTGCGAGGCATGCGAGCAGAAACGCAGAGTTGACGAGGGTGTCGCCTCGTTGCTTGAAACCGACCGTATGGCTCTCGAACCGAGCCACCTGATGCGTCACGAGCGTAACAAGAAGAAATAAATTTAGCGGACGGCGGTAAGCAGTCAGAGCTAACCGCTAACCGCTAACCGCTAATTGCTTTGAAACTCAGATTTTTCATAACAGCCTTGTTGCTTGCGATGCTGCCCTTGCGGGCGGTATCGCAGGTGGCTGGGATGAACAATCTTTCGGTGTTGGACATGACGGCGTCGGCTCGTGCTGCGGGGTTGGGTATGGACTATCTGCCCATCGCCGACGGCGACCTTAGCATCGCGGTGGACAACCCGTCGATGTTCCTGCCGTCGATGCACAACGCCATCACGTTCAGCTATGTGGGTATGTTCTCGCATGTGGGCATGGGACAGGTGTCGTATGCTCGCGATTTCGGAAGGCCGGGCGTGTTCGCAGCCACGATGAAATACCACAACTACGGCCTTTTCGACGGCTACGACGAGTACGACAACTCCACGGGCCGCTTCTACGCTTGCGACGTTACGGCGATACTCAGCTGGGGTTTCAAGATTGACTCAAGCTTCTCGTTCGGAGTGAGTGCGAAGCCTACGTTCTCGCAATATGCGTCCTATACGGCACTTGCAATAGCTTTCGACATGTCGGCGTCGTACGTGCATCCCAACCGTCGGTTTGTGGCTACGGTCATCGGACGCAACGTGGGTGCGCAGTTCTTCTTTGGACAGGCGAAGACCGACTGGACTCCGTTTGAGATAAGTGCGGCTCTGTCGTACAAGCTCAGCAAGGCTCCGTTCCGTTTCTTCTTTGCCATCACCGAACTGCAGCAATGGAACCTGATGTACGAGGATATGTACAATCCGTCGCAGA
This sequence comes from uncultured Bacteroidota bacterium, assembly GCA_902774845.1. Taxonomy (GTDB): domain Bacteria; phylum Bacteroidota; class Bacteroidia; order Bacteroidales; family P3; genus Colimorpha. The sequence continues at coordinate 70,293 of CACYJU010000009.1, forward strand.
CGACCGATCCCTTCACGGGCGAGGTGACGAAACGCAGCGGTGTGGCGAAGTTCTTCGACAACGCTGGGCGGCATGTGCTGGCTGGCGTAGAGCTGAACATCGGCAAGGTGGTGTTCCTGCGGTTTGGCTACAACTTCCGCCAGATGCGTGAGATGCAGGCCTCCAGCGGATTCAATACCAGCGGTTTCTCCTACGGTCTTGGACTTCGTATCAAGGGGTTTGAGTTCTCGTATGCGAGGAACAACTACCATCTGCTTCAGGCACCCAACTATTTCACACTTTCAACCAATCTGGAACGTTTCATGAAGAAAAGATGAAGCTGAAAACCATCATAAGCAACCGGTTCGACCCGTTCCTCAACTTGGCGGTTGAGGATTGGCTTTTTCAGCATTGTGAGAAGTCGAGCGTGGTGTGCTACCTGTGGCGCAACGAGCGTACGGTGGTGATAGGACAGAACCAGAACCCCTACGCCGAGTGCAACGTGGACTTGCTGGAAGGGGAGGGGGGACACCTGATGCGCCGCACGACTGGTGGAGGTGCCGTGTATCACGATGTGGAGAACTTGAACTTCACCTTTGTGGCACCCGCGGTGATGGCCGACACAAATCGCAACTTTAAAGTGATATCCGACGCGTTGGGCACCTACGGAATCAAGGCCGAGGTGAGCGGAAGGAACGATATGATGGTTGATTGCGTGAATGCGTCTTTGCGTGATTGCGTAAGTGTTGGCACTACTCAAGCACTCAAGCACTCAAGCACACAAGCATTCAAAAAGTTCTCGGGTAGTGCGTTCCACAAGAACGCTACGGCGGCGTTGCATCATGGTACGATAATGATAAAGACTGACATAGAGGCTCTGCGACGCTATCTCACACCCAACGTGTCGAAGTTGCTGAAACATGGAGTGAAGTCGGTGGAGAGTCGTGTGGTGAACCTCAGCGAGCTGGCCGACATCACAGTAGAAAACATTATGCCGCGCATAGTGGAGGCTTTCGAGAAGGAATACGGACAGAAGTCGGAGAGGGTTGATTTTGGCTCGCTGTCGCTTGTCGAAGAAGTGAATCAGCGGAGGGCGTTCTACGCCAGCGACGACTGGCGTTTCGGACGCTGGCATGACTTCAAGGCTACCTGCAAAGGGGCGTTCGACTGGGGTATGGTGGAAGTGTCGTTATTGATGGACGGCTCTACAGTTCTCGATTGCCAGATTGCCAGCGACGCACTCGATACAGATGCGGTAGAGAAAGCTAAGCAGCTGATATTATGCGGCGAACGCTCGGCAACGGACGGGCAGCCGATAATCAACGATATTTTGAATCTTGTCAACGAAAGATTATGAAGAAAATCATCCTTATCACATTGGCGCTTTTTGCCATCCAGACTTCGTTGTTTGCGCAGAAGAAGCCTTACGACGAGAGTCTTAATGCGATGGTGCAGATAGACAACGCCGTGAAGAAAGCCTCCGCAGAGGGCAAGTATGTGCTCTGCCAGGTGGGAGGCAACTGGTGCCCGTGGTGCATACGTTTTGCCGAATATGCCGACACCAACGCGGCTGTGCATAAAATCATCGACGAGAATTTCGTGTATATCCACGTGAACTGGTCGAAGGGCAACAAGAACCCCGAAGCGATGAAGCGGCTGGGCAACCCCGCCCGCTTCGGCTTCCCTGTGTTTGTGATACTCGACAAAGAGGGACAGCCCGTACACATACAGAACAGCGCCTACCTCGAAGAGGGCAAAGGTTACAGCGAGAAGAAGGTCTCCGAGTTCCTGCTCAACTGGACAGAAAAGGCTGTAACAACGTTGAAGTAAATGAGAATTGAGAAGCGAAACCTTTTCAACATATCAACTTATCAACGGCAAAACATATCAACCTATCAACATAAAACATATCAACAAACATAACATTTAAAACACAATGAAACAGTTAATCGAATGTGTACCCAACATCAGCGAAGGTCGCGACATGAACATCATCAATCAGGTGACCGCTGAGATAGAGAAGGTCGAGGGTGTGAAGCTGCTCGACGTTGACCCCGGTGCTACCACCAACCGTACGGTTATCACCTTCGTGGGCGAGCCTGAGCCTGTGTGCGAGGCTGCCTACATGGTGGTGAAGAAAGCCGCCGAACTCATAGATATGCGTCAGCACCACGGCGCACACCCGCGTCAGGGTGCTACCGACGTGTGTCCGCTCATCCCCGTGAGCAACATCACGATGGACGAGGTGGTCGAATATGCACACAAGCTGGGCAAACGTCTCGGCGAGGAGCTGAACATCCCCATCTACTGCTACGAGAGTGCCGCCTACAAGCCCGAACGTAAGAACCTGGCCTACTGCCGCAAGGGAGAGTACGAGTCGCTGCAGAGCCGCCTCGGAAGCGAGGAGTGGAAGCCCGACTTCGGTCCCAACGAGTGGAACGAGCACGTGGCGCAGACGGGTGCTACGCAGGTTGGCGCACGTGATTTCCTTATCGCCATCAACTACAATCTCAACACCACCTCGACGCGTAGAGCCAACGCCATCGCTTTCGACGTGCGCGAGAAAGGCCGTCCCCAGCGTGAAGGCGGCAAGGTGACGGGCAAGCCGATGAAAGACGAGAAGGGCAACCCCATCATGATACCCGGAACGCTGAAAGGCACCAAGGCCATTGGCTGGTATATCGAAGACTACGGCATCGCTCAAGTGTCGATGAACATCACCAGCATCAACGTGGCTCCCGTACACAAGTGTTTCGACGAGGTGTGCCGTTGCGCCGCCAATCGCGGAGTGCGTGTGACTGGCTGCGAGATAGTGGGCTTGATACCGAAGAAAGTGCTTATCGACGCCGGCAAGTACTATCTCAACAAACAACAGCGCAGCCTCGGAGTGAGCGAGGACGAGATAATGAAGATCGCCATCAAGTCGATGGGATTGGACGACCTCAAGCCTTTCGACCCGAAGGAGAAGGTGATAGAGTTCCTGATCGAGGACAAGAGCCAGAAGAAGCTGGTCGACCTCACCTGCAAGGGCTTCTGCGACGAGACCGCCAGCGACAGCCCCGCACCCGGCGGTGGTTCGGTGAGTGCCTACATGGGAGCTTTGGCAGCCTCGCTCGGCACGATGGTGGCCAACCTCACGGGTGGCAAGGCCGCCTACGACGACGAGTGGGAGAAATATAGCGACATCGCCGTCAAGGGTCAGGCGCTGAAAGACGAGCTTCTGCACCTCGTGGATGAGGACACAAACGCTTTCAACAAGATTATGGACGCCTTCGGCCTGCCTAAGAAGACCGACGAGGAGAAAGCCGCCCGCAGCGCCGCCATACAGGAGGCTACGACGTTCGCCACCGAGGTGCCGTTCAAGACGATGCAGAAGTCGTTTGAGGCTTTCGAGATAGTGAGAGCCATGATAGAGTTCGGCAACCCGAACAGCGTGACCGACGGAGGCGTGGGAGCTTTGGCCGCCCGTAGCGCCGTGATGGGTGCTCACCTGAACGTGAAGATCAACGCCTCGAGCCTTAAAGACGAAGCCTTCAAGAACGACATCCTGAAGAAAGCCGCCGACATCGAGGCAGCCGCCATAAAGGAAGAGGCAGAGCTCATCAAGATGGTGAATGAGAAGATAGGTTGAGCCTCTGAGCTACAATAAAGAAAAACACACTCCACCTAAATGGGGTGTGTTTTTTAGTTTTTAACCTAAAAGATAAGGTTAACGTGAGGGTTAAGGTCGACGTTAACGTTGAACATTCTCGGCCACCGAGCCGCGATAGGCGGGGCAGGTGTGATGCATCGATTCACAAGCCGTAGCAAGGAACATCAAAGCGAGAAGTGAAAGGATTGCAATTTTCTTTTTCATGACTGTATTTTGATTAGGGTGATTACTTGTTTTCGGATGCAAAAGTACGCCATAAATCATATACAAAAAAACGTTTTAAGATTATTTATCAAATATCTTTTGTTGATAACCTGTTGATAACTGTCGCGCGAGAGCGAGAGCAGAGCCAAAAATCCATTTATGGCTATGCCGAGCCGAAGCCGACAATGACGCCGCTCTCGGTGGCAACTGTCGCGCGAGAGCGAGAGCAGAGCCATAAAATCCATTTATGACTATGCCGAGCCGAAGTCGACAATGACGCCGCTCTCGGTGGCAACTGCCGCGCGAGAGCAGAACCTTTATTCCATGAAACGAAAGAGGAAAACAAAAGCACTTGCCTTACCTCTCCCTATCACTTACCTATCATTAAGCTATCATCTAACTCCCCCTCTCAAAAGGAGAGGGGGTCGGGGTGTGAGGCTTCTCATTTTGGGGTTTATGGTGCCTCTTTGGCATCTTGGTGGCTTCCAAATTTGGCCTTTAGTGGAAAATTGACATCATAATGCCTTCCATTTAGGAAGGGTTCTTTATGCTGAAATGGGGTTTGGGGTACTCTTTTTTGACCTTTATAAGTGTAAAAAAAGGCTGTTTTTTGTCGGATAACGTCTTTATGTGGCTGGTGGTTGATGATGTAATTTGTTGAGTTATAATGATTAAGAATGCAAGATTTGACAGTTGACAGTTTGACAGTTTCTTTTTTGAGGTATGTCAATTTCTTTATATCTTATATATTATTAATAATTAATTAGTTATATAATATAAGTAAGGGAAATTGTCATGCTTTTTTTTATTGTCAAAACTGTCAACTGTCAAAAAAATAGAAGACATATCTCCCTATTGGCAAGTCAAACTCGTTGATATTTAGCCTTTTAGTAGAAGAGGTCTGCTGTTGATAATCACAATCACAGAATCACAGTTGTTTTTTTGAAGGGTCTCATATTTCCCTATGTCTTATATATTATTAATAATTAATTAGTTATATACTATATAAAGGGGTATTTGAGATAAGTGGTATCACAATTTTTTAACTGTGATACTGTTATTGTGATTCCGACCATTTTAGAGCCGTTCTTCTCTACGAGGCCTAAGAGAGCTTTGCTCTACCTCCGTACAACCTCCGCACTACCTCCGCACAAGCTCTGCATAAGCTCCGCATTTCTTGTTTTCCCCATGTCTTTAGTGTTTATCCCGTAAGCCTAAGTCAGGCGTGCATGATGTTGCCGGCCAGTAAAAAATCCCTAAAGCAGGTTGTCAATGTGCTGCATCATGGAGTAGGAGTGGGAGAGGGCTTGGTGACGTTCGTCTGGCGCGAGCCAGGTGGCTTTGGTGATGCCTTCGGCTGTCTGGGGCGTGGTTTCAGCTGTCTGGGGTGTGGTCATAAGGTACCACCATGTCTGCTTGAGTGTCCAACGGCCGTAGGTGTTGTAGATATGGAATGTGGTGGTGAGGAGCGGTCCGAGGGTGAGGTCGGAGATGCCTGTCTCTTCCTGCACCTCACGGAGTGCGGCCGACTCGATCTCTTCGTCGGCTTCAACCATTCCTTTGGGAAGGTCCCATCGCTCGTTGCGGTAGATGAGGAGGGTCTGGCCGTGACTGGTGACGATGCCGCCTGCGGCTTTGATGTAGAGGAAGGATTTTTTGAGTTCCTGGAGGAACTGGTCGGCGCTGATGCCAGAGATCTGAACTGACTGGCTGCCGTCGACGAGGGTGTGCAATGCTGATTCGACCGAGTCGGCCTGGACGATGCCGTTGACATGGGGCTCGTCGACATAGAGGGTGTGGGTTTGATAGAAGAGGAGCATTTATTAATAGTTAATAGTTAATTGACAAATGTAATTTGCTGCCTGCTGCCTGCTAATTGTTGATGGGTTGATATGTTGTTATTGCTTATTTCCGTCAGGCATTCACGCAATCACGCATTTACGCATTCACACATTATAAATAACGTTAATTAAAAAAAAATATGTATTTTTGCGGTATGAAAGCAAACGAAATTACAGCAGTACAGACAGCGAAATCGCTGTTGCAGGTGAAAGCTATAAAGCTTAACAACGAGAATCCATTTACATGGGCATCGGGCCGTAAGTCCCCCATTTATTGTGATAACCGAGTGACTCTCTCTTATCCGGAAATCCGCACCTATATCCGCCAGCAGTTTGTGGAGGCCATAGGCGAGTATTTCGGCGACTGCGAGATGATAGCCGGTGTTGCTACGGGCGGCATCGCCCAGGGTGTGTTGGTGGCACAGGATCTGTGCAAGCCTTTCTGCTACGTCAGATCAGAGCAGAAGTCGCACGGTTTGACCAACCAGATCGAAGGCGACGTGCACGAGGGTCAGTCGGTGATCGTCATCGAGGACCTGGTGTCGACGGGCAAGAGCAGCCTCATAGCCGTTAACGCCCTGAGGGAGAAAGGTTGCAACGTGAAGGGCATGTTGGCAATCTTTACCTACGGGTTGGATGTGGCGATAAAGAACTTCGCCGAGGCGAAGGTGGAGTTGCACACGCTCACGAACTACAACACCCTCATAGGCGTCGCTCGCGACGAGAACTATATCACGAACGAGGAGATGTCGTCGCTGGCCGACTGGAGGATGAATCCTGAGAAGTGGTCGGACGACAGGCTGAAGGGATGAGTGGTATTTCTTTAAACTTGGACATTGAAAGTTGAAAAATAATAAGTTTATAGGTCTATTGCTGCTGGGGTTGTGTATGATGACTTCGGCTATGGTTGTCGGACAAACTGTGACGGATGTGTCGTTCTCGCTGAAAGACAAGGAGCTCACGGTGACCTACAACCTCGACGCTCCGGCGGCCATAAGGCTGCGGGTGGTGTCGCATATAGGCGATCAGGTTTACGTCAGCGACCCTATACAGAACCTCAGCGGCGATGTGGGACCGAATATCTCTGCGGGTGAGGGCAAGCGCATCATGGCTTTCGATATGCCCGAAATCAGAGGTCTGGACACGACGGAGTTCCATTTCATCGTGGAGGTGGACGACGGCTCGGTGAACATCTACATCAACGATATGGTGGTGAAGATGCTGCCCGTAGAGGGCGGCTCGTTCGTGATGGGCCACAATAAGAAAGACGGCACCTACTACCACTGCGAGTCGTCGGAGCCGGCACACAGGGTGACTGTGGGCGACTTCTACCTCGGTCAGTTCGAGGTGACTCAGAAGCTTTGGATGCAGGTGATGGAGGAAAACCCGTCGAAATGGCAGGACAACGACAGCCTGCCTGTGGAGTCGGTGTCGTGGAACGACGCACAGGTCTTCATCGCACGACTCAGCCAGATGACCGGCTACCGCTTCCGTCTGCCTACCGAGGCGGAGTGGGAGTATGCGGCTCGCGGCGGCAAGAAAAGCAAAGGGTATACCTATCCCGGAACCACCCGCAACCTGCAGGATTATGCATGGCTTGGGGTGAACTCGGGAAACCGTTCGCATCCCGTAGGCCGCAAGCTGCCCAACGAGCTGGGTCTCTTCGACATGGGTGGCAACGTGTGGGAGTGGTGCAGCGACTGGGCATCTGACTACACGACCGCCGAGCAGGTCAACCCGCAAGGACCCAAGAGTGGCGAGAACAAGATTGCGCGTGGCGGATGTATGATAAGTCCGGCATGGGGTTGCTCGGTGAGCGACCGCTGCTGGTATCTGCCCGATCATGGATATGGCTTCTACGGATTCCGTCTGGCACTCGACTCGGTCGAACGTGAACAGCCGGAAGAGGAGGATTGAGGTTTGTGTATAGCAGTCATTAGTCAGTAGTCACTTTCCACCATATCAACCTATCAACTTATCAACAAATTAACTCCAAACACAATGACGATTCAGGTACTTGACAAACAATTCAAACCGTATATCACCGAGAAGGAGATAGGGGAGATAGTGAAGGGGTTGGCTGACCGCCTGTCGGCTGACTATAAGGGTCGGTTCCCGTTGATGATGCCCATACTGAACGGCACCATCTTCTTCGCCGCTGACCTGCTGAGGGCTATGAGCATTGACAGCGAGGTGTCGTTTGTGAAGATGTCATCGTATGCCGGCACCCAGAGCACGGGTCAGGTGAAGGAGCTCATCGGCTTCTCGGAGAACGTGAGCGGCCGCGACGTGGTGCTGGTGGAGGATGTGATCGAGACGGGCATCTCGATGGATTACACGTTGAAGCGTCTGTGGGAACTGAAACCTGCGAGTGTGAAGATCTGCACTTTGGTGTTCAAGCCGAACATGTTCCAGAAGGATTTCAAGATTGACTACATCGGTCGTGAGATCGGCGACGACTTTATCGTCGGCTACGGATTTGACTATAATGGTCACGGCCGTACCTATAAAGATATATACGTACTTAGTGAATAGTGAATTATATGAAACGGTTCAAGTTTTTAGTGGTAATAGGTTTCGCAGCATTGCTCACCGTCTCGTGTGTGAAACCTAAGTTTACGCCCGACCAAGAGCTTCTCTATGGCACCTGGGTGAGCGGCGACACACACTACAGGTTCGACCGGTCGTATCGACTGTACGAGCTGTTCGACAGCTCGGAGGTGCGTGTGAACGGCGCCTACTGGAATCCGGCCGACGACGTGAGCGAGGAGGAGGCTCAGGCTATTTTGTGGTCGCTTGACGAGGCTGACCTCACCATCGTGAAGCAGATGTATATGGGGGGCAAGGTGCCTAACACCTACACTGTCACGGCTCTCACAAACACCACGATGACCTTGAAAGACAACTACAACACAACCAAAACTTATACTAAGATTTGACCGTCGTCCGTCAAGTCCTTTAACCATTAACCCTTAACCCTTAACCCTTATAACCCTCAATGACTCCGGAGTCGATAGAACAACCTAAAAAAAACAGAATGCCCAAATGGCTGAAGGCCACGCTCATCTCGCTGGGCGGCCTGCTCGGGTTGGTGGTCATAGTGCTGGCGGTCGTATGCTGGCTGGTGTTCACCCCGTCGAAGTTGACCGGCATCGTGAACAAGGTTGCGAAAGAGGTGGTCACCTGTGATGTCAACTTCGAAAGGGTCAGTCTTTCGCTTTTCAAGACATTCCCCTATGCTGGCCTCGATGTGCATAATGTGGCGCTGGTCAATCCGGTGGAGGGGGCTCCGAGCGATACGGTGGCGCATATCGACGACCTCATTCTCGCTATCAACGCCAAGCAGTTTGTGTCGCATGGCGATATCGTGGTCAAGCAACTCCTGCTTGAAGGAACGCGGGCCAATATCTATGTGTCGGATGCCGGCGTCGCCAACTATGACATACTCCCGCCTGATGATGATACTACATCTGAGAGTAAGCCTTTTAAGCTTCCGGATTATATTGATATAGAGAAAGTAAAGATAAGTCACCTCAATGCCTGCTTCAATGATTATCAGCATGGGCTTTTTGCCGAGGTGAACGATTTTGGGGCTACGGTCAAAGGCGGTTGGCAGGATGCCAAAGCCAACCTCGACGCCGAGATAAAGTCGAAAGAGCTTTCGTTTGTGACGGCCGACAGTATGCAGAACGAGAAAATGACGGTCTCTCTCTCGAGTCTTAAGCTGAATGCTGGCGGCAAGATGAAAGACACCAGTTCGGCTAACGGCAAATTGAAACTCAACGTTACGGACATAGTGTTGCATACTTGCGACACGGCTGGCGCTGAGGTGCTGTCGACCAGTTTTGACAAACTCAACGTCACAGCTTCGGCCTCTGGGTGGCTCAATGACATGAAGGGTAGCTTGAAAGTGAAACTCCCGAAAGGCGAGGTGTCGGTGGGTGGCGTTGATTATGTGACCGATGCACTCAAGGCGAAGCAGTCGGATCTGGTTTCGATAGAGGCTCCCTTCCGTCTGAATCTCGACGAGAAGAAGGTGAGTTTGACCGATGCCGAAGTCAGCCTCTGCGAGTGGGCGCTTACCCTCAACGGCGATGTGACGATGCCCGCAGAGGAGCGTCCGACGGAGATGGACCTCACCTTCGCTACCAACCGTTGGGATGTGGGGGAACTGCTGAAGGTGCTCCCCGCCAAATTCACCAAGTGGAAGAAAGGTATGGACCTCGATGCTGACCTGCAACTCCTTGATGGAAAGGTGATAGGGCAGCTGGGCGACTCGCTCATGCCCAAGGTGGATGCCCGAGTGGAACTGCGTAACGGCAAGTTCTACTATCCCAAGGCTGTTCCATACCATATTAATAACATTGCGGGTGATGTCGTGGCCGACCTCGACTTGAGCAAAGGTGGGGTGTCCAATGTGAAGATAGAACAGTTCGACGCCGATGTTGACAAGAACCACATAAGTGCCAAAGGTCGGCTTACCGACCTGATGGGACGCCAGGATCTGGATGCTGACGTGAAGGCTCGCCTCAATATATCCGACCTGGAACCTCTGCTCGACAGCGTGCCGGTGGATGTTCAGGGAAACGCCAATATTGCGGTACATGTGAGAGCATTGCTGAAGAATCTTACAGATTTGGACCTCACGAAGATAAAGGCAGATGGATCGGTGGTTGTCGACAAGCTCGATGTGGTTTACGACACCATCCACGCCACCTCGCCGCGTCTTGTGGTTGACCTGAAGATTCCGGCTGCTCGCCGTACGGCGAAAGTGGGGGAGGTGATGTCGGCTAAGATAACGAGCCAGGTGCTCAATGTGGAGATGCCCAACCAGAAAATCGACGCCTCGCTCAGCGATGTGGGCATCGACGTGGGCCTGTCGAATGTGCTTCAGAAAGGCACCCCGCTGGCTGTCGCGTTCGATGTCGAGTCGGCGGCCATCAAAGCCAGCATGGACACCATCAACCTCAACACCAACTCGCTCGCCATAGGCGGCAGCATCAAGTACGACTCGACCAAACAGAATATCCTGAAAAAACTCAACCCCGACCTCAATATCGAACTGCGCAACGCTCGACTCAAACTCCCGGGCTCCAACGAGCCTTTGGTGATGCCTGTGTTCCGCTTCGACTACAGGCCGGAGATATGTCAGGTTAAGGAGCTCGACATCCATTTCGGCATGAGCGACTATCATCTCGACGGCTCGGTCTCAGGTCTTGAAGACTGGCTCAGCCACGAGGCGATGCTTAAGGGTACGCTCAATTTCAACTCCAACTACACCGACCTCGACCAGCTCCTCGACCTCATAAGTGGCATAGGAGTTGAGAAAGACACTCTCGAGCGGCAACGTCAGGAAGATCATGTGGCTAAGGAGGCCAACCCGTTCATAGTGCCCAAGGATGTGGACTTCCGTCTCAACACCCGCATCAACCACACCTCTGCGTTCGGCAACGAACTCAGCTCCGTGGCTGGTGGAATTACCATCAAGGACGGCACCATGATATGTGACCAGATCGGTTTTGTTTGCAAAGCTGCCAAGATGCAGCTCACCGCCGTCTACAAGTCGCCCCGTGTCAACCATCTCTTCCTGGGCTTCGACTTCCATCTGCTCGACATACAGATTGCCGAGCTCATCGACATGATTCCCTACATCGACACAATCGTGCCTATGCTGGCTTCCTTCGACGGCAACGCTGACTTCCACCTGGCAGCCGAGACCTATCTCAACGCCTACTACAAACCTAAGATGAGCACCCTCCTGGGAGCTGCCGCCATCACGGGTAAGGACCTCGTGGTGCTCGACAGCAAGACCTTCGACCAGATAGCCAAACTGCTCATGTTCAAGAAGTCAACGGTCAACAAGATAGACACGCTCGATGTCGAGATCACTGTCTTCGACCGTCAGGCTGAAGTCTACCCGTTCGTCATCACTATGGACAAATATCGTGTGTGTGCCTCGGGTCGTCATAATCTTGATAACGCATACGACTACCATATCGAGCTCCTCAAGAGCCCGCTGCCCACTCGTCTCGCTGTGGATATCAACGGCGTGATGCCCAAGCTGAACTTCAAGCTCGGCAAAGTCAAATATGCCGACCTCTATAAACCTGAGAAACAGAATGCTGTAGAGCAGCGTACGATGGCCCTCAAGAACATGATACGCCAATCGCTTGAACGCAATGTCAAAGAGGAAACCCGCAATGCCAAGCGCTTTGATTAGCAGTCCGACAAGTCCGACAAGTCCAACAAGTCCGACAAGTCTGACAAGTCCTTTAACACATTCACGAATTCACAAATTAACACATTAACAATATCATGAACGAAAAGATTCTTAAAGAGCTCGCCCAGATGGGTATAACTGGAGTGAAAACCATCCATTACAACCCTTCCTATGAGGAGCTGTACAAATTCGAGATGGACCCCTCGCTCGAAGGCTACGACAAGGGTCAGCTCACCGAACTCGACGCCGTCAACGTCATGACGGGCATCTATACTGGCCGCTCGCCCAAAGACAAATATATCGTCATGGACGAGAACTCGAAAAACACCGTGTGGTGGACCACCGATGGCTACAAGAACGACAACCACCCCATGAGCGAAGAGGTGTGGCGTCAGATGCGCGACCTCGCCAAGAAGCAGCTCTGCAACAAGGAACTTTTCGTTGTCGACGCCTTCTGTGGTGCCAACAAGGACACCCGCATGAACGTGCGTTTCGTCATGGAGGTCGCTTGGCAGGCCCATTTCGTCCGCAACATGTTCATCAAACCTACCGACGAGGAGCTGAAAACCTTCACCCCCAACTTCACCGTCTATGCAGCAAGCAAGGCTAAGGTGGATAACTACAAGGAGCTGGGTCTTAACAGCGACACCTGCGTCGCTTTCAATGTCACCTCGCGCGAGCAGGTTATTCTCAACACCTGGTACGGTGGCGAGATGAAGAAGGGTATGTTCTCCATGATGAACTACTACCTCCCGCTGCAGGGCATCGCGGCTATGCATTGCTCCGCCAACACCGACATGCAGGGCAAGCACACGGCTATCTTCTTCGGATTGAGCGGCACCGGCAAGACCACCCTCTCCACCGACCCCAAACGTCTCCTTATCGGCGACGACGAGCATGGTTGGGATGACGACGGCGTCTTCAACTTCGAAGGCGGATGCTACGCTAAGGTCATCAACCTCGACAAAGAGAGCGAGCCCGACATCTACAACGCCATCAAGCGCAACGCCCTGCTCGAAAACGTTACCGTCGACCAGAACGGCAAGATCGACTTCGCCGACAAGTCCGTCACCGAGAACACCCGTGTCTCTTACCCCATCGACCACATCGAGAAGATCGTGCGTCCCGTCAGCGCCGCTCCCGCAGCTGAGAATGTTATCTTCCTCTCGGCCGACGCTTTCGGTGTCCTGCCTCCCGTCTCTGTCTTGACCGCCGATCAATGCAAGTATTATTTCCTCAGCGGATTCACAGCCAAGCTCGCTGGCACCGAGCGTGGCATCACCGAGCCTACTCCCACCTTCAGCGCCTGTTTCGGTCAGGCTTTCCTCGAACTCCATCCCACCAAATATGCCGAGGAGCTGGTTAAGCGTATGGAGAAATCCAACGCAAAGGCTTACCTCGTCAACACCGGCTGGAACGGAACCGGCAAGCGTATCTCCATTAAAGATACACGCGGAATCATCGACGCCATCCTCGACGGCTCGATATTGAAGGCTCCCACGAAGAAGATTCCTTATTTCGACTTCGAGGTGCCCACTCAACTGCCCGGCGTCGATCCCAAGATCCTCGACCCGCGCGACACCTACGCCGACCCCAAGCAATGGGACGACAAAGCCCGCGACCTCGCCGCCCGTTTCATCAAGAACTTCGAAAAGTTCACCACCAACCCCGCCGGCAGGGCACTTGTGGAAGCCGGTCCAAAACTCTAATATATATCATAAACCAAAAAGCCCGAACCTATAAAGGTCCGGGCTTTTTTTCGTGCGCACTGGCTGTTGGTTTTCCGCCTTTCGGCGTCAGTTTGGTTTAAGGCTTGAACTTTGAACTTTGAACTTTGAACTTTGAACTTTGAACTTTGAACTTTGAACTTTGAACTTTGAACTTTGAACTTTGAACCAGCAGCAACGCTGCCTTGAACCCTTGAACCTTGAACCTACCTCGCCTTACGCCAGCGTCGTCTCTCCCACGAGGCTGTGGATGACGGTGTTGCCGACGCCTCGCTCCGACACGAGCAGCGTGTAGAGGTTCGACACTACCGCCTCGTACTCGGCTCCCACCATGTTGGTGAGGTTTCCGAAGATTTCGTCGTCGTTGTCGACGATCTCGAAGGCGAGGATGTCGTAGCGCTCGGGCGTCTCGAGTACGGCGGGCAGCACGATGTTCTCGGCAGCGGTGCCGAGTTCGACAAGCTGGGTGGTCGAGCCGATGACGAAGCCCTGGGCGTTGAACGCCACCACCTTGTAGGCCACCTTCGTGCCCTGTGCGCCGCTTATCTGCTGGGTGGCGGAGGTGAAGGTGAGGGTGAAGTTCGACGACTCTTGGTTCATCGCCTGGTTCCATCCGGCCACGAAGTTGCGCAGCTGCACGCGGGCCTCGTTGTTGTTGAACTGCGCCATTGCGTGGGCGATCTTGGTGGCCTTGGAGCGCGACAGCACGGTGTCGCCTATCTTGTGGGCGGCGTTGGCGTCGAGGATGTTGTTCCACAGCGCCGAGAACTGCGACGCCAGCTTGAACTTCGCACGGTTTTCGACCTGCGCCTTGGTTTGAGGGTTGCGGACGTGCGACGGGCGTTCGGAGATTACCTGTTTTCCACGCACGATGCTGTAGCGGAAGCCGCCGAGGGTACCGCTCCATTTAGTTGTGATTGGGTTGTGAGTTGTGTTTGCCATAATGTTTGGTTTTAAAGGTTAATAATTTGGTTTGTTGGTTTTTCGGATCACTGACCACTGACTACTGATCACTGACCACTGAATTGTTTGTTAGTTTTTCGGACCACTGACCACTAAACAGTTTTCGTTTTCGTTATCGTTTTCGTTATCAGTAAGTGCGAAGCCTGGCCAGGCAGAACGTTCGCGACCGTTCATGATGCAAAAGTACAACCCCGACATTGCGGTCTACGAATGAATGAGGAAATTTTTTTTAACTTTTTTGAATGGGTTGAGTTTTAGATGGTTAAGATTTGGGAATTATGACCTTTGACCCTTGAAACAACAGTAAACAGTAAACAGTAAACCGTAAACGGCAGCCCCGCTGCCCCCACCTCCCAACCAACGCCGTACCAACGCCCAACCAACGCCCAATAAACTTCCTGCTATGAAATGCCATTGTCATCATTGTCATCATTGTCAATTGTCATTAAGAAAAATCGGATTGTCATTTTCGCTCACTATAATATAAAATTTATTTTATATTATAGTGGCCGTTTTGACAATGTAAAATCGTTAATGACAATCGTGACAATTGACAATCGTGACAATACGTTGTCTAGTTATTGCAATATCTTTTAGTTCAATGCATTAATCTTTTGTTCATAACTTCCTAAAAACCTTCCCCTCTTTCTTCGTAATTTTGTAGCGAACATAAACGGGTTGCATTTGACACATGTTGCTGTCTGGCAACATGTTATTTTTCTCTCTCTCCTAAAACGAAAAAATAACCATCTTAAACACACACATTTACCATGAAAAACAACCTCGACGACCTTCAGGAATCCCTCTACCGCACAAAACAAAAAATCAACCGCAACGCGAAAACTGGTCCCGACCCTCTTCGTTCGAACAAGATCTCCAAAGGCTGGAATGCGCTATCTACGAAAACATCCGACTCAAAAACGAAAATAAAGCCCTCGAACAACAGCTGGCAGAAGAAAATCGCATACACGAAAAACTCCAACTCCAATACGCCGAGTGGCTCGAACTCATGGGGTTATTCTTAGATGAAATGTCCCAATCTGACTTCGAAGACTACTTCCGCTCCTACCTCATCGAGGCCAAAACCAACTCCCTCGAGCAGCGCAAGGTCTCCAAAAACATCGTAACCGACCTGCTCGCCAACACCCAACGCCAACTTCCCGACGATATCCTCGACCTGCTCGAACGCCTGCTCGACTGACCTCCAGCTCGACCCTCCAGCGGGCTCTGCCCCCAGAAGTGGTGCTCTCATGCCTCATCTGGCGGCTCAGCCGTATCTACGCCGTTTCTTTGCAAGGCCTTCCAACGCCTTGCGCATCTTCTCTCACCCTCTCAAAAACCGAGCCAACATGAACAACGACAACCCCGACCTCTCCTCCGCCAACCTGCGTATGCGCGAACACGTCGAGCATTATATGTATCTAAAAGACAATGTTATGCAGCAACCTGTCTCGATGCTCGAACACCACGACGACCTCTGCCGCCTCGTCCTCACCATCGCCGACGACTACCCCGACAGCATCGCCCCCAACCCGGGCAAAGTCCTCGACTTCCCAAAGGTCGTCACCGACTCCGACAAAAAATCTTTCTTCGACTTCGAGGCCTTCGTACGCCTCTTCTCCCGCAACATACCTTACCACGAGCAACTACCCATGAAGGGCGACCACGTCTTTTTCCTCACCCTCTCGCTCTGGTACGAGGTCGCAAAACTCCGCGAGATGCTCAAAATCAAAGGCGTCAAATTCTCCCGCTTCGACAAGGAGCTGCTCTCCACACAGAAACTCGCCCGCGAACGCCTCCGCCAAGAGGCTCTCCTTCTCGAACATCGCAACGCCTCCCGCGACCTGCCAGCCCATTTCTCCTTGTCCGTCCCGCCTAACGTCTCTCTTCCCGACATCCTCCAAGCTCTCAAAGACGAGGGCTGGCTCGACCCTCGCACTCGCGACGAGGACTGGATATTCCGCCTCACCGGACAAATCCAGCCCAACACCTACCCCTCACAGGAACCCATCCTCTTCCGCAGCCTCAACCAATGCCGCTACATCGTCAAAAACCTCATATTCCGCAACTCCGACGTCCCCAAGGAGGCTTGGCGCAAGGTCCCTCAGGTCTTCGCCGTCTCCAAAGGCGACATCTCTCGCGTCCAACAGGCCAACAAAATGCCCTCCGGAAGCAACCGCATCGATTTTTTGTTGGGATAACGATGGGATAAAATCGGGATAACGATGGGATAACTGGGATAACACCCAACCCCTCCTTCCAGCGCCTCAAAGCCGTCAAACGATTGGCTTTGGGGCGCTTCCGTTTTGAACGTATTTTTAACACTTGGGATAACACCTCTGTTATCCCTGTTATCCCTTTCGGGGTCTCTCGCAACACCCTACCTTTGCAATCGGTTTCGAAAGAAACTCGAGTACAAACAAATTTTTTAACCCGAGTTGAAGTGAGGAGGATGTTCTCGAGTAAATGGCCAAACAATCCGACCTTCTTCTCACAACAACTTTAAATCATGAATAAACAAAAGAAAAACACCCGCAATCATGTCACTGGTCACAAATCACAGGTCACTCCCCAGCGTACTCCTATCCCGGCACCGAACACCTCGCTCAAAGGCTTCATGGACCTCACTAAGACCGAGGACGGCCTTAACATCATGGACTTCGTGTGCCTCGACTATGTGGAGATGGAGCCTTTCATCGCCGAATGCAAGGTGCAGGCAATGCGCGACGGATATGTCTACATCACCGAACGTCCGCGACGCAAGCGCAACACGCCCATCTTCCGCGAGGACAACAGTTCGCTGACCTTAGGCCGCGACGGCAAGTACTACTTCGTCTTCACGATGGAGAAGAAACGCCTGAAAGACCTCCCCGACGAGCTGGTAAGACAGGCAAAAGCCATCGCCCAGAAAGTAACCATTAGCATCCGTTAGCAATTCACATTTGTCAATTCACTAATCACTAATCACTAATCACTAAAATCATGAGTACACACGTAATATATTATAAGAACGGTGCGAAGATGATGCGCCCCATCGAATCGAGAGAGTCCTATCTGACGCTGCGTGGAAGCCGCAAACAGAAATCCACCGTGATGGCCGTGCGAAACGGCGACGAAAAGCAGAAGACACACTTGCTGCAGATGAACTACAGCTGTCTGCCCGGCGAAGACGGCAAGCTGAAAGGCTCGACACAGCCGAGCAACACCGTCGGTATGGACATCGACCACATCAAGGCCGAGGAGCTGGAGAGCGTGAAGGAACGCATCCTTTCCAAGAAAGAAGAACTGGGCCTTCTTATGCTCGAACTGAGCGCACGGGGCGCGGGATACCATCTGGTATTCCGCCGCCGTCCGGAGCTCTCGCAAGAGGAGAACCTCCGTTGGGCGAGCGACCTATTGGACGTCGAATACGACCAAGGGGCGAAGGACATCACGCGGGTGTTTTTCTCCACCACCGACAGCCCCGACGACCTCATCTTCCTCGACGACCAAATATTCGACAACACGCCCAACCCGTCCCACAAGTCCGACAAGTCCTACCCGTCCGACAAGTCCAACAAGTCCCACCCGTCCGACAAGTCCTACCCGTCCGACAAGTCCTACCCGTCCGACAAGTCCCACCCGTCCGAAAAGTCCGACAAGTCCGACAAGTCCGATGTGAGCGACTCAAAGCTTTTCCCCTCCGAGTTCAAAGGCATCCCATACGCCACCATCATCGCCGAATACTGGCGTCGTGTGGGCGGCGAACCGTCCGAGGGCGAGCGCAACAAACAGCTGCACCGCCTGGCGGCCAACCTGCGCGCCATCTGCGACGACTCGGAGGAATGGCTGCTCGAAATCATGCCCACCTTCGGCCTCTCGCTACAAGAGATGCGCACCATCATCCACTCGGCTTGCAAGGAACCAACCAAAGGCTCGCGCACGATGGATCAGATTGTCCTCGCACTCGAAACTGGAAACAACTCCGAAGAAAACGAAAACGACGAATCGACTCCCGACACCCAACTCTCCGTAAAAAAACTTCCGCAGGGCATCCGCGACTCGGTCGAGGCGGTGGGTCCTCAGCTGGCCATGCCCGTGGTGACGGCCGTATGTCCCTGCATCGGGGCGTTGGCGACGGGTGTCACGCTCGACGTTCACGGCCAGAAGAAAGGCCTCAACATCATCTCCTACATCGCCGGCGACTTCGCCTCGGGCAAAGGCTCGATAGATCCTGTGGTCGATGCCTGGATGGGTGAGGTGCAGGCGTTGGATAAGATGTACCAGACGCAGGAGGACGAGTGGCGCACCAAGAAACGTGCGGCGAAAAACAAGAAAGAGCAACCCGAGGAGCCGAAGCTGCCTGTGCGCTGTCTGACGCTCAACAACACGGTGGCGAACCTCGCCGAACGACTCGCCAACACCGAAGGCAAGCACGCCTACTCGTTCACGCCCGAAGCCGACACGGTGGCGCAGAAGTGGAAATCGACCATGAGCGACTTCTCCATCATGCTGCGTCAGAGCTACGACGGCACCAAGTACGAGCGCGAGGCAAGAAGCGCCGACGCCGTGAACGTGCATATCGAGCGACTGTTGTGGAACGTGACGATGTGCGGCACACCCGACGCCCTTTACCGCGTGGTGAACAACTACACCGACGGCTTCCAGAGCCGCATAGCCATCGCCCGCACGCCCGACAACACCTTCTCGCCGCTCGAGGAAAAGCCCTACGTGCTGACCGCCCGACAGGAGGAGCGCATACGACAGATAGCCCATCTGCTGCCGCTGATGCAGGGCGAGGTGGTGCTGCCCAAGCTCGAAGCCAAAGGGCGCGAATGGCTCGAACGTGTGCGCCTCGAGACGATGATGAACGACGACAAGGTCGGTGCCCGCCAACGCTTCCGCGTCTGCGTGACGGCGCAGCGTATGACCTGCTGCCTGATGCTCTGCAAGGTGTGCGAGACCCTCATCCAGAAGCACGGACTCAACGGCGCCGAGAACCGCCTGAAGCAGCATCCCGACCTCTGGAAAGAACTTCTGCTGAAAGCGCAGACACCGCAGATGCTCGAAAACTACGACACCATAGCCGACTCGCTGCTGGAGAACGCGCTGCACTTCTTCAGAGAGAGGATAGAGAACGCCTTTGCGAGCAGGGAGTATGCGGGAAGTGGAAATTCCTGTCGGAGAAGACATAGTAAAAATGATTCCATCTACGAGCGTTTGGATATTCAGTTCACTTTTGAACAAGCTACACAGCAATGTATCGCATTTAAAGGATCGGGAGTCTCCCGCAACACTGTTTTCCAAATGCTAAAGAATTGGAGAAATCAAGGCTTGATAGTTCAGACAGAGTTATGGCATTATAGAAAAATACAAAACTAAACGCATCCTCCAAAACATTGTCACCATTGTCACTATTGTCAATTGTCATTAAGAATTTCAAAATCCAATTCCTCATGATAGACATCCAAAACAACGAAAAGTGTTTCGTGCAGCTCTGGCTTCGGCTGGAGCGCACGAGGCAGCTCTTCGGTATGCAATACCGCCGCTTCTGCATCCGCCGCATCCTCCAGTCCTGGCTCGGCACCGAGGCCACCGACGACTTCATCTGGCAGGTCTGCCACAACACTGTAGTCGACGACGAACAGCTCTACGGCTACGACATCCTTCCGCCGCCGACAACCCATCCCCGCGAGAGCCGCGAGTTCCTCCGCGCCATCGTCGCCACAAAACTCAACATAGGCCTCCGCAAAGTAAACCTGAAAGCCCTCGACAAGGCCTACACCCAAGCCTTCCCAACCTCAACCCCAATAAACATCAACAAAAAATCACGGCACTCGCCGTGATTTCTTGTTTAGAGGGGTAAGGATTAACAGTTGGTTTTACCCCCTTAACATAATGGAGGTATTACAATTTGTACGGAGTGGATGAGCAAGGAAGAAAGGTGTTCTTCTTGCTTCGTCAGGAGCGCACGAGGCAGCTCTTCGGTATGCAATACCGCCGCTTCTGCATCCGCCGCATCCTCCAGTCCTGGCTCGGCACAGAGGCCACCGACGACTTCATCTGGCAAGTCTGCCACAACACCGTGGTTGACGACGAACAGCTCTACGGTTACGACATCCTTCCTCCACCCACAACCCATCCCCGCGAGAGCCGCGAGTTCCTCCGCGCCCTCGTCGCCACAAAACTCAACATAGGCCTCCGCAAAGTAAACCTGCGAGCCCTTGACAAAGCCTACACCCAAGCCTTCCCCAATTCCAAACCCCTACAAATAATCAAATCACAGAATTAGCCAGAGGCGATTTGAAATTGAAGTTAGAGTTGAACTAAGAAACGCTCACATGAAAAGCCCTCTTCGGAAGGCTTTTCTTTGTTTTAAACACTTATCCTACTGGGTATGTTACAACTTTTTCTGACCCAATCATCGGGTGGAGCCAAATGTTTGCATAATAACGAAGACCAGGAATCAAAAGCTAGATAACAAAGCATTAATTTTGATTGTCACATCAGATTTTGACAAATCCATCAATGCATATCGTTCTACATTCCAATTTAATCCGTTCGACGACGCAATATCTTTCAAGTCTATTTCAGCGTTGCCGTTTTCTGACCGTAAAAACAATTGTATATCCCAATCATCCTGTTTAGTTCTATTAAAATGAACATAAATTGCAACCGACAAACCGTTCCAATCTTTATCAAATACAAGCGCTGTCTGGCTTTCTTCCCATAGCCACATTTTCCAACCATTATAATCAATTCCGTCATCTTTGCTTAATGCAATTCTCGTATCATTATTAAGACTATGTATCAGTTCGAGATACAGACAGAATGTTTCAAGTTCCACGAAGTTGTATTTTTTTGCTTGTTGTCTCTTAACAAGGCAATAGGAATTGCCCCATTCTTGAATATTTTTTTTCCCACAATAAGCCAACAATTCAGGATACTTTACGAACCGATAGAATACATCTGTAGAATTTACAGGAGTATTTACATAACTATCAATCATATTTTGAAATGTATTGCCGCTCAACAAATCGTCAAAGAATTCTTTGAACTTATCTTTATTATCATTGATGAGCACTTGCCAATCGCTCCAATCCCAACCAAAACAATAATTTGTATTGCCTTTAAAAATACGTGGAAAATCCTTCAATCCTCGTGTCAATAATGCCCTACGTGTATTATCAATATTTGCATCGCATTCGCCTGCGAACACCTCTGAAAATTTAGCCGAATAGTCATTAAACTTGGATAAATCAAAGTTGCCGTTCTCATCAGTAGCCCACACTATCATAGGAAGAATCTCGCCAGACCAAATATTATGTTCTTGAGCTTTCCAAAATGCTTCTTCCACGTTATCTCTTTCCGTGGTGCTTTTCTTAAGGATTTCTTGTTTTTTCTTTTCTTCTGCTGTCAGAATCTGTTTAGAAATGTTAGAGACATCTACTTTGGGATCTATCAAATCAACTAAATCTCCGCTCCCCTTATTAACTATCTTGATTATCTCGATTGTATCGCCCAATAAGGCATTTGCCGATTTTGATACATTGTCTATACGAATCAGATTCTCAAAAAACTCATAAATCCGTTTTGCATTCCTCTGCTTGCCAGAATCTGATTCAATAGAAGAAATATTCTCGTAAACATATTTCAGCACTGGCAATAGAACAAAACAATCATTTTGACCAATAGCATTTCGATTGTTCACATCTTTGTTGACCGAAGGAGACAAATAATTTTTCACAAAAGATAATCCTCTTTGTTCAACAATCCATTTCAGCGCCTTCCAATAATTATATATCTTTTCAAAAGGAATCTCTTTGTATGGGAAGTCGCAATGCTTACCTTGTAGAATAAGTTGTATGAGTTTTTTTATGCTATCCGTCTGTTCTTTTTCTGGTGCATCTTTATCCACCTGTTCAATAATAGAAATCCAACGCAAGAATTCCGCAAACCCTGCATCAGCTGTGTCGTTGTCGCCCTCTCTTTTTTGCCAAAACCAAGTTTCTATGTCCTCCCAACACCTATCTATACCATTTTCTCCATCTTTAAACTTAGAATTGTCAAAATTGTTGTTTTTCTCTTGTAAAACCAGAGGTTTCAGATTTTGAGTAGAAGAAAGTGATTCGCCTGTCGTATTAATTACCACAAAAGTCTCTTCGCCATTTTTTCGATTCTCCATATCAAAATAGAGGAAAGTCACTTTATTTAATAGCCACTCTCCAAACTCAACACAATTGGTTTCCTTGTCTTTTAGTATCGATTCAATTATTGCAAGAGCTTTGAGCATGTTTTGAATACTCGGATCTAGATTGTAATAACGAAAGAACCAATCTGATAGCTTTATTTTTTCAACCTCATCTTTGTTTCCAATGAAAAATTTGCAGACCAAATCACTTAAGAAATAAAGAGAAGATTCTCGAATCGCATAATTCAAGTATGGCTCTTTGTCATCGTGTTTGTATTCAAAGTCCGAAATAAGATAACGACGAAATTTCCCCTCCGTTAATTGTGTGTCCTCTTTATGTTCAATGGTCTTCTTGTTTATCATACCCAGAAGGAGATACAGCGTTGTCAATCGTTGCTGACCATCGCACAGTTGAATGTGATTGGCAGGAACTTCGTAACCATAGAACAATCCAAGATTAAGACAATCCTTGTCATTTCTGTTCTGATACTCATCGAATTGCGTCAATAGATTGTTAACAAAACCAGACACCAATTCACCTTTCTCACCAGTACTTTTTGTATTGTTTTCATCCCCCCAACAATAGTCACGCTGAAGATCAGGAATGATTATGCGTCTTTCTCCCGAAAAAAGTTCTGCAAGGGTGTATGTTTCCCCTGTTATGAAGTTTATCTTATTTGCCATAGTATTTTTCAAATTCTTTTAATGTTTGATATTTGTTTCGTGCTATTTGCTCCCCCTTCCATTCTGATTGAGCAAACTTATAAATGGTATGTAAAAGATGACGACTTTTAAATATCATTTTTCTCTTCTTATCATTCCCATTTGGGATTAAAAAGAACATTGACTTTTTTTCTTCAAAAGAGCTATCATTAAACGCAGAATTATCATCCTTGTATAACAACACAAGATTGCCTATAGAATGTTCGCTTGCTTCTACTCTATCATTGTTTTCAAAACATCTGCAAGATGCTCTTGCAATGTATCCATCTGTTCTATCCGGTAATTTATCTAATGGTTTGTCATCACCTTTTTTAATTATTCCATACTCTTTATGAAGTACTTTTGATTTTGGATAAATATGTTCTAACGATCGCCCTTTTGCATCGTTTCTATCCCAAATAGAAAAATCAAATTTCCGACCTTCTCCTTCTTCTTGTTTGTTATCTTCATCAATATTCAATCTTAGCAAAAGACGAAATGCCTCCTCTGCATTCTCATTATACAAATTATTGCTTTCTAATTTTTTATATAACTCTTCAAACTTTTCATCAAACTTATCATTGCCATTTGTATTTGGGTCTTCCTCAAGAGCTGATCTGTGTGTTTCTATTTCTATATGAGTTAACCCTAAGAACGACCATTTATAGTAGTTCTTTAAGGCATTATTAGACGGTTTACTTTCTCCGATAAAATACCATTGAATAAACTCATTTTTGTTTGGACATACTCTAAGGATTGCACCGACCCAATTATAGATTTTGGGGTTGTTAAATGCATCTTCAAATCTTTTCTGCAATCTTCTTAGTCCATCAAACGTTTTCTTTGCATCAATGGGTTTTTGTTCAAGCAAAAATACATTCTTAAAATTATCAAAAGAAAGTTCTTTGTCTTTATCTTTAGTCTGCAAATAAGAAGACACCAAATAACCCATTACATTAGAGCATTTAAACAATTTCTTCACTTCATCACGATTCCACCATTGCAGCCATTTGTCCCACTCTCGAGCATAACGACTGCGCAACATATTATTGTCCCATTCTATAGAATGTTTCTCTTTCTCATCTTTCTTGTCAAAATCAGAGTCGTTGAGCGACGCCAAACGTAGTAACTCAGCCTTGATTAGTTCTTCACTCTTCATCTTCGCTTTGCTTCCGTTCATCATCGAAAACACCTTTGTGGCTTTATCGTCTGGAATATCTATATACAAAAACCTGACATAGTCGAGAATGTAATTACAAAACTCTTCCTTATTTTCTATCTTTTTTAAATATTCATCAATGGTTCGCAACGTTTTTTTGAAGAAATACAGGTCTTGGAAATCCTCATCGGTTTTTTCAGAAAAATCTGTTTCGATTATATCTAATTCGGATAGAAAAATATTGGATTTCTCTCTAATTGAATATTTCATTTCAACTTTTCCACTGTATCCTAAATATTTCAAAAGTAGATAAAAGAATGTTGTGCGTTGTTGTCCATCAATTAGTATGATTTCTTTTTCTTTGTCTTTTTCTGTAACAGTAATGCCCTGAATAAAAATTGGCGTATTATTCTTAAAACCAGGAATTAAGGATTTTTCAAGTATATAAGATACTGCATCCAAATCATTTTCTTTTGATTTTTTACCCCAAACATATCCTCGTTGATAGTTGGGAATCACAAAAGTTTTTTCTTTCTCAAGGTATTCTCTTAATGTTATTGTTGCATTCATAATTGTATATCGTTTACTCTTTTCACTTCAAGTTTGCCGCTCATCCGCCGTGGGTGTAACAGAGCTCGCCGACGATCAAGACGTGTTTTTGTTGAAAAAAATGGATATCAAGCAGTGGTCTTATTTATATCTTTCGTTGATCAATTTCTGTTTAAACGGTTAAGTTGATGTATGTGCCATCCCATAGGACTGTTCTAAATTGAACTTGCAAAGATATCTAAATTTTTCAGATAATTATTTTGTTGGATGTGCAAAAACGAATCAAAGTAACAGCAACTTTTAAGCCAAGAAACTTGGTGACAGGGTGAATGCGCCGAAGGCGAATTTCGGTTCACGTACTTGTGACAAGGGACAGACTCCTGTCACAAACAACAGAGGAAATATACAGGCGACTCAAGCGAGCCGCCTTTTTTCAGTCAACAGTCAAATGTTTTATTAATAAGGAGGGCTTTCTCTATTTTTTACCCCCTTAACATAAGGGAGGTATTACAACTTCTTAGTGTTAGTTGCAATGTTTCTTTGCCAGTTTCGGAAATATTCGTATTTTTGCCATCAGAAACAGTGCTTTGCGGAGTAGCAGTGTCATTCCGCTTGCCTCCGTCGGGGGTCTTGCCAGTGTCCGTCGTATTGTCGAGGGCACTGTTTTTCTTTTCAAGTTTTAACCCTTAACATAATGGAGGCATTACAATACGAAGCTGACGGATGATGAGATAAGGCTTATCAACTGGGCGAACGCGGATTTGAGCAGGGCACAAAAAAGGGCACTTGAAACCGTCTCCTTCCTTGAAAATCAAGATTATCAACAAACCGTCGTTTCGAGTACCGATGGTGCAAAGATACACAAACAATATAAATTACGATAAAATACCAAAACACACCTGCTAAAATACGCTAAAATGTAAATATGTTTTATCAAGAATACGGTATAATGTAATTTACATTCGAGATTTCCCTATGATAAACACACTTTCGGGCGAAACAGGAAACTCTTAAGGTGTGCAGAATGACACCTAAAGGTGTCTTGCCAACCAGCTCACGCAAAAAAAATCCAACACACGACATTGCGTTTTTTTATTATCGTCATCGTTAGCCGAAAGGATCCACTGCCAACAGCCCTGTGCGGGCACGCACCTGACTGCTAACCACTAATTACTAATAAATTCGTACCTTTGCAAGTGGACAAAATGCTATAATGAAGCAGATGAAAACAGAAAGAACGGATGGGACAGCGAGAGCCGTCGAGAGCGCTCGAGTGGTGGAGATTACCGAGCAGAGCTCGCCTGCCAGCCCTTTAACCTTTACCCAGCCACCAGCTTTCGGTAGATAGTAGATGGTAGATTAAAAATGTTTTCGTATATTTGCAAAATCAAACTTGGGCGATTATTCATTATTTGCCATTAACCAACTGATTGTAAACACAAGAAAATAACCTTTTTATTAACCAAAATTCAAAAATTATGGAAAAACTACGTACCAACCGCGGTCTGCTTAAAACCATCCTGCTCTCCGCTATCACCTTCGGCATCTATGCCCTCGTTGTGTACTGCCACATGTCGAGCGAAATCAACAAGATCGCCAGCAAGTACGACAACAAGCACACCATGTTCTACCTCTGGGTATGCCTGCTCTCCGGCCTCACCCTGGGTATCCTCCCGCTGGTGTGGATTCACAAGTTCTGCAACCGTATCGACGCTGAGATGACCCGTCGTGGTATTGAGCACAACTTCAGCTCCAATACTTGGTGGGGTTGGGGATTCTTCGGCTCCCTCATCATCGTCGGACCGTTCATCTTCATGTACAGACTTTTCAAGAACTTCAACGCCCTCTGCGCCAACTTCAACGAGAAAGGCGAATAAGGTTCAAACTTATCAATCTTTAGTAAAGCCGTGCTTTTTTAGGGCACGGCTTTTTTGTTATATAAAACTAAAATTGTATCTTTGCAATCGGTTTGGTTGCCGAGAGGAGAGGGGAGACGTGTTTTTCTGCACACATCCACAGCTTTTTAGGCATCAAAAGGGAAGTACGGTGAAAGTCCGTCGCAGTCCCGCTGCTGTAAGTTCATCACACACACATCCGCAGTCCGTTTCGTGGTCACTATCCGTCGCTATAGACGCATGGGAAGGCCGAGACAGCGGAAGAACGAGCCAGAAGACCTGCCAAACCCGTATGTATCGGCTACGCTTTCGAGGAAAAAGCAAGTCCGTGCCCGTATTGGGCGATTTGAGACTTTTGGGTGTGATGCCCCAAGCTATGTTTTTTTCCATAAGGTGTTGGCCGGTCGCAAGGAGTGGTCAACATTATTAATTTTTAAATACTTATAAATTATGGTAAAAAAACTACTTACACTTTGTTTAGGACTCTTCATGATGTGCGGCATCGCCAGCGCTCAGACTGAGTCTACCATCGCTGCCGACGACATCCTCTACTGGGTTGGCGAAGGTGATGATCAGGCTATTCTGGTTGTCGATTTCGGTACCACCGCCCTCGCTTGGGGCTATCGCTTCGATGAGGCTGACGACCTCACTGTCGATGACATGATTACCGATGTGATGGATGCCGACCCTCGTTTCTATTCGGGTTACGACGAGAACTACGATGAGGCTTATATCTTTGTCCAGCGTCCTCAGTATCAGCTTTCGTGCGTTATGGGTGCCTTCAAGGTGAACCAGGTTATTTCTGATCTCGATCTCGACGAGGTCGACCTCGAGGATGGCATGTTCGTCAAGCTGAGCTCCGAAACCGATGGCGTTTGGAGCACTCCTATCGTGGCTGTCTCCGTCAAGGAAGTTCCCGTTGACGCTGAAATCGAGCCCAGCAACGTTACCTACTGGGTCGGCGAGGGTGCCAACAGCGCCGTCATCGCCGTCGACTGGTCCAATCCTGGCGTCGCTCTCGCTTGGGGTGTCCGTTTCGATGGTAGCAAAACTGTCACCCAGATCTTTGATTACCTTGCAGCCAACGACAGCCGCGTGACTGTTGAGTCCAACTCTATCAACTTCGACGAGGGCTCTCTCCACCTCGCTTTCCAGGATGTCGACAACAACTACCTGCAGTTCATCGTCAACGGCAATGGCAATGCTGGTTGGAGTACCAATGTCCCCGACGGCTCTTTCATAAAGGTTGGAGAGTCTCTCTTTGCCGAAGGTGTGGATTCTGCATATTGGGACGGCTATGGTTGGTTCCCCACCTATGTTGTGTGGACCACCCCCGTGCAGCCCGTCTTCGAGCCGCTGCCTGACCCGCTGCCCACCACCGCCACCATCTCGGCTGACGCTATCACCTACTGGGTTGGCAATGGCGAGAACAAGATGATCTTCGTCGTCAACTGGCCCGACACCTCCCTCGCTTGGGGTTACAAGTTCTCCACTGCGACGATTGATATGACCACAGTCATGGACGACATCAAGGCTGCCGACTCTCGTTTCGACTATGAGATCGGTGATTATGGCCTTAACAACATCACCTTCACCGAAGGCAACGTGTCTCTCACTGGCGCTTCTTATTGGGAGCAGCTTAAAAACGGCATTTCCGGCATGGGCATGGGTGAGACCTTCCAGGACGGCGACATCAACCTCTGGGGCGATGCTGCCGTCGGCGTGGTTGTCGACAGATTTAGCTATCCTGGTTGGGGCATATTCCCTGTCAACGCCTATCCTATGACCATCCACCCCGTTTCGGCTCCTCAGACCGACGCTATCCGCGAGGCTTCCGCTGTCAGCGTGAGCATCTATCCTAACCCCGCTTCTGTCCGATTCAACGTGGTGTGCGGTGGCTTGGACAACGACACCGAGGCTGTCCTCTACGATATGACCGGCCGCAAGGTCTACAGTCAGACCGTCAACGCTGGCACCACCAGCATCTCGGTCGAGACCTCCAACCTCGCCAACGGCGTCTATATGCTCCACATCGGTGGCAACACCTCCAAAGTGGTCGTAAGACACTAAGTGCGTGCCCGCACAGGGCAGTAATATTTTCCCGGTCGGGCAGGGATGCCCCTCCGGGAACCAAGAAGAAACGAAAAGAAATAATGTTTTGATGCTGCGGTGGGCGTACTCTCGGGTACGCCCCGAAACTGCAGGAGTCACCCCACCACAAGTCCAACAAGTCCTTTTCAACCTCCTTCCATATCAACCCATCAACATATCAACCTATCAACAAAATTATGACCAAATCAACAAATAAAAATCCGCTAATGATGGCCCTGATGCTTGTGTGTTGTGTGTGTGCGCAAGCACAGGGCCCGTTTTGCGGGATTGTCGGCACCGAAGGGTGTACGGCTGTCAAATATGACGACCCTCGTATCATCGCTTGGGCTACTGGTTGCGATGTTGTCTTCGGCTCTATCAATATCCGCAACTTCCCCGACTCTCTCGTCTCTTTTACCTATAACGGAGACAATGCCATAGGCCCAGCATGGACCAATACCGTCTATCATGTCGTTCCCCTCGGCGACGCAGGCTATGCTACCGTCACCTTCGACGAACCGATACATAACATCGACGGCTACGACTTCGCCGTCTACGAAAACTCTTTCGACGACTATTTCCTCGAGCTCGCTTTCGTCGAGGTGAGCTCCGACGGCGTCCATTTCGTCCGCTTCCCTGCCACATCTCTCACTCAGACGGAGACTCAGGTCGGCGCCATCGGACAGCTCGACGCCACCAACCTCAACAACCTGGCTGGCAAATTCCGTGGCGGCTGGGGTACTCCCTTCGACCTTGAAGAGCTGCGTGACAGCACCGGTATCGATATCGACAACATCACCCATGTGCGTGTGGTCGACGTGGTGGGCTCCATCGACCCGCTCTACGGCACCTACGACGCCTACGGCCATATCGTCAACGACCCCTTCCCGACCAACAGCTACTCCAACGGTTTCGACCTCGACGCAGTCGCCGTCCTCGGTGAGTATCATGCCTCGATCGAGTCACCCATCCAGTCGGTAATTCGGAGTCTCTATCCCAATCCCGCCGCCTCTCAGGTCACGGTGATGATGGAACCGCAGTCCTCCAGTCAGACCATCAATATCTATGATATCTCCGGCCGCCCGGTGATGACTAAAATCGTCCCTGCTGGAACGCCAAGCGTCTCCGTCTCAACCGAACACCTGAAAAACGGCATCTACATCCTTCGTGCAGGCCATCAGACTGTGCGTCTCACCGTTGCAAGATAAAAAGTTGCCGCCGGCAAGCGTCGTCATTGTCGGCTTTGACTCAGCATTGCTCAAACAAGTTTAACTTCGTTGACTTCGCTTTAGCTCGGTAATGTAAGCAAGCTTCCACTACTCTCGCTCAATCGCGAAGTTTGGCATTACTTTCGCTCTTGCACGACAATTGATAAAATTTTCCCGGTAGGCATCTTATCACGTTTTCGAGCTCCAGGTTGAGCAGGATTCCTGCCATCTTCGGCAGGGGCGTGTTCAGCTTCTCACTTATATCTTCAATACCCAGCCGCTCTTCCTCATGGAGTAGGTCGACCACCTTCTGCTCGTCTCTGGTGAGCTTGGGAAACAGCTCCTGCTGGGCGCCGTTGGGAGATTTTGTATAATCCCAACCCATGTTGAAAAAGAATTTCTCTATGTCTGTGTAGATGATCGCTTTGTTGTTGGCGAGAAGGTTGTTGCACCCTTTTGAGTAGGTGTCGAAACAGCGGCCGGGGACAGCAAAGACATCCCTGTGGTAACTGTTGGCTATATTTGCGGTTATCAGAGCGCCGCCTTTCTCCGAGGCTTCGACCACGATGACTGCGTCGGCGAGGGCGGCTATGATGCGGTTTCGTGCCGGAAAATAGGATGCGTTTATCTTCGTGTAGCTTGGGTATTCGGTGATGAGACATCCGCCTTGCTCAAGCATACGCATAGCGAGGTTGCGGTTCTGTGGGGGATAGAGCTGGTCGAGTCCGTGACCAAGAACTCCGGCTGTCGGCAGTTTGTTCTCCAGCGATGCTGTGTGGGCTGCTGTGTCGACTCCGTAGGCGAGGCCGCTCACTACGAGCATGTCGTCCGAGGCGAGATCTCTGACGATTCGTTCGGCCATATCGCGACCGTAGGGAGTGATGCGACGGGTGCCGACGATGCTGACCACATGCCTTCGGTTGAGATTGCAGTCTCCTTGCACGTAGAGCAGGGGAGGCGTGTCGGCACAGTCGGACCGGTTGAGCCGTCGGGGATAGTCTTCTTCGGTGAAGAAGAGTGTGTGCAGGTTGTTCTTTTCAATGAAGAGACACTCTTCCTCGGCTCGTTTGAGTGTGGAACCGTTGAGGATGGCCTCGATGATGTCTGGATGATTCCCGAAAATCTCGGTGAGCTCTTTCCGCTTCATCTTGAAAAGGAGTTCCGGCTCGCCGCACAGCTCGACAATCTGGCGGTAGCTTTTGCATCCGATGCCAGGGATGAGTGTGAGGGCTATGCGATATTGCAGTCGGTCGTCCATTGCGATAATAGGAAAGTCTTACTGTTCCTCCACCGTCAGCTGTTCGCTGTCGGTGATGGCTTGGTCGAGGAGGTTGGAGGTCTCGCCTTTGACAATATCGAACGTGATCTTTTCATCAACACCCTCGCCTGTGGCTGAGATGTTGATGGTGTCGCCTGGGAGGATGTCCGACTTGATGATCTCATCGGCGAGGTCGTCTTCGATATAGCGCTGGATGGCGCGTTTGAGCGGTCGTGCACCATACTGCTCATCCCAGCCTTTCTTGAGTATGAAGTCTTTGGCGGCTTCGTCTATATTGACCTCGTAGCCCATCGCCTTGATGCGGGCGAAGAGTCCTTTGAGCTCGATGGCGATGATGCGGTGGATGTCGTTGCGGACGAGCGAGTTGAAGTAGACGATGTCGTCGATGCGGTTGAGGAACTCGGGTGCGAAAGCTTTCTTTAGGGCTTTCTCTATGACATCGCGCTTCATGGCGTCTCGTTCTGACTCTCGTGCGGCGGTTGAGAATCCGACGCCTGTGCCGAAATCCTTGAGCTGTCGGCTTCCGATATTGGAGGTCATTATGATGATGGTGTTCTTGAAGTCGACCTTGCGGCCCATGCCGTCGGTAAGCTGGCCGTCGTCGAGTACCTGCAGGAGGACGTTGAATACGTCGGGATGGGCTTTCTCTATCTCGTCGAGAAGTACGATGGAGTATGGCTTGCGGCGCACTTTCTCGGTGAGCTGGCCACCTTCTTCATACCCCACATATCCCGGAGGTGCTCCGATGAGGCGGCTTACGGCGAACTTCTCCATATATTCGCTCATGTCGATGCGGATCATGGCGCTCTCGCTGTCGAAGAGATACTTGGCCAGCACTTTGGTGAGGTAGGTCTTTCCGACTCCGGTGGGTCCGAGGAAGAGGAACGATCCGATAGGCTTGCTCGGGTCTTTCAATCCGGCGCGGTTGCGGCGGATGGCTTTGCTTATCTGCTTTATCGCATCGTCCTGTCCTATCACCTTGCCCTGGAGCTCCGTCTCCATCTGCAGCAGGCGTGCGCTCTCGTTCTCGGCGATGCGCTGAACGGGCACTCCTGTCATCATGGCGATAACCTCCGATATGTCGTTCTCGGTCACCTGTGGGCGGTTTTTCTTCTGCTCAGTGAGCCAGATCTCTTCTACGCGTGCCTTCTCTTCGCTGAGTTCCTTGAGTTTGTCGCGGTAGGCGGCCATGTCGAGGAATTTCTTCTGCTCTTTGAGTCGTTGCTTGGCTTCTGTGGCTTCGGCTATCTTCTGCTCCAGCTCGGCTATCTCGGCCGGCACCTCGATGTTCGCAATGCGGATGCGGGCGCCTGCCTCGTCCATGACGTCGATGGCTTTGTCGGGCAGGAGCCGGTCGGTGATGTAGCGCTCGGAGAGGGTGACGCAGGCCTGGAGAGCCTCGTCGGTATACTCTACAATATGGTGGTCCTCATATTTGGGGGCTATGTTGCGGAGTATCTGGAGTGTCTCCTCCGATGTGGCTGGCTCGACGAGCACCTTCTGGAACCGTCGTTCCAGGGCGCCGTCTTTCTCTATATATTGGCGGTATTCGTCGAGGGTGGTGGCTCCAATGCACTGCAGTTCGCCTCGGGCGAGTGCCGGCTTGAACATGTTCGATGCGTCCAGTGAGCCGCTGGCACTTCCCGCGCCCACGATGGTGTGGATCTCGTCGATGAAGATGATGATGTCGCGGTTCTTCTCCAGCTCGTTGAGTATGGCTTTCATCCTCTCTTCAAACTGTCCGCGGTATTTGGTGCCTGCCACCAGCGATCCGAGGTCGAGGGTGATGATGCGTTTATTGTAGAGGGTCATGGGCACTCGTCCTTCGACTATGCGTTGCGCGAGTCCTTCGGCTATGGACGATTTCCCCACTCCTGGTTCTCCGATGAGGATGGGGTTGTTTTTCTTGCGTCGTGAGAGGATTTGGGCGATGCGCTCGATCTCCTTCTCGCGACCTACTATGGGGTCGAGTTTTCCCGCACGGGCGCTTTCCGTCAGGTCGCGTCCGAAGTTCTCCAGAGCTGGTGTCTTCGAGTCGGCAGGGTTGTGTCGTTTCGGGGTTTCGTCGGTCGGGTCGGGATATGGATTGTCGTTATTGTCCTCGCTCGTCTGGCTGCTGAAGTCGAGGTTGGGTTCCTCCACGTTCTCATCCGATGGCAGGCTGCTCTCGATCAGTTTATAGAGTGCCTCATAGGTGAAGCCTTCTTTGATGAGCAGCTGGGCCACGAGGTTCGACTCCTCTTTCAGTATGGCCAGGATGAGGTGCTCGGTCTTTATCTCTTTTGCCTTCAGTTTGGTCGA
This sequence comes from uncultured Bacteroidota bacterium, assembly GCA_902774845.1. Classification (GTDB taxonomy): domain Bacteria; phylum Bacteroidota; class Bacteroidia; order Bacteroidales; family P3; genus Colimorpha. The sequence continues at coordinate 104,233 of CACYJU010000009.1, forward strand.
CTCGAGATAGCTCAGCCTCAGCACCTTCTCGGCCTGACGGAGCATGGGTATCTGGCTGTCGTCGCTGAATCGCACATCGCTGTCTGGCTGTCCTATCTTGTTCTCTATCTGTTTCTTGATGGCCGCAATATCCACATCGAGGGTTGCCAAGTACATGACGGCCGAGCACTCTTTCTCCCGAAGGATGCCCAGAAAGAGGTGCTCCACTCCGATCGAGCTGTTCTTCAGTCTTATCGCTTCGTCGCGACTGTTGGCGACCGCATTCTTTACGTTTTGGCTAAGACGAGCTTCCATAGTCTGCAATTCTTTGTTTAGAGATTGCAAAAGTACTACGAATTAAGGTCGCCCCGGTCCCTCCCTTCGTCGTATTATCAACAACGGCGTGTTAAGACCGGCCGATATATTCGCGCCAATGCGATTCTGTGTAGTCCTCCATCCCCTCGCAGCTATAAGCCTCCCTCTCGAAAGGGTTTTCATAGTATGCTTTCATCCACGAGTGGCAACGAAAAAAGGCTTTGAAAAAGTAATATATATAATATAGGTAAAAACCCATGTAGCCAGTGCGGAACCGCCTCACCTGCAGCATGTGGATGCGCTCATGCCGTTCGGTGCGTTGCAGTTCGGGCGACCGGAGCTTCTCCCGCAACGCCTCCCTGCTGCAGTTGAAATAAATCCGCCCAAACCAGGTTATCGCTTCAAACCGCCCACCTATCCACCATGCACCATAGTGGCAGCGTATGCCGTAAACTGGTGTGCGAAACTTCTCTTTCATTTAGCTTTCGTGAAAGTGTTGCGCAGTTGCAGTATGCAGTCGATGTTACGAGGTGTCTGAAGGTCGATGGTAGAACTCTCTATTGCTACAACCCGGCCGTTCTTGACGGCATCGAGACGTGTGTATGGCTTGGTGTTGCAGAAAGTGGCGCTGTCCTCGCGTCGAATGATGATAAAGTCGGGATTTTCCGACATCAGGGCTTCAAGACTGTAGCTCCATCCTTTCACACCAGCTGCGATATTGCGGCCTCCTGCCATCGCGATGAGGTCGTTGATGAAAGTATCTCCTCCGGCGGTGAAGTTACCGCCAGCGCCGAATCCAACCACGTAATAGACCGAGGGTGCGTGCCCGCACATGGCATTATGATTGGTGTTATCTGCTAATTGCCCGATTGTGTCAGCTGCCGAACTTGACAATTCCGATTCGATGCGCAGTTTCAGCTGGCGGTTGAGGCTGTCGGCTTGAGGACTGCGTCCTATCAGTTGTCCTATCTTCGAGATGTTCTCGTAGAGCCCGTCGAATCGGTTCTTCTCTATGACGCAAACGATAGGTACACCCAGCGCACTCAGTTGTTCTGCCGCCTTCTGAGGTATCATCGAGCCACTTATAACCAAATCGGGATTCAGGGCCAGGATCTTTTCAATATTGAGATTAGAGATACCTCCCACGCTCTCAATATTCGCAACCTCGGCAGGATATTGGCAGAAGTCGGTGCGACCGACCAGCAGGTCGCCGCGTCCGAGAGCGAACACTATCTCCGTGACGGCAGGGGAGAGGGAGACAACCCTCAGAGGTTCGGCCGGTACGGAGACTTGGTTGCCGTAATCGTCGGTAAACTCATACCTCTCGGTCTTTGGTGATTGAGAGCTTCTGTTACAACTGCAGAAAAGAGCCACACAAAGCAGAGTGGCAAGAAGAATTGTTAAAGATTTGAATCGGCCCATTTCTTCAATTTTCAACTTTTGAAATTAACGCATTCAAGCAATCAAGCAATCAAGCAATCAAGCAATCAAGCGTCCTCCATACCGCCACAGACGGGTAACACCACGCTGGTTACGTAAGGGCAGCGGTCGCTGGCGAGGAAGAGGCACGCTTCTGCCACCTCGTCGGCTGTACCCGGACGTTTCATCGGTATGCGGCTACACCATTGTTCTTTGAGCTCCTGCGGTATTTCGGCAGTCATCTCTGTCTCGATGAATCCCGGACACACCACATTCACCCTGATATTGCGTACGGCAAACTCTTTGGCGCAGCTCTTTGTGAAGCCGATGATGCCGGCTTTCGAGGCGGCGTAGTTGGCCTGCTTGTAGTTGCCGGCGATACCCACAACCGAGCCCATGTTGACTATCGCACCTCCACCCAGTTTCCACATGATGGGTTGAACGGCTTTCGTCATAGAGAACACGCTTCCGAGGTTGATGTCCAGCACACGGTGGAACTGCTCTTCTGTCATGCGCTTCATCGCGTTGTCGTCGGAGATTCCGGCGTTATTGATGAGTATGTTTATCTCGCCGAAGTCTTCCATCACCTTGTCCACAAAAGCTTGAGCGCCATCGAGGGTGCTCACGTCGGCTACATATCCTTTGCATTTCAATCCCATCGCTCCAATCTCCTCTTCGAGAGAAGTCATAAGCTCTCCGTCGTGACGGGCGCAGAAAGCGATATTGGCGCCTTCGGCGGCAAACAGTTTGGCTATATGACGGCCTATTCCTCTTGTGGCACCCGTTACGATTGCCGTCTTTCCTTTCAGTATATCCATTGTCAGTTTTTAGTAAAATAGGGACACTCCACGGTTTAGTCCATGTGTGTGTCCCTATTGTTAAAAAGTGTGTGTGTGAAATCCGATTAGAGAAGGGTGGCCAGCTTCGAAGCGAGGTCGGACACGCGAGTGCTGTAACCCTGCTCGTTGTCGTACCAAGAGACAACCTTCACGAAGTTGCCGTCCATGACCTGGGTCAACAGCGAGTCGAAGATGCTGCTGTGCTTGTTGTCGACGATGTCGATGCTGACGATGGGCTCGTCAACATATTCGAGGATGCCTTTCATCTTGCCTTCGGCGGCTTCCTTGATGGCAGCGTTGATTTCCTCTTTGGTCACGTTGCAAGCCATCTCAGCGGTGAGGTCGACAACAGAACCGTCGGGAGTGGGGACGCGCATTGCGAATCCATCGAGTTTGCCTTTCAGTTCAGGGATAACCAGACCTACGGCTTTGGCTGCTCCACTCGAAGTGGGGATGATTGAAACGGCAGCTGCGCGGGCACGACGGAGGTCGCTGTGCGGCTGGTCGAGAATCTTCTGGTCGTTGGTGTAACTGTGGATGGTGTTCATCAAACCACGTTTGATGCCGAACTTGTCGTTAAGCACTTTGGCAACGGGAGCCAAGCAGTTGGTGGTGCAGCTGGCGTTGGAAACCAGGACGGTCTCTTTGGTCAGCACGTTGTCGTTGACACCCATGACCACTGTAGCGTCCACATCTTCAGCTTTGGCTGCGGGTACGGTGAGGATGACCTTCTTGGCGCCGGCGTTGATGTGTTTCATCATCTGCTCGCGTTTCTTGAAGAGGCCGGTCGATTCAACCACGATGTCGATACCGAGTTCTTTCCAGGGGAGGTTTTCGGGGTCGCGCTCAGCGTAGATTTTCACTTTCTTGCCGTTCACTACGATGCAGTCGCCTTCAGCGTGCACATCGCCATCGAATCCGGCGTGCACCGAGTCGTATTTGAAAAGGTAAGCGAGAGTGTCGGCGCTGGTGAGGTCGTTCACGGCCACCACATCGAGTTCGGGGTGAGCCAACATTGCGCGGAAGGACATACGTCCGATACGGCCGAAACCGTTTATAGCTACTTTTGCCATGTTATTTTGTTTTTAATGTGTTGTTGTTTATGATTTTATTTGTTTGTTAGCGTTTGGTGTTTGAGACGGGCTTAGTGGGTTCGTCGCCGACGCTGGTGATGAAGATCTCAATCTTGTTGAAGAGGTGGTCGGCCATCCGTTTGTCGCTTTTCTGGGTTTCAGATTGCTTGACATTCTTGCTGGAGCTGCCCGATCCTTCGGCAGCGAAGGCGGCGTTGGCGGCGCGTTTTATCTCGTTGAGGTTCATTCCGGCTACGGAGATGCGGTCTTCACTTATGCCGTTCTGTACGAAGAATTCCTTCACGGCGACGGCACGCTGCAGCGATATCTCGGTGTCGGCTTTGGGGTCGACTCCGAAGGTGGGCACGCGACCTTTTATTAGGAAAGTCACTTCGGGATGGTTTTTGAACATATAGACGTAGTTCATCAGGGCTGTGTCGGAGCCGGGCAGCAGCTTCGAGGTGCCGTCTTCGAAGTAGACGTCGTTGACGGGGTAGGAGGTTCCGCGACGTTTGGGGTTCATGACGAAACGCAGTATGGTGTCGTTGAGGAACATGTTGGAGTTGAACTCTTTATAAACTGAGAAATAGCCTTCTCTCTTTGCGTAGAGGGTGTAGGTGAATCCAGGGACGAACTTAACCCTTCCGCTTGTCCAGTTGGAGGTTTTGGCGACGGGGCGGTTGTCTGTGTTCTTTTCGAGGATGAGGAGGTCGACGGTCACGTTCTTGCGTCCTTGTGGATCGTAGAAGACCACCTGGGGCTCGAAAGCGTCGACGTGGATGGAGACGGTGATGGAGTGACCGGAACCACCGGGGTTCACGTTGTCGAGCACGAGGTAGTAGATCTCGCCTTTGCGCACGTAGATCGATTTCAGCATCTGGCTCGGCTGTTTCTTGCTTTTAATGCTGGTCACTTCGCCGTCGATTTTCATGCCCATGGAGGGGGCTCCCGGGGCGGAGGCGGTGTCCAGGTCGCCGATATTCACGGCTATGGGAAGTACCTTGTTTTGGCAGATGTTATTGCTGAAATACTCGTCGGTATACTTGTAGAGAAGGAAGTCGTAGTCGTCCTTGGAGTCCATTTGTGAGATTTCGAATTCAAGGTAACCGTTGTAGGGCACTTTGAATTTATACCATACGGTGTTGTGCTCGTATTCAAAGAGATAAGGGTGTTTTTTGTCGGCTTTGATGTCCATCACGCGGCCAGCGCCTTCAGGAGCATCCTTGGGGCCGTACATGACGTCGGGTTGGAGCTCGATGGCGAACAGGCAGTCGTTGGAGTTGTAGGGCAGCGAGTTGTCCACAACGGGTGCCGGAGCTTCTGCCTCTTTCTTTTTCTTCTTCTTAGAGGTCTGAGATGTTTTAGCACCTTTTTTGCCACCTTTTTTGCTCTGAGCCATAGCATCGCTGCCAGCGAACACCAGAGCCAGAACCATCAATAGTGTGAGAAAACGTTTCATCGTATAATCGTTGTATTGTGTTATTTATCTTTATTATAAAGGTGTACACTACGCACCTATGATTTGCAAAGATACGAAAAAAAAATGAAAGAGCAAATCGAGCTCCTTTTTTTCGAGATTGGAATTGTAGTGCTGGGGTTGGAAAAAGGTTCCTTCCAAGTGAAGTCGGGATACTTAAATTTTGTTCTGCACATGTGTGCTCTGAGGATGGGGGAAACATTGAAATGAGGGGTTACTGCATGACTTTTGATGCACGAGATGGGTGGGTTTTGATGCATTCTGTTCCGTTACTGAGGTTGGGTATCTTGGGAACGACTGTTTTGTTGGGGTGTAATTCATTGTATATTTGTTTTTTAGTGGAATGAATTGGTGGTCGTGCGTTCAGCGTTCCGCGTTCCAAGCATTTTTTTTTGTGTGTGCCAACTTCTCTTTCTTTATATATCTATCTATATATTAAGTATTTATAAAGTATTAAAGAGATGGGGTATATCCTTTTTTTTTAGTTGGAACGCGGAACGTGGAACGCTAACCGTAGTTAATTTACTTCATCATCTTCTCTACGAGGCTTTTATATAGCTTTATTGCTTGAATACTTGATGATTGCAAGTATATATGACGATGGGCTTTGCTACGGGTTGTGATATGCGGAGCTTGTGCGGAGTTAGATGGGAGGTAAATTTATTTTTGAATTTTAAAAATGGAATTTCGAAAGTGGGAGTTATATAGGAGTTAGATGATAGTTAAATGATAGGGAGATGATAGGCAAGTGTACTTCACTTTTGGGTTGATTTTGCTATAGGATATGCCGCTTGGGTTGGGCAAGATTTTTAAAATTATTTTTAATGGAAAATTTCAAGAAAAAAGTGTATCTTTGCAATTTATTTGAACGCGTGCATATGGCAAGGATATTCAGGCGATACAAATCGGAAATACATGGCAATTACCGCATTGCCTACCTCAAGTGGGGTTTGCTGACTGGGGTACTACTGTCGCTGTATCTGTTGGCAAGGCACCTTTTGGGGGCACCTTGCACGTCGCCTGCAGACTTGGGGAAGGATGGGTTGCTGATTGTCGCCATGCTTGTGTCGATGTATCTCTATAGGCGGTCGCTTCCGGAAAAGAGGGTGACGATGAAAGAGCTGCTGCTGCTCGGGATTGGGATAGGGTTGGTGTCGGCTGTAGTGTACGGATTGTTCGTGTGGCTGTACTGCGGGGTGATGTATCCAGAGATGACAGAGGTGTTCGCAGAACAGTTCAAGACCGACGAAGCGCGGGCGGAGGGTTACCTTGCTGCGCTGAATCCTGTGATGTGGGCTTTGATGTTCGGATTCGTGAACACGGCCTTGACTTCGATAATAGTGGCGTTCTTCGGAGCGCTGATATTCAAGACGGAAAAGGCGGAATTGAATGTTTGATTGATTGAAATTTGAATAATAAAAATAATACGGTTATGGATATTTCGATTATAGTTCCTTTGTACAATGAGGCGGAGTCGCTGCCTCACTTGGCGGAATGGATAGACCGCGTGATGGTGGAGAACCACTTCGACTATGAGGTGGTGATGGTGGACGACGGAAGCAACGACGGATCATGGAAGGTGGTGGAGGGACTCCACGCTGCCAATCCACGCTATCGTGGTGTGAAATTCCGTCGCAACTATGGTAAATCGGCCGCCCTCAACGTCGGATTCGGCGTGGTTCAGGGCGATGTGGTGATAACGATGGATGCCGACCTGCAGGACAGTCCTGACGAGGTGCCGGAACTCTACCGCATGATAAAAGAGGATGGGTACGACCTGGTGAGCGGATGGAAGAAAAAACGCTACGACTCGAAGCTGGCGAAGAACATCCCGTCGAAATTCTTCAACTGGACGACACGCAAGATGAGCGGCATCAAGCTGCACGACTTCAACTGCGGATTGAAAGCATACCGTAAGGATGTGGTGAAGTCGATCGAGGTGTACGGAGAGATGCACAGATATATCCCGGTAATCGCCAAGTGGGCGGGATTCGGCAAGATAGGAGAGAAGGTGGTGCAACATCGCAAACGTGAGTTCGGCGTGACGAAATTCGGTATGGACCGCTTCGTGAACGGCTACCTGGACCTTATGAGCATCATGTTCATGTCGAAATTCGGGAAGCAGCCCATGCATTTCTTCGGATTGGTGGGAAGCGTGGCTTTCATGTTCGGCTTCGTGGCGTTGGTTGTGGTGGTGATAATGAGGCTTGCTGGACGTATCGCGTTGACTAACAGCGTGTGGTTCTACCTCTCGATGCTGTTTGTGTTGATGGGTATGGTGCTTTTCCTGGCAGGATTCATCGGAGAACTGGTGTGCCGCAATTCGTCGACGAGGAACAGCTATTTGATTGAGAAAGAGATTTGAAGTCAGAAGGAAGATGTAAGACGTAAGAAGTTTTTTATTTTGAGTAGAAGGCGGGGTCATAAAAGGAGAAGTTGGGGCATTGTGATGCTCGTGTTGCTGGTGGTGCTTGCCGGCGGGGTGTTCTGTGCGTGGAAACTGGCAGTCGGCGGTCAGCGGTCAGCAGACAGCGAGCAGCCTTTGATGGAGTCGCATAACCGACTGCTGAGGAGCGAGATACCAACTATGGCTGCCAACTCGATGAGATACCGCGAGCTTTTTGCCGACAACAACGACGTGCAACTCAAGGCTGCCAAGAAGATGGGGCTGAAGAACCCAGAGGCTGTAAAGCAACCGGAGTTGTGTGACGACCTGGTGGAGGTGAAGTCGAACTCGTGGTACAAGGTGGACACTCTGTATCACTCCAAGCCATATCTGGTGCCCGAGGCTTCGCTGCTGCTGACATATATCAGCCGTCGTTTCGACCAACTGCAAGATGAGGAGGGGGTGAAGACGAAGGTGCGTCCGATAGTGACCAGCTTGCTGCGCAACAAGAGTCAGGTGGGACGCCTGCGTCGAGTGAACCGCAACGCCACCGAGAACTCGTGCCATCTGTATGGCACCACCTTCGACCTCTCATACTGCCGTTTCGTGACCAACGACGGCGAGGAGGTGATGGACAACGGAAAATACAAGCAGCTGCTTGCATTGGCGCTCTACGAACTGCGGTTCGAAGGATTGTGCTATGTGAAATATGAACGCAGACCCCCATGCTTCCATATAACCGTGCGTGCGGTGGACTATGAGGGAGAGCTGGCGTGTGAGACGGAGGAGATTGAGGTCGGCAGCCAGCGGGTGCGTGCTCGCACAGAGCAAGTACGTGCTTCCTCGCATTTGGCGGATAGTACGGATATTTCGGATTCTTGGATATTTGGAGATAAAGAGTTGAAGGAGGAAAAGACTACGGAATCGCGGCTTGTCGATTCGGTGGATATGTCGGATTCATGGGTGTTCGGAACTACGGAGTTGAAGGAGGAGAGAGCTGAGGAACCAAGGAATGAGGCAAAAGTCAAAAAGGAATATACACGATCGAAAGAATTTGAACATCGGAGCAATTATGTGTTTGAGTGAGGGAAGATGTAAGAAGTTAGAAGTTTTTTTATTTTTCTATTGAACAATAAGATAAGAAAGATAAGATGAGTTTACAATGTGGCATAGTAGGACTACCTAACGTCGGTAAGTCGACTCTTTTCAACTGTCTGAGTAACGCTAAGGCTCAGGCGGCTAACTTCCCGTTCTGCACCATCGAACCTAACGTGGGCGTCATAACCGTCCCAGACGAGCGTCTCAACAAGCTGGTCGAGATAGAGCATCCTGCCAGCGTGGTGCCCGCCACCGTGGAGATAGTCGACATAGCAGGACTGGTGAAAGGCGCCAGCAAAGGGGAGGGGCTTGGCAACAAGTTTCTCGGCAACATACGCACCTGCGACGCCATCATACATGTGCTGCGTTGCTTCGACGACGACAACGTGACCCATGTCGACGGAAGTGTCGATCCGATAAGGGACAAGCAGACGATAGACCTTGAGCTGCAGTTCAAAGACCTGGAGACCATAGAGAACCGCTATGAGAAGGAGGTAAAGAAAGCCAAAGCTGGAGGTGACGCCAAAGCGAAGAAGCTGGTGGAGGTGATGGATCTGTATAAAGCAGCCTTGCTTAGTGGCAAGAACGCCCGAACTGTGGAACTCGACGAAAGTCAGCAGGAGGCGGCCAAAGACCTGATGCTGCTCACCGCCAAACCGGTGCTCTATGTCTGCAATGTGGACGAAGGGTCGGTGAAGAACGGCAACAAGTATGTGGATATGGTGAAGGAGTCGGTAAGCAGCGAGGCGGCCGAGGTGCTGGTGATAGGAGCTGCGATAGAGGCCGACATAGCCGAGCTGGAGACCTTCGAGGAGAAGCAGATGTTCTTGGAAGACCTGGGATTGTCTGAGTCGGGTGTGAACCGTCTCATCAAGGCGGCTTACAAGCTGCTGGGCTTGCAGACATTCCTTACGGCTGGCCCCAAAGAGTGTCGTGCCTGGACTTTCCGCAAAGGGATGAAGGCGCCTCAGACGGCCGGCATCATCCATAGCGACTTTGAGCGTGGTTTCATCCGTGCCGAAGTGATAAAATATGACGACTACGTGACCCTCGGAAGCGAAGCCAAATGCCGTGAGGCAGGCAAGATAGCGGTGGAGGGTAAGGACTATATAGTGCAGGACGGAGACATCATGCATTTCAGGTTTAATGTTTGATTAGCAGGTTGTAGTCAGCAGGTAGCAGTTAGTATGAAGACGCAAAAACAAATAAGAATGTTAGGCAGAAGGGCAATAATAATTTGTCTTTCTTGTCTTTTTTGTCTTCTGGTTGTCTCTTGCTCTACTACCAAGGCTAAGTGGGTTAACATACGCTACCATAACCTTACGGCGCACTACAACGTGTGGTGGAACGGCAACGAGAGCCTGAAGGAAGGGGTGAAAGAGCTGAACAAGAAGGTCAACGACGACTACACCCAGATACTTCCCGTCTACAAGCTTGGCACCACCACCGAGTCGATGGCCATGAAGCCGAAGTTCGACCGCGCCATCGAGAAGGGTGTGAAGGGAGTGAAGAAACACAGCATCTTCGTGCACGGCAAAGAGCATGTGCCCTATATACGCAAATGCTATATGCTTACCGCCTACGGCTCGTTCTACGAGCACGACTATGTGTCGGCTGAGAACACCTCCCAGATGATGTCGGCGCAGTTTGCCGGCACCAAGGAAGGCGACGAGGCGAAGATAATCATTGCCCGCTGTCATGCCGCCGACAAGCAGTATATGGTGGCCGAGCAGGAACTCGACCAGCTGGTGCAGAAGATGAAAGACGGGGCTTTCAACAAGAAGCTCGACTCGAAGCTCTATATGGCGATGGTGGAGAGTCTCATACCGCAGGAGCGTTACAAGAAAGCGGTGGAGAACATAAAGCTCTCGCTCGAGTCGACCAAAGACCGCGAGACCAAGGCACGCCTCTATTTCATCATGGCGCAGATATACCAGAAGCTGAACAAGAAGCCCACAGCCACCAAATACTACCAGAAGGCGATAAAGAACACCGAACTCTACGTGATGGAGTTCAACGCTCGCTTGAATATCGCCTCCTGTGCCGACCTGGAGCATACCGACATACCTAAGTTGGAGAAGCAGCTGAACCGTATGCTCAAGGAAAGCAAGAACGAGGAATACCGCGACCAGATATACTACGCCATGGGTGAGATGTACATGGGGGTGAAGAACGCCAAGAAAGCCTGCGACAGCTACAAGAAGTCGGTGGCGGTGTCGACCAAGAACCAGCCACAGAAAGCCAAGTCGGCACTAAGGCTGGCAGAGGTGCTCTATGATGTCTACGAGAACTACGACCTCTCGCAGATATACTACGATACGGCGATGCAGATAATCAACCGCGACTACCCGCATTACGGAGAGATAAAGTCGCGCTATGATGTGCTCTCGGCTCTGGTTTCCTACACACGTGTCATCGAACGCAACGACAGCCTTATCAACCTTGCAGAGATGCCCAAGGCAGAGCGCGACCAGATAATAAAGAAGAAAATCGAAGATCTGAAGAAACAGGAGGAAGAGGCCAAGGAGCGTGAACTGCTGGCTCAGATCGCCTCCGACACCAAGGCGGCTCAGAACACCCTCACGGGCGACTGGTATTTCTACAACAACAATACCGTCCAGAAGGGCAAGGAGACCTTCCGTCAGAGGTGGGGAGTGCGTCCGCTCGAGGACTACTGGTTCATGTCGAAGAAAGGACTTCTGGGTATGAACATGCTTGCGTTGGCCAGTGACGAGGAAGAGGAGTCGGAAGAGGCAGACGACAGCGACTCGACGCAGGCGGAGGACGCCGTGCCCAAGGGTGCCGACCCCAACGACCCGCATAATGCGGCCTACTACTTGAAAGACATCCCGTCGACCATGCAGCAGAAAGACTCCATGCGTGCGGAGACGGCTGTGGCGCTGCTCAATGCAGGATACATATTTTATGACGGCATCGGGAACGTGCCTCGGGCGCTGGAGTGCTACCTGCGTATGGCAAACGAATTCCCGGAGAACGACGAGATAGTGCAGGCTTTCTATATGCTCTACCGGGTATACACCAAGCAGGGCAACACGCCTCAGGCCAACTACTACAAAGATATGATACTTATGGGCTTCCCCGACAGCGACTACGCCAACCTCATACGCGACGAGAACTACTACAATGAGATCATCCGTCGTGAGCAGCGTGTGAAGGACGACTATGAGTCGCTCTACACGCTCTTCCGCAAGCGCCGCTACAACGAGGTCATCAACGAAGCTCAGGTGGCACAGGAGGCCTATCAAGGCGATCCCATGCTCTTGAAATACAAGTATTGGGAGTCGATGGCATACGCCCGCATAGGCGACAAGGAGAAGGCGATAACTGGATTTGAGAACATCATCGCCTCTGCCGAGAAGACCGACTCCATCGTGCCGCTTGCTCAGCTGCAACTGCGCTATCTCAAAGGCGACGCCTACGTGGAGGAGCCAGAGGCGGCGGCAGACGAGACCATCACCCAAGCCGAAGAGACGACGGCCACAGGACGTACACCCGCAACCCTTCAGCCGGCTGCCCAAACAGAAGAGGAACTGCCTGCCGAATCGCAGTATTTCCGCTACAAGGAGACTCTCCAGCATTATGTCATTATTATCGTCAACGACAAGAAGATACGCGCCACCGAATTCCAGTACCGCCTCGCCGACTTCAACGCCGAGTACTACTCCAACGCTGGATATAAGGTCAACGCACTCATGTTCACCGACTCGACCCAGATGATAACCATCCACCGCTTCAAGAACGCCGCCGAGGCGATGCTCTACTACCAGCACCTCCAGCAACCTGAGAGCCCGCTCATGTCCTACAATTCCGACGACTTCGTGGTCTACCCCATATCGACTCAGAACTACACCACCTTCTACAACCGCAAGAATATCGAGGCCTACCGCCTCTTCTTTGAGAGATATTATGGGAGGTAAGAAGTAAGAAGTTAGAAGGAAGAGGTTAGAAGTAAGAGGGAAGAAGTAAGAAGTAAGAGGTTAGAGGGAAGAAGTAAGAAGGAAGAGGGAAGAGGTAAGAAGTTAGAGGTTAGAAGTAAGATGTAAGAAAAACTAACATAATAATATAAATCATGGCAAAAACATTAGAAATGGAAAACACAACAGTCAACACCATCAGCAACGGTACACAGATCAAGGGCGACATCATCGCTCAGGGCGACTTCCGTCTTGACGGCCGTCTCGACGGCAACATCCAACTTAACGGCAAACTCGTCGTCGGAGAAAACGGTACCATCAAAGGCAATGTCGTATGCCAGAACGCCAACATCATAGGTCGTGTGGACGGCAACATCTCCGTCAAGGAGGTCCTCACGCTCCATGCCACCGCCGTAGTCAAGGGTGACATCCTCATCAACAAGCTCGCCATCGAACCTGGCGCCTCCTTCTCGGGCACCTGCCGCATGCTCGACGAGCTGCAGAAAGAAAACGAAGAAGCCGGCGAATAGTGGACAGCGACACATCCATCCTCCGCGACCTCTTCCGTAAGTGGGCAGGGGTCGATTGCGAGCAGTATATGCCTCTGGGCGCCAACGGCTCCAACAGGAAGTATTTCCGCCTCTCGGCTGGAGAAAAATCCTGCATAGCGGCCGTCAACGACGACATCCGTGAGAACGAGGCGTTCATCTACTACTCACGCTCGCTTGCCGAGCGCGGCATACGTGTGCCGGAGCTCTATGCCGTAAGCGACGACAGACGTTGCTATCTGCAGCAGGACCTCGGCGACACCACCCTCTATTCCTATCTCTATGCCAAGAGGCAGCGAGGCGAGGGCTTCGACGAGGAGACGCTCGCGCTCTATAAGAAGGTGCTTTCCGACCTGGCGCTCATACAGACACGCTGTCGCGACCTCGACTTCTCCTATGCCTATCCGCGTCCCGACTTCGACTCGCAGGCCATCCAGTGGGACCTCAACTACTTCAAATATTTCTTTTTGAAGCTCTTCTATGTTCCTTTCGACGAGCAGCTTTTAGAGAACGACTACCATACCCTTATCGACTATCTCCTTGCCGGCGACTGCTCCTCGTTCATGTATCGCGACTTCCAGACACGCAATATCATGGTGGTCGGCGGTCAGCAGTCAGTTCCTGGTCACAGGTCACAGGTCACAGGTCACAGGTCACAACTTTACTACATCGACTATCAGGGAGCGCGGCGTGGGGCTCCGCAATACGACGCCGCCTCGTTGCTCTACAGCTCCAAAGCCGAGATACCCGAAGCTATACGCCAAGAACTTCTCGCTCACTATGTTGACTGTTTCTTCAGTGACCAGAACATAGTGACCAGTGACCAGAATCAGGTCACAGATCACAGGTCACAGGTCACAGCTTTTACTTCTCGCTTCTATGGCTATGTCCTGATACGCATCCTCCAGGCGATGGGGGCCTATGGCTATCGCGGACTCTACGAGCGCAAGGACTATTTCATAGCCAGCATCCCGCTCGCCATAGCCAACCTGCGGACCATCCTCCAGCGTCTGCCTGAGGAGCTCCACATACCCCATCTGCGTTCAGTCCTCGAGCATATAGTCAACTCGAAGCTCGCCGTAGCCGAGACACACACAACCCTTCCGTCCGACACCCTTACCGTCGACATCCTCAGCTTCTCCTTTAAGAAAGGGCTTCCCAACGACACGTCGGGCAACGGAGGAGGCTTCATCTTCGACTGTCGCACGCTCCCCAATCCTGGCCGCTATCCCGAATATCGAAGCTATACAGGCAAAGACACGTCGGTCATCAAGTTCCTGCAGAAAGAGCCCGCCGTCGACCAGTTCCTCGAACATGTGCAGGCGATAGTCGCCCAGTCGGTAGAAAAATACATAGAGCGCAAGTTTTCTCACCTCCAGGTCGCCTTCGGCTGTACCGGCGGCCAGCATCGCTCGGTATATTGTGCCGAACGCCTTGCAGCCTACCTCCGCAATAATTTCGATTGCAACGTGGTTGTGACCCATCGCGAGCAAAGTTGAAAAAAAAATCCACACCCAACCGCCCATTTTGGAATTTTCTTTGTATCTTTGCACTCTACTTATAAGACAAATAAAAATTACAAAACAATGAATAAGACCCTGAAAATCGTTCTTGAGGCAGTTCTCGCCCTCGTGGTCATCGGCCTCGGTATCTGGCTCTATCTGAGCATCAGCAAACCTGTGAAGTTCGACGAAGAATACAACAAACGTGGTGTTGCATGCGCCGACAAGCTGCGTGCCATCCGTACACTCGAAGAAGCCTACAAGCAGACCTACAACTGCTATTGCGGCAATTTCGACACACTCTTCGGCCGTCTGCTCAACGAAGACAGCCTGCGTATCTCCACTAAGGTGGTATTCCGCGACAAATTCCCGCAGGACAGTAACTTCGTGTTCGAAGAGATCTCCGAGTTTGAGGCTATCAAGCTGGGTTATATCGCCCGTAAGGACACTTTGGTCAACCCTGTGAAGCAGCTGCGTGAGAACGGCAAGTTGCCCATTACCCTCGCCGACGGCTCTGTCCGTCAGATGACCGACGAGGAGATCCTCAACCTCCGCTTCCTCCCTTATCCCAAGGGTACCACCGAGGAGTTTGAAATCAATGCCGGCATGAAAGAATCCAACGGCGGTTTCAACGTCCCTGTGGTAGAAGTTAAGGTGGACATCGACCGTCTGATGAGCGACTGCGACCATCAGCTTGTCGTCAACAAGAAAGACAAACTCGTCTCTGGAAACAAATATCCGGGCTGGAAGTTCGGAAGCATGGACGAGTCCATCATCGAAGGCAACTTCGAGTAATAAATGGTGCGTCACCTATGCCCCCGATAATCCAACGTCGGGGGTTTTTCTTTGTTTCTTATTGAACCCGCTAAATAACAATTTAACGCATTAACACCATATCTCCAATGTCCTATACAATCAAGACCTTTGTGGCTGAGACGGCCCCAAGCAGCTCAGCCGATAAAAAGCTTACCATAGCTCTCAAGGAGGAAGGCCTCTCTTTCACCGTGGTCGCCGGCGACTCGCACCTGCTGGCCTATTGTGATGCTGCTATCAAAACCAGCGGATCCATTGCCACAGTATCATCCGACATAAAGGCAATCTTCGCCGACAAGAAGCTCTCGACCTTTGGCTATTCGCAGGTCGAGCTTGTCACGATGACCACCCTTTCTTCGTGGATTCCGGAGCATCTCTATGAGAAAGGACGTGAGCGGCAGTATCTTGCATTGGTGGGCAATCCGCAACCTGGCACCACCTGCTATGCCGACTATAGCGACATCTTGAAGTCGTATATCATCTTTTCGGCCGATTCAACGGCGGTGTCGGCAATCAAGATCATCTTCCCCGGAGTGAAAGTGCGTTGCCAGAACTCCAAGCTGGTTATCCCGGAGATAATGCAGGGTTCGGATTCGGCTTTGGTGGTGAATGCCCGTAACGGTTATTGCGACATCGTGGCTTCGTCCAACGGCCATCTGCTCCTTTCCAACTCCTTCGACTGCCCCACAATAGGTGATACCATCTACAAGACCCTTACCGTGATGAAGTCCTTCTCGATGGACAACTCAACGCTCTCGCTCTGGCTGTGCGGAAATGTGGACAAGGATATCTATTCCGTCTTCGCCAAATATTTCCCGCGTGTGCGTCTCTACACAGGTCGTCAGTTCTCGTTCCAGAACGAGGAGTTCCGCAACCTCCACACCTATAAGGACGTTCTGGTGTTCTAAAAGCCCTATCCCGTGCGCATCATCTCTGGCTCGCTGAAGGGAAGGAGACTCAATCCTCCGACAAACCTGCCTGTCCGTCCCACGACAGATATGGCCAAGGAGGGGCTGTTCAACATCTTGAACAACTATGTCGACTATGAGGATTGTGCCGTTATGGACCTCTTCGCCGGCACGGGTTCCATCACCTTCGAGTTCGTTTCGCGTGGAGCCAAAGAGGTAACCGCTGTCGATATCAACGGGCCTTGTACCGATTTCATAAAGAGTTCCGCCACGCGGCTCAATGTGAAGAACCTCCATGTGGTGAGGGCCGACGTGTTCGACCTGCTCAAGCGGGCCTACAAGAAGTTCGACATCATCTTCGCCGATCCGCCATACGCCCACGAGTCGTTGGCGCAGCTGCCCGATGTGGTCTTTGAGAAAGACCTCCTGACCGACGACGGCATCTTCATACTCGAACATCCGAAGGAGTATAGCTTCGCCGAGCATCCGCACTTCTGGCAGCATCGCAACTACGGCAAGGTGAACTTCACCTTCTTCGCAAAGAAACTCGACGAGGATTAGCGGTTCTCGAACTTTTTAAACTCTTGAACTTTTTAACTATAAAACAATAATATCATGCAAGCAATAGTCAAGACCGATTTTCATTTTCCGAAACAGAAAAGCCTCTATGTGGGCAAAGTGCGTGATGTCTATAACATCGACGACAAATATATGGCTATGGTCGTCTCCGACCGTATCTCGGCGTTCGACGTCGTGCTGCCCAAGGGCATACCTTATAAAGGACAGGTGCTGAACCAGATTGCAGCCAAGTTCCTCGACGCCACCGCCGACATCGTTCCCAACTGGAAGATCGCCACACCCGACCCAATGGTGACCGTCGGCCTCAAATGCGAAGGCTTCCGCGTGGAGATGATCGTGCGTGGTTATCTTGCAGGCAGCGCTTGGCGCGAGTATAAGGCTGGCGCACGTACGCTCTGCGGAGTGCAGCTGCCCGAAGGGATGGTCGAGAACCAGAAGTTCCCCACACCCATTCTGACCCCCACCACCAAAGCCGACGAGGGACACGACGAGAACATCAGCCGCGACGAGATAATCCGTACCGGATTAGTGGATAAGGAAGACTATGAGCAGCTGGAGCGCTACGCCCTCGCACTCTTCGAGCGTGGCACCAAGATCGCAGCCGAGAAAGGCCTTATTTTGGTCGATACCAAATATGAGTTCGGCAAACGCGACGGCAAGATCTACCTTATCGACGAGATACACACCCCAGACAGCAGCCGCTATTTCTATGCCGACGGCTATGAGAAGCGTCTGGCCAAGGGCGAGCACCAGCGTCAGCTCTCCAAGGAGTTCGTCCGCGAGTGGCTTATGGCAAACGGCTTCCAGGGCAAGGAAGGACAGAAGGTGCCGGAGATGACCGACGAGATAGTCAACTCCATCACCGACCGCTATATCGAGCTCTACGAGCACATCACCGGCGAGAAATTCCAGAAAGCCGACGAGTGCTCCGACATCGCCGCCCGCATCGAGAAGAACGTAACCGACTGCCTTGCGTCGCTCTGATGGAGATAGAACGCAAATATCTTGTACGTGAGCTTCCTGCCAATCTCGACAGCTATCCCCACGTCGAGATAGAGCAAGGCTACCTCTGCACATCGCCCACTCTGCGCATCCGCAGGGCGGGCGATGCCTATATTCTCACGGTCAAGGAGAGGGTGCGCACCACCTCGTCGGCCATCCACAACCGCGAGGAGGAGTTCGCGTTGGATGCTGAGAAATACGAGCTTCTGAAAGCCAAATGCGAAGGACGGATGGTCTGCAAGACTCGCTATCGCATCGACCTGCGACGCAGCGAAGGTGACGGCCTCTATTCGAACCTGGTGGCCGAGTTGGACATCTTCCACGACCAGCACGAAGGGCTGCGTCTGGTGGAGGTGGAATTTCCCGACACCCAGAGTGCCGACAGCTTCGTCAAGCCCGACTGGTTTGGCGACGACGTGTCGTCCGACAAACGCTACCGCAACAGCTGGCTCGCACAACAATGAATAAACACCTGCACATAGTAGCTTTCAACGTTCCGTGGCCAGCCGACTACGGTGGAATAATAGATGTCTTCTACCGAATGAAGGCGTTAAGTGAGGCAGGAGTGAAGCTGCATCTCCATTGCTTTACGTATGGGCGTCCAGAAGCGGTTGAATTGGAGCAGTATTGTGAGGAGGTGTGCTATTATCGTAGAGACACCTCGTTGCTCAAGAAGTTTGGAAGCCGCCCATATATTGTCTCATCTCGTGATAGTGCCGCCCTGCGACATCGTCTTGCGGCTGATGATTATCCCATCCTTCTCGAAGGGCTGCATTGTTGTTCACTTTTGGAATATGAAGACTTCCGTTCGAGAAACATCATAGTGCGAGCCCACAATGTGGAGTCGGACTATTACCGTCTGTTAGCCAGGTCGGAGCGGACACTTTGGCGAACTCTGTTCCACCGGATAGAGGCCTTCCGACTACGTAGGTATGAACCCATACTTGCACGTGCCAGTACGGTACTGGCTGTCTCTGAGTCGGACAAAAGACGTTTTGAGGCTATGGGGTGCCGCAACGTGGTGGTACTCACCTCGTCACATCCGTTTTCGAATGTGCAGACCCTTGTCGGAATGGGCACCTATGCCCTCTACCATGGCAATCTCGCTGTTGCCGAAAACTACCGGGCGGTTGAGTATCTGGCAGAAACCCTTTTTTCAGATGGACGTTGGCGATTTGTGGTGGCGGGCAACGAGCCACCTGAAAGGCTTCGCCGTATGCTTGCCAACTATCCCAACGTCACACTTGTTGCAAGTCCAGACGATGACACGATGAGGCGATTGGTGAGAGAGGCCCAAGTCAACATTCTCTATACCGATCAGCCGACAGGACTCAAGCTCAAGCTGCTCAACTCACTCTTCTCTGGCCGACATTGTCTGGTGAACAGCGCTATGGTAGCTGGAACTGATTTGTCGCAGTTGTGCTGTGTTGCCGACGATATCCCGTCGATGAGAGAGTCTCTCGAGCGACTGATGGCTACCCCTTTCGATGCTACCCAGCTTGAAGCCCGCAAAGAATCCCTCCAACCACTAATCCCCTCCGTGACAAATAAAAAGATTGTGGATTTGCTGTAAATAATCAAACGAGTTGTAAGAATGGACTATAATAAATATTCCGGAAAATCCGCATCTTCCACATCTCCCATAGATGTCCGCCATTATTCTGATGGAACGGCGAGTGTTTTGCGGAAGGCGGTGGTTTATACTGGGTTGCGTTTTTTCCAAAGGAGTGATGTCCTGTATCAGCTCACGCGGCAATTCTGCCACCGCTTCCTGCCTGCTTATGGTGACCGTACTGTCGATCAGATGGTTCAGGCAGCCCGTAGCACCAAACAAAATATAGCCGAAGGCAGTAGCGATGGGCAGACGTCTACCGAGAGTGAACTGAAACTTTTGGGTATAGCACGAGGCAGCAACCTCGAACTGTTGGAAGACTACCTTGACTACCTTAAAGGGCACGGTTTGGAGGAGTGGCATGGAAATAACCCTCGTTTTGATCAGTTGCACAACTTTTGCCGAAGTCACTTCTGTTTTGCCGACTATGAATTGCTTTTGCCGAAGATGAACGATGAGGAACTGGCGAATATGGCAATCTGCCTTTGTCATCAGGTTGATTCGGCATTGACGAAATATATAGAGAAGAAAGACCGCGAGTTCACCACCGAGGGCGGCATCCGCGAGCGTATGACCGCCGCGCGGGTGGGTCAGCGCGAAAGCCAACGGCAAATCATCGAGCGGCAAGCTGGCGAGATTGCCGCCCTTCAGGCAGAGGTGGCAAGGCTGCAAGAAATTATAAAAAAAGCCGGATTATCCGGAAATTCCGGAAATACCGGAACTATCTAAAAAACCACTCTTTATGAAGAAAATCCCACATACTTTTACTATTGTCTTTGCGCTTATTGTTTTGGCGGCTGTGATGACTTGGGTTATCCCGGCCGGCGAGTTCTCGCGAGAGACCGTCGGTGGTCGCGAGGTGGTGGTCAACGGCTCGTTCCATCGGGTTGATGCGGCACCGCAGACTTGGCAGATCTTCTCGGCGCTCTATAACGGTTTCTGCGACAAGGCCGACATCGTCATCTTCATCCTCATGGTTGGAGGCGCCTTCTGGATATTGAACAACAGCCACGCCATCGACGTGGGTGTGATGGCGTTCCTCAGGAGGGTGCAACGGCTGAGCCGCTTCAAGCTGATAAAGATGATTGGCGTTGAGAATATCATCATCACTCTGGTGATGCTGATGTTCAGTTTGTTCGGAGCCGTCTTCGGCATGAGCGAGGAGACCATAGCCTTCGTGGTGGTGTTCATCCCTCTTGCCATACAGATGGGCTACGACTCGATAGTGGGCTTGTGTATGTGCTATGTGGCCGCACATGTAGGATTTGCAGGCGCCATGCTCAACCCGTTCACGATAGGCATCGCGCAAGGCATAGCCGACCTTCCGCTCTTCTCGGGATTGGAGTACCGCTTCTTCTGTTGGGTGGTGCTGACGATAATAGGCATCGCCTTCGTGCTGTGGTACGCCCATAGGGTGAAGGTCTGCCCAGAGAAAAGTCCCGTCTATAAACTCGACAACTATTGGCGCGAGCGGGTCGAGTCGGTCGGGCATACAAAGCTCACAACGCGACAGGCGCTCATACTCATACTACTCCTGCTCACCATCGTGGCGCTCGTTATAGGTGTGCTGAAAGCCGACTGGTACATAGCCGAGATCTCGGCGCTCTTCTTCGCGATGGGCATCATCGCCGGCATACTCGACAAGCAGAGTGCCGACAACATAGCCAAGTTGTTTCTCGAAGGCTGCAAGGACATCCTCTCGGCGGCTCTGGTCGTGGGATTGGCAAGCGGCATCATCTTCATACTGCGCGACGGCAAGGTAATCGACACGATGCTCTACGGCTTGACCCGCTCGCTGGCGCAGATGGGCGATGTGGCGTCGGTAGGAGCGATGTATGCCTTCCAGACGTTGCTGAACATCGTCATGCCCAGCGGCTCGGCCAAGGCGGCTCTCACGATGCCTATCATGGCGCAGTTTGCCGACCTGATAGAGGTGTCGCGCCAGACGACGGTACTGGCGTTCCAGTTCGGCGACGGCTTCACCAACATGATCACCCCGACGAGCGGAGTACTTATCGGATGCCTCGGAGTGGCGAAGATACCCTACGGCGTCTGGCTGAAATGGGTGTGGAAGTTTATCCTCGCTATGGTGCTCATTGGATTCCTACTCCTCCTGCCGACGCTATTCATGACGTTGCCGGGATTTTGACCTATAACCGCTAACCACTAACCACTAACCACTATGAAACACTATATTCCATTCCTCGTTTTCCTTGCGATATTTGGTTACGGGTGGGGACAGGGTGCCGAATATGTCAAGGAGATTGTCTGTCGCCTTTCGGCCGACGAGATGAAGGGTCGTGGCTACTCGCAGGGTGGCGATAGCCTTGCGGCAGACTTTATCGCCTCGGAGTTGAAACGGCACGGGACGAAACCCTATGGCGACTCCTACCTGCAACGCTACCCGCTGGATATTTTCACCATCGACGGCGTTTGCCGCCTTAAGGTTGACGGCAAGGAGCTGCGTCCCTACGACCAGTTTAAGTTGAAGCCGATGCGTACTTTGACGAAAGAGTGGCTTGAGAAGGCCCGTTGGCGTACCGAGAAAGACGGCATCTGGTATATCGGGGTGGTGAAACTGGGCATGTCGGTGCCGCTCACCCCGTTCGACGACATGAAGGCGCCCTACGTGGTGGAAGTGCTCGACTCGGTCGGCACCAAGCCCCCCAAGAAGATAAAAGCCGACCTGACCGTCACCCCACGCATGGGGTATCTTTCGCAGAACGTCTGTGGCTATATCCCGGGCGAGACGGACACTATGGTGGTCTTCACCGCCCATTACGACCATCTGGGCATGATGGGCGACAAGGTGTGCTTTCACGGTGCCCACGACAACGCCAGCGGAGTGGCTACGGTGTTGGACATCGCCCGAAGGTATGGTTTAAGTAAACCGCACTATACGCTGGTTTTCTGTCTTTTCAGCGGCGAGGAGGCCGGGTTACTGGGTTCGTCGTATATGGCGCAGCACCCTTTGTTCGACTTGAAGAAGGTGCGGCTGCTGGTGAACCTCGACCTGCTCTGTGGCGGCTCGGAAGGCTTCATGGTGGTGAACGGGAAGGCAGAGAACACCACGCCTTTTGTAAACCGTATGAAAGCCCGCAACAAGGAGCGGCATCTGCTGCCGGAGATAAAGTTGCGCGACAACGCAGCCAACAGCGACCATTGGTGGTTCTCGAAAGAGTGCCCCGCCATCTTTATCTACACGTTAGGAGGGCGTTACGGCGACTACCACAGCCCCTACGACACCTGCGACAAATGCGGCATCGAAGACACCTACGAGAAAGTCCTGCAAGTGATCCTCGCCGCAATAGAGTAGGGGGGGAATATTACATTTAATTTTTACAGAATAAACAAGAATTCGATAATACTTACACTATGAAAGCATCCGTTTTACCGCTTAAAGAGTATCTATGTCAGAGGAACAAACAGTTTGTGATTCCTATTTATCAACGCAATTATGACTGGAATGAAGAACAATGTAAAAAGTTACTTGATGATATTATAGACATAGGAACATCGGGGAATAAAATGCACTTCATTGGAAGTATAGTATATGTATGTAATGATGAGTATACTACTGCAGAAGTTGAGAAATTTGTAATAATAGATGGGCAGCAGAGGATAACAACTATAACATTGATGTTGATTGCACTATATCAGTTAGCAAAAGAATTGGGAGACGAGAAACAGGCTGAGATAATATATGAGGACTATCTTGTCAATAAACATGCCGATGATGAGAAATACAAGATAAAGTTGAAGGCGACAGGTAATAACGCAGATGATATGAAATACCTTTTACAGGGGCAAAAAATACCTGAAAACAGATATTCTAATATCAAAAATAATTTCAATTTTTTTAAAGAGCATATCAATAAAGATAATAGATCCATCGTGGTTGATGGATTCAAACGGCTGCTTTTCGTTGAAATCAAATTAACACGTGGACAGGATAATGCTCAAAAAATATTTGAAAGCTTAAATTCAACAGGTTTGGCATTGTCGCAGGCCGATTTGATTAGGAACTATATACTTATGGAGTTGGAACCTAAGAAACAAGAGGATTTATACAACAAGTATTGGGAGAAAATAGAAGACTATACCAAAGTTGAGGGGAAATCGTATGTTTCAGATTTGATAAGAGATTGTCTTACAATTGAAATGGGTGAAATTCCCAACAAAGACAATGTGTTTGAAACATTTAAACTACAACATCCTCACAATGATGATAAATCTGTTGAGAATGTTTTACAGATATTGCTGAAATATGCGAAGATTTTTAATGAATTTCTACTTCCAAACAATATAGAAGATTGTGATATTCGTCAGGCCATTACATACATAAAGTATATTGATATAGATGTAACATATCCGTTCTTGCTACAGGTGATGGACGACTTTTATCAGAAAGTCATCGATAAAAAAACATTGCTTAATGTTTTACAATTTGTTCAAACATATGTATGCCGAAGGTTTATTGTCGATTTGCCGACTAATACTCTAAACAAAATATTCAAAAGTCTATACCGGCAAGTCGATAAGAATGACTATGAAATGTCTATATATCGTGATATTATGATAAAAAGCGGTAAGGCTCGAATGCCATCTGACGGTGAAATACGGCAATCTCTTGCTGACAAAGATATATATAATTCACGATCAAAGATGAAGTATTACATATTAGAGAGATTAGAGAATTACAATAATAAAGAGCCTGTATGCATAAGAGAAAATAAAGACATAACCGTTGAACATATTTTCCCACAAGAACCTGAGGCAAAATGGAAAAAATGTCTTTCTGAAAAAGATTACGAGGATTTTGAAGAAAAATATCTACATACAATAGGAAACCTTACGTTGTCCGGTAATAATGGCAGTTTGGGGAACAAGACGTTTGATGAGAAAAAAAATATGAACAAGGATGGGAAGGAACAGGGATACAAATTTAGTCGATTATGGATGAATAGATCGCTCTCGGAGATGACCGAATGGACGGTGGAAAATTATCGAAGGAGAACGGCTGATTTAACAAAACGTTTCATCAGCGTATGGCCACTACAAGAAGTTAAAGGAATAAAGGAAACGCCAGAAACTAATATTTTAGAGATTGATGACTGTACATTTCGCAAGATAGAGTATGCGGTGTTTTTTGGGGAAAAAATAAATGATTGTAGTTATGTGAAGTTGTATAATCATGTTATAAAACAATTATACAAATTACAACCAGAAGGATTTGTTGAGAATTATGGTAAGATTTTGGAATTGACCGAGTCTTGGAATAAAAAAACAAGACACGCACAATTGAATAGCACTTATTTTTACAACACTAATCTAAGTGCTGAGGATATAATAAAAAGACTAAAACGGTTGCTGGAAAAAATGGACTTATGTGACGAGTTGTCCATTAAATTTAAGGGATCTGCAGAGAGTTGACTCTAAAAAGGATTTTTGTTTTAACATCTATCAGATTCATGGATGACGCTTGCCTATCATCTCCCTATCACTTACCTATCATTAAGCTATCATTAAGCTATCATCTAACTCCTATCTAACTCCTATTAAACTCCCACCAACCTACGTGCTCCCAAATTACAATTACTGACTTCAAATTGGGGGTTAAGGTGCCCGTTTGGCACCTTGGTGGCTTCCAAATTGGGCCTTTGGTGGAAAAATGACATCATAATGCCTTCCATTTTGGAGGGGTTCTTTATGCTGAAATGGGGGTTGAGGTACTCATTTTTTACCTTTATAAATGTTAAAAATGGCTATTTTTTGTTGGATAATGTCTTTATGTGGCTGGTGGTTTATGTTGTAACTTATTGATTATGAAGTATTATACGAAGATTTGTGACAGTTGACAGTTGTGACAGTTGTTTTTTGAGGTATCCCAATTTCTCTTATATTTAATATATGTTATTAATAATTAATTATTTATATAGTATTATAAGGGGTTTTGGGTATACTGATTTTTAACTGTCACAACTGTCATCTGTCACAGGAACTATAGAACTTATCTCCCTATTGGCATATCATGCTATTGATATTTAGCCTTTTAGGGGAATTTGATTAGGTCGGTTCTTCCAATTCCAGTTCTTCCAGTTTTTTTTTGAGGTATTCCAACCTTCTTATATTCTATATATATTATTAATAATTAATTAGTTATAATAATATAAGAGGAAATTGGCATGCATTTTTTTAATTGGAAGAACTGGAATTGGAAGATTTTTTTTGCCATCCTTTGTCGTTCTTATCTACGAGGCCTTAAAGCGTTTGAGGATAGCCCTGAACCATCGTCTTCATCTTCTTGATATGGTGATTCGGCTCATAATGAGTGGCTGAACGGGATAAAAAACGAGCGAAATGAGCCGTATTTTGAAAAAATATACTAATTTTGCACCGTATTTGATTTTGTGTAGGCTATGGTAAAATTGTCAATACTACGTTTTTTACAGTATCATCCTCAGTCATCTCGAAAGGATATTTCCGATGGCATTGAGTTCTCAGGAAGCGATGCGACGTTGAAACGGGTGATTTCGGCTCTGGTGTCGGAGGATAAAATTGTGGTGAGTGGTCAAGGTAAGGCCACCCGTTATAGCTTGACGAATGGTTGTCGTTTGTCGTTGCCGATAGATGTGGATGCATATTTTGCACAAGATCAGGATGCGAGGCAGATACAATCTGGTTATAACTTCAATCTTGTCAGCGAGATACTTCCGTCTGTTTCTCTTTTCGATGAAGATGAAATGCGACAGTTGGAGTCTACTCATGAGCGGTTTTTGTTGAATGTGAGCGATCTTTCGCCGGCCATGTATAGGAAGGAAATGGAACGCTTGGGTGTGGACCTTAGCTGGAAGTCGTCGCAGATAGAGGGTAACACTTATTCTCTATTGGAGACGGAGCGTCTGCTGAGAGAAAGCAAGACTGCCAGCGGAAAGACACAGGAAGAGGCGATAATGTTGCTTAACCATAAAAATACGCTTGGGTTTCTCCTGGACAACAATGACTATTTGAGGGAACTGTCATTAAGGCGGGTTGAGGATATACAGTCGATGCTTGTCGAGGGTTTAGAGACGGAGAAAGGGCTGCGACATCGTCGTGTGGGTATAACTGGAACAAACTATCACCCTCTTGACAATGAGTTCCAGATTCGAGAAGCCATAGAGGGTATGTGTACACTTATAAACTCGCGGGCAAATGTCTTTGAGAAGGCGTTGCTTGCGTTGTTACTGATAAGCTATATACAACCTTTTGCTGACGGCAACAAACGTACGTCTAGGTTGGTGAGTAACGGTATCCTGATGGCTTACGGATATTGTCCGCTATCATACCGCACAGTTGACTCGATTGACTATAAGAAAGCTATGCTTGTATTTTACGAGCAAAACAATATTGTTCCGTTTAAGAAGATTTTTATCTCGCAATGCCAGTTTGCTGTTGGAGAGTATTTCTAAACTCTACCTCCGCACAAGCTCCGCATTACCTCCGCATAAACTCCCTCTCTATTGGCTTGAGAGGAGCGGGTGGATGGGCAGGTTTTCAGGGCATTAACTAATTGTTGATAAAATCAGGGGCGGGGTTGCTCTTGTTTCGGATATTATTAGTATATTTGTACTTTATTTATAAAAAGAGCATTTTGCTATCCTATTAGAAAACAAGAAATAACAGATAATAACGATGGAATTCGAAAACGAAAAAATCACTAGGGTTGACATTGAGACCACGATGAAGACCGCGTATATCGACTACGCTATGTCGGTGATTGTCGCCCGTGCACTTCCGGATGTGCGTGACGGCTTGAAGCCGGTGCAGAGGCGCATCCTCTACTCGATGAACGAGAACGGAATTTTCTACAACACTCCTACGAAGAAATGCGCCCGTATCGTGGGTGACACCATGGGTAAATATCACCCGCACGGTGACTCCTCGATTTACGGAGCCCTGGTGCGTATGGCACAGCCGTGGGCGATGCGCTACACTCTGATTGTCGGTCAAGGTAACTTCGGCTCGATTGACGGTCACGGCGCGGCGGCCATGCGTTACACGGAGGCGAAGCTGGAGCAGATATCGAACGAGATGCTGGCCGACATCGACGAGGAGACCGTCGATATGGTGCCGACCTACGACAACGAGGCTGTAGAGCCGACGGTGCTTCCCGCCAAGATACCCAACCTGCTGGTGAACGGCTCGAACGGCATCGCCGTGGGTATGGCCACCAACATGCCGACACACAACCTCACCGAGGTGATGAACGGCTGCATAGCATACGTCGATAATCCGGAGATAACTGTCGAAGGGCTGATGGAGTATATCAAGGCGCCCGACTTCCCGGGTGGTGGCACGATATACGGCTACAAGGGTGTGCAGGAGGCTTACAACACCGGTCGCGGCAGCATCATACTGCGTGCCGACACCGAGATTGAGGAAGACTCGAAAGGCCGTAACGTCATTGTGGCGAGCACGATACCTTACGGTGTGAACAAGGCCGAGATGATAAAGCGTCAGGCGCAGCTGGTGAAAGACGGCAAGATCGTGGGCATATCGGACATCCGCGACGAGAGCAGCAAGGACGGCATACGTGTTGTCTATGTGCTGAAGAACGACGTGGTGCCCAACGTGGTGCTGAACAAACTGTTCCAGCTCTCGGAGCTGCAGAGCTCGTTTGCGGTGAACAACATCGCCCTGGTGAAAGGCCGCCCGATGCTGCTCAACCTGAAGGACCTTATCAAGAACTTTGTCGATCACCGCGAGGACGTGGTGACAAGACGCACCCGCTTCGAGATGGCCGAGGCCGAGAAGAGGGCGCACATACTGTCGGGACTTCTGCGCGCCATCGACATCATCGACGAGATAGTCGCTTTGATTAAAGCATCGAAGACTCCCGCCGAAGCCCGTCAGGGATTGATGGATAAATATCAGTTTAGCGAGGCGCAGGCCAACGCCATCGTCGATATGCGTCTGGCTCAGCTGACAGGCCTGAACCATCAGAAATTGCAGGAGGAATATGACGAGAAGCTGCGTTTCATCGAGCGCTGCAAGGAGATTCTTGGCGACCACAACGTGCTGATGCAGGTCATCAAAGAGGAATTCATCGCCATACGCGACAAATACGGCGACGAGCGCCGCACAGCCATCCGCCACGACGCCATCAACTTCCGCATCGAGGACACCATCCCCGACGAGCAGGTGGTTATAACCATCTCGCACAAGGGATATGTGAAACGCACGCTGCTGAGCGAATACCGCACTCAGAGCCGCGGTGGCGTGGGATCGAAGGGAAGCGCTGTTCGCAGCGAGGACTTTGTCGAGCATATCTTCACCTGCACCAACCACAACTACCTGCTGTTCTTCACCGAGAAGGGCCGCTGCTACTGGATGCGCGCCTTCGAGGTGCCTGAGGGCGAGAAGAACACCAAGGGCCGTCCGATACTGAATTGCATAAACATAGAGCCGGACGACAAGATCAAGGCCTACGTGAACGTGGAGAGCCTTAGCGACACCGAGTATGTGGGCAACCACTACATCGTGATGTGCACCAAGAACGGCATCGTGAAGAAGACCTCGCTCGAGGCTTACTCGCGTCCGCGCACCAACGGTATCATCGCTGTGGGTATCCGCGAGGGCGACGAGCTGGTGACGGCCCGCCTTACTGACGGCGCGAGCTATATCCTCATCGCCTCGAAGAAGGGCAAGGTTATGATATGCCCCGAGAACGAGTTCCGTGTGATGGGACGCGGCGCCAGCGGAGTGAAGGGTATGAACCTCGACGGCGAGGACGACGGTGTGATAGACATGCTTTGTCTGCCGAGCGAGAACGAAGACCTCCTTGTGGTCAGCGACCACGGCTACGGCAAGCGCTCTGCATTGGCCGACTACCGCGCCACGGTACACAGAGGCGGCAAGGGCGTGAAAGCCATGCAGGTGACCGAGAAGACAGGTCCTCTGGCTGCCATAGTGAATGTCACCGACGAGCATGACCTGATGATCATTAACCGAAGCGGCATCACCATCCGCATGAAGGTGGCCGACCTGCGAGTGCTGGGTCGCAACACCCAGGGCGTGAAGCTTATCGACCTTAAGGGCAAAGACTTCATCGCCTCGATAACGAAGGTGCCTTCAACGCCGGATGAGGACGAGGAGAACCCAGATAATCTGGAAAATCCAGAAACCCTGGAGACACCAGAAACACCGGAAAATCCAGATTCTCCCGAAACGCCCGAAACCCCGGAAAGCAATAATTCTCAAGCAGACGATACTAAAGAGTAAAACAAAATAAATCTGTTAACCCATAAATTTGAAAGATATGAAAAAGTCAATTTTAACATTAGCGCTTGTGGTGCTCGGTTTTGCCGCCGCCGCACAGACCCTCGAGGTGCAGAGCGCCGCGCAGGATATGCGTAAAGGCTATTTGACCAAAGCAAAAGCCTCTATCGACAAGGCATGCGCCAACGACCAAACCAAGGACGACCCCAAGGCTTGGTATTATAAAGGTCTTATCTATTGCCAGATTGGACAGGAGACGAAGAACCCCAAGTCGAAATACAAAGACCTGGCACCCGACTGGTGCGAGCAGGCTTACGAGGCCGCTCTGAAGTGCAAGGAGCTGGACAAGGACAACGAATACTCGGAGACAAACAACACCGTTTTCTCGTATGTTGGTGGCGAGCTCTGCAACCGCGCCACCGACGCCTTCAACAAGGACCACGACTTCGAAGGCTGCCTGAAGATGTGTGAGGACGCCATCAAGGCTTATGGCTACACGGGCGACAAGAAGTCGGCCGACTTTGCCTACTACCTTGCAGGTCTCGCAGCCTCGCAGCTGAAGCAGAACGACCTGGTGAAGAAGTACTTCAACGTGCTGATGCGCCGCAAGACCGACAAGGCCAACGTCTATCAGACACTTTTCACCATGTACCGCAACGACAAAAACGATGCAGAGGCGCTGAAGGTGGCCAACAACTTCTACAAGAACCACCCGGAGGATTACAACTCGGCCCTCATGATGTCGGAAGCCTACCTGATGAGCGGCGACACCGAGAAGAGCAACGAGATGATCAACGCTGCGCTGAACCAGACGAAAGACAACCCGCAGGTGTATGCCAAGCTGCTGTGCGCCGCAGCCGAGATGCTGTCGAACAACCAGGATTTCGACGGAGCTGCCGCAAAATACAACGAGTCTCTGTCGATCAACGGCAACCAGTTTGAGGCCAACTTCGGTATGGGCAGTATGCTCTACAACCGTGCCGTCGACAAGATCAACACCGAGGTGCCTTTCGACGACGAAACTGGCTTGCAGGCAAAACTCGAGGAAGAGGCCAAAGCGCTCTTCGGTCAGGCTGAAAGCTACATGAAAGCCGCCGTAGCCTTTATCGACGCCCTTCCCGCCGAGCAGCAGGAGATGCAGAAAGCCAACCTGGTGCACTGCCTCAACGCTCTGAAGACCATCTACGCCCGTCTGAACAGAATCGACGACCTGAAGCCGATCAACGCACGTCTGCAGTCGCTGATGCAGTAACGTTTCAAAACCGTATCCAAGAAGATTCGGATAGAAATAAAAAGAGAAGCGGCAGCCATGAGGCAGCCGCTTCTTCTTTTGTGCTTGTGAGTTGTGTTACTTGATTACAATAGAGTAGGGGAGACGTGCCTGGAGAGGCTCCATCGTTGCCCAGTAGTACATATCCTCGTAACCCGGAACGATGGCGTTGATTCGGGCGCGGAGTTTGGCCTCCTCGGTCTTGTCGCCGTTGAGGAGTTTGTCGTACCATTTCTTTTCGACAGAGTAGTTTTTCACCGTGTAGTCGCTGATGCCGGCTTTGTCGGCAGCAATGCTGACAGCGGTATAGAGTCCGCCGAGGGTATCGACGAGGCCGATTTGGAGAGCGTCGGCACCCGTCCAGACGCGACCGCGTGCGATGCTGTCAACGAATTCCACTTTCAGGTTACGGCCGGTGGCCACACGACCGATGAATGTCTTGTAGAAGTCCTCGATATTGCGCTGCATCATGGCGCGTGCGTCGGCAGAGAGCGGACGCATCATGCTGAGGCCTGTGCTGTTGCGGTTGGTGCCGACGGTATCGGTGGTGATGCCGAGCTTGTTGCGGAGGAAGTCACCGATTTCGGGTATGGTGCCGAAGACACCGATGGAGCCGGTGATGGTGGTGGGTTGAGCCACGATGCAGTCGGCATTGCAAGAAATCTCATAGCCAGCAGAGGCAGCCACGCCGCTCATCGAGACGACGAGAGGTTTCTCTTTCTTGGCGCGCATCACGGCGTCGGTCATGATCTCGGAAGCGGTTACGGCACCACCAGGTGAGTTGACGCGAAGCACGATGGCTTTGACGTTCTTGTCGGCAGCGGCTTTGTCGAGGGCTTTGGCTATGTCGTCGCCATAGACATTCTTACGGAATCCGTCGGATTCGCCCGAGACGACGTTGCCCTCGGCGTAGATGATGGCGATGCGGTCTTTGGATTCTTTCTTCTTGATGCTCTTGGCGTATTTGGTCACAGAAACCATACGCTTGCTGTCGTATTTCTCTTTGATGAAGGTCTTGAGGCCGTTCTCGAACTCGAGGTTGTCAACCAGGCGGCGAGCTTGGGCGTCTTCGGCTATGAAGGCCGAGAGGTCGTCGGCGTAGGCGTTGAGCGAGTCGGCGGGGATGCCGCGGGTTTCGGCCATCTGCTCAACGACATGGTTCCAGATACTGCAGATGTAGGCACGTATCTGTTCGCGGTTGGCTTCGCTCATGTGGTCCATAGTGTAGGTCTCGCCAGCGCTCTTGTAGGCGTTGTTTTGCGGACGGATGAGGTCGATGTGGACATCGAGTTTGTCGAGCAGGTTCTTGTAGAACATCACCTCGCCGCCGATACCACGCCATTCCACCATGCCGGCGGGATGGAGAGAGATGCGGTCGCAGACGGAGGCCAGGTAGAGGGCATTCTGGGTGTAGGTGTCGGCGTAGGCGACCACCGGTTTGCCACTGGACTTGAAGTCGATGAGGGCGTTGCGTATTTCCTCGCTCTGAGCCCAGTCGGCAGAAGAACCTGAACCGAGATAGAGGTAGATGCCGCTGATTTTGCTGTCGTCCCTGGCGCCGTTGATGGCGGCGAGGATGTCGTCCATGCCCATTGCGTCGTCGTTGGAGAAGAGTGACGTCGGGTCGTCTTCGTCGGCGTGTTCAGCGATGGTGTTGGTCATATCCATCTTGAGGAACAGGTTGTTGCCGACTATGGCGGTGTCCTTAGTCATGCTCGACACAGCCGCCACCATTCCCATCATAAGGATGAAGGCGAGGATGTTGAAGATGATGAACGCGAAAACCACGCCGAGCATCGAGGCCAATGTGGTTTTCCAGAATCCCATAGGCTTATGCTCCTTCTTGGGTTTCTTCGGGGGTTGAGGATTTTGAATTTCTTCGCTCATGGTATTATTGTTTTAGTTTAATTGTATCTAATAGGTGTGGTTCATAAAACGAATTGCAAAGATATTCAAAAAAAACGTATCTTTGCACTTTCTTTTCAAAGGTCTTAAAAACTGTCAGCCTTTCGACATATCAACATTAAACATATCAACACCTATATGAAACGTATCAGTATTATCTTCGCTCTGGCCGCTGTGGCGGTAATGTTCCTCTGCACCGCATCGTCGCGTCGGGCTCCGTACGACTTCAACGGCACGTGGTCGGTGGGTACCGCCGATGGCGCTCGCTTTGGCGGCGAGCTCTATTTCTACGTCAAGCTGAAACAGGACGGCGACAGGATTACCGGCACCTATTATTCCATAAGCCAGAAGAACGCACGTCGCGATGTCAGCAGCTCCAACACGGTACGCGGTACCGTCCGTAAGGATCTGGCCACCGTCGAGTTCTCCAGCTCGGAGTGGGGTGGAGGCGGAGTGGCCGAACTGCGCCCTGTGGACAAGAACACCATCTCGTGGCACATCGTCTCGGAGAAGAAGGTGGGCAACGCTGACTTCGGCCATTGGGCCCCCAATCGCGCCAAATTGACGAGACAATGAATGTAAGTTTTAACTGAGAGGGCCTTATCAACCTATCAACAGAAAACATTAAACAATAAAATAATGAAAAAAACACTCTTAACCATTGCAACTATGGCACTACTTGCGACAGCTTGCAACCACAAGAAAGCCGAGCCCATGCAGCTCGGTTCGGGCATTGATCCCAACTATCTCGACACTACCGCCAACCTCGCCGACGACTTCTACCGTTACGCCTGCGGTGGTTGGATGGACGCCAACCCGCTGAAACCTGAATACAGCCGCTACGGCTCGTTCGACAAGTTGGCCGAAACCAACCAGGAGCAGTTGCGCGGACTTATCGACTCGGTGAGCGCCGCTCAGAACGAGAAGGGCTCTATCTCCGACAAGATAGCAACCCTCTACAACATCGGCATGGATTCGGTTAAGCTCAACCAGCAGGGTGCCGAACCTATCCAGCATCTGCTTAAGGACATCGCCGGCATCAACAGCCGCGAGGCTCTCGCAGCCGAGGTGGCCACCCTTCACCACATGGGTATCGACCCCTTCTTCGGCATGATGAACGAAGCCGACCCCGACAACAGCAAGATGCAGATGGCTTGGATCTGGCAGACGGGTCTTGGCATGGGCGACCGCGACTACTATCTTGAGGCAAAGAACGCCGACAAGCGCGAGAAATACAAGGAGCTTATCGCCAAGGAGATGGTGATGGCTGGATATGACAAGATGGCCTCATTTGCCGGTGGCGGCAACATCATAGCCAAGATGGTTATGGATGTCGAGACGGGATTGGCAAAGGCTCAGTATGACAAACTGAAAAACCGCGACCCGCACGCCACTCTCCACAAGATGACCCTCGACGAGCTCAAGAAGATGGCTCCCGCTGTGGCCTTCGACAAATATTTCAACGAGATGGGTCTCCCCAACATCAAGAACATGAACGTGGGACAGCCCGAATATATAGCCGAGGTGTCGAAAGTGCTCGCCAACGCCAACATGGAGTCGGTGAAGGCTTACCTCGCATGGCAGGTGGTCAATACCGCAGCTGCTTATCTGAGCGACGACTTCGTGCAGGCCAACTTCGAGTTCTACGGCAAGACGATGTCGGGTCAGGAAGAGATGCGTCCTCGATGGAAACGCGTCACCTCGACCGTCAACGGCGCTATGAGCGAGGCTCTCGGCCAGCTCTATGTGGCCAAATACTTCCCGCCTGAGGCAAAAGAGCGTATGGTCACGCTGGTGGGCAACCTGAAAGAGGCTTTCGCCGTACGTATCGACCAGGCCGAATGGATGGACCCCGAGACCAAGGAGAAAGCAAAGGAGAAACTGGCCGCCATCCTCGTAAAGGTTGGCTATCCCGACAAGTGGAGAGACTACAGTAAGCTTGAGATCAAGGACGACAGCTATTTCGCCAACGTCCTGCGTTCCAATCGCTTCGATATGGATTATATGCTCAGCAAAATCGACAAGGCTACCGACCGCGACGAGTGGCAGATGCCTCCTCAGATGGTCAACGCCTACTACAACCCCACCACCAACGAGATCTGCTTCCCCGCTGCCATCCTGCAGCCGCCTTTCTTCAACATGAAGGCTGACGATGCAGCTAACTACGGCGCTATCGGAGTGGTTATCGGACACGAGATGACCCACGGCTTCGACGACCAGGGACACGAGTACGACAAGGAGGGCAACCTCAACAACTGGTGGAAAGAGAGCGACGCCGTCAACTTCAAGACCAACGCCCAGGTGCTCATCGACCACTTCAACGGAATCAAGGTGCTCGACAATCCCGAGACCTATGCCAATGGCGAATTCTGCCTTGGTGAGAACATCGCCGACAACGGCGGTTTGCACATCAGCTATGTAGCTTTGAAGAAAGCTTTGGAGAAACAGCAGGTCAATGCCGACAAGATGGACGGCTACACTCCTGAGCAGCGTTTCTTCCTCGCCTACGCCGCCGTCTGGGCAAGCAACATCCGCGACGAGGAGATTGTGCGCCTCACCGCTATGGATGTCCACTCGTTGGCCAAATGGCGTGTGAACGGCACCCTGCCGCACATCACCGAGTTCATCGAAGCCTTCAACATCAAAGAAGGCGACAAGATGTACCTCGCTCCAGAAAAACGCGTGAAACTCTGGTAAGGGTTTTCGACAAGACGAATAAAACGATGAGCGGGCGGCCGGTTGGTCGCCCGCTTCTTGTTTTTCAATATGGCACGTCGTCGAACGATGTCTCTATAATTGGCCTCGGTTTTCGTTCTTCCAATATCTTGCGGAGTTTTTCTTTTGCCTTGTCGCAACCCAGATCCACCGCTTTTTGGTAGATGTTTATCGCTTCATCTTCGTCTTTCTTGACTACTATGCCTTCGTTGTAATAGTCGCCCAGCAGACATAAAGCGTCTGGATATTCTTTTTCTGCGGCTTTGCGTATCATCTTCAGCGTCGCTTCTTTGTCTTCGGGGGTTCCATATCCGTGGAAAAGACAGTATCCCAGTTCGTATGCAGCAGGGATGACATCTTCTTCGGCGGCTTGCTTGTACCATTTTACGGCTTCGAACTTATCTTCAGTAACGCCATAGCCGAAGTAATAGCACTTTCCAAGCATGTATTTTGCCCAAGGTTCGCCTTTTTCGGATGCTCTCTTGAACCGACGCCAAGCAGCGCGGTTGTCCATTCGCAGGCCAGCGCCGTGATAGTAGCAAAGACCGAGTTCGAAGATTGCCCATGTGTTGTTTTTTGAAGCCGCACGCATAAACCATTTCGCCGCCTCTTTTGGGTTTTCCTTTACCCCTCGACCGTATCGGTATTTGACACCTACTTGAAATTGGCCCTCGCTGTTGCCGTTTTTTGCAGCTTTGAGAAACCATTTGTCGGCTTCGTCTTTGTCTTCTTTCCAGCCGTTTATGCCGTTTAGAATCCAATAACCCAGCGTGCATTGAGCATCGCTGTTGCCCATCTCGGCGGCTTTCAGGTAGGCGGCGTTGATGGATTCCAGTGGGGCTTTGGCGTCTTCCATGCACCATGCAATGTGGAGTTGAGCGTCGGCGTTGCCCTGTTCGGCCGCTTTCTTGAACCAATATATTGCTTTCTCGTAATCTTGTGGCACACCTTCGCCCTTGTAGTAGCTCAACCCTATGTTGAACTGTGCCATTCTGCTCCCATTCTCGGCGGCTATGGTGTACCATCGGTTGCCCTCGATGATGTCTTTTTGGACGCCTTGACCGTAGAAATAGAGTACACCCAGGTCGTTTTGATAGACGGGTTGGCCATCTTCGGCGGCCTGCCTTATCTGGGTTACGGAGAGGCCGTTCTCTTTGTATTCTTCTCCCATGAAGCCGTCACAAAAGCGGCTTGTGGCCACGTTCCACGAGATGCAGTTCAGCGCGCCGCCTTTGCGTACGGCCTCCAATGCCGGCACTCCGATAACCTTGCTGGCTGGCATTGCGTCGGATATCTGTCTCAGCGCCTGCTCGTCTTCGGGTATGCCCAGTTGCGGCACCATCACGAGCCTTCCAACCTTCAGGAAGTTAACGTATGCCCAGCTGCGTTTATGTTTGCGGCTTACGTCGTAAGTCAGCGGTATCACCTCTACGAAGTTCTCAAGAATACGGGTGTAACGGCGGGCGAGGGTGGGGTCGAAGTCGGCGTAGTTGGTCATCAGTACGCGGTTGTTGCCGATATAGTGCACGATGCCGTCGCTGTGGCCGAATATCTCGTTGCGATCCCAAGGCAGGAATATAATCTCGGATTGGAACGCCTCTTCGAGCATCTTTTGGATTAGGTTGCGCGACTTGCCTTTGTTCTCGAAAAACACCTTCTCGGTCATGACGATTTTGTCGCTGCACTTCACGATGTTACCTCCGTCGAGCACGAGGTCAAGGTCCACCGCTTCGCCCTCTTGCCTCAGGCAGTCGATGTTTGCTATGCGGTTTGAGTCGGTAATTGAGCGCTGGAGGTTTTTGCGTTGCAGGTAGTCGGGGTTGTAGCGATAGTACACGAAACGTTTCTCAGCCGTCTGTATGGGCATATAGTCGCGACACCAGATGTCCTTGGTGCCCGCCAGCAGCCGATGTTCGATGTTGTTGTCCTTGAGCGTCCGGCTGATGCTCCGATACAGCTCAGGACACCGCTCCGGCAGCAAATCCGAAAAGAAAACAGTGTCGGTAAGAAGGTCGGTAATTAGTTCACTACGGTACCGCCCGTATATGGTGTTCCAGTGGCTGTTATTGTTGCTCATATCCATTATTTCCAAGGAGATGCCGAATAGCCTGATTCAATAGCCAAATTTAAGCCCTTTACATAAAATCTATAATTTCCATCAACACCTTTTGTTTTTCCTGTAATATGACGTTTTGTGATTCCCATTTCTCCAGAATGACGTATAGCACCATTATTCACAACAATTTGAGGTACAATATGGTTTTCTAAGGCCGATGAATAGAACAACTCCCAACAACACTTTCCTGGTCCGCAAATAACTTTCGTATTGTCAATCTGATTACCATTATCCTTAAATGGAACAATACTTCTAATTAGTATTCCTCCATAAAACTTCCCTGTCTTGCACTTAAATGATAAATCAACTCCAAAATTATGCAACCACCACATTCCTTCCTTTCCATTCTCATGGCGTTTGATTGTGACTTTATCTTCATGATTTTTATTCATGAAATAAAACTCGATTTCCAACATTCTATAATTTCCATTTGAGGTTTTAATGTAACTTTCAAACAGGAGAATGTCTGCGATTTTTGAGAATGTATCCTCAATTTCTTTTACGGATGAATTGTCGTTCAAACAAGACAATAATTCTTTAAGCTTTTCCATAATTTTAAATTTTTAAAGTTTATTCGATTTTGGGTGCAAAGGTATATGCTAAAATCGGAGACGCCAAACTTCTTTTGTTAAAAGTTGTGAGAATTTCCGAAAAAGTTATTTTTTGAAATAGGGCGGTTAGTGGGAGTTAGATGGGAGTTAAGTGATAGGGAGATGATATGCAGATGCTATGCAGGAGGTGTGTTCTTGGTTTGATTGACGATGTCGGTCAAATATCAACACCGTAAGTGACTGAATATGCGGTTGATTAGGGGGCGTGTTGATATGTTGTGGGAAATAAAGGCGTGGGAACGTCTCAACACCGAAAAAAAGTTGTACATTTGCAACCCATTACAAACAATTAATATTAACAAATAACAACATACAAATGTCACAAGACCAGATTTGCAATAAAGAAGACCTGGTGGTGCGTTTTGCAGGCGACTCGGGCGACGGAATGCAGCTTTCCGGCACCCTCTTCTCTGACGCCTCCGCACTTACGGGCAACGACATCGCTACATTCCCCGACTACCCGGCTGAGATACGCGCGCCGCACAACACCATAGCGGGCGTTTCGGGCTATCAGGTGCACGTGGGCAACCACATCTACAGCTCGGGCGACAAGTGCGACATCCTTATCGCCATGAACCCCGCTTCGTTCAAGTCGAACCTGAAGTGGGCCAAGAAAGGCGCCACCGTCATAGTCGATATCGACACCTTCACCGACGAAGCGATGGAGAAGGCCGGCTACACCGAGAACCCCTTCACCGACGAACTCGAGCGTGCCTACACCATCATCAAGGCTCCCGTGACCTCATTCACAGCCAAGATAGGGCAGGAGCAGGGCGCCGACAAGAAGACCGCCGACAAGTGCCGCAACATGTTCGCGCTGGGCATCGTCTTCTACGCCACCCACAAGACTCTCGACCAGACCTTTGCCTATCTGGAGCGCAAGTTCGCCAAGAAACCCGATGTGGTGAAGCTGAACAAGGCTGTCCTCAGCGCGGGTTATGAATATGCTGACAAACTCGAGGTGATGCACTCGCACATCTTCGAGGTGGCCCACGCCGAGATGCCCAAGGGCAAATACCGCAACATCACGGGTAACGTGGCTACCGCATGGGGTCTGCTCGCCGCATCGGAGCGCAGCGGTCGCCAGCTCTTCCTGGGCAGCTATCCTATCACTCCGGCAACGGACGTGATGGTGGAGCTCTCGAAACATAAATCGCTCGGAGCACGTGTGTTCCAGGCTGAGGACGAGATTGCCGGCGTTTGCTCGGCTATCGGAGCCTCCTACGCAGGCGCATTGGCTTGCACCTCCACTTCCGGCCCCGGCCTCTCGCTCAAGAGCGAGGCTCTCGGCTTGGCCGTGATGGTCGAGTTGCCGCTGGTGGTGGTTGACGTGCAGCGTGGCGGCCCTTCGACCGGCTTACCCACCAAGACCGAGCAGAGCGACCTGAACCAGGCTCTCTATGGCCGCAACGGCGAGGCTCCGCTGGTGGTGGTTGCCGCTTCGTCGAGTGCCAACTGTTTCTATTGGGCCTATAACGCAGCCAAGATCGCCTTGGAGCACATGACTCCCGTCATCCTGCTCACCGATGGCTATCTGGGCAACGGCTCACAGCTGTTCCGCATACCGAAGGTGGCCGACCTGCCGAGCATCACGCCGCGTTTGGCTACGCCCAACGACCCGAATTTCCGTCCGTTCCGTCGCGACGATGAGAAATTCGCCCGTTGGTGGGCACTGCCCGGTATGGAAGGCTTGAGCCACCGTGTCGGTGGACTTGAGAAATGCCCCGACGGTCCGCTCAGTACCGACCCCGAGAACCACGCACTGATGACCAAGAACCGTCAGGAGAAGGTGAACCGCGTGGCCAACTACATCCCCGACCAGGAAGTGAGCGGCAACCCCGACGCCGACCTGCTCGTGGTGGGTTGGGGCGGCACCGCTGGCGCTCTCACCCTCGCCGTAGAGGAGATGAACAACGAAGGCAAGAAAGTGGCTTACACCCACTTCAACTATATCTGCCCGCTGCCGAAGAACACAGGCGACATACTGCGCAAATACAAGAAAATTGTGGTGTGCGAGCTCAACAACGGACAGTTTGCCGGCTATCTGCGCACCCAGTTCCCCGAATGCCCGATGACCCAATACAACAAGATCATGGGTTTGCCGTTCGAGGTGTGCGAGTTGAAAGAGCACTTCACTAAACTCCTTGAGAAATAATTATTGTAAGACACGTTTGACTAGTCCTACTGGTCGGACATAAAACATACAAACAATGGAAAGACATTTTGTTCCCAAAGCGGATCGCGAATATACAAAGGCTGACTTTGCCAGCGACCAGATGGTGAAATGGTGCCCCGGCTGCGGCGACCACGCCATCCTCTCATCCCTCCTCAACACCTTCCCAAAGACAGGTCACAAGAAGGAGAACATCTGCATGGTGTCGGGTATCGGATGCTCGTCTCGCATACCTTATTATGTTGACACCTATGGTTTCCACAGCATCCACGGACGTGCCTGTGCCATCGCTACCGGCGTGAAGCTCGCAAACCCCGCACTTTCGGTGTGGGTGAACATGGGCGACGGTGACTCGATGGCCATCGGCGGCAACCACCTCATCCATGCTGTGCGCCGTAACCAGGACCTCAACATCACCATCTTCAACAACGAAATCTACGGTCTTACCAAAGGCCAGTACAGCCCCACCACGAAGTTCGGCCAGGTGACCAAGACTTCGCCCTTCGGC
Source organism: uncultured Bacteroidota bacterium (assembly GCA_902774845.1). Taxonomy (GTDB): domain Bacteria; phylum Bacteroidota; class Bacteroidia; order Bacteroidales; family P3; genus Colimorpha. The sequence goes on from CACYJU010000009.1 coordinate 145,276, forward strand.
ACCATCGACTATCCGTTCAACCCGGGTGAGCTGGTCATGGGCGCACAGGGCACCTTCTTCGCCCGCGCTCTCGACTGCGTGCCGGCATTGACTACCGACATCATGACCCGCGCTGCACAGCATGACGGCACTTCGGTTGTCGAGGTGTTGCAGAACTGCATGATATTCAACGATAAGACACATGCTGCCATCACCGACCGCGCCGTACGTGACGACCGCACCATCGTGCTCGAGCACGGCAAGCCCATGCTCTTCGGCAAGAACAAGGAGAAAGGCCTGCGCTTCAACGGACGCCAGCTCGAAGTGGTCACCATCGGCGAGAACGGAGTCACGATAGACGACATCATGATTCACGACGAAACCACCGAGGATACCGGCATCCACATGATGCTGGCGCACATGCACGGCGACCTGCCCGTGGCCCTCGGCGTCATCCGCAACGTGAAGAAGACCTCATACACCCAACTGTACGAAAACCAGATGGACGAGCAGAAAGCCAACGGCAAATACAAATGCGTTGACGACCTGCTCAACAGCGGCGACACCTGGGAGGTGTAATCGTTGAGTCCACGTATTGGAAACAATCAAAAGCACATCTCTCGTTAGGTGTGCTTTTTTTTATCCACGTTTTTATCTAACATAAATTTCGTATCTTTGCACTTTCACGTTGAATGATATATTTGCAGGAAATAAACAATAAATATATATAAACATTATGATTAGCAACAATTTTACTCCGCGTCATGATGGCGTTTCGAAAGCCTCTGACGAAGAAAAAATGCTCAAAACTATCGGTGTGTCATCGATGGATGAACTTATAGATAAAGCTGTCCCGGCTTCGATTCGTTTGGATAAACCCATGCCTCTCGCCGACGGCATCAATGAATATGAGTTCCTCAACCGTTGCCGCTCCCTCGCTAAGAAAAACAAACTTTTCAAGTCCTATATCGGTATGGGCTATTATGGAACCATAACCCCTGCTGTCATTCAGCGCAATGTATTTGAAAATGCCGGTTGGTACACCGCCTATACTCCTTATCAAACTGAGATAAGCCAGGGCCGTCTTGAGGCTCTTATGACCTATCAGACCATGGTTAGCGATATGACCGGCTTGCCTTTGGCCAACGCCTCCCTGCTCGATGAGGCTACCGCTGGCGGCGAGTGCATGATTATGTTCTACAACAGCCGCTCTCGTCAGGCTGTGAAAGACGATGTGCATAAGATTTTTGTGGATGAGCGCATCCTGCCTCAGACCCTCGATGTGATGCATACCAACGCTGCTCCTCGCGGAATAGAGATCGTTACCGGCAAACCCGCTGAAATAGTTCTCGACAACACTTTCTTTGGTGCTGTGGTGCAGTATCCCGATCAGTTTGGTGAGGTCAACGATTATACTGGTTTTATCTCCAAAGCTCACGAATTGGGTATTTTCGTTGGTGTCGCTACCGACCTTATGGCGTTGGCACTCCTGAAGACTCCCGGTGAGATGGGTGCCGACTGCGCATTCGGATGCAACCAGCGTTTCGGCCTGCCGATGGGATTCGGTGGCCCTCATGCAGGATTCTTCGCCGTTACCGAAACTTTCAAACGTTCGTTCCCCGGACGTATCATAGGCTGGAGCGTCGACGCCAAAGGCAACAAGGCACTTCGTATGGCTCTCGGTATGCGTGAGCAACATATCAAGCGTGAGAAAGCTACTTCGAACATCTGCACGGCTTCTGCTCTGCAGGCTATCATGAGCGGCTTCTATGCAGCTTGGCACGGCCCGGAGGGCATCCGCAAGATTGCCGCCAACATGCACGCACAAGCCACCGTACTCGCAAAAGAGCTCGAAAAATACGGTTACAAGCAGCACAACCGCGTTTTCTTCGACACTTTGGCTCTCCAGTGTCCGGTTAAGACCGACGTGGTCAAGAAAGTGGCTGAGGAACACGAGATCAACTTCCGCTACATCTGCGAGGACTGCATCGGCATAAGCCTCGACGAGACCACATCAAAGGACGACATCAACGCCATCATCACCGTCCTGGCCAAGGCAGCTGGAAAACAGCCCGAACTGCTTCAATGCAAAGGGGCTTGCTGCACCGACATCTGCTCGATACCTGAGGATCTTCTCCGCAAGTCGAAATATCTCCAGCACAGCGTATTCAACCGTTATCACAGCGAGACAGAGATGATGCGCTACATGAAGAAGCTTGAGGTGAAAGACCTCTCGCTGAACCGCGCCATGATACCGCTGGGCAGTTGCACCATGAAGCTCAACGCTGCAGCCGAGATGCTCCCTCTGAGCTGGAGCCATTTTGCCGGAATGCACCCCTTCGCACCCGCCGACCAGGCTGAAGGTTCGATAGAGATGATAAAAGAGATGGAACAGATGCTGGCAGTCATTACGGGCTTTGCCGGAGTGTCGCTGCAACCCAATTCGGGTTCGGCTGGTGAATACAGCGGACTGACGGTCATCCGCAATTATCATATCGACTGTTGCAACCCACAACGTAACGTCTGTCTGATTCCTGCCTCTGCACACGGCACCAACCCCGCTTCTGCAGCCAAAGCCGGCATGACAGTTGTAGTGGTTAAGTGTGATGAGCGTGGAGACGTGGATATCAACGACCTTAAGGAAAAGGTGGCTCAGTACAAGGACAACCTCTCTTGCATCATGATCACCTACCCGTCGACCCACGGTGCTTTTGAAGAGGGAATCCTCGAAATTGTTGACATCATCCATGCCGCTGGTGGCCTCGTTTATATGGACGGCGCCAACATGAACGCTCAGGTGGGTATCACCTCACCGGGACGTATGGGTGCCGATGTATGCCATCTCAACCTCCACAAGACCTTCGCAGGCCCTCACGGTGGCGGCGGTGCTGGTGTTGGTCCTATCGCTGTGAGCGAGAAGCTGCTTGATTTCCTGCCTAAACATTGCATCTACGGCGTGGGTGGTAAGAAAGGCAACGCGATGGCAGCCGCTCCCTACGGTAATGCACTCCTTTTCCCCATCACCTATGGTTACCTGCTGATGCTGGGTGGCAACGGTCTCACCGAGGCTACCAAGCACGCCATATTGAACGCAAACTACCTGCGCGCTCGTCTGCAGAAATACTACAAGATTCTCTATACCAATAAGAACGGTATGTGTGGTCACGAGATGATAGTGGATTTCAACGAGTTCAGCTTGAAGGTGAGTGTGGGCGACATAGCCCGTCGTCTGGATGACTACGGATTCCACGCACCCACGGTGGCGTTCCCGGTACACAACACTTTGATGGTGGAGCCTACCGAGAGTGAGCCTCTCAGCGAACTCGACCGCTTCTGCGACGCTATGATAAGCATCCGTCAGGAGATTGACGATGTGATGACCGGCAAGTATGACGAGAAGAATAACCCGATAGCCAACGCACCTCACACGATGCAGGTCGTCTGCGCTGACGAGTGGAACTATCCTTACAGCCGTCAGACTGCCGCCTTCCCGATGCCTCACGAGGATAAGTACTGGCCGACAATCAGCAAGATTGACGACGCCTACGGTGACCGCAACCTGCAGCCCGTATGGCCGGCTGAGGAATAGTCGTTACGCTTTAAGTAAAAGACCTTAAAGACCATTGTGTCCTTAAGGTCTTTTCGTTATAACACACCAAATAGTTTGTCATGCATAGATATCTGCCCATCACGTTTCTCCTGATCTTCAGTTTCCACTTCTCGCTTCTCAACTCGCAGAAACCTTGGAATGATCTCAAGGTGATGGAGGAAAACAAGTTGGCGCCACATACCAATGTGATTCCTTATGCCGATGAGGAATCCGTAGACCGGCTGGCTTATAATGAGTCTCCTTGGTGTCGGTCGCTCAACGGTGTTTGGAAGTTCAAGTATGTTCAGCGTCCTGCCGATATCCCGAAAAAATTCTTTTCGAAAAAGTATGATGTCGCTCAATGGGATGATATCCGTGTGCCTGGGAATATCGAGTTCCAGGGATTCGGTGTGCCGGTATATGTCAATATGCGTAACGAATTTGAGCCCACCCCTCCGTTTGTACCTGAAGATTTCAATCCTGTAGGGTGTTATGTTCGTGACTTTGAGGTGCCTGATGACTGGCAGGGTAGGAGAGTGGTGGTGAAGTTCGGTGCCGTGAAGTCGGCTATGAAACTGTATGTGAACGGCAAATATGTGGGCTATTCCGAAGATGGAAAATCTCCCGCGGAGTTCGATATAACCAAGTATCTCGGCAATGAGAACAATCGTATGGCGGTCGAAGTATACCGTTTCTGCGACGGTAGCTATCTTGAGTGCCAGGATATGTGGCGTGTGAGCGGCATCACTCGTGATGTGGTCATCTATTCCACACCCAAGGCATGCGTTACGGACTACCATGTTGAGACCACCTATGGCGATCAAGGAAAAGGTACGATGGACCTTACCGTTTACACCCAAGGCGCTGTAGGTAGGAAGATTGAGGTGGCTCTTATGAAAGACGGACAGGTGAAGTATCAATCCGAGTCGGTTGTGGATAAAAGCGGGACGGCTCGTTTCTCTCAGAAACTCAATAAAATAAAGCCTTGGTCCGAGTTTTCTCCTGAGCTCTATACGCTTGTGATAAGATTGGGCCAGCCTGCCTCTGACGGACGTCCGTCGTTGGTCGGAGGAAAGGTGGGGTTCCGTTCTATCGGATTCGTCTCAGGACAGCTGGTGTTCAATCATATCCCGATGAAGATAAAAGGGGTCAACCGTCACGAACACAGCGCCTTCGGTGGACAGTATGTTACGCGGGAAGAGATGGAAGAGGATATACGGATGATGAAAGCTGCTGGCATCAACGCTGTGCGCACAAGCCATTATCCTGACGATGAGTATTGGTATGAATTATGCGACCGCTACGGAATCTATGTAATGGATGAGGCTAACAACGAATCTCACGGACAGGGATATGGTGCTAACAGTCTTGCCAAGAAGCCTGAGTGGTCCGATGCCATGTGGTACAGAATCAATAATATGTACATGCGCGACCGCAGCCATCCTTGTGTGTTTGCCTGGTCTCTTGCCAACGAGTGTGGACATGGTGTCTGTCTGGTGGAAGCTTATAAGAAACTGAAGGCCCTCGACAAGATGCGCCCCGTGTGCAACGAGCGTGCTAACCAGGGTGAGCATACTGACATAGTGATGTCCATGTATCCTTCGCCTCAGTATCTTGCCAACTACGCCCGTGAGGAACAGAAAAAAAAGTCCGCAGAGCGTCGTCCCTATATCACCGCTGAATACTGTCATGCTATGGGCAACAGTGTGGGTGGTCTGCGCGACTACTGGGACACCATCAATAAATACCCCGTGCTGCAAGGTGGCTTTATTTGGGATTGGGTCGATCAGTCGATTCTTCTGGATAGAAAATGTCAGATGCCGAAAGGCAACAAGAAGGTGGCTGTCAATGGTTTGAATGGCTATTGGTATGCCTTGGGGGGTGATCTGGGAGCTTTGCCTGGCATCAGCGATGACGATGCTTTCTGTGCTAACGGACTGATTACTTCCGACCGTCAGCCTCATGAGCATTACTATGAGGTTGCTGCCGTCTTTGGTGGAAATAAGGCCTCTTCGTTCAAGCGTCTTGTGGCCGACAACCACAAAAAATCTGCAACAAACTCCCTCTCATCAAGGGAAGGGAACACACGGGGGACTGTGGCTCTCAATGGGACAGACGTTTCTGTTGCTGTCGACACCAGCAACGGCTATGTTGTGAGCTACAAATACAAAGACAAAGAACTTCTTGAGGCACCCCTCCGTTATAACTTCTGGCGTCCGCCAACCCTCAACGACCTTGAAGACCGGAACGGTGTCAAATGTTGGCCTGGATTAGACCATCTCCAGCCTCGCCTGATCAAATCTTCCATTGCCTCAAACGGTCGCTCTCTCACTCTCGAGTTGCTTCTATTGGGACCTGACGAGGGGTATATTCTACTTAAAGAGTTAGTTGATGTAAATAGTGATGGAGTATTGAATATTAATTATATAGTTGATGCAGACAAGTCTTATCGAACGCTGCCCAAACTGGGGGTTCAGCTTGGTTTGAGTCACAGTTATAATCAGGTAGAATGGAAAGGCAACCTCTATGAAACCTACCCCGACCGTAGGAGTGCGCAGAAGTTGGGTGTCCATCGTCAGCCGACTTACGCCGTTGTCGGCGAGATGCATCCTGTACCACAGGAGAGCGGCAATCACGAAGCATCGTGGGTTCGGTTCTCAGGCGACAGCCAGTCGTTGGCTGTTTACTCTTCCGAGAAGTCTTTCTCCTTCAGCGTCAGGGATTTTGATGATAGCATACTTACATTTGCCAAACGAATCAAAGAGCTTTCGCCGGCTGGCCACTATGTGGTCAATGCCGACTATCGTCAGTCTGGTTTAGGTACTGCCACCTGCGGTCCTGGAGTGGAACCGCCCTATCTGATATATGGTGATAAAAAGTATAACTATCGATTCACGTTCGTTCCGTCTAATACTGACTCTCAGTCGCTTGACGCTATGATTGACGGTCAGGCGGCACTCTCTACCGATACCCTTTTTACCTCCCATGTCGCGCCGGGTAAGTCGTTCCTCCGAAAGGTGAAGTGCGACATCAGGCCCGATAAGCAATACTATGCCAAGTTTCCCAAGAATATGACCGACTGCCGCAAGGGTGTCGCCGGCGACTGGACGGAGCAATGGAGTGGTTTTAAGGGACAGACCAAGGTGGTCTTCCGCCTTGCGCTCGACAGCCTTCGCTCTGTAAAAGAGGTGGTTGCTGGCATCTGTAATGGGCCTTCCGACTGGGTTATAGCGCCTGAGAAAGTCTCCGTGCTTTGGTCAGAAGATGGCGAGCGATGGTCTGAGCCACTTGAACTCTCTCCGGCTGTCCCATTGAAAGAACCTCAGACGGAGAGTCGCCGTCTGCGTTACCGTGTTGATTTCGATGGGGTCCGGATGCAATATCTTAAACTTGTTGTAGACCATTGCGGACAATTACCCGACTGGCACGCTTTCAAAGGCGAACCTGCCTGGCTTATGATCGACGAGATAGAGGTGCGGTAATCATCTTACCGACTGCTGACCGCCACTTGTAGCATAAAACTAACACTACCTTATCCGCGAGCGTAGCTGGTGGGCGAGGTCTATCGAATAGACAATCAGTCCTATCCAGATGCAGGTGAAGCAGACGAGGTGTGCTGTCGAGAACGACTCGTGGTATACAAGTATGCCGAGCAGGAACTGTCCTGTGGGAGAGACATATTGCAGGAATCCCAGAGTGGAAAGCGGTATTCTCTCCGCCGACTTGCCGAAAAGCAAGAGTGGCACAGCTGTGACCACGCCTGCTCCGAGCAGTAGCAAGTATATCCACAGGTTGAAATGGCATAATGCGCTCTCGCTGTTTGAACAGAGCAAGATTATGTATATCAGTGCCATAGGCATCATCCAGATGGTCTCAACCGTGAGTGCGGCGGTGGCGTCGAGTTTCATCTTCTTCTTAATGAGTCCGTAGATGGCGAAAGAGGTGGCAAGTGAAAGGGAGATGATGGGGAAGCGTCCGTAGTCGATGGTGAAGTAGATCACTCCTGCGGCGGCGAACACTAACGCTACAATCTGCCAGCGATTCAGCCGTTCGCGTAGGAAGAGGGTGCCGAGCAGCACGTTGAGCAGCGGGTTGATGTAATAGCCCAGAGAGCTTTCGAGTATGTAGTGGTGGTTTATGGCCCAGATGTAGAGACCCCAGTTGAAGGTGATGAGGGTTCCGGTGAGCAGCAGCCAGGGGAGGTTGCGCCGGCGTATGTGGTCTCGCAGCCGTACTCCTTTATACACGCAGTAGAAGAGAACCATGAACACACAGGACCATACGATGCGGTGGGCCAGTATCTCGAACGAGTCGACGCTCTGCAGCATCTTCCAGTAGAGCGGGAAGAGTCCCCAGATGAGATAGCAGAGGAACCCCTGCAGCAGACCTTTTCGATATTCAGACACGGTGTGGAATGTGTTAATGCTTGAATGTGTTAATGTGTGAATGCGTCAGCCACTCAAGCAATCACGCATTCACGCATTCACGCAATCTTAGTACATCTGGTATGGGTTGTCGTTACGGTTTCTACGTCGCCAGAGGAGTATGAGTATCAGCCCGAAAAGCATTCCTCCGAGGTGGGCGAAATGTGCTACGTTGTCGGCGCGGAAGAATCCTTCGAACAGTTCGATGGCGGCATATCCTATCACGAACCATTTGGCTTTGATGGGCATCAGGAAGTAGAGGTAGATGCGTTCGTTGGGGAACATCATGCCGAAGGCGAGCAGGATGCCGTAAACCGCTCCGGAGGCTCCCACCGTCGGCACTAAGGGCATCTTGAAAAGGAGGCTCATCGCCATGTGGGTGATGGCTGCGCCTATACCACACACGAGGTAGTAAGCCACAAAACGCTTGGTGCCCCAGTAGTTCTCCAGCACGTAGCCGAACATCCAGAGGGCGAACATGTTAAAGAAGATATGGTCGAGACCTGCATGCATGAACATATAGGATAGGGGTTGCCAGATGCGGAAGAGTCCGCTGCCCAGAGGCCAGAGACACAGCATATTTGTAATCTGAAGATAGCCTAAGCGTTCGAGAACGTAGGTGGCGGCGAACATCAGCACGTTGATTATCAGAAGATGTTTTACGCCCGAGGGCAACATCGAAAAACCCTGAGGTGAGTATTGAGACATAGCTGTCTATTGTGTAAATGTGTTATTGTGTTAATGTGTTAATCCGTAAATCCATCAATCCATCCGCCCTGTGCGGGCACGCACCATTCAACTATCAACTATCAACTTTCAAATGCGTCAGCCACTCAAGCAATCACGCATTCACGCATTCATTAACTGCCCAATCTTTTCTGCTGTGAGGATGGTACTTATGGTTTCGCCTCCTGGGGCTACGGTGGACATCGAGCAGTTCCTTAGGTCGTTGATGATTTGTTGCATTTCCTCTTGGCATAGAGGCTTTTGGCTTTTCACCGACATGCGGCGGGCGATGGTCATGAAAAGTCGGGTGCGTCGGTCGACAAATTTCTCCATCATCGCTCCTTTGCATTCGCGTATGAGGGTGTCTAAAAGTTCCTGCAGCTCACTGTCGCTAAGCTCGTCTGGGGTTGCTGACACGACGAAGACGTTGCTTCCCTTCATGCGTTCGATGGCGAATCCGCTATGGATGAGGTCGCCCATCATCTCTTCGAAGATGTCGGCGTCGGCGGCTGAAAACTGGCAGTTGACTGGGAAGAGGAGCTGCTGGGCGGCCAAGGGTTTCTCGTGAGAGGAGAGTCTTTCGAAGAGTATGCGCTCGTGTGCGAGCCGCTGGTCGACGATGAGCAGCCCGTCAGGTGTGGGACAGGCGATATAGCTGTTCAGAATTTGGAAGCAGTCGGATGACTGGATGGTCGGGTTTTCGGATTTTCGGATATCTGGTTGTTCAGATGTCTGTTTTTTTTCGTCAAAGAAGTCCTCCCATCCGTGCATGCCCGCAGAGGGCGTTAGATTGTCTGCATGTCTATTTGTCTGATTGCCTGACTTCTGACTGCTGAATGGGTTGTAGTTGGGGTTGTAGTTGATGCGGGGCGTCTGCGGCATGTAGTCTTTGGGGGCGGGGGAGAAGTCAAACTCGGTGGATGGGTTAAACTCAATCTCCGAGGCTAGGGAGTACTGCCCGAGGGCTTTCTTGGTTACAGCTCGCAGGATGGCGAACATGGGGCTCTCGTCGACGAACCTCACTTCTGTCTTGGTGGGGTGTATGTTGACATCCATACGTGAGGGGTCGACGCTCAGCGATACAAAGAAGGGTGGGTGGTAGCTCTCGGGTATCATGTCGGTGTAGGCTTTCTCTATCGCTGCCGTGAGCATGGGGTGCTTGATGAAGCGTCCGTTGACGAAGAGGTACTGCTCGCCGCGCGTTCGTTTGGCATATTCGGCTTTCGCCACATATCCTTTTATCGAGACCACGTCGCTCTCCTCCTCTACGGGGAAGAGTCGGTCTTTGTAGGCGTCGCCGAACAACTGGCACACCCTCTGCAGCATCGTGTCCGCTCGCAGGTCGTAGAGCAGTCGTCCGTTGCTGTGGAACGAGAAGCTTATATCGTTATGAATGAGGGTTATGCGACGGAACACTTCTTCTATATGGCTCAGCTCTATGGTGTCTTTCTTCAGGAAGTTGCGACGGGCCGGTACATTGTAGAAAAGGTTTTTTATGGCGAGAGAGGTGCCCACCGGACAGCTGCAGGGGTGCTGGTCTTTGACGGTGGAGCCTTCGATTTCGACCTGAGTGCCCAGCTCGTTGTCGGCCTGACGGGTTTTCAACTCTACTTGGGCAATGGCGGCAATGCTGGCAAGGGCCTCACCGCGGAATCCCATGGTACGTATGGCGAAGAGGTCGTCGGCTTTGTGGATCTTGGAGGTGGCGTGGCGCTCGAAGCAGAGTCGGGCGTCGCTGTCGCTCATGCCGCATCCGTTGTCTATGACCTGTATGAGTGTACGTCCTGCGTCCTTCACTATGAGCTGGATGTTAGTGGCTCCGGCATCCATCGCGTTCTCCAGCAGCTCTTTTACAGCCGAGGCTGGTCGGTCTACCACCTCGCCCGCCGCTATCTGGTTGGCCACACTGTCGGGTAATATGTTTATTATGTCGGACATCTTTTTTAATGTGTTAATTTGTTAATGTGTTAATTTGTTAGTGGAGATACATTCATCACTCACGAATTCACGAATTCCACTATCTTCCGTGCCTTCGCTGGCCCTACCACCTTAGAGAGGTCTTCGAAGGTCTGCAACCGTATCTGTTTGACTGAGCCGTACTTGAGCAAGAGCTCCTGTGCGGTCTTGGGACCTATGCCAGGTATGTTGGTGAGCTCGGTGCGGAAGGTCCCCTTGCTGCGTTTGCTCTTGTGAAAGGTGATGGCGAAGCGGTGCACTTCGTTCTGTATCCGTTCGAGGAGGTGGAAGAGTGGGTCGGTGGGTTTGAGCTGCACTGAGAGTATCTGTCCGGCCGTTGGTGGGGTGGGTGAGGAGTAGTCGTAGCAGAGGAGTTCGTTGGTATGATGGCGGTCGTCTTTGGCGAGGCCGGCGATGGGCAGGTCTATCTTTAGTCGGTCTACTATCACCTGTCTTGCAATCTCCATCTGTCCGCGTCCGCCGTCTACGATGAGCAGCTGGGGCAGCCTCTTCCCTTCGTCTGTCAGCCGGCGGTAGCGGCGTTCGATCACTTCACTCATCGAGGCGTAGTCGTCTGGCCCTTCGACGCTCTTGATGTTGAAGTGGCGGTATTCCGAGCGGTTGGCTTTCCCGTTCGTGAAGCGCACCATCGCCGCCACGGGATAGGCTCCTTGTATGTTCGAGTTGTCGAAACATTCGATCTCTACTGGTGTCTGTGGCAGGTGGAGCTCTTGCTGCAGTCGTTGCAGCAGGGGTGTCGCCATAGCGTTCTTCGATCGTGGGTTCTCGCCGCTCAGGAGGGCTTGCTGGTGGAGCCACTGGCGCTGGTAGGCGAGGATATTGCGCTGCGACAGTTCGAGCAGCTTCTTGCGGTCGCCCTTGGTGGGGATGGTCTGGCGCAGGTAGTCTTCGGGTATATCGTCCACCCGCATGGGGACTACCATCTCATCCGCCGTCGAGCCTGTCTGCTCGTGCAGGGCTGGGATGATGGTGGCGAGGAGCTCGGCGTCGCTCTCGTCCAGCTGCTTCTTTATCTCGGAGGAGAAGCAGTAGACGATGCTGCCGTTTTTCACCCGCATCATGTTGACGTAGGCATGGTGTGTGTCGGACACTATGCTGTATACGTCCACGTCTTTTATCGTGGTGTTCACCACCGTCGAGCGGCTCTGGTAGTCTTCGAGCAGACGGATGCGCCGCTTGAGCTTTTCTGCCTCTTCGAAGCGCAGCTCGTCGGCAAGGCTGAACATCTGGCGTTTCATGTTGTCAACGATGTCGCCGAAGTCGCCTTTCAGTATGCGCCGCACGTTCTCTATGGTTGCCATATAGTCCTCATGGCTTTCGTTTCCCACACAGGGGGCGTTGCACAATCCTATCTGGTGTTTCACGCAAGCTCGTCGCCGTGTGCTCGCTACACTCGCCTCACTCAGAGTCTGGCTGCAGCTCCTTATCGCAAAGAGCTGTCTTATGATTTGCTGCAGCTCGTGCAGTATTCGTCCGTTGGGATAGGGACCGAAGAACTGCCCTCTGACTCCTTTCCTGTTCCTCGTCAGCACCAGCCGTGGGTATTCCTCATCCGTGATGCACAGGTAGGGATAGGTCTTGTCGTCTTTGAGCAGACTGTTGTATCGCGGTTGGTATTCTTTTATCAGGTTGTTTTCCAGCAGCAGCGCGTCCACCTCGGTGGCCACCACCGTCACCCTCGTGTCGGCGATATTGCGCACCAGCATCTTTATCTTCGCACTCTTGTCATCGTAGTTCGTGAAGTACGAGCTGACCCTCCGCTGCAGGTTCCGAGCCTTCCCCACATAAATCACCTTCCCCGATGCGTCAAGATGCTGATACACCCCTGGTGTCTCGGGTATCGTCTTGAGCTTCAGTAGTATCTGCTCGATATTCCTGTTTATGGACTTGTCTATCATGAATGCTTGAATGCCTGAATGCTTGAATGCTTGAATGCCTGAATGCTTGAATGTTTGCTATCGTCTTTGCCGCTTGGCTCGGCCAAGAATGCCTGAATGCGTCAGCCACTCAAGCAATGACGCACTCAAGCAATCACGCAATCTCACTTGTATTTCAGTTTCGATTTCTTCAGTTCGATTCCGATCTTGTGTATGCCGCAGAGGTTGTATTTCGATGTTCCCTGGGTTATTTCTATCTGTTGGGTGCCTTTCGTGTTGAAGAACATGTGGGGGCGTACTGTCTCGTCGCATACGGCCATCCCTTCTTCGTTCACCTCGCCCATGAGCTTCCCCTCGCGGTCGAGTATGTTTATCTGCGTGCGGAACTGGCGGCTCTCTCCCTCCGGACCGCTTATCTTCACTATCACCGGCAGGTTCGGCTCGTGGTAGACGCTCGTGTCCACCGCAACCTTCAGCCCGAGGTCCACGCACAGCTCTGGCTTCTTCCACTCAAAGTCGAACCGTCTCGGTTCAAAGCTGTTCCACACCCCTCCCGCGATTGTCGTCTCGTCCGAGTAGTAGAATCCCCCGCACGACGCCAGCACCATACATCCAAGCAGCATTATGAGATATGCAGTTCTTTTCATAAAGTTTAGGTTCTTTTCGTTAATAAGTTGATAAGTTGATAAGAAATGCTTAATTGCCTGATTGCGTCATTGCTTGAGTGGCTGACGCATTCAAGCACTCCCACTCAAGCATTCAGACATTCTTGGCCGAGCCAAGCGTCAAAGACGATAGCACGCATTCACGCATTCAATGCCGATAGCACTAACCTTTCCATAATCTCTATCGCGTTCGTTGCCGCTCCCTTCCTCAGGTTGTCCGCCACCACCCACATGTTCAGCGTCTTCGGCTGCGACGGGTCGCGACGCACTCGTCCTACGAACACCTCGTCTCTGTGATGGCTCAGCAGCGGCGTCGGGTACTCCAGCTTCTCGGGGTTGTCGTAGAGCACGCACCCTTCCGTCTCACTTATGATACGCCTCACCTCCTCCAGGTCGAACTCCTCCTTCAGCTCCACGTTCACCGACTCGCTGTGTCCTCCCACCACCGGCACCCTCGCCACCGTCGCGCTCACCTGTATCGTCGCGTCGTCGAAGATCTTCCTCGTCTCGTCCACCAGCTTGTGCTCCTCCGTCGTGTACAGGTCTTCCATGAAGTCCCCTCCGTGGGGGAAGAGGTTGCGGTGCACCGGACAGGGATAGGCCATCTCCTCCGGCTCCTCTCCTCGTTCTTCCGCTTCGAGCTGCCTTATCGCCTTCATCCCCGTGCCCGTCACACTCTGGTAGGTCGACACCACAATCCTCCTTATCCCATACCTCCTCTGCAAGCCCGACAACGCCAGCACCATCTGTATCGTCGAGCAGTTCGGGTTCGCGATAATCATCCCTTGCCCACTAGACACAGAATGCCCTGTGCGGGCACGCACCGCTGACATATTGATCTCCGGCACCACCAGCGGCACCCCCTCATCCATCCTCCATGCCGACGAGTTGTCTATCACCGTCGTTCCTACCGCCGCGAACAGCGGCGCATATCTCTTCGACGTCGACGCGCCCGCGGAGAAGATCGCGAACTGCGGCTTCGCCGCAATCACATCCTCCACCGACTGAACCGTCAGCTCCCTTCCGGCAAATCTGATCTTTCGGCCCACCGACTTCGCCGACGCCGCCACAAGCACCTCCTCCTTCCCGAACCCACGCTCTTCCAGTACTTCCAGCATCACGCCTCCAACAAGCCCCGTGGCCCCTACAACTGCTATCTTCATTATCGTAAAGTATTTTATTAAGTAATAAAATATAATAACGCCCTTCCGTGAAAAATCGTATACCGCCCCTACGCATATTTGTCTCCAATCATATAAAAAAAACAATTCCGTTTTTTATCGTATCTTTGCAACCTCTTTTTTGCAACGAACAACTAAAATATACAACTATGGGAAGGGCATTTGAATACCGTAAGGCTCGTAAACTCAAACGTTGGGGCAATATGGCCCGCACGTTCACTCGTATAGGCAAGGAGATCGAGATCGCCGTCAAGGCAGGTGGTCCTGATCCGTCGTCTAACCTCCGTCTCCGTCTGCTCATGCAGACCGCCAAGAGCGAATCCATGCCGAAAGAAAACGTCGAACGCGCCATCAAGCGCGCTACCTCCAAAGACACCTCCGACTACAAAGAGGTGGTCTATGACGGCAAAGGTCCTCACGGCATCGCCATCGTTGTGGAGACCGCTACCGACAACCCCACCCGTACCGTCGCCAACCTGCGTGCCGCCTTCGTGCGCGGCAAGGGTGAACTGGGCACCATGGGCATGAACGACTTCCTCTTCGAGCGCAAGTGCTCTTTCGTGGTCGCCTACAAGGATGGTATCGACATGGACGAGCTGGAGCTTGAACTCATCGACTGCGACATCGACGAGGTCTTCCGCGACGAGGACGAGATAATGATCTACGCCGACTTCAAGAACTACGGCCCCATATCGAAATACCTCGAGGACAAAGGCTATGAGATAAAGTCGTTCAAGTTCGAGCGCATCCCGCTGACGATGCGTGAACTCTCGCCCGAAGAACAAGAGGATGTGAACGCCCTCATCGAACGCCTCGAAAACGACGACGACGTGGTCAACGTGTTCCATAATATGGCTTAATAAATGCTTAATTGCCTGATTGCGTCATTGCTTGAGTGGCTGACGCATTCAAGCACTCCCACTCAAGCATTCAGACATTCACGCATTCACGCATTCAATAATGACTCCCCTTGCAGAGATACTTAGGCCGCAGACGCTCGACGAATATGTGGGGCAGAGCCACCTTGTGGGCAGGGGGGGCGTGTTGCGCACCCTCATCGAGAGCGGCCGTATCCCGTCGATGATCTTCTGGGGACCTCCGGGTACGGGCAAGACCACCCTCGCCGGCATCATCGCCAACCAGCTCGCCCGTCCGTTCCACACCCTCAGCGCCATCTCCAGCGGCGTGAAGGAGGTGCGTGAGGTGATAGAGAAAGCCCAAAGTGAAGAAGGTGCCATCCTCTTCATCGACGAAATCCACCGCTTCAACAAAAGCCAGCAGGATTCGCTCCTCGGTGCCGTCGAGCGGGGTGTCATAACCCTCATCGGCGCCACCACCGAGAACCCCTCCTTCGAGGTCATCTCGGCCTTACTCTCGCGCTGTCAGGTCTATGTGCTCAAAGATTTCGGTGAGGAGGAGATGAACGACCTCCTCGACCGTGCCGTGAAGCACTATGCCTCGCAAGGCCGCACGGTCCTGCTCAAAGAACGCGACGCCCTGATGCGCATCAGCGGTGGCGACGGCCGCAAGCTGCTCAACGCCCTTGAACTCGTGGTGTCGAAAGACCAGGCGCCAGTCGTGGAGATTGACAACCGCAAGGTGACCGACTCCATACAGCAGAACCTCGCCTACTACGACAAGCAGGGCGAGATGCACTACGACATCATCTCCGCTTTCATCAAGTCGATGCGAGGCAGCGACCCCAACGGCGCCGTCTACTGGCTCGCCCGCATGATCGAGGGTGGGGAAGACCCCCTCTTCATCGCCCGCCGTATGCTTATCTTCGCCTCCGAGGATATCTCCAACGCCAACCCCAACGCACTCCTCCTGGCCAACGCCTGCTTCGAGGCGGTCAGCAAGATCGGCTACCCCGAATGTCGCATAACCCTCTCGCAGTGTGCCGTTTATCTCGCATGCTCGGTCAAGAGCAACTCCACCTACATGGCCTTGAACGAAGCGCAGTCGGCTGTCCGTCGCTTCGGCGACCTGCCCGTCCCGCTCCACATTCGCAACGCCCCCACCAAGCTCATGAAGCAGATGGGTTACAGCGACGGATATAAGTATGCACACGACTATCAGGGTAATTTCGCCCAGCAGGAATACCTGCCGCAGGAACTTGCAGGCAGCCGCTTCTACACCCCTGGCGAGAACGCCCGCGAGAACGACACCCGCAAACTCCTCCACGCCCGTTGGGGCGAAAAATACGGATATTGATGGCCGACGCACTCCTATCTGTTGAAAACCTCTCCAAGTCTTTCGGCGACAAGATGTTGTTCGACAACATCTCCTTTGGAGTCAACGCCGGACAGAAGACAGCTCTCATTGCCCGCAACGGATACGGCAAATCCACCCTGCTCAACATTCTCACTGGCAGCGTGTTGCCCGACGACGGTCGTGTCACCTTCGCCGCCAGCACCCGCATGGCTTACCTGCCACAGAATCCCGTCACCGACGGACAACTCTCGGTACGCCAGTACATCTATTCGGCCCATCCTCACGAGAACGAGGAACCCTGGTCGTTCGAGCAGCGGGTGGAGGAGGTGCTCAGCCGCCTCAAGATAACCAACCTCGACAAACCCCTCAATCAGATGAGCGGCGGCGAGCAGAAGAAAGTAGCCCTCTCACGCATACTCCTCGACGATGTCAACTTCCTCATCCTGGATGAACCTACCAACCACCTCGACATTTCGATGATAGAGTGGCTCGAGGAATTCCTCGCCAAGCAGCGACTCGCCATACTCCTCGTCAGCCACGACCGCTACTTCATCGACCATGTCTGCGACGACATCATCGAGCTCGACAACAGCCAGCTTTACCGCTATCGTGGCGATTTTGCATACTACATTGAGAAGAAGGCCGAACGAGAGTCGATAGAGAAGGCTGAAGTGGAAAAAGCCCGCAGTCTCTACCGCACCGAGCTCGAGTGGATGCGCCGTATGCCACAGGCACGAGGTACCAAGTCGAAAGCCCGCATAGACGCTTTCTACGACCTGCAAGCCAAAGCCCGCACCCGCTTCGACGAGGAGAAGCCCGAACTCTCGGTGAAGACCGAGCGTATCGGAGGCAAGATACTCGAACTCTACAACATAACCAAGCACTATGACGGACGCTGTCTGCTCGACGACTTCTCCTACGTCTTCAAGCGGGGCGAGAAGATTGGTATCGTCGGTCCCAACGGCATCGGCAAGTCGACCCTCCTCAACATCATGACCGAAAGCGAGCGACCCGACAGCGGCCGAGTTATCGTGGGTCAGACCATCCAGTTCGGCTACTACACCCAGTCGGGCCTTCGCGAGAAAGACGACAAGCGGGTGCTGGATATCGTGAAGGATGTGGCCGAAGTCATCGACCTCGAAGGGGGCAAGAAGATGACCGCACACCAGTTTCTCAGCTATTTCGGATTTGACGACACCACGCAGTACAACTATTTCGGGAACCTCAGCGGCGGCGAGCGCCGTCGGCTCTACCTCCTGAAGATACTGATGGCCAACCCCAACTTCCTCATCCTCGACGAGCCCACCAACGACCTCGACATCTACACCCTTCAGATCCTCGAGCAGTTCCTGCGAGGTTACAAAGGCTGCCTGGTGATAGTGAGCCACGACCGCAGTTTCATGGATCATATCGTCGACCACCTCTTCGTCTTCGAGGAGGGCGGAGTGATACGCGACTACCACAGCAACTATACCGACTATATGCTCGAGCGGGAGAGACGACGCAAGGCCGAGAACGCCGTCAAGCGTGAGGAAAAGCCGCAGTATGAACGTCCCAAGCCCTCCAAGCGGAAGGCCTCATATAAAGAGCAGAAAGAATACGAAAGTCTCACCGCCGAGATAGAGGCGTTGAACAACGAAAAACAGCAGCTTGAAGCCACCCTTGCGGGTTCAGCCGATCAAGCTGCTGTGATTGAAGCCTCCCAAAGAATAGGGGAGGTGATTGCCCTTTTGGATGAGAAAGAACTGCGTTGGCTGGAGTTGGATGAGATAGTGAACGGCTAAAACCTTCCGTGAGCGCCGCCACCTCCGAAGCTTCCTCCGCCGAATCCTCCGAACCCCCCGCTGCTGAAACCACCCGAGGAGCCGCCGAAACCGCCTCCCCAGTAGCCGCCCGTATGCGAGCCTCCTGTAAACGGAGTGCCGGTTCCGGTTCCTTTCCCGCCACTCTTTTTTGCCACCCAAGCCAGCAGCAGGAGTACCAGCACTATGGTGCCCATGGTGATGAGCAACCCGAAGAGAGCCTCGCGGTTCTCCTTGCGCCTATACTCTTTATAGCTGTATTCACCGCGGCATACGGGTTCTATCACGTCGAGGGCCTTGGTGAGTGCTTTGTAGTAGTTGCCGTTGGCGAGCAGGTCTATCATCTCGTCGTCGATGATATGCTTGCAGAAAGCGTCGGGCAGCGCCCCCTCGAGACCGTAGCCAGGCAGCAGCGCCACATCGCCGTAGGGCTCCTCATCGCATTTCGACTTGATGAGGATTACCAGCCCGTTCTTTAGATCCTTCTGACCCACGCCCCACTTGGTGCCGATGCGGGTGCCGACATCCATGATCTCGCCGCCATGCAGGGTGGGGGTGATGATGACGAGTATCTGGTTGGAGGTGCTGTCGTTGAAGGCTACCAGCCGCTGTTCGAGCATTTCGACCTCGTCGGCCGAGAGCTCACCTGCATAGTCGTTCACCAGACGGTTGGTCGGTTCGGGACACCAGGCCTCCTGAGCCTGCAGCGGAAACAAGGTCGCCGCCAACGAGAGGAGGAGTATGAAGAGACGTTTCATTGGTGTATGGGTGTAATGGTGTATAGGTGTAAAGGTGTATTGGTGTAAAGGTGTAAAGGTGTATTGGTGTAAGGGTGTAAAGGTGTATAGGTGTAAGGGTGTAAAGGTGTATAGGTGTAAGGGTGTAAAGGTGTATAGGTGTAAGGGTGTAAAGGTGTATAGGTGTAAGGGTGTAAAGGTGTATTGGTGTAAGGGTGTAAAGGTGTATTGGTGTAAGGGTGTAAAGGTGTATTGGTGTAATGGTGTATAGGTGTAAGGGTGTAAAGGTGTATTGGTGTAAGGGTGTAAAGGTGTAAAGGTGTAAGGCGCACTTAGAAGTCGAATTCCACTTTCACTGGTTCGTCGCTGCCTTCGGGAGCGGTGAAGTAGCCTTTCTTCTGGAAACCGCTTATGCCAGCCACGATGTTGTTGGGGAAGCGACGGAGCGACTTGTTGTATTCGGCTACGGCGTCGTTGAACTTAGCACGCTCGGTGGCGATGCGGTTCTCCGTACCCTCAAGCTGCACCTGCAGGTCCTGGAATCCTTTGGTTGCAGTCAGTTCGGGATAGCGCTCGACGATGACATTCAATCCGCGGCTGAGGGCGCCGGTGAGGTTGTCCTGAGCTTTCTGGAACTGTGCGACGTTCTCCTCGGTGAGGTTGTTGGCGTCCACCTGCACAGAGGTAGCCTTGGCGCGAGCCTCGATGACTTCGGTGAGGGTTCCCTTCTCATAGTTGGCTGCACCCTGAACGGTGGCTACCAGCTGAGGGATGAGGTCAGCACGACGTTTGTAGACGTTCTCCACCTGGCTCCAGGCGTTGGAGACATTCTCTTCGCCGTTGACGAGTTTGTTGTACACTCCGACACCCCAGAGGATGCCGATGGCGACGACCGCCACGATTGCAATGATAATTAAAGTTCCTTTTTTCATGTGTTTATTTGTTGATATGTTTATACGTTGATAGGTTGAAATGGTGTAAGGGTGTAATGGTGTAAAGGTGTATAGGTGTAAGGGTGTAAAGGTGTATTGGTGTAAGGGTGTTATGGTTCCTGCCATTTGTTTGACACGGGTATTGACTCGCCACCTATTATTATATGGCTTTTGTCGAAGCTGGTTATCTCCGAAGTCCTGACGATATGCGATTTGTGCACACGGGCAAACTGGTCGGCCGGCAGCATGTCGAGTATGTTCTTCATGCGCATGAGGGTGAGCGTCATGCTTCCGTCGCGGCGGATGATCTTCACGTAGTCGCCCAATCCCTCGATGCGGAGTATGTCCGGTATGGGTATGTTCACCGTCTGGCGGTCCACCTTCACCTGCAGTACCGGGGCGGCTTGCACCTCGCGCAGCAGCTCTTCGGCTTGGCTCGCTTTCGCCTCTTTCTCAAACCAGTCGCGGGCTTTCTCGGCCGAAGCGAGGAAGTCGGGATAGCTTATGGGTTTGAGCAGGTAGTCGAGTGCGTTGACCTTGAATCCGTCGAGGGCATAGCGCGAGTAGGCGGTGGTGAAGATGACCTTGGTCGACTGAGGTATCTGGCGCGAGAGTTCGATGCCGTTGATCTGAGGCATCTGGATGTCCGAGAAGATGAGCATCGGAAGGTCGCCGCGCTTGAGGTCGACCATGAAGAGTTCGGCGTCGAGATAACCCCGCTTCAGCTCCAGGAAGGGAGTGCGCTCCACGTACGACTCGATGAGCTGTAGAGCCAGCGGTTCGTCCTCGATTATCGAACAGGTTATCTTCATTCCCTTGGAAACGGTTTCTTAATATAAGTGACCTGTGATGAGCGCCCCTAATCGGGACACCGTTCACAGGTCACAGTTTTTTTTATTCACGAATTAGCGTCTGGTCGATTTGTTGGCCGAGGAAGTACCGGCGTTGCGGGTGCCGGTGCTGCTGCTGGCCGACGACTGGCGGGTGGTTGAGCTTGAGCTCGTGGTGCCGGTCGAGGAGGAACGGGTAGAGGTGGAAGAAGAGGAAGTGGTGGCGCCGCTGCGGCTGCTCGAGGTGGTTGAGGTGGAGCCGGAGTTGCGGGTTGTGGTCGACGAGCCGCTGTTGGTCTGGCGGGTGGTAGTGGTGGTGCTCTCCTTCGACGAGGTGCCGCTGTTGCGAGTGGTGGTGCCGCTGCTGGTGTTTGTCTGACGAGAGGTGGAAGCCGACGAAGAGGCGTTGCTGCGACTGTTCGAGGAGGTGTTGGTCGTGGTGCCGCTGTTGCGGGTTGTGCTGCCCGTGTTGGTGTTCACCGTGCGCTGACCGTCGGCCGACTGCTGTGAGCGGGCAGTGGTGCTGCGCTCGGTCATGATGGTGTTGGGGTTGGCGGTGTTGCCGGTGGTGCGACGGGCGCTGGCAGACGACGAGGTAGCCATCTGAGTGGGGTTAGCCACGGTGGTGGTGGGGTTGCCTCCACGGGTGTTGCCCAGGTAGCCGTGACCGTCGGGAGTCATCGTGCGCGGCATCTCTACGCCAGGAGTGTAGGGCTCGTGGTGGGTTGGGAACGGATCGCTACGATGGCGCATGTAGTAGGGGTGATAGTTATAGGGGTTGTGACCAGTGTAGGGGTGATGCCAGCCCGGCTGGTGGATGTCGTAGTGGTAGGTGTAGAGGAATCCGGGAGCGTGGAATCGACGCTGGAACGGACGGTAGGGAGGCATCATCCAGCTGAAGCGAGGCAGCGGACGGGCATAGCGGAAGCGCAGCGTGGTGGCGGCACTGTACATGCGGGAGCCGGTGCTGTTGTAGAGCCAGATGCATCCGAGGTCGATAGGCATATAGATCTCGTCGCCCGTGTAGGCGTCGAAGCCGTAGAGCCAGATCTCGTAGAACTGCGAGTTGACCTTCTCGGCCCACACCTCGTTGACGAGCACGTAGGTCTCGATTTCGTCTTCATAGCCGCAGTAGATCATCAGCTCGACCTGAGCGTCGAGATGGCGGATGGTGCGTTGAGCCTGACTGTAGGTGAAGTAGCGGATCGAGTTTGCCGACACGCTAAAAGCAAGAGCGACAAGCGCTAATGAAAGGAGGATTTTCTTCATAGATCGAAATGATTTAATAGTTTCAAATTGCAAAGATACGATTTTTTTCAATAATTGAAAAACAAAGGGCACCCCAGTCAAGGAGTGCCTTTGTTCGTGCCCGCACAGGGCTGATGGGCTGGCGCGGTTGGGGGAGGTTAGGGAGTGACGAGGAAGGAGCCGGTTATGATGCCGGTTACATCGAGAGCTTTGGTGCTGAGAGAGCTGATGAGGACAGCATAAGTGTTGGCATCGAGCGAGAGCGGGTCGTCACCGTTGAGGTTGGAGAGTGGGCCATCCCAGGCGGAGGTGGTGTCGACGGTAGAGCCGAAAGCGATACAGTCGTATCGGACAGCATTACCCTTGATGACGGGGAGATCGAGGACTTTTGCGGTTCCGTCGGAGGTGTAGGTTACGGTGTTAAATCCGATGGGGTTGTCGTTGGCGTCGAAGGCGACAATCTGGTAGGTCACTACCATGCCGTCACGAGCGGTGATGGACTGTGCGACGGAAGTGAAGACAAGAGAAAGGTCGGCCGGTACGACCTGACGAGTCTTGGCGTTGAAAGCGTTCTCGAAGTCGTAGATGTCGAGGAGCGCGGCATTGTTGTCCACGAACTCGGAGGCGTTGAAAGCGACCTGAGTTCCGTTGGCACGGGCAAGTGTGCGGTCGGGCTCGAAACGGACCTGGTTGGCTTCAAGAATGCGTTTCCATAGAGCACTGAACTGAGTGGCCAGCTTGAATCTAACCCTGGTGTTCATCTGTGCGGATGACTTACGGTCGTTATAGGAGGACGAACGTTCCGAGATTACTTGTTTTCCGCGCAATACGCTGTAGCGGAAACCACCGATGGAACCTTTCCACTTGGTGGTGATTGGATTAAAAAGAGTTTTTCCCATAGTGTTTTGAATTTGTTAGTTTGTTAATGTGGTTTGTTTGTGTTGGTTGTTGGTTTGCCTCCCTTCGGGAGTCATTCTGCTTCGGCTCGGAAAAACAAGCGAGCTTGTTCTTCGCTCACCTTAATCGCAGAGTTGTTTGGTTTTTTGTTGTGCATGCACTGATTCGAATCTGTTTGCAAAGGTACTAGTGGTTTTCTGTGTGGGAAGTCGTGGAAAGTCAATAATGGAGCTGAAGGAGCAAGAAAAATCTGTCGTAGACGGAATTTGGGATGGGTAAAGAAATTGACAAAGTCATAGAAGGCCGGCTTTCTTCAGTCGGGCGATGCAAGAGTCGTAGACATCAGTATAGTCAGAGTCGTGGAGGTAGAGCCTGTAGTGACGTTTGAGGTGCCGGGAGACAGCAGAGGGATCGATGTTCAGCAGGGAGGCTACATAGATGCCGGGATGGTGCAGTACAACCACAAGGGAGAAGCAAACGGCTGTGCGTAGGTCGACAACGCTTGGCTTGTGAGAACCAGTGGTGCAGAGGAACAGGGGAATGCCCGCCTGGGAAAGGGTTTCGAAAGAGTAGAGTGTGGACATAGGCTGAGAATGCTTGAATGTGTTAATGATAGAATGCTTGAGTGATGCTTAAAAGGGGTCGATTTGCTTTGAAGGTTGAAATAGTGGAGGGTGTCAGGAGGAGCGGAGCCTGACGTTGAGTTCGGAGGGAAGTAGGACTTGTATCTCTTTTATATACAGGTCAAACTTTTTTTTCATCCATGGGAATGTGTCGCTTCCGTACATCATCTTTTCCGTATAGGTTCTGACTGTGCGGAAGCTTACACCATAAGCCTGCTCAATGATCTCATACTGGATGGAGAAATGGTAGGCAGCGATGAATACAGCATCGGCGATGGCTTGCCGATACCTAGCGCAGCGCTTGTAGGAAGAGTCTTCGACATCGAAATTGTACTTGTTAAGCACAAAACGACGAATGAATTGAGCCGCAATCGTCTGGTTGTATGTTGTTTGATACGGAGTGAGAACCATTATCCCGATTTTGGCTGCAAAGAAAATACAGAAAAACGAGATAAAAACAAAAACAAATCGGAATATCGGTATAAGTGATTGATTCCCAGTGAGGGTGATGTATATATTATTAAATTTGCGCGTGCGCAATGTAAAAAAGATTGACAAACCACTACTTTGGGTGTACTTTACCATTACTTTGCCTGCACTTTGAGTGAACTCTGGGTAAGCCAAGTGTAGAATGTAGAATGTAGAATGCAAATGCAAAATCGGTGTAAGATGGAGGAAGAATTAAGAAAGGAAAGAATATAAAATAAAAATACCTTGATTTAAAAAGGTAGAAATCGGCGAAACCAATGTCATTCTACATTCTACATTCTACAATCGAAAAAAAGTGTTCCTGATGAGGGTTGAATATCGAAAAAAACGATTTTCAGTCCTCGAGAAATTACTGACGAGTTTTATTTTAATTCTGTCCAATTAAGTATTTGATATATATGATGTTACGATTACTTATTATAAATATAATGAAGCTTAGTTGCTTCTAAGACAGGCAGTTGTGAGGAAGTTCGTTTTATTTGTTTTTTTGAAGATGGAGATGTACATAGTTTTGCGCTCCGAAAAAGGGATTGCCACCGGATAATTTTGAAATATGGATTATGGAGGGTCCGGAGTGGTTGTGAGATTGATGATGAAACAGTCAAATACCAAATATATCAAAACTATGGACAAAAGAATGTATCAAATCGCAAAAGAAGGGCGATGGGTCGCTATCGTAGGCGACAAAAGCCAGAAGATGAGAAAAGGCAAAGCTCTGGTGAACGTAAAGGACAAGGAGTTGATCTTTATGGAGTATGCCAGTGAAGGAGCAAGGAGCCGCGAGGTAGGGCGGACGGCGCACGGCCGGATGCGGAGAAAGCCAGACGGCACGTATGGGCTGAACTTCAAATTCCGGATAGACGAGAGGAGTTTAAAGGAGAGCCTTATTTCGGAGATGAGGAGTCTGCTGAGGACGGAGATCCGAGCCCGGATGGGAATATATACTAAAACGATAACGGATTAACCAAAGCCCAGTTGACAATGAAATTCAGTATTTATACATCAGTGAAGTCGGCGCATCCGCTGGTTTGCGACCGAAAGACATTCGAAAGCTATATCTACAGCGACGTGGTGAAAGACACTATCGCACGTATAAGAGCGACGGAAGACAAAGAGAAGGTGGCTGAGTTGAAGAAACAGCTTCCCGTGGTGACGTGGCAGGCCATGTTCAAGGGTAGGCGGAGAAGTGCGGAGGCACAGCCGAGCGGGCTGTTCATGCTCGACATCGACCATGTGGAGAATCCCAGCAAGTACTATGCAGAGAAGGTCCTGGACAAGGAAGAATCGTACGGCATAGTGTATGCGGCGGTGAGTCCGAGCGGGCACGGGATACGGCTGGTGGCAGAGTGCCGTCCAGAGATACCAACGCTATCCGGCAACCAGCATTGGCTTGGAGAGAGCCTCGGAGTAGACATCGACGAGGTGTGCAAGGACTGGGCCCGATGCTCGTATCTGAGTGACGCAGGGAGCACGCTTTATATGGACTGGAGTCTTTTTGAGCGCGAACCTAAGGTAAGCCTCGCCCCCCAGACCCCCTCTCCTAAAGGCGAGGGGGAGTCAGATGGTGAGGTTGTAGACCAGAGGGAAGGGCTGTTTGGAGGACAGGAAGAGTTTCAGGGGTTGAGGTATGCAGTCATAGCCAAGGAATGGCTGAGGATGAACGGAGGAGAGCCGGTGGAAGGGGAACGGAATGCCAAGCTTTACAAGCTGGCCACAAGGATGCGTTATATCTGCGATTTCAATGAAGCCACCCTGTTGAGGGTCATGCCGAGATATGGACTTGGAGAGGAGGAGATGGTGCGGCTTATACACTCAGCGTGCAGTTCGATGCGGTCGGTAAGCATGCCCAAGGATCTGAACGACACGATCGACACCCTACAGAAGATGTCGGCGGATGTGATAGAGGAGGAAGAGGAAGATCTGGTAGATGAGACCTGTACCGAAAGGGTGCCGCCCCTGCCGCCGGTGTTCAAGGAGTGGTACAACGTGGCGCCAGAGGACTTTAAGGTGCCGGTGACCCTCTGCCAACTGCCGATACTGGGGACCTTGGGTAGCAGGCTGAGAGCGAGATACCTGGACGGAGAGATGCATTCGCCCAGCTTTCTGGTAAGTCTGGAGGCACCGCAGGCGAGCGGCAAGAGTTTTGTGAGGAGGATAGTCGACTATGAGCTGGCGGGGCTGAAAAAACACGACGATATGGAGAGGGAGAAAGAGCGGGAGTATGAGAAGAAGTTAAGAGAGATAAACCTGACGAAGACGAAGGTGACCGTAAAGAACAAGGAAGAGATAATCGGATCGAGACCACAGACAATCATCCGATTTGTGCCAGCGACCATGAGTATCACGAAACTCCTGATGCGTACAGCATCGGCCCAAGGGCTTCATTTGTTTGCGGTGAGCGAGGAGATAGACACGGTGTACAAATCGTTCAAGAGGAGTTTCAGCAGTTACAGCGATGCCCTGCGGTGTGCCTTCGACAATGCCGAGTATGGGCAGGACTATGCGAGCGAGAACTCTTTTTCAGGGATAGTGAAACTATACTACAACACGCTGTTCTGCGGGACGCCGAACGCCATGAGGCGTTTTTATCCAGATTTGGAAGATGGCTTGGTGAGCAGGGTGCTGTTTGTGACTTTGGCAGACCAATTCGGCAAGCCGATGCCACAATGGGGCGAGCTGGACGCGAAAGCGAAACAGACGATAGAGATAAGTATGGAGAGGCTGAATGAGGTGTCGTTGAGTGGAGATGAAGTCCAGCCGTTGCATGAGCTGAAGATGGACTATGTGAACAAGGCATTGGAGGTATGGATCAAGAGACAGCAAGCCTTGGCCGTGAAGATGAACGACAGGACAAGAGATGTGTTCTGTCGACGGAGCGCTGTGGTAGGATTCAGGGCGGCGATGTTGGCATGGTATCTGTGGAGCGAGAGAAGTACGCCCACGATAAGACGTAATGTATGCGAGTTTGCGGTGTGGGTGGCGAACAACATGTTGAACCAGCACTTGTTGAGATTCAAGGTGAACGAAATGAGTAGCAACACCTTCTTCGCACATAAGGCATACGAGCAGCTGAAGGACGAGTTCACTGCGGAAGAGCTGAGTCTAGTGATGGGCAGAATCGGACTGCGTACATCCATCCGCCAGGTATTATACAAATGGAGACTGCTTGGAGTGGTGGGAGAGAATATCGGGACGAGGGAGAATCCGAAATACCGGAAGAAGGACTGATGGAAGAAGTAAGAAGTCTGATGTAAGAAGGAAGATGTGTTAATGCGTTAATGTGTTAGTGATTGAATGCTTGAATGCGAGAATGCGTGAGTGAAAAAGTTTGCCTCCCTTCGGGAGTCATTTCTCTGCGGCTCGGCAATGTAAGCAAGCTTCCGCTGCTCTAGCTCAATCGCAAAGTTTGTATTGCTCTCGTTCTTGTGAGAAATTGAAAGGCGCGATTCGATGGAAAAATAAAAAAAACAGAAATGGATATGAAAAGAAGAGGAGTTCCTGGGAAAGATTACGACACGGTGAATGATGTGTTGAGTGAGGCGCTTACCAGAGTGGTAGGCAGCACATTTGTGGCCAGAGGCAAAGATGGGGGATTGGAGACGCTACGTGTCGAAGCCGGCGAGGATTGTGAGGGATGCTGGTATGACACCAACAGTCTACATTGTGGTGCCCATGTATGCGAGACGGGGTTCTGTGACTCGAAAAGGCGATCAGATCATACAAGTGTACGGTTTGTGACGGAAGTCTAAAGATAGTTTCAAATAAAGAGTATTAAGGAATGGAAAATACTAATTTTTCGTCCAAAGGTAAGACGAAGCCGATAGGGGAAGTGATGTGGTACAAGGGGAAACGGATAAAGGTGGTAGAGGGATTTGCGTGTGAGAGTTGCTGTTTTTATGAGAACGAAGGGTGTGAAAGGCCTTATGGCTACGGAGTGTGCACGTCGGTGCTACGGACAGACAACAAGAATGTACATTACGAATATGTGGAGAAACAGATGGAAGAGATAGGTTGGCTGCATGAGTTGCTTTAGAAAAAAAGCAAAGATTAAGAGATGATAAATGCCTTCAATGCTATTAGTAATCTTGACACATTATTATTTTGTAATCAGACTATTCTTCCATCGTTCATTCAAAATTTCATTTCAACTAAATGCACTTTCTTCGTTTTCTGTAATATTTATTAGCTTTTTTGTATTTTTCTTTGTCCTTGGTATACATAATCATTTGGTGATATGGCACAAATCCATCTTGAATGGTTATGCCTGTTATTATACTATTTGAGTAGTTCATCATAATAGCCACATTTAAAGAATCCTTAACAGAAGGTCTAAGATATATTTCGACGGAATCCGATAGTCTAAATATATCACTTTTTATTGTTGCACACATGGTCACACTGTCATAAGAGACTTTAAGACGGGTGCTTTTTTTGTCAAAAACACACTGAATTGAAGATAAAGAGTCAGATGTCACATCTTCCCAATATGGTTTTATTCGTTCTTTTCCATAATGCTGGACAGTTCTATATCGTAATATAAATACCGTTATACATCTTTCCTCTTGAGGAAAAAGAACAAGAGGAAAAAATAGCATAGCATAATAAACAAAAAATCTCATTTTATAACGTTGTATCCTTGAAATCCATTTATAACAGACATAGACTTTTTAAGATAATTACTGAGTTGCCTCTGAGATGAAAAAAGTGGCAAAGAACTATATTTCCCGTTTTTTAAGGTTGCGTCACCATTTGATAATATTTTATGAGAATCTCCATGACCTAAAGTAATAGCAAGCGACAACACATCTAGTTTGTTTAATGTACCTGCTAAAGTTTGTCCAACAAAAAAATTACTATATTGAGTACC
The DNA here is from genome assembly GCA_902774845.1 of uncultured Bacteroidota bacterium. Taxonomy (GTDB): domain Bacteria; phylum Bacteroidota; class Bacteroidia; order Bacteroidales; family P3; genus Colimorpha. Next base: position 174,333 of record CACYJU010000009.1, read on the forward strand.
TGGTGCCGAAAGTGAAAATTTCCAAGCGAGAGCCTCCTTGAAAAGCGAGGGCGGCTCTTGGATACGGCCACTACTGTACATTTCCATTTGGTATGCATGATACGTTTCTTCATACATTGCCCTATAGTCACTGAAGCCCGTTTCCCGTTGGTCCATTGAATTTTGTCCAAACATGTAGCTTATAGTCCTACTATTGGGATCGAATTCGCCTTCTTTGCCATTCTTAACATCTGTCCATTCATTAAATGTATAGGTGTGATTGGATTTATCCAATTTGTCATATATGTATCTGAAATTGGGGTCGTTTTTATATGCATTCGTGACATGTTCTTTGGCGTTATCACTAACCACAACCGTATCTCCATCCGGATCCACCAACTTCATCGGGTTCCAGGCACAATAGTTGTAGGGACTCAATGATGGATACTTATCCGCCATCGGGTCTACCGAGAGCCACAGACTCAGGTCTGGATTATAATAGCGTGCTCCGAAGTAGTAATAGCCTGTTTCTGAGTCCTTCTCTTTGCCCGTGAAGGAACAACGTGCTGAATCGTTCAAAACTATATGTTGCACGGTACTCTCACGAGATTCCAAAATATTCTTTTTTGAAGAAAAAGTGCAAAAAAACATCCCATTTGTTCGAAAAGGAACAGATATTGTACTTCTATATCGGGATGTCGACATCATGACACACGGACTTGATAGAATACCGCAAAGGTACTGTTTTTCTTTCGATTATGGA
>CACYJU010000010.1 GCA_902774845.1 uncultured Bacteroidota bacterium
AAAACCATAAAAACACTCACTTCAGTATGTGGCGGACTTGCAGTCCTTGCAAGATGAGAGGCGTGTATTTTTCCTTAAGTGCGAGCACTTAGACAAAAATCCACCTCTCATCATTGTCTCCTACGGAGCCTCCACATACTTCGTGAGCGAAAACACCGGACCTTTGGTCCTAAAAAACAACAGTCCCCTAAGTTAAGGTTAAGGTTAAGGTTAAGGTTTATATAAACATGTTTTTTGAGCGCAGCGACCAGAAAAAAATCCGTGAAGATCCGTGGAATCCGTGTTCAAAAAAACTCACACAGATATCACGGATATCACAGATATTTGTGTTTCTTGTTTTTCTTGTCTTTAGTAAAGGTCGGGGTCTAACGTGTTGACTATCGTCGACCTCGAACGCGACTCGGCCATCCTTGAGCAAGCTCAAATGGCGCTCACTGCTTACTCGGTTCAAAATCATTCAAATCATCAAACTCTTTTTTAAGATTTTCCCAATTGATTTTATTTTAGATTTTGAGCGAAGCGACCCTTGTGAATGTGTGAATGCGTGAATGTTTGAATGTGTAAGTACCTTTGATTTTCTCTACGGATCTCTCGGATTTACAAGGATATTTCTTTTTATACTGTCACACAGATATCACGGATATTACAGAAATTTTAAACACTAATCTCCATATAATCAGCCATATAATTACTCATATAATTCCCTCTCAAAAAAATTAATGGTCCATTAATGGTCCATTAATGGTAATTTGTGTTCAAAAAAACTCACAGAAACTATTTTTTTAGTTTTTGAAGTAGATTTTTTTAAGATTTTGAGCGAAGCGACCCTTGTGAATGCATGCATGTGTGAATGTGTTAATTCGTTAGTGAATGTGGAATGCAAATGTTTTCGTATTTTTGCATCTATGAACGCTAATGATTTCTATGCTATATTTGAGCGGCAGGTGGCTGACTATCACCTGCGTGACTCCGTCGACGCCCCTACTGTGAACCCTTATGCCGTGGGGTCGTTTGAGAATATCCTGTGGGAAAAGAGCTTCGTCGACACCGTCCAGTGGCACCTGGAGGATATCGTGCGTCCCGACGACGTGGACCCGGTGACGGCTCTCGCCATAAAACGCCGTATCGACCGCTCAAACCAGCATCGTACCGACCTGGTCGAAAAGATAGACGACTTCTTCATGGGTCAGTTCGCTTCCGTCTCCCCCAAGCCTACGGCTACCATCAACACCGAGACTCCGGCGTGGGCGGTGGACAGGCTCTCGATCCTGGCGCTGAAGATATACCATTTCGGCATCGAGGCGTCTCGCAAGGATGCCTCGCCCGAGCATAAGGCTAAATGCCAGTCGAAGCTCGACACCCTCCTCGTTCAGCGTTCCGACCTCACCCAGGCTATTGACACGCTCCTCGCGGAGCTGGCTTCTGGAGACAAGATCATGAAGCTCTACCGCCAGATGAAGATGTATAACGACCCGTCGCTCAACCCCGCCCTCTACGGCAAGAAATGATATGCATATCCTCGTTCTGCGTTTTTCGGCTTTTGGCGATGTCGCCATCCTGCAGCCTGTCTTGAGGCAGCGGGCGGCCGCGAACCCAGACGTGCACTTCACCTTGGCAGCACCCCAGCTGGCACAGCCTCTTTTTGACGGAATCCCTAATGTGGACTTTCTGCCTATAGACAAGCATAAGCCGCTGCGCGAAATATGGCAGATTCTGTATGCCACGAGACCTGATGTCGTGGCCGATATGCACGGGGTGCTCCGCACTTACGCATTGGATAACCTATTCCGTATGAGGGGTGTGCCGGTCCATACTATCGACAAAGAACGTGCCTCTCGTAAGCGCCTGCTGCGTGAAAAGAATAAAGATCTCACGCCGTTGAAGCCCTCGTGGAGGCGCTACGACGAGGTGTTCGACAGCATAGGTCTTGCGGGCAAGACAGAGCAGCAGGGGTTTGTCTGCACACACCTGTCTGACGACGGCCTGAGGCGTATCGGCATAGCCCCCTTTGCCCAGCATGCGGGCAAGGTCTGGCCTATGGAGAACGTGGCCCGGTTGATAAAGCTGCTGGTGCAGCAGGCGGAAAACCGCATCTTCCTCTTCGGAGGCCGCGATGAGGTGGAGGCTCTCAGGAGTCTCGCCGCCCCGTACGGTCCTCTGGTTCAGGTCTGTGCCGGGATGGGTACGCTCGCCGACGAGATGGAGATGATGCGCTCGCTCAACGTGTTGCTTTCCATGGATTCGGCCAATATGCATATAGCCTCGTGCCTCGGAGTGCCGGTTGTGAGCATCTGGGGTGCGACCCATCCGTCGGCTGGCTTCTATGGATGGCGTCAGCGTCCCGAATGGGCGCTGCAGGCCGACATGCCGTGTCGCCCCTGCTCGATGTTCGGTAACAAGCCGTGCCACTTTGGTGATTACCGCTGTCTTAAGGCGATAACTCCAGAGCAAGTTTTTATAAAACTGTCAGAGTTCTAATGAGTTCCCCATCACACTCTCGGGAGGCGGATGATGAAGGTGGAGCCTTTGCCCAGTTCGCTCTCGATGCCTATCTTGCCTTTGTGGGCTTTCACCACCTGCATCACGTAGTTCAGTCCGATGCCGAATCCCTTGACGTCGTGGCGGTCGCCTGTGGAGACGCGGTAGAAGTTCTCGAAGATATGACGACGGTCTTCTTTCGATATGCCTATTCCGTTGTCGGCGATGCTCAGGCGTACGTATTTGCCGTCGAGGGTGGTGGTGACGATGATGGTGGGGTTCTTGGGTGAGTATTTTATCGCGTTGTCTATCAGGTTGCTCACCATGTTCGACAGATGGTCGGCGTCGCCGTATACCGACACCTTCTCCGTGGTGTAGTTCTCTATGGCCTTCCCGTCGGCGTTGGCGAGACGAACTTGGGCTCGTTGCACCTCGTCCGATACCAGCTGGTTGATGTCTATCTCGCTGTATTTCAGTGTGAACTTCTTGCGGGCCATGCGGGAGTTCCGCAGCACCGCCTCCACGAGTCTGAGCATCCGCTCGTTCTCGTCGTGGATGACCTCGATATGGTGCCGTGTGTCGCATTCGGGCTCGTCCAGGTTCTCCGTGAGATAGCAGGTCTCCAGCCGTATGGTCGATATGGGGGTTTTCAGCTCGTGGGTCATGTTGTTGATGAAGTTGGTCTTCATGTCGTCGATCTTGCGCTGGTTGTACATGCTGCGGGTGATGGTGAGGTAAGCCATCGCGATGATGACAATCAGCATGATGCTCATGAGCACCAGCACGTTGCTGTTCTTCATCAGGTAGAGCGCCTTGTCCGAGAAGTAGAGGGTGATATAGTAGTCTTCGGTTTGGCCGTAGTCGTCGAGGGTGATGTTGTACTTAAACGGCGAGTCGGCCATCTTCTTCTCGTGGCCGGGCTTGCTGCAGAAGTAAAACTGGGTCATGCCTATGTCGCTCACCGCCACCGTGGGCAGCAGGTCGACGCCATTCACCAGCAGGGCCTCGTTCACGGAGGTCACCAGGGCGTCGTAGTCGATGGACTCCAGGGTCGGACTCGTTCCACCCTGTTTGTCGGCCGAGAGGTTTTTTATCACCTCGTCCATCGCGTCGGTGACGCTGGTGTTGAAGAGGCTGTCGCTTATCGCAGCCGAGCGCTCAATCTGCCATATCTGTATGACAACCAGAGCGGTGGCGGCTACGGTGAAGATGGTGGATATGGCTATGATAAACCAACGGCGACGCATAACCTTAATATAACGCAGAATGAGGCGTTTTAATATTCAATGGTCACCTTTTTAGTTGTTTTGTGGGAAAAATTTGTACTTTTGCAGAAAGTTTTAGGATAAAGTTTCTTAGGATTATGAAGATAGGACTTTTGGTGGCAATGGATAGCGAATACCGAGCTCTCTGCAATGAGTTTGGAGGCGACAGCAGGGGTGTTGTGGCAGGAAACCAGCTGGTGGTCTCCCGTTGCGGCATCGGCAAGGTCAACGCCGCAGTCGGCACGATGCGCCTTATCGAGACGGAACATCCCGATTGCGTGATAAGTACTGGCGTCGCCGGCGGTATCGACCGCTCTCTGGATGTGATGGATGTCGTGGTTGCCGACGAGACCGCCTACCACGACGTGTGGTGTGGCGAAGGTAACGAGAAAGGGCAGGTGCAAGGCCTTCCGGCACGGTTCGTGTCGGACAGGCGGCTGGCTGAGGCTGCGTTGAAGTGCGGCGGCTCCAACGTGAAGCACGGGCTCACCTGTACCGGCGACCAGTTCATAACCGACAAGGAGGCGCTCTCCCGCATCAAGGCTGACTTCCCCGACGGGTTGGCTGTGGATATGGAGTCGGCGGCGATAGCACAGGTGTGCTTCCTGATGCAGGTACCTTTCCTTTCGATAAGGATTGTGAGTGACACGCCGGGTGCCACACCCGACCATTTCGCCCAGTATCAGGACTTCTGGAAAGAGCTGAGCGAGCGCTCGTTCAGGAATATCCATGCGATGCTGGAACAGATGCCGGCCAGCCTGTGATTTTTTTGTCAGTCGATACAATAAATAAAGATATAATAGGTTATTTAATAGCGCTATAAGAAATGGCCCCGTAGTTCAGCTGAATAGAACGTCGGATTCCGGTTCCGAAAGTCGTGGGTTTGAATCCCGCCGGGGTCACACAGATAAACTACAATGCACACTCCTATTTTCCCAAATGTAAAGCCGTTCCCGAAACTGATGGCGTTGCTCGGCATGTGTGTCGGCATGCTTTTGGTGGCTTCGGGACTGACCATCCTCATTCCGCTTTTCGGCGGTGACATCACTGATCCTACGACACTTATCTTGACACAATGTGTGTCGCAGCTGCTGATGTTCCTGGTGCCTGTGATACTCTTCGTGCTCTTCTATGAGAGCGACGAGCGTGGTTTTCTAAAGTTGGACTTCCACTGGTCCAGTTGGTCGCAGGCGTTGGCTGCTATGGCTATCATGCTGCTTTTCATCCCGGTGATAGATGTCATCACCCAGTGGAACGACACCTGGCATTTCTCCGAGCCGTTGGAGGGCATATTAAGAGAGATAACCGAACGCAACCAGAAGCTTCTGGAGTCGTTCTTCAGCCAGGTCGGCGTCGGCAATCTGATACTCAACATCCTTATCCTGGCGGTGGTGCCTGCCGTCTGCGAGGAGCTTTTCTTCCGCAGCGTCGTGCAGCAGACCATGCACAAGTGGTTCAAGAACGCTCATGTGGCTATCTTCGTGACCGCCATCCTTTTCAGCCTGGCCCATGGCGAGATCTACGCCTTCGTGCCGAGGGCTATTATTGGTGTGATTCTCGGATACCTTTTCTATTATTCCGGCTCGGTGGTGGTGAATATATGTGCCCATTTCCTGAACAACGCCTTGATTGTGGTACTTTATTTCCTCTATTACAGAGAGATAATAGGATTCTCGCCCGATGAGCTACCAAGTATGGGTTGGATATGGACTATTGTGTTCGTTTTGGTTGCGGCTTTCTTGTTCTATGTCACCATTTTGCGTGAGAGGAAGAAATAATATTTTATCGTTATTTTGTTGAAAATGAGCGTGGTGAGATAGTGGTACGATAAAAAGATTTAAAATTATTCGCATTTTTCATTTTTTTATTAGTACTTTTGCAACTCGTTTTTCGGAAAAGAAAAGTTTTATAAACAGAAAAATATCAAAGAGATGACAAAAGCAGAAATTGTAACTGACATTGCTCAGAAAACCGGTATTGAGAAAGTTGCTATCCAGGCAGCAGTTGAAGAATTCATGGTTGTCGTGAAGGAATCTCTCGCAGAAGGTGAGAACGTGTATCTGCGTGGTTTCGGCAGCTTCATCGTTAAAAAACGTGCAGAGAAGACCGGCCGTAACATTTCTAAGAACCAGACCATCCTTATCCCGGCTCACAATATTCCCGCTTTCAAGCCGGCTAAGACCTTCATGAACGAAGTGAAAAACAAAGTAAAATAATCGTATAATTTTTTCAGTTATGCCAAACGGAAAGAAACACAAGAGGCACAAGATGTCTACGCACAAGCGTAAAAAACGCCTGCGCAAGAATAGACATAAGAAGAAGTAAGTCCCTCTGAGGGAATGCTTCTTCCGAGGATCTATCAAAACTTTATAAAACAAATTACACAGCTTTCACGGCATTGCCTGTAAGCGTGTAATTTGTTTTTGTTTTAGACAGTGGTTAGCAATTAGCAGTCAGCAGTCAGCGAACATCTATAACCTCTAACCCATAACCTCTAACCATTTTACTCTCACTAAGTGAACAAAGAATTAATCATATCAGCCAATGATTCTGGTGTGCGTGTTGCGTTGACCGAGGACAAGCAGTTGGTTGAACTCCATACCGAGAAGTTCGGCAACAAGTTCTCCGTGGGTGATATCTTCCTCGGCAGGGTGAAGAAGATCATGCAGGGGCTCAACGCCGCCTTCGTCGACTTGGGCGACAGCGAGCAGGACGGCTTCATGCATTATCTTGACCTGGGGCCGAGCTATCAGTCCTGCTCCAAGTATATGCGCCAGTCGATGAACGGCAACGCCAGCATGCGTACGCTCTCGCCCTTCAAGATTGAGCCGGCCTTGCCCAAAGAGGGCAATGTGGGATCGGTCTTGTCGGTGGGGAACTACCTTTTGGTGCAGGTCTCCAAAGAGCCTATCTCCACGAAAGGTCCCAAGCTCACAGGCAATATCTCGTTGGCTGGCCATTTCGTGGTACTCACTCCGTTCGAGAACGGGGTCTCCATATCGCAGAAGATAAAATCCAAAGAAGAGCGGGCTCGCCTCAAGCGCCTCGTGCAGAGCATCAAACCTGAGAATTTCGGTGTCATAGTGCGCACTAACGCTGAGAGCAAGACCGTCGCCGAACTCGACGCCGACATCCGCGACCTCATGGCTAAGTGGGCCAGGATGACCGACAAGCTCAAGCGTGCCAACACCCCGCAGAAGCTCGTCTCCGAACTCAGCGCCGCCTCATCTGCCTTGCGCGAGGTGCTCAGCGACGACTTCAATACCGTCTATGTCGACAACGAGGAAGTCTATAACGAGGTGCGCTCCTACGTGCGCAGCATCGCCCCCGACAAAGAGTCTATCGTGCGCTTCTACAAGCTGCAGACTCCCATCTTCGACCAGTTCGGCATCACCCGCGACATACGTCGCGCTTTCGGCAAGATCGTCACCATCCGCTCGGGTGTCTACCTCTATGTCGAGCACACCGAAGCCATGCATGTCATCGACGTCAACAGCGGCAATCATGTCAAGTCGGGCAACGGGCAGGAGGACACAGCCCTGCAGGTCAACATCGAGTCGGCCATCGAGATCGCACGTCAGCTCCGTCTGCGTGATATCGGCGGCATCATTATCGTCGACTTTGTCGACATGCAGCGTCCTGAAAACCGAAAGAAGCTCTACGAGGTCATGTGTGAGGAGATGAAGAAAGACAAGACCCGCCACACTATCCTCCCGCTCAGCAAGTTCGGTCTCATGCAGATCACCCGTCAGCGTCTCCGTCCTGCCGTCGAGATGGATGTACAGGAGAAATGTCCGCTCTGCGACGGAACCGGCAAGATCAAGTCCAGCCTCGTCGTCGTCGACGAGATCGAGGCCGACATCAAATACCACGTGGGGCAGAATATCTCCAAGCGCATCGTCATCTATGCCCATCCTTTCGTCCAGGCTTTCCTCACCAAAGGCCTTCCGAGCGAGCGTATGCGCTGGATGCGACGTTACAAACGTTGGATTGTCGTGAAAGCCGACTCCCACCTGAGTCTGCTCGACTATCGTTTTGAAGAGAAGAATGAAGCGCCAAAGTCTAAATAGAACCCCGCTCGTCATCGCCTTGGTGACCTTTCTGCTCCTTGTCGGGAGCGGCTATTCCGCCTCGTCCCAGGGTATCGACGTCTCTAAGTTCCAGGGTGTTATCGACTGGCGCAAGGTGAAAGCCTCCGGCAAGGTCAAGTTCGCCTATATCAAAGCCACCGAAGGCACCTCCATCCAAGACCCTATGTACAAGCGCAATATCGACAGCGCTCGTGCCGCAGGCATCCTTGTGGGAAGCTACCATCTCTACAGCAAGAAGACCACCGCCTATCAGCAGTTCGGCAACTTCAAGAAGGTGGTGCAGAAATCCAAGCAGGACCTCGTCCCCGTCCTCGATATCGAGGAGCGCTACGGAAGGGACCTCTATATCGCACGTGTCGACAAGATTCTCGAACTCATGGAGTTGGAGTACGGCGTGAAGCCGCTCATCTACACCAGCGAGAAGGTCTACTGGGAGCATTTCAGCAGCAAGAAATACAAGAACTACCACATCTTCATCGCCAACTACCGCCGCTATCCCTCCACCCGCTTCACCCTCTGGCAGCATTCCCAGACAGGCCGCGTCAAAGGCATCTCCGGCGATGTTGACCTTAATAAGTTTCACAAAAATCACGGCCTCAACGAGATAAAGATGCCGAAGAAGAAGTGAGAGATTGCGTGAATGTGTGATTGCGTGAATGTGTTAGTGATTGATTGAATAATAAACATCTAATACAAATGAAGAAACTCCTAACGACACTTTGCTTCTTGGCTGGAATCGTCTTTTGTCAGGCGCAGATTCCTGCCGAGGTCGAGTCGGTACTCAAAAAATGTTCTGACAAGATGCACAACCCTGAAGGTGTGGAGATGGATATGCGTCTCAATGTCAAGGCTGTAGTCTCATTCAACGGCACCATCAAGATATACGCCAAAGGAGAGAATTCCCTGTCCAAGATGCGCATGAAGATTCTCGGTCGCGATGTGAAGACCGAAACTGGCTCCAACGGCAAGCAAGACTGGATCTTCAAGCAGGCCCTCACCGAAGAGGATAAAGACACACTCATACTCACTAACTTCACCTCCAAGAAAGGCAAGAAGGGTGATTACGACCTCGACTTCGACCTGCACAACGAGTACCGCAAAGCCAAGATGAAAGAGAAAGACGGCCGCTACGAGATCACCTTCTCCGACCCCAAAGACAAGGAGATGCCAGCCAAGACCATCATGGTAGTCAACAAGTCCGACTACGCTTTCTATCAGATGTCCGTCAAAGACGGCATCGTGGGCTTCACCATGACCGCCACCAATATCAAGTATGGCGTCAGCGACGCCACCTTCTCCCTCGACCAGAAACGCTACGCCAACGCCGTAGTCGTCAAGCGTGACATCGGATATAAGTAGTCTCCCTACCATCTGCCTATCTTCTCCCTATCATCTTCCTCCCACCTCCTGATACTCTTTCCCCCTTCTGCCCCCTATCTGCACAGCACCTTCCACGCACTTTTCTCAGGCAATTGTCAGAAAAATGTCAGGGAATTGTCAGATAAGCTACCCTTTTTTGTGCCTTTGCACTCGTCAACCCCTCAAACATAAGACCTTACGAAGTACTTTTCAATCTCTCATCCCCGCTCTTCTGCAGGCTTCCGTGATGGTTACGGTCTTGGCGGTGTGTTGGCGTACGGCAGCTATTGATTGTCATCGAACTACGGTGAGAGCAACGCATACTTCGCGAATTCCTCCAGTGGTGGGATGAACGTGGCTGGCGGTTGCCGCAGTAGTGGATACTTCGTCCGTATAGTAAAAGACTAATCCTCCGCTTGATGTGGCCAATTCATTCGGCTACGAAAAAATCTTATCCCTTTTTATTTTAAGATTGCAAAAAACTTTGTATCTTTGCAGTCTTAAATTATATATAATACAACTGATGCAGAAAAGTAAAGTAGGACTTGATTTCAATCAAGTGGAGCATGCGCGCGACGTGGCAAAACGTATCGCCGGACAGGTGCAAGACTTCGTCGGCGGCTACACGACCGTCGCCGTTGAACGCACCATCTGCCGTCTTCTCGGAATCGACGGCATTGACGAAAACGAGGTACCGCTGCCTAACGTAGTGGTTGATTCCCTCAAATCCAACGGACTGCTCGGCGAGGGAGTGATGTACTTCCTCGGCAACGCCGTTCTCGAAACCGGCAAGACCCCGCAGCAGATAGCAGAGGCCATAAGCGCCGGCACGCTCGACATCACCAAGCTGCCGATGCACAAGGAGGCAGACATCCGTTCCGCACTCCAGCCGTATATGGATGCAACCATAGAAAAGATTCGTGGTCGCCGTCAGCGCCGTGAGCACTATATCGAAACCATAGGCGAAGGCTCCAAGCCTTACCTCTACATCATCGTTGCTACAGGTAACATCTACGAGGACGTGGTGCAGGCTCAGGCGGGTGCCCGACAGGGTGCCGACATCATCGCCGTCATCCGCACCACCGGTCAGTCGCTTCTTGACTATGTGCCATACGGTGCGACGACGGAGGGTTTCGGAGGCACCTTCGCTACCCAGGAGAACTTCCGCATCATGCGTAAGGCTCTCGACGAGGTAGGAGAGGAGGTGGGGCGATACATCCGTCTTTGCAACTACTGCTCGGGTCTTTGTATGCCTGAGATTGCCGCCATGGGTGCACTCGAAGGTCTCGATGTGATGCTCAACGACGCACTCTACGGCATCCTCTTCCGCGACATCAACATGCAGCGTACGCTTATCGACCAGTACTTCTCTCGTATCATCAACGGTTTTGCGGGCGTCATCATCAACACAGGTGAGGACAACTACCTTACCACAGCCGACGCCTACGAGGAGGCACACACGGTGCTAGCGTCTGACTTCATCAACGAGCAGCTGGCCTTCTCCGCTGGTCTGCCCGAAGAGCAGATGGGTCTCGGCCACGCCTTCGAGATGGATCCCATGCTCGAGAACGGCTTCCTCTACGAGTTGGCTCAAGCACAGATGCTGAGAGAGATATTCCCGAAAGCCCCATTGAAATATATGCCCCCCACGAAGTTCATGACGGGAAACATATTCCGCGGACACATCCAGGATGCGCTCTTCAACATAATAGGCCAGTGGACCCACCAGGGCCTGCAGCTGCTGGGTATGCCCACCGAGGCTATCCACACACCCTTCATGAGCGACCGTTATCTCTCCATCGAGAACGCCAAGTATATCTTCAACAACATGAAAGACATCGGCGAGGAGGTGGAATTCAAGGATGGCGGAATCATCAAGAACCGCGCCAAAGAGGTGCTAGACAAGGCCACGAAACTGCTGGAGAACATGGAGAGCGAAGGACTCTTCACCGCACTGGAGAAAGGTATCTTCGCCGACGTGAAGCGTCCGAAGAACGGCGGTAAGGGCCTCGACGGCGTGACGATGAAAGGCGAGCACTACTTCAACCCGTTTGTTGAACTTTTAAAAGGAAAGAAATAATATGAGTGAAGGATTGTATTCGATGGAGGCTAAGGATTACGACAAAACCTTAGACCTCACCAAGATAAAGCCCTACGGCGACACAATGAACGATGGCAAGGTGCAGCTCAGCTTCACCCTCCCGGTGCCTGCTGGCGCCGAGGCGGAAGAGGCTGCCAAGCAGCTCCTCAAGAAGATGGGATTCGAGAACCCGCTGGTGGTCTATCAGAAAGAACTCACCGAAGGATTCTGCTTTATGAACTGTTACGGTAGTTTGACTCACACTGTTGATTACACCTCGATACATGTGCCCAAGGTGGAGAGCGACAAGATGGATATGCACGAGTGTGATGAGTACATACGTCAGAACATCGGCCGCAAGATAGTCATCGTGGGTGCCTCAACAGGTACCGACGCCCACACCGTGGGTATCGACGCCATCATGAACATGAAAGGCTATGCCGGACACTACGGGTTGGAGCGCTACGACATGATTGAGGCCTACAACCTCGGAAGCCAGGTGCCCAACGAGGAGTTCATAGCCAAAGGCATCGAGCTCCACGCCGATGCGCTCATCGTGAGCCAGACCGTCACACAGAAGGATGTGCATATCAAAAACCTCACCGAGCTGGTCGAGATGCTTGAGGCAGAAGGCCTGCGCGACAAGGTGATACTCATCTGCGGCGGTCCGCGTATCAGCCACGAGCTGGCGAAAGAGCTGGGCTACGATGCAGGCTTCGGTCCCAACACCTTCGCCGACGACGAAGCCTCCTACATAGCACAAGAGATGGTAAAAAGAGGATGGAAGTAAAATGAATGCTTGAATGTCTGAATGCTTGAATGTCTGAGTTAATGATAGCAGAAGTTTATGAGAACGAAGGGAATAATATACGAAAAGTGTAAGGCTTTTTCATTGAGTGTTATTTCTTTGTGTAAAGAACTTGAAGAAAAGAAAGAGTTTGTAATATCAAATCAGATACTGAAATCGGCAACAAGCATAGGGGCAAATTATTGTGAGGCACTTGATGCAGAGAGTTCTCAAGATTTTATCCATAAGATTTCAATTTCACTTAAAGAAGCGAACGAGACATATTACTGGCTTGATTTGTTGTACTCAAGCAATAGTTTAGAGGAAGTACGTTTTAATGAACTTTGTTGTCAAGTTGAAGAACTGCACAAGATGTTAAATTCAAGCATGTACACTATACGACAACGGATAAATACACAAACTAATGAACTAAATAATTGAAAATGTCTGAATGCATGAGTGTTTACGCAAAAAAAAACGAGCACTCAGGCAATAAAGTAATTAAATATTCAAGCAATCAAGCAATTAAGCAATCAAACATTTTATAGCTCATGGAAAAAGAACAGATTAAACCCTTTATCGCAAAGCGTGCTGCCAAGGAGCTGCACGACGGCGATGTGGTGAACCTCGGTATTGGTTTGCCGACACTGATTCCTAACTACCTCCCCGAAGGCGTACATGTGGTTCTCCAGTCAGAGAACGGCATGATTGGCATGGGTCCTACCCCCGAAGAGGGGAAAGAAGACCCCTGGTTCATCAACGCCGGTGGTGGATACATCACCCATGTGCCCGGTGCTTCCACCTTTGACAGCGCTACTTCGTTCGGCATCATCCGTGGCGGTCACGTCGATGTGAGCGTACTCGGTGCCATGCAGGTTGACGAAGAGGGCGACCTCGCCAACTGGATGATTCCTGGCAAGAAGACCCCAGGTATGGGTGGCGCCATGGACCTCCTGGTGGGTGCCAAGAAGGTTATCCTCGCCATGGAGCACACCGCCAAGGGCAACCCCAAGATCCTGAAGAAATGCACGCTCCCTCTCACCGCCAAAGGTCAGGTGAACATGATCATCACCGAGATGGGTGTGATGGAAATCACCAAAGAGGGTATCGTACTCACTGAGATCAACCCCGAATTCACCGTTGAGCAGGTGCAGGCTGCAACTGAGGCTAAGCTCATCGTGTCGCCGAACCTGAAGAACATGGAATAATCACAAACCTCGTCTACACTACCGGACTCCCTTATGCAAAGGCGTACCGGTAGTGTAGATGTTTTATAGTATGAAGAAAATCGCACTTTTTTTGGCGCTGTTCTGTGCAATCAATGTGGCTGTCTGCCAACGTTCCCTTTTCCGCGAATATGGATTCTACGGCACCGCCAGCTACACGATGCTGACCAACCTCAACCGCGCTGACTACAGCTTTATGCTTAACGGAGTGACTCTGAGCGGAGGCTTTCAGATAAGGCCCAAGACCTGCGTCGAGATAGGCGTGGGGTTCCTGGCCGACAACAACAAAGTCTTTACTCAGGTGCCTGTTACCATAGCGTTGCGTACTCACTATCTTCCGTCCCGGCTTACGCCTACGACAGAGGTCTTCGCCGGCTATGCCATCCCGATGAAGAAAGAGGGTCTTAACAGCAACGGACATAAGATGCATATAGACCAGGGAGGTGTAACCGCCGGCGTCAACGTGGGGGCTCGCTATGCCTTCTCGCGCCATGTGGCAGTCAACCTCTATGTCGGATGGCATTTCTTTATGACCAACGAATTCACGGTCACCACCACAGAAAAACAACCGGTCATACGGGAAGCGTGGGCAGCCCACTGCTTCCGTTTCGGACTCGGGGTGATGTTTTAGTAATTACCATATAACTGCTCTCGAATGAGAAAACCGTTCATATTCTTTGTGTTGGCGACAGTCTTGCTGCCGCTGAGTCTCTTTTCGCAAAAGAATGCCAAAAGTGTCGCCGCTCCGGTATTGTCGGAATGGAGCGACCCTGATATCTTTGAGCAACATAAGCTGTACCCCAGGGTCAATGTTGTGGGGTACATGTATGAGAACGACATAGAGAAAGGTCTCTACCGGTCGTCGCCTTATTATGTATCGCTTGCCGGCAAGTGGTCGTTCGATCTGCAGAAATCGGTGTCGGACCGTCCTGATATGGAAGACAGGAAGTTCGACCCCCAAGGCTGGGGCAAGATACTGGTGCCCAACTATCGGTGGGAGAAAGACGGCAAGGTGGTGAGCGCACCTGACTTTTCGAATGTGGCGGACTTGCCCGACAAAGGGAATTATATCGCCACATACTACAGAGAATTTACACCGAACGCCACATGGAAAGACTATGAGGCGTTCCTCCAAATACAAGGCAAGTCGGCCTACTATATCTGGATTAACAACACATACGTGGGATATAGTGAGGACTCCCGAGCCTTGAGCGAGTTCAATATCACGCAGCACCTGAGATACGGCAGACCCAACACTATTGCCATACAGGTGGTCTCGGTTTCGGACGGCACCTTGCTCGAGAGTGACTATACGCGCACACTTAACGGCTTGACTCACGATGTCGCCATCGTGCTGAAACCTGCCGTCAACATAAACGACTATGCGATTATTACCGACTACGACGCTCAGTCGGGGATAGGTGAGATTCAGCTTACCACTACTGTCGCCAACCGTACTCGTAAGGGGCTCTATTACCTTGAGGCCGAGGTGTGGACACCTCAGGGCAAGCAGCTCGACAAGATGGCGAAGTGGGTGGCTTTCGATAAACGCAGCGAGGTGGACGCCGTCTTGAAGCGTGATTTCGCCGCCATCGAACCATGGACGGCTGAAACACCTAACCTCTACACGCTTATCATACGTCTGCGTGACAACAACATGAACCTCATCGAGGTGACTGGCACCCGTTTCGGATTCCGCAAGATAGAGCTCGACGGAAGCAGCTTGCTGGTTAACGGCACTCCTGTGAAGCTACGTGGTGTGGCTTACGCCAACTATGATGTAGCCACGGGTGGCGAGCCCACCTATGAGCAGATGGAGAAAGACCTGGCGCTTATGAAACGTCATAACGTCAACGCCATCCGCACCGCCGTCTATTCGCCCGCCGACGACGAGTTCTACTCGCTCTGCGACAAGTACGGCTTCTATGTTGTATGTGAAGCCAATATACAGCCTTATTCCACACAGAAGAAAGCTATCGCCACCGACGGCGACTATGAGAACCTCTTTGTGGCAAGGGTGCAGAATATGTATGAGCCGTTGAAGAACCACCCATCTATCATTGCCTGGTCGATGGGATCGGGTTTCGACAACGGGGTCTGCATGGAGCGGGCCTATGCTGCCTTGAAACAGAAAGACAAGCAGAGACCTGTGATCTTCGCTGGCGCTGGCTATTCTGAGAATACAGACATAGTGGCGCTCAGGGAAACCGACTTGGACGCCCTTAAGGCCGCTGCGGTGAAGAAGCAGTCTCGGCCTATCATGCTGAATGCTTTTGGTTCGGTGAAAGGCAACGGATTCGGCGGTATGCAGCAGGTTTGGCGCCTCGTGAACGACAATAGCCGTTTCATGGGAGGTTTTGTGGAATGGTGGTCGCCGGTGCTGTCGCACGATGTGGAAAAAGGGGAGGTGATGAGCGATGGAATCTGTCCCGATGCAAAACGGCAGCTGCCCTACCTCAAAGAGTTGGCCAATATGTACAGGCCGTTTGACATCCGTTTCGTTGGAGTCTCGCAGGATGCCTGTGAGTTTGTTATAAGTTGCGCCAGCGGCGTGCAGGCTTTGAATAACTATACGTTGGAGTATAACATGTTCTCCAACCTGAAGTCGCATATCGTCGGCGGTGAGTTGAATTTGATTTTGAGTCCCGGCGACTCCAAGTCGTTCAAACTGAAGATGCCAGTGCTGAACCTCTATATTGCAGAGGAGCTTTTTATTCGTTTCTCGATAAAGCAGAAGACGAAGAGCAACGCCGTGGCACAGGGAGTGGAGCTGGCTGCGGTGGAGATGCCGCTCCCGACGAAGAAGCTGAGGAAAGTTGCGTATGAGTCGGCTGGATTGCTTTTCACCGAGGTCGCAGGCAACCAGAATGGTAAGAAAGGGGTGCTGACGGTTACCGGTCCACACTTCAAGATGAAGTACGACCTCGACGCTGCCGATATATGTGAATATGCTTACGACGGAACAACCTTGATTTCGGCTCCTCTGCTTTCGTCGGTATGGCGTCCTGCTACAGATAACGACTTGGTAGACCGTAACGGCACACGTAACTGGGGCCACTTCTCCCGTGAGGAGCTTACCCGTACGGTTCAGGCTGTGAACTACCGTCAGATTGATGATTCGTCTATTGTAATCGATGCTATGGTGTCGTATGCCAAAGAGGGTAGCCCGATATATGATGTCAACCAGACTATCGCGGTACTCTCTACTGGAGATGTGATAGTTGACAACAACATAACCGTCTCTCCGTCGGTGAAGAGCTTTGCACGAATCGGGTTCGAGACACAGGTGCCGTCGGCCTTGGATAATGTCAGCTGGTTTGGCCGCAAGGGTGAGACCTATGTGGACCGTTGCTCGTGGGCCGACTTGGGGAGCTACAAGGAGAAAGTCGACAAAATGTCGTTCGACTATGTACGTCCTCAGGCAAGTGGCAACCGAAAGGATGTGCGTTGGCTCGCCCTCTCCAACGGAAGCAAAGGGCTGTTTGTCGACATGATAGATACCAATTTCAATTTCTCGATCTCTCGTTATACAGACAAGCAGATAGCCTCAGCTACAAGCACTCAAGCACTCAAGCACTCAGGCAATAATACATTGCATGTCGACTTCAAGATGGCAGGTGTGGGTAGTTCCACCGCCGGCTATTTCCTTTCCGATGCGGCACTGGTGAAAGACCACAAGCTCTCGTTCAAGTTGCATCTGCGTGGTTTCGACCTGGCAGAAAATAACGCTGAGGACTTCCGCCGCATTGCCTATCCTTCGGTGGAGTCGGGCGTGCTGCCTATGCCTGAGCTGCATCAAGACAGAGAACGTTTCAACGCTCCTATGCAGATTACGATGACTTCGGTCACTCCTGATGTCGAGATCCATTACACTCTCGACGGAAGTGAGCCGACAGAGTCGTCGCCCATATATAAAACCCCTGTCAAGATAACCTCCTCGACGATAGTCTCGGCTCGGGCGTTCAAGAAAGGTTATGCCCCTTCGTTCGTGACACGTCATCATTATAGTTTCGACTATGTGAAGTCGACAACGTTCGAACATAAGCCTAACACGCCGTATAACAAACAATTCCAGACCGCGCTCTTCGATGCCGAACTGGGAGATGTGAACAACCTTTCGAGTGGATGGATCGGCTTCTCGGCATCAAACCTCTCGGTGGTGCTGGAGTTGGCTAAAGAGATTGAACTCGAGAGTGTTGAATTGCGGTTTGCCCATAATCCCGATGCGTGGGCATTCGCCCCCACCGCTGTCGACATCTATGTGTCGACCGACGGCGTTACCTACTCGGATGCCATACCCGCAACCATAACCTATGACCCTCAGTCGGAGTCGATGAACAGCTCACAGCTGACAACCCTCAATGTCTATGTTGAGAAACCCAATGTGAGGTATGTCAAAGTGGTGGCGAAAAATATGGGCCGCATACCGTCGTGGCATAGGAACAAAGGCCTCCGTCCGTGGCTTATGACCGACGAGATAAGACTCAACGAAACCATAAGACCTTGAGGATAACTTAAAGATAAAGGAAAGATAAAGGAGAGATAAACCCAAACCGAATGACTAACTCGTTCCAAACAAGAACCGAACTGCTCCTTGGAGTGGAGAACCTCGGGCGTCTGAGAAAGGCGCACGTGCTTGTTGTCGGTCTTGGTGGGGTAGGGGGCTATGCGGCTGAGATGTTGTGTCGTGCAGGCGTGGGGCGTATGACGATAGTGGATGGCGACAATGTGAGCGTGTCGAATATCAACAGGCAGATCATAGCTCTCCGTTCAACGGTTGGAGAATCAAAGGCGGCACTTTTCAAACAGAGGTTCCACGATATAAACCCCGACTGCGAGGTGACGGCGTTGAATGTCTTTCTGCGTGACGAAGAGATGATAAGGTTGCTGGAGAATGAAAAATACGACTATGTTGTAGACGCTATAGACACTCTTTCACCTAAAGTCTTCCTGTTGTACCACGCCCATCGGATGGGACTTCCTATCGTGAGTGCAATGGGTAGTGCTGGCAAACTTGACCCATCGAAAATCGAGGTGACGGATGTGGCGCAAAGTCACACCTGTCCGTTGGCTGCGATGGTCCGTAAGAAACTCCACAAGCTGGGAGTGAGAGAGGGGTTCAAGGTGGTCTTCTCGTCAGAGAAAGTCGACGAGTCGGCGATGATTGAAGACCCGTCTCAAAACAAACGCACCACCGTAGGGGTAATCTCTTATATGCCAGCCGTCTTTGGATGTTATTGTGCCTCGACGGTGATAAACGATTTGATTGAAAGAAAAAAATCACTTACACATTAACGCATTAACGCAATCTATAAACTCTCAATATGAAGAAACTCTTTTTTGTCGCAATACCGCTGATTCTTCTGTTTACATCCTGCAAGGTGGAGTTCTCTCCCAATGCCGAGTGGAAGGAGGTGCCGGTGGTGTGGTGTGTGCTCGATCAGATGGACGATACTACATGGGTGCGTGTGCAGCGTTGCTACCTCGGAGAGGATAACCTCTATAACTACACCTCTATCAGCGACTCCCTCTATTACCCTCAGGAGAGTATCACCGTCTTGCTTGAGAAATGGGCAGCCGACGAAGGGGCGAACAATGTGCTTACCATGAAAGGTGACGCTCCGGTCGACACGAAGACACTCATCTACACCGTTCGCGACAATAAGGATACGGGCCTCTTCGCCTCAGGCCCTCAACCGCTCTATTATGCCACCACACTTGGTTGGCTGAACCCTAATTTTGTTTATCGTCTTGTCGTGAAACGTAAATCCTCCGATGAGGTTATCGCTTCGGCTGTCACCCAGTTGGTGGGACAGAAAATCGACCGCTCCAACCCGTCGGCTTTAGACCTGGTGGCTCTCGAACGCCCCAATCCTGCAACTCCTGCCCACAGTCAGTTCCGTTTTGCCGGCAACCCCGCGAAGTGTGAGATTGCTTGGAAACCTCTTGCGCGAGGCCGCCTCTATCAGCCTGTGGTGCGCTTCTATTATTATCATAAATATCTCGGCACCGACAACGAGTATCACAACGACTATACAACGAAGTATCATATAGACATCAAGGTGCCTGAAGTGTCGCAGTCGGCCTCTGTGAACGAGGTTGTTACGGCTATATATGAGTCCTCTTTCTTCTCCGATCTCGTCGAGGCAGTAAGGACTTCGGGCGACAATGAGCCTAAAGGATTCTGCGATACTGTGGATATACGCCTCTCTGTCTGCAATGAGGATCTGAGCGCTTATATCAGGTCTACCGAGCCGGCAAGCACCATCGTGCAGGACCGTGT
Source organism: uncultured Bacteroidota bacterium (assembly GCA_902774845.1). Classification (GTDB taxonomy): domain Bacteria; phylum Bacteroidota; class Bacteroidia; order Bacteroidales; family P3; genus Colimorpha. The sequence continues at coordinate 19,570 of CACYJU010000010.1, forward strand.
GCTCTACACCAATATCAACGATGGTGAGGGAGTTGGTATCTTTGCGTCGCGTCGTCGTCCTCACGAGTTTGATGGTGGTATCACCAGCTTTATCTTCACCGTGCCGTCAAATGCTGAAACCGGAGCTGGCTCATACCACGAAAAACTCAAAAATCTGAACATCGGTTTCGAAAAGTAATATCACAATTGTATTAATCGCAATTATTATCGTACCTTTGCAAACTCAAAAAACAGCAGATTAAAGCAAAAAACAATAACAAATTAACACAATAACAAGAAAATGAACGTTACAAGAGAGAATCTTAGCGATTTGGAATTATGCATCAAAGTTGAAGTTGCAGCCGCTGATTATGCTGAAAATGTATCGAAGCAACTCAAACGTTATCGCCAGCAGGCCACCGTCCCTGGTTTCCGCAAGGGTATGGCTCCTATGGGTATGATAGAGCGTCTTTACAAGCCCACGCTGGTTGCTGAAGAGGTCAACAACCTCCTGTCGCAGAACCTCTACAAATATATCGACGACGAGAAACTCGAAATCCTCGGTTCTCCTCTCGCCGACGAAGCCAAGACCGGCACTCCCGACTTTGCTCATGCAGCCGACTATACCTTCTACTTCGACGTTGCTCTCATGCCTGAAGTGAAGATCGAATGGGAAAAGATCGACACCAAGCTCCTTCAGATAAAAGTCCCCGCCAAAGAGGTTGATTCTCAGATTGAGGACATCACCAAGCGTTACGGTAAATTTGAGACCCCTGAAGTTATCGGTGAGACCGACCACGTCTACGGCAAGGCTGTCGAGCTGGGTAAGGACGGCAAGGAGAAAGATGGCGGCGTGAGCGTCTTCCTCTCTTTCGACCTCGCTGAAGTCAAGGATGCCGACATCAAGCAGTCGCTCATCGGCAAGAAGAACGATGAGAAGGTGGTATTCAACGCTTTCAAGGCTTTCGGCTCCGCTTTCATCGAGAAGAATTTCCGTCTTGAGGCCGCTGCCGCCAAGAAGTTCAAATCCGATATCGAGTTCTCCATCAGCGGATGCTCTCGCATCACTCCCCATGAGGTCAACGAAGAGCTCTTCGCTCAGGTCTTCCCCGACGAGGACATCAAAGACGAAGCCAAGTTCCGCAAGGCTGTCTCCAAAGAGATTGAGAAAGCCAACGATGAGCAGTGTAAGATACTCTTTGTCAATCAGGTGCGCCGTCATCTTCTCGATAATTTCGGTGCCACCCTTCCCGAGGCTTTCATGAAACGCTGGATACTCTCCCGCGACGACAAAGACCTCACTGCCGAGAAACTTGATGCTGAATGGGAATCCAAATACCTGCCTGCCCTCAAGTGGGAGATCCTCGATGCCAACCTCAACAAGATCAAGTCCATCGAGCCTTCTCATAACGACATCGTCGACTATGTGAAAGACATCCTGAAACGCAACGACAGAAGTGAATCCGACGAGACTCCTGAGGCAAAGGAAGAACGTATCGAGAAAGCCGCTCAGAGCATCGCCTCCGACCGCAATAACGTGAGCCAGATTGTCGACCGTCTCTATGCCGAGAAGACTTTCGAACTCTTCAAAGAGCAGATCAAACCCGAGGTGGAGAAGGTTACCTCCAAGGAGTTTGCCGAGCGCGCAAAAGCCGACGCCGAGAAGAAAGCTGATGCTCCCGCCGAGGAAGGTCAGCAGGCTCTCGAGCTCTAAGTTTGATAGGGCAGCAGGCTCTGTGCGCAACAACACAGAGCCTGCACTATTTTCAAAATTAACCTGCCTCCCAATAACTCCCCATCTCTAACCAGAGAGGGGGCCGGGGGGAGAGTCTTAACTCCCACTTAACTCCCATCTAACTATCATCTAACTACCGCCACAAAACCGCCCCCTTTTTATAATAAAAAACTTTTTTACAAAAAACTTGCACATTTGTGAAAAAGTGCGTACCTTTGACACGTCCTATTTGTAGGTATACCCTGCAGGTGTAATGTGTTCAGATGTGCGTATTTACGCTATGTTGAGCAGTTGTGGCGCACCAGTCATATGCCTCAAAAGTGACGTAAAAAGTTGTAAAACACACACAAACAAACATAAAGTCTATGGAATTGACTAGTATTTGTTGTAAAAAGAATCTGTTTTCTTTGGTTAGGTTGCTCATTGCGGTCGTCTTGTTTGTTCCGGCAGGATTGAAAGCGCAGAACATCAACGACTGCCAGTGGTACACATGTGGTACGGGTACATCCACCTCGTATAATACACCACTGAACAACTACTACAACTACTCGTACACACAGATGCTGTACATGGGCAATGAATTGTCTGGGCAAGAGGGCACGATTTACAAGATTGGGTTCCAGTATGGCTATTCGTCGGCTATGTCGAGCAAGACCAACGTGAAGATTTACATGAAGAATGTGACAAACAACTCGTTTGCCGATGGCTCTTCGTGGATAACAACAGGACTTACTCAGGTCTATTCAGGTTCGCTTAACTGCTCAGGAAATGGCCAATGGAACGACTTTACGTTGTCAAGCCCCTTCAATTATACTGGAGGCAATCTCCTGGTGGTAGTGGACGACAATTCGGGCGATTATGATGGATCTTCATATGTGTTTAGATATTCCACCACTACAGGCAACACTGTGATTCGTTATCAGAGCGACGGTACATACAGTTCTCACACTGTGAACGGAAATAACAGAATCGCCAACCAGACGGGAAGTTATGGTAACCAACGTGTGAACACACGCTTCTGCATCGCAGAGAACTGCAGCAGCCACCGTTCTGGTAACTTCGCATTCAACCCCAGTACCGCAACTTACAACTATGTTGTCGGCAGCGGCGATTTTGCGGAACCGACACTTGTCAACACCCTTTCGCCTGCAGGCACGGTGACTTATACAAGCAGCAATACCGATGTGGCTACTGTCAGCAACACAGGAGCGGTCACATTCACAGGATTTGAAGGTACTGTGACAATCACGGCAACATCTGCTTCTGGAAACTATTGCAAAGAGTATGCCACCTATACCATCAACGTGAACGACGGATGTCCGAAGTTTGGCACAGGCACCAGTACTACTTCTTCGGCACCTATATCGACTTTCTACAAGAACTCATACCACCAGATGATATACACAGCCGCTGAAATAGGTAGTGGCGGTATTATAAACGCAATAGGATTTGAAAGTTTGGGGACTAATTCGCAACCGAGAAACATAGAGATATATATGGGAGAGACCTCGGTGTCATCGTTTGGATCTACAGCAACTTCAGAATTTGTTCCCGTTGACCAACTGGAACTTGTCTATTCGGGTGTGTGGAATATCACGGCGGGTTGGCAGATGTTCCCTGTTGACTTTCTCTATTCTGGTTTGGAGAATCTGGTCATAGCTGTCAAGAGTGGAGCATCAAACTACAGTTCATCGAATTTTGCATATACTCCGGGTTCGGAATATCTTACTCTCTATTGCTACTCTGATACATACGAGCCAATACCAGCAAACATAACATCGTATAGTGGCTCTGTTTCGAGATTGCAATATCGAGTCAACACCAAGATCTGTATCGACGCATGTTCCATACGTCCCACTTTCGAGTTTGAGAATACGATGGCTATGTGCTACCAGGGTTCCAACTGCCCGATGCTGCCGCTGGACAACACTTCTTCCGGCAATGTTACCTTCACCTCTTCCGACGAGTCTATCGCAACGGTAGACAACAACGGTGTCATCACGACTCTCGATCGCGGTGAAACCACCATTACGGCTTTTCTTGAAATGTCCGGGGAAGTCTGTCCTGCAAAAGCTTCTTACATCCTGCAGGTTGTCTGTCCGGCCCTTATCCCTTCGGCTGAGAGCGTCTCATTGTGTCAAGGTGGCTCTGTTACCCTCAACGCCTCCACTCCTGGCGGCGGCGATCTGGAATGGTTCGATGCTGTCGATGCAACGACTCCGGTCCATACGGGTACCACCTACACCATCAACGCCGACCACACCACCACCTATTTCGTTGCAACTTACAACGGCGATTACGACTGTGCCAGCTCTCGTGTGCCAGCTTACGTCAATGTGTTCGACGTCGCATACGAGTCCTCCACTCAGAATATCTCAGGTTATGTCGGTGTTACCATGTATGGCTATCCTCCTATGGGCAGCACCAGCGGCACTCACTACACCGCCACAGGTATGCCGGCGTGGATGACCTTGAACGCCGACGGCTCCTTCAGCGGTACCCCTACGGCAGCTGGCAGCGGCTCCTTTACCATTACTGCCACCAACGGAAGCTGCTCCAAGAATATCACCATCACCTGGAATGTGGTCGCCAACAACCTCTCTTGCTGCGATCCCAACGCCTTCTATATCTTCAAGACGGGAGACCCCTTGCCGATTCAGATGGATGCTGATGGTTTCTACTATATCAATGTGTGTAAGGATGAGCCCGCCACATTCCGTGTTCAGAGTCTTGCCAACTGCACAGGATACACCTTCACCTGGCGTCTGGCCTCTTCTACCGGTGGTCTGCTGGTTGAGCAAAACGGACAGACATTCACATATACATACGACCGTGCTATGGGTTACAACATGACCCTTACTGCTCGAAAAACAGGTTCTGGTGCATGTAATGTCTCTATACCGATTCGTATCCGTGTGGCTGGTGTGTTCCAGGTTGCCACACGTCCTTCTTTCGACCTTTGTAAAGGTGAACCCTTTAATATATATGTGTCGTCCGATGGTATTGGTTCGGTCGATGTGATACGACCCAACGGTGCCTCTGGTTCTACTCTGGGTGTGCCGGATACAATCTTCTTGCCTGACGGTGTTGTTTGTAACGGTTCGTGCAGCTACATCTCTTCGGTTAACTTCACCGACTTCTCGGCAGGTGCCACTATCCGTGACGAGAACGACCTGCTTTTCCTTATGATTAATATTGAACACTCGTTCATAGGTGATATTGCTATCTATCTTACTTGTCCTAACGGCACCTCCGTGTCGGTTATGAATTTCGCCGGTACGGGTAGCAGTTCTTGTACCGTCCCAAGTGAGTTTACAGGATGGGTAGGAACCAGTACCAGTCAGGCAACTGCATTCGGCTTGTGTAATGACTGTACCGCATCAGAATATGGTTTCACTGGTGATTATACAACGGATAAATGTAATAACACTCCTCCCAACAACCAGCCTGGTATAGGTTGGAACTATTGTTGGAGTCAGAATAACAATAGAGGATATGTGTATGCCAGTTCCCCCAACAGTAGAGTTTACGAAACGGCAAACCATAATTCCCCTGGACCTTGCATGACAGCTGTAGACTCGTCCGATATGGAAAATATGACTCAGATCTACCTGCCGGACGGTGACTTTGCTGACTTCGTCGGCTGCCCGTTGAATGGACAATGGACAGTGACGGTAATCGATGGCTATAGTGTTGACAATGGATATATCTTCAACTGGGAACTTGGTCTTAACGAGGAACTTCTTCCTGACAGCTGGACCTACACCGTCGATGTCGACTCGGCTTGGGTCGATTGCGGCTGGCCAACAACCAAGGCTGGTGTCTATATGGAAATCACCCCGCCGGAAGACTTCGTTGGTACTACCGGTTGCGACCTCAACCTTCGCGACGAGTATGGCTGCATAAGCCACTATCAGAACATCGTCACCGTCACTATGAACCCCACTATTAACAACACCGACGTCGTGACAGAGTGCGACTCCTACACCTGGGCTCGTACTGGCGTTACCTACACCGTCGGCGACACCATTATCGACAACCAGCTCACCGATCATGGATGTCCTGACCGTGACACCCTGATTCTCACACTCAACTATACCCACTACGACACCGTAGACGAGCAGGCTTGCCAGCACTACGCCTGGCCTATTAACGGACAGGACTATACCGCCACAACATCTGTCACCGAAACTCTCGACGGTCAGGCTGTAGGCGGCTGCGACAGCATAGTCACCCTCAACCTTGAGATCTTACCAGAGTTGACAAGCGAAAGGGATACATCTGTCTGCCCCATCGCCTTCCCCTTCGACTGGTATGGTTCTCACTTCACAGGACCGGGGACGCAAACTCAGAACCTACAGACGGCTGGCGGCTGCGACAGTATAGTAACCCTTACCGTAAACGCTTTCTCTAAACCTGAGATAACACTAACCAACCCATCTGAGGCTGGTCAGTGTCCGATAGCAACAACTGCCAACTATGTTGTCACCTCCAACGTGTCGGGCGGCACAGCTAACTTCACATACGCTTGGACGGGTGATTATACCGGTACCGACGCCAACGCAACCATACCTGGTACAGGCACCTGCGGCGACTTCTCGGTGGAGGTTGTCGTCACCGACGCCAACGGCTGTATGGATACTGCCAGCACGAGTTTCTCGGCCATCGATGTGGAGGCTCCCACGTTCAATAGCCCTATAACGACAACGGCGGCTGTGTTGTCTGGTAACAACTGCGTGTATCTTGTACCAGACATAATAGCTATGGTGCAGCCGCAGGACAACTGTAGTATAGCGTCGCAGGTTCAGACGCCTACGGCTAACACTCAGATAACGGGTGAGACGGATGTTATAGTGGTTGTCACCGATGCATGCGGCAACATGGATTCCATAACAGTGCATTTGACGGTTCCTGCCACAGTGGAGGCTGAAATAGAACATACGGATGTGGCCTGCAACGGAGGACACGATGGAGTGGTGAATGTGTTCAATGTCACAGGTGGCAGCGGTGGATATCATTATGTATGGTCGGCCACAGGTGGAGGTAGTAGCAGCGGCGGCATGGGCGATGTGGCAACCATTACAGGTTGTACTGCTGGATTCTATATGGTAGTTGTATCGGACGCAAACGGATGCTCGGTGACGCTGAACGACACGATTAACGAATCGAGCGACATGGTGCTGGTATTGACAGCAGACACGGTTCAGTGTTACAATACAGCAACAGGACGTATCACGATTACAACACTGACAGGAGGAACAGGGGTATACAGTGAATATAACTGGAGCAATGAAGAACATTCCTCTACCGGTATAGAAAACCTGATGCCGGGACAGTATTCGCTTACGGTCATCGACGATGCAAACTGCCGTATCACTGCATCAGCAACGGTTATGAACAGAGCACAGCTGGTGCTGTCGCCCGCAGGAAGTGTGAACACACTGTGTAACGGTTCGGCAGATGGCTCGGCGTCGGTGACGGCGGTTGGCGGTGTGACACCGTATCAATATGTGCTTTCGAACACCGATACCAATACCACCGGAACGTTCGGGTCGTTAGCGGCGGGCAGCTATCAGGTGCAGGTGATAGATGCAATGGGTTGTAAGAACACAACAACAGTCACGGTGGGTCAGCCGGCTGTGCTTCAGTTGCAGGAGGCCATGTCGGCACACCAGAATGTGGACTGCTTCGGCAACGCTACAGGAGGTGTGACTGTGGCTGCATACGGCGGCACTCCGCAATATACATACGAACTCAACGGGGCCACGAACACAACGGGCGTATTCTCGAATCAGCTTGCAGAGGGGACTTATGTGGTTAATGTAACAGACCATAACAACTGCCCGGCACAGACCACAGTTGTAATCACACAGCCTACCCTTTTGCAGATCAGTGCTACTCATGAAAACCTGGGCTGCAAACAAGACGGATCAGGTTCGATAGATTTGACGGTATGGGGCGGAACACCACAATATGGCTACCAATGGCGCTATAACAACGTTAACTATGCAACCTCGCAGGATCTGACGGGAATAATGGCTGGAGAATATACTGTCACAGTCACGGATAATCACGGATGTCCTCACGACACGACTATCACGGTGACGGAGCCAGATGGAATGGTGCTGACGATGAGCGATCCGGTAACAATCTGTCTATACGATTCGGCAGATATATCGGCTACGATTCAGGATGGGACCGGTACACCGCCGTACCGTTTCACCTGGAGTAATGGACACACCAACAACGGAGTCAACACCGACCAGCAGACCGTGTCGCCGACCAATACTACGACCTACACAGTCAATGTGCTCGACGCCGGTGATTGCCCGATGAGCGGCAGTGTGACAATAACGGTTAACTATCCATCTACCGGCATCGACAATCAGAGGGCTTGCGATACCTACACATGGCCCACCAACGGTGCTACATATACCGAAAGCACCAATGCGCCTATGGTCAACACTCTGACCAATGCCGTAGGGTGCGATAGTACTGCTATACTGCATCTGGTGGTGGTGTACAGCTCTGAGGGCGTAGACCATCAGACCCACTGCGATTCTTACAAATGGCCGCAGAACGGACAGACATACAACGCTTCTACCAACACTCCCAGTGTGGTGTTGCACAACGCCAACAGTGTGGGTTGCGACAGTACGTTGACGCTCGACCTTACTATCAATTATAGCACCAGGGTCCACGATGACGACAAGACCATCTGTGAGAATGATCCTCCATACGTCTGGAACGGATCGGCATACAGCTACAACGGTACTTACGAGGTTCATCTCAGTACGGTCAACAACTGCGACTCTACCGTGTGGTTCACCCTCACCGTCTACGATACCAGCCACACTTATATCTACGACACTTGTATGGTTAAGGAGTTGCCGTGGACATGGGGTGGCCGTTCCTATCCAACACCTATCACCGACGACCTGTTCACCCTGACCAATATCTTCGGATGCGACTCGCTGGTGTTCTACAACCTCGAAGCTATCTTTGACTGCTCCGAGTTCCTTCAGTTCCCGAGTGTGGTCACACCTAACGGTGACGGACTGAACGATATCTTCCATATCGTCGGACTGCTCGAAGAGGATTGCTATCCGCTCAACCGTCTCACTATCTACAACCGTTGGGGTGCCAAGGTGTATGAGGTGAACAATATCGACGAGGAAAGCGACTTCTGGGATCCTGCGGCAGAACGTACTCCTGCCGGAACTTACTATTACCGCTTCGACGGTGATGGTTTCAAGGGACATGTCGAACGAAAAGGTGTGGTTGAGGTTGTCAGATAGTCGTACGTTTTTGAGAGAAAATGTCGAGAATGTGAAAAAAACACTATCTTTGCGGAAGAAAAGAAACGAGTGATAATGACGTTAAACGCTAAGAGCGAGATAATAAGACGAGTTTTGATACGGCTTGCAGTCGTGGTTCTCTTCTTTTTTGCCGCCACTACGGTGGAGGCGAGGAGGCCTATGGCTGACAGTCCACGTTATGGCGACACGTTGGCTGCGGAGTGCGACAGCTTCACCTGGTACGGCACGACATATACCGAGTCGTGCGATGTTCAGCATACCTTTGCTGGTGCGGCTTTCGATGGGTCTGACAGCATCGTTACTTTGCATCTTGTGATATTCTCTTCCTGCGCTACGGCAGACTCACAGACGGCTTGCGACCAGTTCCTCTGGACCGCGAACAACGCAGTCTATACGAGAAGCAGCAGGTCTGTTGCTGTGTTGACGAACTCCGATGGATGTGACAGCACGGTGACGCTCTATCTTACAATCAACTATTCGGACACAGTCGATATGGATACTGGCGAGGTTTGCTTGGGAGCGGAGTATCAGTGGCGCGATTCCATACTGACGGAGTCTGGAACATACAGCTACACTGTGCCTAACGACGTGGGTTGTGATTCGCTGTGGCAGTTGACGCTGATAGTGCATGATACCTTGGATGTGACTGTCGACGACACGTGTGCATATAAGGACCTTCCGTGGACTTACGGCGATCGGGTGTATCAGGATTCTGTAAGGAACGATATCTTCAACTTGAAGAGTCAGTATGGGTGCGACTCGACGGTACACTACAACCTTACGGTGGTATGGCGGTGTGACGCCTTCCTGCAGTTTCCCACGGTGGTCACGCCTAACGGTGACGGAATAAACGACCGCTTTGTGATATTCAATCTTGTCGACGAGGGGTGTTATCCCCACAACCATTTGAGCATCTATAATCGATGGGGATGGCTGATGTACGACAAGGAGAATATCAGTGAGGACGAGGACTTCTGGAGCCCCGAAACGGCTCTCCCAGGCACCTATTTCTTCCACTTCGAAGGTTACGGCTTCACCGACAAGGTAGAACGTAACGGCTCCTTCGAAATAATAAGACAACCTTGATATAGCCAGGTCGTTTTATTATTTAGTTTCGGTTAAATTACTTTAGAAAGAAATTAAGGGACCAGATTCATGTGGTCCCTTAATGTTTTTATCACGGAAAAACCAGTGTTCAGTGTGGGTGAAAATCTTTAAGCTAAAGTGAAGAGTATGTGTTGACTTTAAAAGGTAGTTCAACTCCTCAACCTTTCACTCTATTAAAGTTTATAACTCTATTTCAGCCAGCTGCGGGGGTTGAGGCTGGTGGTGCTGTTCCAGAGTTGGAAGCTGAATTCGGCAAGGCCGCTGCCGTCACCTTTCCATACGGTTCCGAGTTGCTGGCGGGCTGTCACCTTCGCTCCTTCTTTCACATTCACCGTCTGCATGTTTGCGTATACCGACATGTAATCGCCGTGACGCACTATCACGCCTTTGGCTCCGTTGGGGGTGGTGAACACTCGTGACACTTTGCCGTTGGCTACACAGTTCACCGAGGTGCCGGCAACACAGCTGAGGTCTATGCCGTTGTTCATGTTCACACCTCCGGAGGCGTGTGTGTATTTACCGTATTCACGCACCACGCTCTTATAGCTTACAGGCCAAGGGAGCCTTCCTCTTATCGCTGAGAATTCGGCGCTTTCGGGACTCTCGTTGGCTGACGGCTTGAAGGTGTCTGCCGACGAGCTGCTGGCGGGCTTGCTCGCTGTGGAGGTTGCAGGCTTGGTAGTTGTGGTGCTGGTATTGGTGGTCTTGTTGGATGCGGCTTTGCGTGCTGCCTCTTCACGCCTTGCTTTGGCAATCTCCTCGTTAACGATTTTCTGTATCTGCTTTTGAAGTTGTTGACGCTGCTTCTCTTTCTGGTTTATCTGCTTGCTGAGTGTCTGCTCCTGTTTTTTGGAGGCGTTGAGCGACTGCTGCTTCTGTTGCTGTTCTTTGGCGAGGAGGGCTTTGTTCTGGTTCTCTTTTATCAGCAGGGTGCTCTGCTCGGCACGTTGTTGTCCAAGTTGGTCGGCGGTGGCCTGAAGTGCCTGCTGACATGATGTTATCTCTGCGGCCTGGAGCTTGCGGTAGTCGCTATAGTCACGGTAGCAGCGCAGTTTGAGGTAAGAGTGGTTGTAGGTGGTGTTGTCGAACACAAGTCCTTGCTTGTTGAGGTTCATTTGGCTGCGGTACATCACGTTCACCACTTTGGCATATTCGCCTTTCAGGCTATCGATATGAGCTCTCATGATGGTGATGCTGTCGCGGGTCTGAACTATCTGCTGGTCCAGAATCTGTATCTGTGACCCGAGGTTGGCTATGAGCTTGGTCCGTTCGTCTATTTTCTTGTTCAGGGCTTTCAGCTGTGCGGCATTGAGTTTGGTGTTTTTCTTGGCACCAGCCAGCTCGTTGTTGAGGCGTTTTATCTCTTTTTCGAGTTTGGTCTTTTCGTTTTCGAGCTGTTTTTTCGACTGCCCGTAGGCGGGCGAGGCGACACAGAAAGCCGCTAAAAGCAGTATTATGACACTTGTCTTGTGGAATCTGAACATATAATGAGGATAATATAATATGGATACAAAAATATAAACAAAAAGCGGGCAACCTTTGTCGCTGTCCGCTTTTTTATCAAACCGACAATGTTGATATGTCGGTGACCTATGGTTGGTTACCAGTTCAGTATCCGTTTGAAGTCGTAGGCTTCGGGGTTGTCTACATACTTCTTGGCAGCTTCGTAGTCGTCAGGTGTCACGTAGTCCATGATGTCGTTGACGTACGAGGTTACCTTGTTGCTCTCCACGTTCACCAGACGCGGCGGTATCTTGCCGGTCTCCGGGTCTTGCAGGTCCTTGAGGTAGAGTGGGCTCACGTTGCCCCTGTGGTCTACATACACCATGCAGCCAGTGCATCCTTCGTTGAAGAGCTTGTGTACACCCATACCCATAAGCGAGCAGTAGGTCAGGTCGAAGGCTATGGGAGTGTGGCAGCGTATTTCGTAGCCTATCTCCACAGGACGGGTCTTCACTTTCAGTCCGAGTTCTTTTACTTTGCGCTCGAGCAGGTCGTTGAAGATATGAGCTTTCGACACCTTGCCCAGTTCTGGGTGACCATGTTCATCATAGCTGAAGTGGATGCCGCTGTTCTTTATCTCCTCGTCACTGAGCGAGTGGAACACACCCTCCGAAATCATAGCAGCACCGTAGTTGATGCCCATCAGCTTGCGCTTGATTATGCACGAAACCACCATGTTGATGATCTTTTCAACGGTGATTTCGGTCTTGTTGAAGAATTCAGGTATGATAACCATAGGATAGTGGCATGCACCGGCGATGCCGAGTGCGAGGTGTCCGGCCGAACGACCCATGGCGCTCACCACAAACCAGTTCTCGCTGGTGCGGGCGTCTTCCATAACAGCGGTGGCCAGCACGCAGCCCTGAGCTTTGGCGCTGTTGTATCCAAAGGTGGGGCTGGAGTTGGGTAACGGCAGGTCGTTGTCGATGGTCTTGGGTACATGTATGTTGGCGATGGGATAGTGCTTGTCGGCAAGGAACTTGGCGATACGGTTAGCTGTAGAGGCAGTGTCGTCGCCACCGACGGTGACCAGCAGCTTTATCTCGTTCTCGGTGAAGAGCTTGAGGTTAAAACGCTGTTCAAAGTCCTCAGGTGTAGGTTTGAATCGGCTCATCTTCAGTATGCTGCCGCCTTTATTGAAGATCTCGTCAGCCAAGAGGAAGTCCACCTCCTGCATTCTGGGTTTGTCAGTGAAAAGGGCACTGTAGCCTCCGTGGAGACCGATGACGCGATAGCCGTCGCGCAGGAAAGTTTTTGCCACCGAGGCAACAACGGTGTTCATTCCAGGGGCAGGACCGCCGCCTGTGAGGATTGCTATTGATTTCATGATGATAGGAGTTTAGATATTATTGCTTGAATGCGTTAATGCTTGAGTGATAGTTAAAAAGTTTCGCTTCGCTTGAAAGGTTTGATATGGTGTAAAGGTGTAGTAGTGTCTTCGTCTTCGTTATCGTTAAGGTGACAGGTGTTATTGCTTACATTATTTATAAATGTATTCGGTTGTGATGGTTTCGCCAGTTCCGAAGGGACGGCCCTGGGTTGTCTTCTCGCATACGCGCTTGGTTGGGTAGTCTCCATCGTAGGTGTATGAGAACGAGCAGGTTTCGACGGTCTCGCCACCAGACACCATAGAGTATTCCGTCACGTTGTTAGGGCATCCGTAGAGAGGAATAGAGGTGGCGGAAATCTGTTCTTTGGTCCAGAAATTCTTCAGTGGGTTTTTCTTGCTGTCGTAAGAGAATGACCATTCGGCTTTGATGTCGTCGCCGTAATATGATCGTACCTTCATGATGATGTTGTCGTTTGCCCATTCTATCACCACCTTCTCGTTGAAAATCTCCTCAGGACCAGAGGCTTTGCGGTCTGCTGCCATCTCATATAGGTATGCGGTGTAGGGGGCGAAGGTCAGCACCTCCGAAGGCAAGGCCTCTTGCTTGAACGCACCCTTGGCGGTGGAGTAGTATTCGGTGTAGGCCTCGGTGATGTGTCCGTCGGTATGCTTCAGGTCGGTGGTGGCGAGGAGCGTGTGGTCCACATACCACTGGATCTTCGTCAGTTCCTTGCCGTTATAGGTATAGACGGTGCGGTGACTGCGAGATGAGTTTGCCTTCTCGCTGACGAGGCCGCCACTGTAGGTGAAGCGGTCGGTCCCTGAGGTAGAGCCGTTCTTCTCGGAGTATTTTATCGATTCCAGACGGCGGTGATCCCAGGTCCACTCCTCACAGAGGTAGCGAGGGTCATCATAAGTTTCCTTCTCCCATTCGCCGCTCTCGGTGTTGTAGCTCATAAACCATCCCGAGGTCTGAGAGTAGACCTCCACGATCTTCTTTTTGGCGGAGTAGACTCCTTCGCCTTTCTCGCAGGAGGCGAGGAAGAGGCAGAGTGCGACGGTCAAGGGTATGTAGAGAGGTTTCACTTTTCTGATTTCTCAAAGTGGTAGGAGACGCCGAGCATGAGCATGTCGCGTTTGATGCGGCGTTTACCAGTGAAGCGGTGTCCCGAGCTGAGCATCTCGCGGTCGAATTCAAGGCGTAGGCCGAACTGACGGAATCGGAACTCCAACCCCATGTCGAGAGCCATGTTTATCGCCCCCGTGCGGTGGTAGGCCGCATCCTTGTAGTAGGCGTCGGTGAACATGATGCCTTTCATCTCGCCGAAGGTGAGACCCAGGCTGGGGCCTGCGAACACCGAGAAATGGAGTTTGGCGGCGGGGTCGAAGGTGTAGTTCACGTGAGCAGGGATGACGATATCATACTCCTTGTAGCCCGGGTCGGTGATCACGGCTTTAGCCTGTGATTCGGTCTGGCCTGTGCGGATAGAGGAGACGGTGTTCTGTGTCGGCATCGACATCTGCACGGCTATGCCAGTGCGGATGCCCAGCTGCTCGGCGAGGCGGAAGTTGTAGCCTGCGTCAAGGTGAGCGCCGTGCAGCAGTATGGTGGTCTTGCTGGCCCGTTCTATCACCAGCGAGTAACCACCGTGCACGTCAAACTGCGCGAGAGCCGAGAGGCTCACGGCCATCATGGTCAGGAGTATAGCGAGACGTCTCATTTTTTATATAGAAAAAGCCGCCCATTTCATCGACAGGCGGCTTTTCATCTGAGTCTCAAATTTATTTGGTCTTGTCTTTAACCTCGTTCATGAACTCTTTGCAGGGTTTGAAAGCGGGGATGTTGTGAGCCGGCACGTTGACGGCGGTACCCTTGCTGATGTTGCGTCCCACTTTGGCAGCACGATGCTTGATGATGAACGAACCGAAACCGCGGAGATAGACCTCCTCGTTAGCGGTGATAGACTCCTTGATGGAGATCATGAGTTCTTCCACGATGTTGAGTACGGCGGCTTTTTCAATACCGGTCTTGTTGCTGATAGCTGTTACAATTTCTGCTTTTGTCATAACTGTTATATTTGTTGTTTTTGTGTCGAAATATTTTGCAAAGGTACAAAAAAATATTTAATCCACAAACACTTAGTTGAAAAAGTGGCAAAAACGGCGAGAGAATGAGGTGGGAGGGAAGATGGAAGAAGTAAGAGGTAAGATGTATTTTGGCTTCTTGGTTGGTGTTGTGGTGTGGGTGGTTGAAAAGTTTCTTATTCACTTTTAATAAAAAGATGTACCTTTGCACCCGCCAAACAAGCAATTTTAAACCAAACATAAAAGATGAAGTCAAGGATTTTATTGATGGCCTTTTTATTCGCTACCGTGCTTTCGGCTCAGGAACGGATGGAACTGGTGCCCTGCGGGGATTTCGAACACTGGGAGTCGTCTCAGATAAAGGAGTCGAGACTTCTGGGCGGACATACGAAGACTTTCTATAAGATGGGTGGTGTGTGGGATTGCAGCAACGCTCACGCAAAAGCGCTGGGAGTGGAGAAAGTGTCGGTGTCGGTGAGGCCGGAAAAAAGGGGCAGCGGCTACTGCTGCCGTATGGAGACCACGCTCGAAGTGGTCACCGCCATCGGCATAGACCTGAAAGCTCTGGCTACCGGCTCAATCTTCACCGGTAAGATGTTGGGCGTGGTGGGTATGAAACACAGCACCGACCCTAACTCGGCTATAGACATGGGTGTGCCGTTCACCAAGCGTCCGACCGCCTTGGTACTGGATTACAAGGCGGTGATACAGGACAAGAAGGCGGTGTATGCGAACGCGATAAAGAAGGTGAAGGAGCTTGATGTGAGGGACGAGGGGCATATCACTATCATCCTGCAACACCGCTGGGAGGAGAACGGACATGTGTATGCCTACCGAGTGGGCACGGGGGTGAAGAAGATTGACAAGACAACGGCGGATTGGGTGAACGACTACAGGGTGCCGATAGAATACGGCAAGCCGGCGGTGATAAAGCCCTACAACGCGCTGTGCAACAACCGGCAGAAGACGCGTAACAGCCAGGGGAAGATGGTATGCATAGAGGAGGTTGATTGGCGAGGGGACCTGACGCCGACACACATGATCATCCAGGTTTCAGCTGGAAGCATGAAGCCGTTCATGGGCTGTCCTGGTAACGTGGTGTGGTGCGACAACATACGGCTGGCGTATTGATTGATAAGCCTCACCCCCGGTCCCCTCTCCTCAAGGCGAGGGGGAGTAGGTGGGTATTGCCTACTGACCACTGACCTTGCTTGGTCGGTGGTTTGCTTTTTGTTATTATAAATAATATTTGTACCTTTGTAGTTTCCACATCTGGCACTTTAGGAGTCGGTGTGGAATGGTAATGAGTTGTCAATAAGATTTTTAAATAATAAAGCGTTCAAGCATTCAAGCAATAAAATGGACTATAATTTTAGAGAAATCGAGCCGAAATGGCAGCGCTTCTGGCGTGAGAAAGGGGTCTACCATGTGGAGAACGAAGAGGGCAGACCGCATTTTTATGTGTTGGATATGTTCCCCTACCCGTCGGGTGCGGGACTACATGTGGGACATCCGTTAGGGTATATCGCGAGCGATATCTTCGCACGCTACAAAAGACTTAACGGATTCAACGTGCTGCATCCTATGGGCTACGACGCCTACGGACTGCCTGCAGAGCAGTATGCTATACAGACCGGCCAGCATCCGGCTGTGACGACCGAGAAGAACATAGCACGCTACCGCGAGCAGCTCGACAAGATTGGCTTCTCTTTCGACTGGGATCGCGAGGTGCGCACCTGTGACCCGCAGTATTACAAGTGGACTCAGTGGACTTTCATTCAGCTCTTCAACCACTACTACGACAGCGAGGCTGACAAGGCGATGCCTATTAGTCACCTGATCGAGAAGATAGAGAATGACCAGTGTTCGGCGGTCAGCAGCCAGCAGTGGAAGGAGATGAGCGAGACCGAGCGTCAGACCTTCCTGATGGACTACCGTCTGGCTTACCTCGCCGACACCGCTGTGAACTGGTGCCCCGAACTGGGTACGGTGCTCGCCAACGACGAGGTGGTGAACGGACTGAGTGTGCGAGGTGGCTATCCGGTGGAGAGGAAGCTGATGCGTCAGTGGAGCCTCCGCATAACAGCATACGCTCAACGTTTGGTTGACGGGTTGGAGAAGGTGGACTACAGCGACTCGCTGAAAGAGATACAGCGCAACTGGATTGGTCGCTCGGAAGGTGCTGCCGTATGGTTCCCGCTCGACGTGCCCGCCACAACCGTAGACAAGCCTACGGCACTCTATATGGGTCAGGTGGCTCCGCAGCCAGCCGACTGCTTCGAGATATTCACCACCCGTCCCGACACCATCTTCGGCGTGACCTTCATGGTGCTCTGCCCCGAGCATGAGATGATAGAGCAGATAACCACGCCCGAGCAGCGCGAGGAGGTGAGAGCCTACGTGACCTGGGCGAAGAACCGCAGTGAGCGTGAGCGTCAGGCCGAGGTGAAGAAGGTGAGCGGTGTGTTCACCGGAGCCTACGCGGTGAACCCGCTTACCGAAGAGAAGATACCCATCTGGGTGAGTGACTATGTGTTGGCAGGATACGGCACCGGTGCCATCATGGCGGTTCCGGCACACGACAGTCGCGACTTCGCGTTTGCCAAACATTTCCATCTGCCCATACGTCAGGTGGTGGCTCCGTCTATAGAGGAGACCAGCGATCCAAACAGCTGGGAGGAGAGCATGGACGCAAAAACCGGTGTGAGCGTAAACAGCGGCTTTATCACCGGAATGAAGGTGAAGGACGCCATGAAGGCTGTTATAGACAAGGTCGAGGAGATGGGTATAGGCCACCGCACGGTGAACTACCGTCTGCGTGATGCCATCTTCAGCCGTCAGCGCTATTGGGGCGAGCCGTTCCCGATATACTACAAGGAGGGTATGCCCTACACGCTGCCCGAAGAGTGTCTGCCCCTCTGCCTGCCCGAGGTCAAGGAGTTCAAACCCACCAGCACGGGCGAGCCCCCGCTGGGCCACGCCACCAAGTGGGCTTGGGATGAGGCGAACCGTCAGGTGGTGGAGAACACGAAGATAGACAACAAGACGGTTTTCCCGCTGGAGCTGAGCACCATGCCGGGATTCGCAGGCAGCAGCGGATACTACCTGAGATATATGGACCCACGCAACGACGAGCGCTACTTCTCCGAGCAGGCCGTAGCCTACTGGCAGAACGTGGACCTCTACGTGGGAGGCTCGGAGCACGGCACAGGCCACATGATGTATGCACGCTTCTGGAACAAGTTCCTCTTCGACATCGGATATGCGGTGAAGGAGGAGCCCTTCAAGAAACTCATAAACCAGGGCATGATACAGGGCCGTTCGAACTTCGTCTATCGCAGCAAGGAGGACAACAACCTCTTCATCTCGAAGAATATCCCAGGCCGCGAGCAGAAGACGGTGCCCATCCACGTCGACATCAACATCGTGGACAACGACATACTGGACATCGAGAAATTCCGCCAGTGGAGACCCGAGTTCGCCGAAGCCCGCTTCGAACTGGAAGACGGCAAGTATGTGTGCGGGTGGGAGATAGAGAAGATGTCGAAGTCGATGTACAACGTGCAGAACCCCGACGACCTGGTCGAGCGTTACGGCGCCGACACGTTGAGGCTCTACGAGATGTTCCTCGGTCCTGTGGAGCAGGCCAAGCCATGGGACACGAACGGCATCGAGGGTGTGTTCCGCTTCATACGCAAACTCTGGAAACTCTATGTGGGCGACGACGACCGGCTGCTGGTTGACGATACGGAAGCCGACAAGAAAGACCTGAAGACCATAAACCAGGCGATAAAGAAAGTGACCGACGACATCGAGCGCTTCTCGTTCAACACGTCGGTGTCGACCTTCATGATTACGGTAAACGAGCTGGGTGCCTCGAAATGCAGAAGCCGTGTGGTGCTCGAGCCGCTGACGGTGCTGATAGCCCCGTTCGCTCCGCATATAGCCGAAGAGCTGTGGCACCGTCTGGGTCACGAGGGTACGGTATGTGAGGCCGAGTGGCCGAAGTGTGACGAGAGCCTGCTGGTGGAGGACACATTCAACTATCCCGTGTCGTTCAACGGCAAGATGCGCTTCACCATAGAGCTACCCGCCGGCGCAACCCAGGAGGAGGCCCTCGCAGCCGTGAAAGCCCACAATGTGGGGCAGAAATGGCTCGACGGCAAAGAACCGAAGAAGGTGATCTTCGTGCCGAAGAAGATTATCAATATCGTGATATGATTGCGAGATTGCGTGAATGCTTGAATAAAAAACTGGAAACAAATATTACATAGATGGTTAGCAGACATTTTTTAAGGGCGAAGGTATTGCAGGAGGTGTATGCCTATTATTGCAGCGAGATGCCGAGTATTGCGGCAGCCGAGAGGTCGCTCGTCCACAATATTGAGCGGCTTAACGACCTGGGAGCTACCCAGCTGGCGATGACGCTTCAGCTTATCGTCGAAGCCGAACGGGTGACCGAAGAGGCTACGCAGAAGTTCATGGCCACCGAAGCTGACCGTAATCCCGACCGCCGACTGCTCAACAACGAGGTGGCACGCCGCCTGTCCGACAACTACGACTTCAAGAAGCAGTCGGAGCATACCGTCGGACTCTGGGAGGGTGAGCAGGCCCGCTTCCGTAAGGCTTATGCCGGATTCAAGGAGACCAAGAGCTACCAAGAGTATATGACGAGCAAGCCTGGCTTCTCTGCCGACAGGGAGGTCTTCGTGAAGCTCTTCAAGTATCTTATGAACGACGAAGGGCTGCGGTCTACGGTGGTGGAGCGAAGTCTCCTCTGGGAGGACGACTACGACCAGGTGGCGCAGTATGAGTATATGTTCCTCAAGACCCTCAACGAGCGCACCTTCGATGAGGCTATGCCGTGGCCGCGTGTCTACGACGAGCGCTCTGCGTCGGAGCGTGAGGCTATGGAGTTCGCGCTCCTGCTTCTGAGAGAAACCCTTCGCAACGCCGACGAGAGCAACGAGATGATAAGAAGCCATCTGCAGGGATGGGAGTTCGAACGTGTGGCACAGATGGACATCTACCTCATCGACATGGCTCTGGCCGAGCTGCAGTTCTGTCCGTCGATACCCGAGAGGGTTACCGTGGATGAGTATATCGAGCTTTCGAAAGAGTTCAGCACCGACCGTAGCCGCCTGTTCATCAACGGACTGCTTGACAGGCTTATCCTCGAGCTCCGTTCGGCTGGCAAGATAGTGAAGACCGGACGCGGACTGATGAAACCCGAAAAGGAGGAGGACGATGATGAGAGGTAGTCTGCTGCTGGTCGCCACGATGGCTCTCCTGCTTTCTGCCTGCGGCGGTAAGAAGGACGAGGTGGGACTCGACCTGATTCACAACACCCAGACCGTCGACGGGAAAGGCAGTGGCGAGAATATGCCGTCGATACGCTTCGACCGCGACGTGCATGACTTCGGACGCCTCACCGCCAACGAGAACGTCTCTTATAGCTTCCATTTCGTCAACGCCGGCAAGGCCGACCTCCTCATTGGTGGCTGTGCTGCAACCTGCGGCTGCACGGTGGCCGACTATCCGAGAGAGCGTATAGCGCCGGGCAAGGATGGCTATGTGAAGGTGTCGTTCAAGTCGGCCGGCATGAGCGGACGCCAGGTGAAGGAGGTGACCGTCTCTACCAACGGCGACCCGTCGAGGGTGAAGCTGCGCATCATGGCGGAAGTGGGAATTTAGCGGTTAATGGTTAACGGTTATTGATTAATAAATTAACATTCAAAATACTATGAACAGTTTACTTATTTTATTGCAGGCTGCAGGACAGTCGAAAGGTATGGGTATGTCGTTGTGGTTGATGATCGGTATGATCGTTCTTTTGTGGATTGTGATGATGCGTCCTCAGCGCAAGAAAGCCAAAGAAGAGCAGAAATTCCGTGCCGGACTCCAGAAAGGCGACCGTGTGGTGTTCAGCGGCGGCATCTATGGCAAGGTACACTCGGTCGAGGAGAACACCGTCGATGTCGAGGTGTCGAACGGCGTGGTGCTCACCGTCGAGAAGGCTATGATACAGCCTGCACCCGAAGAGAAACCCCAGCAGGAAAAGAAATAACCAAGCCTTATGCGCCAGAAACTACATCGTTACCGTCAGTTCTTTGTCATTTTGGCAATAATGACGTTGGTGTGGTTTGTGGTTGACATGTCGAGCATGCGCACCTACCAAACAACGGTCAGGGTAGGATGCGTTGGTGTCGACACAGCCCGTTATGTGATGACCAGCGGCGACGAGGAGTTGCCGCTCACCGTCGAGAGCGACGGCTTCGCCGCATTGCTGCACCACCTCTCGTGGCGCCACCGTGCGATGGATGTCGACCTCTCGGCTTTGGAGAAGTCCGCCACCGACGGGAGGATGGCCGTCGCGAGCGAGAACTACAAGGAGGAGCTGCAATACCGCTTCTCGCCCTTGGGTCGCTGCGAGATAAAGATGCAGAAAGACTCGCTGGTGTTCACCTTCAGCGAGCGGATGCAGAAAGCCTACCGTCCGCTGATGACCGACATCTCCTTCGTTTTCGCCGACGGATACGGCCTGTGCGGTATGCCTACGCTCAAGCCCGACACGGTCTTCCTCTACGGCAGCGAGGAGTCGCTCGAGTCGATAGGGTCGCTCCGCACGCAGCCTGCCGAGATTGCGGTAGGGAAGGAGGGAGGCCAGTACTCGCTCAAGCTCGTGCCCGTATGGAACGACTATCCCGACGTGAGGGTGTCGCAGAGCGAGGTGCTGCTCACCGTGCCGGTGGAGCCGTATATCGAAGAGTCGCGCACGCTGATGGTTGTCTGCGAGGGCCACAACGCCCACGAGCGCATAAAGCTCTATCCCGACGAGGTGACGGTGACCTTCTGGGTGCCGCAGAGCCGCTATGGGGCCGACGATGCCGACGACTGCAAGGCTGTGGTGCGGCTGGATGACAACTCTGGTGCGCAGGAGCTGCCTGTCACCATCACCGACTTTCCCTCCGAGTTGAGGATAAAGTCGGTCGAACCCGAGTCGGTGCAACATGTGATTATTAAGTAATTGGTGATTATGTGTCAGTTATAATGAAACGAATAGGACTTACCGGAGGCATTGGGTGCGGCAAGAGCACCGTGGTAGCCGAATTGCGACGGCAGGGGGTGCCTTGCTTTGTCGCTGACGAGGTGGCCCGCGCCTATTACGACGACCCCGACTTCGTCGCCCAGGTGCAGTCGCTATTCGACAGCCCAGTCCTCACCGCCGACGGCAAGGTGAACCGCAAAGCAATCGCAGCAGCCGTCTTCTCCGACAAATCCAAGCTGCAGCACCTCAACGCACTCATCCACCCTCGCGTCATGCATGACTTCGAGCGGTGGTGCAATCAACAGCAAGGGCAACCGGTGGTGTTTTTCGAGAGCGCCATACTGTACGAATGTGGCCTGGAAAAGGCGATGGATGCGGTGGTGGCGGTGTACCTGGAAAAGGAAGAACGCATACGCCGGCTCATGGTGCGTGACCACTGTGCAGCCGAAGCCATCGAAGCCCGTATGCGCAACCAGATGCCCGACGAGGAAAAAGCCATGCGAGCCGACTACGTGATATTGAACTACGAAGGCAACCCGAGGGCCAGACAGGTGAGAAGGATTGTAGAATTGTTGATAGGGTGACAGATTGATTTGGATTGATGTTGACGGTGGATACTATACAGTTGATACATTTAAAATAAGCATAGCACAATGATAAAGAAGTTTTTGGTTCTAACTTTGGCGGCACTCATCTCCATTGGGGGTGCCAGCGCCCAGCACAAGCACAAGCGCCACCACAAAGACAAACACACCGTCGAAGCCGTGAAAAAAGGTGCGCTCGCCGAGCAGTGGGCCGACTCTATCATGGCCAAGATGAGCCTCGAGGAGAAAGTGGGTCAGCTGATGATGATTCGAGTACCACTCAATATGTCCAAGAAAGGTGAGTCGAAATTCGTCGAACTGATAAAAGACAACCACGTGGGAGGAGTGTGTTTCTTTGCCGGCAGCTCGGACGCACAGTTACGACAGACCAAACACTTCCAGTCAATCACGAAAGTGCCCCTCTTCATCGCCACCGATGCCGAGAACGGACTGGGCATGCGTCTGAAAGACTGCTATGCCTTCCCCAAGCAGATGCTCATGGGTGCCATGCCGCACGAGTATGACAATCTCATCGAGCAGATGGGGACAGAGATAGGACGTCAATGCCGGGAGTTGGGGGTGCATATCAACTTCGCCCCTGTGGTTGACCTCAACTCCAACCCCAAGAACCCCGTCATCGGCATGCGCTCGTTCGGAGAGGATAGAGAGTCGGTGGCGCAGAAGGCTGTCGCCTATATGCGTGGCCTCCAGAGCCAAAGGGTTATGGCTGTGGCGAAGCATTTTCCCGGACACGGCGACACCAAGTCCGACAGCCATTTCGACCTTCCGGTCATCAACCACACAAAGGAATACATCGACACCGTCGACCTCTACCCCTTCAACACACTCATCAAGGCTGGCGTCAAGGGAGTGATGACAGCCCACCTGCAGGTCAACGCCTACGACAACACCCCCAACCGTCCCTCGTCTCTCTCCGAGAAGCTGGTGCAGAAACTCCTGCGCGACAAGATGGAGTTCAAAGGACTCATCTTCACCGACGGACTCGACATGAAGGGTGTGACCAAATACTATGCCGACGGCGAGGGCGAGCTGCAGGCCATGAAAGCCGGCAACGACATCCTCCTCCTGCCGCCCGACGTGGAGAAGTCGGTCAAAGCCATCGTGGCCGCCGCCAAGGACAACGCCTCCGTGAAGAAGATGCTCGAAGAGCACTGCCGCAAGATACTAATCTCGAAATACAAGACCGGCCTCGCCGACCCGAGCGCCAAGTCCGAGTCTTCATCGACCCTCACCCAGAATACCGCCCTCTGCGACAGTATCTCTTACCAGATGGCGCTCCATGCCGTCACCCTCATCAAGAACAAAGGCGGCATCCTTCCCTTGAAGAAAGACGAGCCCGTCGACACCACCAAGATACTCGTCGTCTACGACTCGCCCTACAAGATGCTTAAACGCATGGGCGCCATCGACTCGGCCCAGGTGGTGGTGCTCGCCTACCAGGACTGTCCCGCCACACGCAAGGCTGTGGACGACCTGCTGCACGGACAGGCGCAGTTCGAAGGCCGTCTGCCCGTCACCGCGGGCATCTTCAAGCGGGGTCACGGGCTTAAGGTCGACCTCTCTACGCCATACGACCGCGTGGTAGCTGCCGGCATGAAGGCCGAATGCTTTATGGCGATAGACAGCATAGTCCTCAACGGCATCAACGAGAAAGCCTATCCCGGTTGCCAGATTCTTGTGGCCAAGGACGGCAAGGTGGTTTACAACAGAGCCTACGGCCGTCAGACCTACGACGCCGCTTCGCCGTCAGTCGATACCAACACCGTCTACGACATCGCCTCGCTGACCAAGATGACAGCCACCACCCTAGCCATCATGAAGCTGGTTGACACCGAGAAGCTGAAGATTGACGACAAACTCTCGCGCTACCTGCCCTACCTGAAACACTCTAACAAGAAGAACATCACGGTGAAGGAAGCGCTGAGCCATATTGCAGGCCTCAAGGACTACGACGCCTATTGGAAGCAGGCTCGCGAAGAGGAAGACCCCTATATGTCGGTGCTGAAACAGATTGCCAAGAGCCCGCTCAACAAAGAGAAGAAATATGTGTATAGCGACTTGGGATTCATACTGCTGGGCGACTTGGTGCGCATAGTGAGCGGCGAGACCGTTGACCACTACGTGGCCCGCAACTTCTACAAACCGATGGGGTTGACACACACCGGATACTGCCCTCTCGAGCACGGGGTGGACCTATCTATTATAGCGCCCACCGAACTGGACACCGAGAACCGGGGCGGGCTGATACACGGAACGGTGCACGACCCCAACGCCAACGCGATGAACGGCATTGCCGGCCACGCCGGTGTCTTCTCGTCGGCCACCGAGCTCTACCCCCTGATGCAGATGCTTTTGAACGGAGGCGAGTATGAGGGCAAACGCTACCTCAGCCGCGAAGTGATAGAACTGTTCAACCAACGGCACTATGCCGAACGCGGCAACCGCAGGGCGCTGGGCTTCGACAAACCGATGTTCAATCCCTCCAAAGCAGGGCAGACGGCTGTCGAAGTGTCGCAGAAGAGTTTTGGGCACACCGGATTCACAGGCACCATGATATGGGTCGACCCCGAATACAACCTTGTCTATATCTTCCTCTCCAACCGCGTCTATCCCAACGCCACGACCAACAAGCTGGCTAAGATGAACATACGCACCGAAATACAAAGTCTGATATATAAGTCGATGAAGTAAGAGGGAAGAGGGAAGAGGGAAGAGGGAAGAGGGAAGAAGTTAAAAGTTAATAGATAATAGATAATAGTTCAAACACTAACGCATTCACGCATTTACACCTTTACACCCTTACACCCCTACACCCTTACACCCCTACACCCCTACACCTTTACACCCCTACACCTTTACACCCCTACACCTTTACACATTAACAAATTAACAAATTCACACATTTAAGCTATAATAAGAAGATGGGAATCGGAAAATGGATATTGACGGGACTGGGATGGGCGGTCGGAGGACCGATTGGAGCCATCATTGGCTATTTCATCGGATATTCCATCTCATCGTCGTTCAAGAGCGACGAGGACGCACCGCGCATAGATGAGCCGCCACGCCGACGTGGTCCCTACCACAATACGGGTTCCGCATCTGACATCCACGCCGCCTTGCTGGTACTCATAGCCGCCGTGATGAAAGCCGACGGACAAGTCAAACGCAGCGAGCTTGACTACGTGAAGCAGTTTCTGAGCAAGAACTACGACGGAATGGAGGCTCGTGACATGCTGATCATGCTACGCGACATAGTGAAACGCAATATTCCCGTGCACGACGTCTGCCAGCAGATAAAGGTGAACACCGACTACACCACCCGCTACCACATGGTGGACTTCCTTTGCGGACTTGCCGAAGTCGACGGAGACTTCGACATGAAAGAGCACAATGTGATAAGGACTATCGTGGTGGGGCTCGGCATCAACGCGGCTGACTTCGCCTCGATTTACGCCCGCCATGCCACCACACGCCGCTCCTGGTCGGACTATACCGAGAGCTCCCGTTCCGGCAGCAGCTACAACAACGACAGGCAGCAGTCATACGCACGCACGGACAACAGCGGACGCGACCCATACAAGATACTTGGCATCGACAGCACAGCCACCGACCAGGAGGTCAAGAAAGCCTACCGTCGCCTCGCCATGAAATACCACCCTGACCGCGTCGAGACAATGGGCGAAGAGATAAAACGCAACGCCGAGCAGCAGTTCAAGATAATCAACGAGGCCTATGAGACCATCTGCCGCGCAAGAGGAATAAAATAGACACATAAACCAAATACCTTCACAAAAATGAAAAAACCACTGAAAATAACCCTTATCGTTCTCGGCTCCATCGTCGGACTCATCCTCCTCGTCGCAGCCCTTCTCTCCCCCGTAGCCACCGCCTACGTCAACCGCAACGGCGAGAAACTCGTCGGACGCAAGCTCACCGTCGACCACATCCGCGCCAACATCCTCACCGGACATGTTGCCATCCACGGTCTCAAGCTCTACGAGGACGACGCCATCACCGAGTTCGTCACCTTCGACACCCTCGACGTCAAAGCGCGCCTCCTGCGCCTTGTGGTCAGCGACCTCTACTTCTCCCATATCACCCTCGTCAACCCCAACGTGCGACTCGTGCAGAACGGCTCCCATTTCAACTTCCAGAGCCTCATCGACCACTTCAAGTCCGACGACGACGATGATGATGACGACGACACACCCTCTAAGTGGGACTTCTATTTCTACAACATCCGGCTCGCCGGCGGAGAAGTGCGCTACAACGACATCCAGCGTGGCAGCGACTGGCGGCTCAAGGGTCTCAACCTCGAGGTGCCGGGCTTCTGCATCGGTGCCGATGAGAAGACCGACGCCGGCCTCTCCGTCGAGCTTGCCGACGGCGGCCGCCTCCATGCCGACGCCAAATACAACATGGAGCGCAACGACTTCGAGGCCGTCCTCGACCTCTACGGAATCAATATGGCGGTGGCGAAACCCTACGTCACCGATGTGCTCAATGTCTCCAACGTGACCGGCAAGCTCTCCGCACACCTCCGTGCCGAGGGCAACCTCGACCAAGCCGCACAGATGAACATCTCCGGCCGCATCGACATGGATGGCATGAATATGGTGCTGAAGGACGGAAGCTCCTTCTCCTCCTGCGACAAGTCCTCCGTGACTGTGCGCAGGGTCAATATCCACGACAATGTCTTCGACCTCGACAGCGTGATCTTCTCAGGTCTGGCCGCCCGCTTCGACCGCTACCAGGACGGCAACAATTTCTCCCGACTTATGGTCAAGAAAGAGAAGGACGCCGACAGCACCCAGCTCGCCGAAGCTGAGCCTCAGCCCGTCGCCGACACCGTCGAGCCCGAGCCCAAGAAGCCCGTCAACCTCACCATCGCCCACTTCCTCATCACCAACTCCAGCTTCACCTATGCCGACCACACCCTGCCCGATGTCTTCGAGTTCCCCATGTCCTCGCTCTCCATACAATCTGAAAACCTCACCCTCAACGGCGAGAACAATGCCGTGCTTAGAGCCGAGCTCCCCGGCGGCGGACATGTCGACCTGCGCTGGAAAGGCAACATCCTCCAATGGAAAGAGCACCAAGACCTCATGCTCCGCATCAAAGGACTCGACCTCAAGCGCATCAGCCCCTATTCGGTAGCCTATTTCGGACGCCCCTTCACCGACGGCACCTTCTCCTTCATGTCGCACAACACCATCAACAGCAGCGCCCTCAGCGGCAAGAACCGTGTCGACATCTACAAAGCCGAGGTGGGCGACAAGCGCCGCGACGTCGATGCACAGCTCAAGATACCCTTCAAGGCCGCCCTCTACGTGCTCAAAGACAAAGACGATAAGATCCTCTTCGACATACCCGTCAAAGGCAATATCGACAACCCCGAGTTCAGCTACATGAAGATCATCTGGAAGACCATAGGCAACCTCCTCGTCAAGGTCGCCACCTCGCCCATCCGCGCCATAGCCTCCGCCATGGGTATGGGCGATGTCCCCGAGTTCATCAAGGTCGACCCCAAGCAGCGTGACTTCACCTCCGAGCAGTACCATCAGTTCGCCGAGCTCGCCACCATCGTCAAGAGCAACGAAGGGGTGCACCTCACCCTCGACCAGCAGGTCGACAGCACCGCCGACGGCGAGCTCCTCGCACGCTACGCCCACCGCAACGAGCTCGTCCTGCAGTATATGACCGGACAGGAAGGCGTCTCCGCCGAGCAGGTGACCGTCACCACCACCATGACCCCCGGACTCAAGCAGCCCGGCTATGCCGTAAGCTCCGAAACCACCGACGAATTCGAAGAATAAGTGCGTGCCCGCACAGGGCAAGAACTATAACCTATCAACCTATCAACATATCAACGCATTCAAGCAATAAAGCATTCAAGCAATGAAAAAACTTTTCCTCCTCGCAGCCAGCAGTCTGCTCCTCGTCATGACCTCGTGCAACAAGCTCGACCCCTCCGTCGACCCCAACGACCTCATCCCCTCCATCGGTGGCTTCGACTATGCCGGAGCCTCCCTCTCCCAGTTCTCCGTCTCCGACAGCCATGCCGTGCGCTTCTCGCGAGGCAACCTGCAGTATAACGACTCGCTCCAATCCTGGGTCTTCGCCGAGCATCAGTACGACTATATAGGCCTCGACGACACCAATATCGCGCCCGGCTATCGTGGCTGGATCGACCTCTTCGGATTCGGCACCAGCGGCAAGACCGTAGCCCCCACCGAGAGCAGCACCGGCGCCGAAAACTATCCCGAAGCGATAGTCTATATCAACGAAAATTTCGACCTCTCAGGCAACGACTGGGGCGTGTACAACGCCATCGACAACGGCGGTGAGCAGGCCGGCAAGTGGCGCACGCTCACCAAGGACGAGTGGGATTATCTCCTCTTCACCCGTGCCGCCTCCACCCTGGGCAAGGTCGAGAACGCCCGCTTCGCCAAAGCCACCGTCGGCGACGTCGCAGGCCTCATGCTCTTCCCCGACACCTTCCACAAGCCCGACGGCTTCACACCCGTGATTAATGTCAACATGATCTCAGCCGCCTTCACCGACAACGTCTACAACCTCGACCAGTGGGCCGAGCTCGAAGCCATAGGAGTCATCTTCCTCCCCACCGCCGGCCAACGCTACGGCAAGGCAGTGGAGAAGGTGGGCACCCACGGCAGCTATTGGACCAGCACCCATAGCGCCACCCAGAACGGCTTCGCCTACAGCCTCACCTTCAGCGCCGAAGGCATAGGCCAGAGCCAATACTACAACAGCTTCGGCCGCTCCGTCCGCCTCGTGCACGATTAGAGAAGCGAGCGCAAAGCGCAAGCCCATTTCCGTAAAAAACAGATCCGGAAAATCCGTAACATCCGGAAAATCCAAAAAAAACAAAGGCACTCCCTGTAATCAAGGAGTGTCTTTCTCTTTGTCGCCCTGTCCGTGCCCGCACTTCCGGGAAATCCGGAGCCTCCGTCTCCCCCTCTTTCTCCCCCTCTCTAACCAGAGAGGGGGCCGGGGGGAGAGTCTAGAGAGTGGCAGTCTTGCTCTTGCCTATCATCTCTCTATCATCTTCCTATCATCTCCCTATCATCTTCCTTGCTCATTCTGTGGTCACGACAGATGGCCTCGACAAGAGTTGACAATTAACCCTTATTGCCCACCGATTCGGCCACGAGGTTGGCCATTTGGCCACATGGTTCCTTCCAACTGAGGTCCGGTACTGAAATTCAGAACCGCTGATATGTGCTCCAAGGATGGGGAAAAGCATTGGAACGAGGGGTTCATACATGTCTTTGGAGGTCTGCGAGAGCAGCAAACGGACACATTCTGTCCCTTTTCCGAGTGTCGGCATAGCAGGAGCCGACTGTTTAGTGATATCGTATTTCATTGTCTTTTTGCTTTTTAGGTGAAAGATTAAGTTTGGTCTTGTGACAATAGACAGTTGTGACAGTTTAAATTTAGGGGGTGTTCCATTTCTCTATATCTATATATTATTAATTATTAATTAGTTATATATTATATAAAGGGGATATTGTCATACCTTTTTTTTATTGTCACAACTGTCATCTGTCACAGACATTGTTTTTACTTTCTCGTCATCTTCTTCTCTACGAGGACATTGCGTCCATATTTCTTCAAAATACCGCGTGACAGTTGGAAATCCCGAGACAAGATGTTCCAGTTCAAAAGGAGCCAATCTTTGATTTTTTTTTCGTATCTTTGCAGTCTCTCTTTTATTATATTTATGAAGAACATTGCGGTTATATTGGCTGGTGGCAGCGGGAAACGGTTCGGGGCGGAAGAGCCTAAACAGTTCGCGCTGCTGGGCGGCCTCTCGGTGCTGGAACATTCGGTGAAGGCCTTCGCCGAGGTGGAGGGCGTGGACGAGATATGTGTGGTGTCGCATCCTGACTGGATGGAGAGGGTGGAGAAGATGGTTTCTGGGTTCAAGGTTCAAGGTTCTTGGCCGAGCCAAGCGGCAAGGCCGATAGCAAGGTTCAAGGTTATCGCGGGGGGTGACGAGAGGTATATGTCGAGCCTCAACGCTATCATGGCTTATATCGACTATGACGACGACACGAACCTCGTCTTCCACGACGCGGCGCGTCCTAACGTGGACCGCTCCACTATCGTGGCGGTGCTGAAGGCACTGCAACAGTATGAGGCGGTGGGTGTGGGGGTGCCTGCTACCGACACCCTCTGGGAGGTGGCTATTACCAACGAGGCGATGGAGCGTACTCCCGAACAGCCTTACACTCTCTTGCGGGTGCCGGAACGCAAACGCTATTGGATGGCGCAGACTCCTCAGGCCTTCCGTCTGCCGCTGATCCGCGACGCTTACCAGCGGGCTCTGCAAGACCCGATGTTCCAGGCTACCGACGACTGCGGTGTGGTGGCCCGATATATGCCGGAGGTGAAGATACACTTGGTGAAGGGGTCGGCGGAGAACATAAAACTGACCCACCTACATGATTTGAACACTTTGAAGGAACTTGTTAAACGAAAACGATAACGAAAACGATAACGAAAACACCCATACACCCTTACACCCTTACACCTTTACACCTTTACACTCTTACACCATTTTAAACTCTTAAACTTTTAAACTTTTAAACTTTATACAATCATGACTCTTACAAAATCAACTGCAAGGACTGTGGTCGTGGACGCGTTGCTGCTGGCGTCGGCTTGCCTTATCCCGGCGCTCTCTCATCTGCTGGCGTTCCCGCTCTACAAGCTGAACCCTATGCTGCTGGTGCTGATGGGCGGCATGCTGCTGGTGGACAGCCGTTGGAATGCCTATCTTATGGCGTTGCTGGTGCCTTTCGTCACCTGTCTTGTGGTCGGCATGCCGACGGTGAGCGGGGCGTTCTGCATCGCGCTGGAGTTTGCCACGGTGGTGTCGGTGGTGTCGCTGGCGGCACCGCATGCCGGAGGTCGCTTCTGGGCTCTCCTCGCGCTCACCGTGGGTGCTATCTTGGCCGGCAAGGGGGTCTACTATCTCGCCAAATGGCTTATCGTGCGTCCTGACCAGCTGGTCACCACGTCGCCGGCGGTGCAGGCTGTCAGCGTGGTGGCGATAGCCGCGCTCTTCGCCTTCGTCGTTTCCCGCAGGAGGAGCTCTTAACGAAAACGATAACGATAACGAAAACACACCTACACTCTTACACCCTTACACCTTTACACATTCACACATTCACACATTAACGAATTAACACATTCCCAAGATATGTTACGTACAATCAGAATAATCTTTGCACTGTTGTTCTTTGTCGGGATAACACTGCTCTTTCTTGACTTCACCGGCGTGGTGAGCCTCTACCTGGGCTGGATGGCGAAGGTGCAGCTGCTGCCTGCGGTGATGGCTCTGAACGTGGGCGTGATAGTGGCGCTGGTGGTGCTCACTTTGCTTTTCGGCAGGTTCTACTGCTCGGTGATCTGTCCGCTGGGTGTGACCCAGGATCTCTTCGCCAGAATTGGTAGCCGAGTGAAGAAAAACCGCTACCGCTACCACAAGCCTCTCACCTGGCTGCGCTGGGTGGTGTTCGCCCTCTTCGTGGTGGCTATGGTGGTGGGACTTAACGCTGTGGCGGTGCTTATAGCGCCCTACAGCTCGTATGGCCGCATGGTGAGCTCGATAGGGCAGCCGGTTTACATCTGGCTGAACAACCTGCTGGCTGGCATTGCCGAACGGCATGAGAGCTACGCTTTCTACAGCGTTGAGGTGAAGGCTGTGTCGGCGGTGACGCTTGTGACGGCTTCGGCGCTACTGGTGATAGTGGCGGCCCTGTCGCTCTGGAGGGGTCGTCTCTGGTGCAACTCCATCTGTCCGGTGGGCACGCTGCTGGGCTTCGTGTCGCGCTGGTCGGTTATGAAGCCGGTGATAGACAAGAGCAAGTGTGTGGAATGTGGCCTTTGCGGGAAGAACTGCAAGGCTGAGTGCATCGACACCGAGAACCGCAAGATCGACTATTCGCGCTGCGTGGGTTGCATGGACTGCATAGGCAAATGCCACGCGGGGGCGATAGGGTATAAAGTTCAGGGTTTAAAGTTAAAAGATAATAGTGGCGAGGTGGATTCGTCGCGGCGGAAGTTCCTGGTGGCTACGGCTGCCGTGGGGACGGCGATGGCGCTGCAGGCGCAGGAGGAGAACATCGACGGCGGCCTGGCGGTGATTGAAGACAAGGTGATGCCGAACCGCAAGACGCCCCTCAAGCCTGCGGGTGCGCGAGGGCTGCGCCATTTCTCGAAACTCTGCACCTCCTGCCAGCTGTGCGTTACCGAATGTCCGAGCCATCTGCTGCGTCCGTCGAAAGAGCTTTCTACGTTGATGCAGCCGGAGATGTCCTTCCACGACGGCTACTGCCGTCCGGGTTGTGTGAAATGCTCGCAGGTATGTCCTGCCGGCGCGATTGAGAAAATCTCTGCCGACGAGAAGAGTGCGATAAGCATAGGCCACGCTGTGGTAGTGACGCAGAACTGCCTCTCGGCACAAGGCGACAAATGCGGCCACTGTGCCGAGGTGTGCCCTGTGGGTGCGGTGTCTATGGTGACTGACCCGGCTACGGGATTCGAGATACCCTCCGTCGATGAGAACCGCTGTCTGGGCTGCGGAAAATGCGAGTACCTCTGTCCGTCGCGTCCGCTTTCGGCGATATTCGTGGAGGGAAGGGAGCAGCATGTGAATGCTTGAATGCTTGAATGCTTGAGTGCCTGAGTGCGTGAATGATTTCAATTTTCAATTCTCAATTATAATTTCCTGTGGATAGAAGAGACTTTTTAAAGGTGATGGGTGGCGGTGCTGTGGCTACCGCTGCTGTCATGACGGGCTGCAAGCCTGCTCCCGAGACTTCGGCCGAGGGCTTCGCCCAGGGCGAGGTGCCTACCGACAAGATGACCTACCGCACGGGCAAGCACGGCGAGAAGGTGTCGCTGCTGGGTTACGGCTGCATGCGCCTTCCGACTGTGGGCAACGTGAGCGGCCGCGAAGACGGCTCGGAACTTGATCAAGATCAGATAAACCGTCTCACCGACTACGCCATTGAGCACGGGGTGACCCTCTTCGACACGGCTCCGCCTTACTGCAAGGGCCGCTCGGAACATGCGATGGGTATTGCCCTGAGCCGTCATCCGAGGGAAAAATACTACGTGAGCAGCAAGATGTCGAACTTCCCGCCGAACACCTGGAGCCGCGACGCGTCGATAAAGATATACCAGAACACGCTGAAAGAGCTGAAGCTCGACTATATAGACTTTATGATGCTCCACGCCATAGGTGGCACCAGCAAGGACCTGAACGGCAACGAGCTCAACCCGATGGAGGTGTTCGAGGCGCGCTTCATCAACAACGGCATTCTCGACTTCCTTATGGAGGAGCGTGAGAAGGGGCGCATACGCAACCTCGGCTTCTCTTATCACGGCGACGTGAGAGTGTTTGACCGTGCGCTGTCGATGAACGACACAGTGCATTGGGATCATGTGCTGATACAGCACAACTATGTCGATTGGCATCATGAGGCGGTGGAGCAAGGCGGCGACGCCGACTCGGAATACATGTACAACCGCTTAGCCGAACTCGACATTCCGATATTCGTGATGGAGCCGCTGCTGGGTGGCTCGCTGGCGACTCTCTACGACGCGGCGGTGAAAGAGCTGAAAGAGAAAGACCCTCAAGCCTCGATAGCTTCGTGGGCTTTCAGGTTTGCAGGCTCCCAACCTCGCATACTCACGGTGTTGAGCGGTATGACATATATGGAGCACCTGCAGGACAACATCCGCACCTACTCGCCGCTGAAACCACTCAGCGATTACGAATACGCCATGCTCGAGCGCATTGCTCACCAGTATTCCAACTTCCCGACGGTGCCTTGCACGGGTTGCCAATACTGCATGCCCTGCAAATACGGAATAGACATTCCAGGCATCTTCTCGCATTACAACAAATGTGTGAACGAGAGCAATGTGGCGCTGGCCGACGACGCCGATGCCGACAAGAAGGCTTACCGTCATGCGAGACGTGCATTCCTGGTGGGATATGATCGGAAGGTGCCGCGCCTGCGTCAGGCCGACCACTGCATCGGATGCGGCGAATGTGTGCACAAATGTCCGCAGAAAATTGACATCCCGGCACAGATGAAACGTATCGACGGATATGTCGAGAAGTTGAAGTGACTGTAGGTGTGAAATGACGCCAAAAGGGGTCGTTTGTAAAATGTAATTTGAATTTTAAACTTTAATAGATTTATGAAATTATTGTTTTTGGGAACCTGGGAGATAATTGTCATCGTGCTTGTAGTGCTGTTGCTTTTCGGTGCCAAGCGCATACCCGAGCTGATGCGTGGCATGGGCAAGGGAGTGAAGAGCTTCAAGGACGGCATGAACGGCAAGGACGAGGAGGCATCAGACAAACCCTCCGACACCGAGAAGAAAGACTGACAAGTCATTCTGTCATTCAAGCGATTCCTTTGACCTTCTGGGAACATCTCGACGAGCTGCGTGGCTGTCTTGTGCGCATTGTCATCGCTACCCTTGTGGCAGCGGTGGCGGCGTTCTTTTTCAAGGACCTTCTCTTTTCGGTGGTGCTGGCGCCCAAGGAGTGCGACTTCGTCACCTACCGTCTCTTCGAGCGCCTTTCGGGTCATTCGGCGAACTTCTCGGTGGACCTCATCAACGTGGACATAGCGCAGCAGTTCATCACCCACATGAGGGTGGCGCTCTGGATAGGCTTGCTTGCGGTGTCGCCATACGTGCTTTATGTGCTCTTCGGCTTTGTGTCGCCGGCGTTGTACAAGAACGAGCGTCGATATGCGGTGAGGGCTGTCGGCGGCGGCTATTTGATGTTCATGCTGGGGGTGGCTCTCAACTATTTCGTCATCTTCCCGCTTACCTTCCGCTTCCTCGGTACCTACCAGGTGAGCAGCGAGGTGACCAACATGATATCTCTGACATCGTATATCTCGATGCTGCTGACCATGAGCCTCATCATGGGTGTGGTGTTCGAGCTGCCTGTGGTAAGCTGGCTGCTGGCGAAGATGGGGGTTCTCAAGGCGGCGCCGATGAAGAAATACCGCCGCCACGCGGTGGTGACGATACTCATAGTCTCGGCTATCATAACGCCTACGGGCGACGTCTTCACCTTGAGCATCGTCGCCCTGCCGATATACCTGCTGTATGAGCTGAGCATCATGGTGGTGGCACGGAGTGCGGTTAATGGTTAATGGTTCACGGTTAATGGTTAAAGATAATCAAGTGATGACAATAAAAGCTCATATAATTGATGTGTTGAACCGGAGGCGGTATGACGGGGCTTTGACCGTTGAAGATGGAAGGATTGTCTCCATCGACGGCAATGTCGAGGTTTCGGACGACGCTCCCTGCGTGATGCCTGGATTCGTCGACGCTCACGTGCATATAGAGAGTTCGATGCTGTTGCCTGAGGAGTTCGGGCGGGTGGCTTTGGAGCACGGCACCGTCGCGGCGGTGTGCGACCCTCACGAGATAGCCAACGTGTTAGGCGAGGCGGGGGTGGACTATATGATAGAGAACAGTCGGCGCACTCCAATGAAGCTGTGCTTTGCGGCTCCCTCATGTGTCCCTTCGACGGGCTTCGAGACCGCCGGCGGCGAGATAGGTGTCGACGGCATCGAACGACTGATGGGGCGAGAGGATATCTACGCTCTGGCGGAGATGATGAACAGTGTGGGGGTGGTGAATGACAATCCGGAAGTGATGGGTAAGATTGAGGCGGCCAAGCGGATGGGGAAACCCATTGACGGTCACGCTCCGCTGCTTACGGGCGACTGGCTGAAGAAATATACTGCCGCGGGAATCACTACCGACCATGAGTGCACCTCGATAGAGGAGGCCGAGGATAAATTGGCCCACGGGATGAAGATACTCCTGCGGTCGGGAAGCGCTGCCAACGATTTTATTAATCTTAAAGGTCTCTTGGCAGACCACCCAGAGAGGCTGATGTTCTGTGCCGACGACAAGCATCCCGACGACCTGCTCAAAGGTCATATCAACGAGATGGTGAGGCAGGCGGTTGTCTGCGGCTATCCGTTGTGGAACGTGCTGTGGGCTGCCTGCGTAGAGCCGGTGAGGCACTACCGGCTGCCGGTAGGTCTGCTCCAAGAAGGCGACGCAGCCGACTTCATAGTGGTGGACAATATGGTGGACTTCAACGTGAAGGAGACCTATGTCGACGGACGGCCATCGCATGCAATACATACAAGTGGTGCGGTTGATGGAAGTTGGCCGAACAACTTTGAGAGAACATCTGTCACGGAGGAAGAAATCCGAGTGAAGAGGGTGGGGGTGGAGATGAAGGTGATAGGGGCGAAGGAGTCGTCGATAATCACCGAATGCCAGGTGGTGAAACCTCGCCTTTCGGACGATGGGGAGTGCGTGGTGCAGGATGTGGAGCGTGACCTGCTGAAGATAGTGGTGGTGAACCGATACAGCGACGAGACCGTACCGCAGACGGCTTTCATCTCGGGGTTCGGATTGAA
This sequence comes from uncultured Bacteroidota bacterium, assembly GCA_902774845.1. Classification (GTDB taxonomy): domain Bacteria; phylum Bacteroidota; class Bacteroidia; order Bacteroidales; family P3; genus Colimorpha. The sequence goes on from CACYJU010000010.1 coordinate 56,794, forward strand.
GCGTGGTGCTATCGCGTCGACGATAGCGCACGACTGTCACAACCTGATTGCCGTGGGGGCGGACGACCGCTCGATAGTGAAAGCGATGACTCGACTTATCGAAGAGAAAGGAGGAATAGCCGTCTGTGACGGCGAGGGAGTGGATGTGCTGCCGCTTCCGGTGGCGGGGTTGATGTCGCCTGAGCCGGCCGAGGAGGTGGCGGCTGCCTACGAGAGACTGAACCGCAAGACGAGGGAACTCGGATGCCGCCTGTCGGCTCCCTTCATGACCCTCTCGTTCATGGCGTTGCCGGTGATTCCGCATCTGAAGCTGACCGACAAGGGACTTTTTGATTTCAGCAAGTTTGGATTCGTAGAAATGTGATATGAAATACTTGAGGATAATACTGATGGCGGCTGTTGTGACTTTTATGGGCAGCGTGAGTGCGCAGGAGAACTGCGAGAAGCGGCTGCAGGAGTATATGAAAGAGTTCCCGGAGTCGGACCTCTGCGATGTCTACAAGTTCTGCTTCCAGGATGTGTTCGGACCTGCCCACCTGAATATCGACAGCGCAGCGGCTATAAAGAGTATAGAAGGCGAGTTGGCGAAGGCAAAAACCCTGGGTGGCCCTGACTACCAGTATGTGGGTTGTGAGGGCAACTACGTGAGGGTGAACCTGAGACTGGTGAAGAATGGCACACTGTCGGTGTCGAAGTTGGCGGGCTATATCGCCAGAAGCTCACAGACGCCAGTGCAGATGACTGTGGAGGAGTGGCACTACAGATGGGATGAACTGGAGGAGGTGGCGAGCAAGCTGAAACCCCGTCCCGGACATTTCTCGCTCGACAGCCAGTCGCTCAACGACCTGCTGGAACGGGGTGGCTATGCAGCTCACCACAGCTATGCCTTCAACTCGACCTATAACTTCCGCTACAGGATAGTGAGGAAAGATCTGTTCGAGGCAGAGATTCTGCCGATGTTGCCTAAAGGGAAACATAAATAGCCGTTTTTACGTTATATATATATTACGACATAAAATTCAAGAACTATGAAACGTATTTTTTGCATTTTATTGATTGCCGCAGTCTCGATGGCGGCTGTGTCATGTAAGAAAGAGGGTTCGTTCAACCCCAAAGAAAAGATAGTTGCTGTCTATCAGCAGCAGACCTCCGTGACTGGAGCGGAGACCACCACTGTGGAGAAATACAAGGCAGAAGATTGGGTGTGGGAAGGCAAGTTGCTCAAAGAGCAAATCTCTTACAATGAGGATGGAACAGTGCTTTCGCGTCAGATGATGACCTACAAAGGTGGTCGTTTGGTGAAAGTGGCTGACGAGAGTGGCGACATGTACACCGAATACACCTATAAGTCGGGCAAGCTGACCCGCATAGCTATGGTCTCTGAAGGCGAGGAGCTGTGCGCCGCCGACGTGGAACACGACGGCTCGAATATTAGCAAGATGAAAATGTCGATAGACATACCCGACTCGATGACGGCGAAGTTCGCCGAGCGGAGTCTCGCCAGGGTTATCCCTCAGCAGCTGGCTTCGCTGTTGATGCCCACGCTGACTATGGTTCAACGTGGCAACCAGGCTGAAAAGCAGTCGATGGCCATCAGTATCAACTTCACATATACCGACAAGAACCTGACCAAGATGGCTGTGGTGGTGAGTGGTTTTACGGTTATGACGGTGACCTGCACCTACGACGATATGAAGAACCCCATGCAGGGTTGCTTCGCCATGTTGAGTCCTTCGACATTGAGCAAGAACAATATCGTAGAGACTAAGACGGGCGGAATGATAAGTTCGATGGAAGGTCTGCCGATTCCAGGAAACCAGAAGTGCAGCTACACCTACACCGCGTCGGACTTCCCCGAGACTATGACCACCACATCCACTATCACCGAGGACGATGTGACCACAACCACCACCTCGACCACATTCTATGAGTATGGTGACTAGTGAATAGTGAATGGTGAATTGACAAATGAATTACTCATTAACTCATTAACGCAATCAATAACCCTTTTTAACCTTCAATTGCCCTGTGCGGGCACGCACTAATGAAAAAGATATCTGTTCTTATTGCATCGGCAGCCATGCTGCTCCTCGCCACCTCTTGTCTCAAGGAGGGTATATTCCAACCTGAGCGGAGGGTCTCCAAGGTCTACGATATGTCGGTGAGGATGAGCACGAACTACTACAACGGCCAAACCTTTATCCGTTACGACACCCTCGACAAGCACGTGAGTCAGGAGTGGGTGTGGGAAGACGATATGCTCTCCTCTATCACCAACTACTATTTCTATCAGGAATACGCACAGCCCGATCCGGTCAGCGGCGTATCGAGTGTGCTGAAGTTCACCTACAAGCACAAACGCTTGGCGAAGGTCAGCGACGCAGACGGCGAGAACTACTCCACATACAGCTACGAGTGGTTCAAGCTTGCGCGGATAGCGAAGATCGAGTCGTACCAGTTGGGCCAGCTCTATTCTACAGCCGAGATCACGCATGAGGACAAGATAATCACCAAGGCTGTAGTCAACTTCTACGGTGAAGGTGAGGCCAGCGACGCCACCAAGTTCGCCCTGGGTACGGTGCTGCCTAACAAGAAAGCCCTTGAGAGCGTGCTCGCTCGCAAGAATGCGAAAGGGGACGTGGTGAGGACGCTGACCCTCGACTTCATCTATGAGGAAAACAACGTGACGAAGGTCGTCATGACTGACGGCGACGTCACCACTACCATAGAGTACACCTACGATGCCAAGATGAACCCGTTCTACGGTTTCTATGCTATGCTTGGCGACGGCTCGTTCGGCGCTATGAGCCAGAATAACATCATCTCGGAGAAGGTGACCACCGGCGAAGGTGAGAGGGTGACCGACTACGAGTTCAAGTATGACGGCGAATACCCGTCGTCGATAAGTCGTGTGGACTCGGCCTTCGACGGCAATAACTATAGATACGACTACACCTACACCACCTTCTACGAGTACCTCCCGATGGAGGACTAGACTCACCCCCCCAACCCCCTCTCCCGTAGAGAGGGGGAGTGAAAATGCCACCGTGGTTGGCGGTCGAGGTGCAATAAAAAGAGGGGAAGAAATACTAAAACAGAGTAATATCAAGTTATTACATTAAAATAGAAATTGTTTAACCTTTTATTAAAAAAACAAAACATCATGAAAAAGACCTTAGTTCTTATGGCATCCGCTGCCATGCTGCTTTTAGGCGCATCGTGCACTAAAGAAGGCGTTTTCAATCCTAAAGAGAAGATCGCTAAGATCTCTGAGTCGTCACTCTCTGTTAGTACCTATTCTTACGATGGACAGTCGTATACCGAGTCAGACACCACCCCCAAACATCTGACTCAGGAGTGGAAATGGGACGACAACCTGCTGACCACCATCACCAACTATCATCAGGAGTATGGTCTTCTCGAAGATGAACCTACCACTGTAGTTTCCAGCGTGCTCACCCTCACCTATGACGGCAAGCAGCTGGTTAAGGTTTCTGACGCTTCTGGTCAGAACTACTCCAACTACACCTATGATGGCAATAAACTGACCAAGATCGAGAGCTATGAGGAGGGACAACTCAGATCAACGGCTGAAATCACACATGATGGCAAGAAGATTGCCCAAGTTGTTGTTACCACCTATGAAGTAGAGGGTAAGGCCAGCGACGCCACAAGATTTGCCCTGAGCACCATCATGCCCAACAAGAGAGTTCTCGACAAAGTGCTTGCCAACAGTGCAAAAGCGACAACAACTCAAACTCAGACCCTCGATTTCACCTTCGACGGTGGTAATGTGACCAAAATTGACATGACCTACGGTGAAGAGAACATCACCCTGGAGTACACCTATGACAAGAACAAGAACCCATTCTATGGTTGCTATGCAGCACTTGGTGAAGAGGGATTCACCGCTCTCAGCGAGAACAATATCCTCTCGGAGAAATCCACAGAAGTGTATACTCGAGACGGTGCTACCAGAACCTATACCTACACTACCAACTACGAGTACGAGTATGATGGCAAGTTCCCCACAACGGTCAGCACCACCAGCACTTACACTAGCGACAACTACAGCGAGAAGAGAACTCACACTACTTACTACGAGTATGCAGAATAATCGACTGTACAGTTGATAAATTAGGAGCGGGGCGCCGACTGGCGCCCCGCTCTCTTTTTGTCTTTATCGAATATTTGATGTTGAGAACTACATCGCCCAGATGAGCAGTCCTCCGCAGATGATCACTCCTGTCACCACCAGGTCTATCAGGCAGAATCCCATGATGTCCTTGGCGTTGAGTTTGGCGATCGCCAATGCGGGCAGAGCCCAGAAAGGCTGTATGAGGTTGGTCCAGGCGTCGCCCCAGGCGATGGCGATGCCTGTGAGCCCGTGGTCGACTCCCAGGTCGGCTCCAGCTGCAAACATGATTGGTGCCTGTATCGCCCAATGGCCGCCTCCGGAGGGGACGAACATATTCAATATTGCGGCGCAGAGGAAGGTGAGCAGCGGATAGGTGACGGGTGTGGAGATGGCAATGCAGCCGTCGGCCAGTACAGTCCCAAGACAGATGCCGCTGGTGCCCACTCCGGTGATGATGCCCATGATTCCGGCATAGAAGGGGAACTGAAGCAGGATGCCGCTTGCTCCACCTACGGCTTTGCCGAAAGCACGCACGTATGCTAGCGGTGTGCCGTGAAGTATCACTCCGAGGAAGAGGAACAGCATTATGACGTTGTTCAGGTCGAGTGACCCACCGCGGAATCCGAGTTTCAGCACCAGATAGCCCAATCCCACCAACGCTATGATCCAACCCAGGATGCGGCTGTTCTCCAACCGCTCGGCAGGGGTCGAGCCTTTGATCCGCTTTGCTGCTTCGGACTCTTCGAGCAGAGACGGGTCGACGCTCACCACCCCTTGCTTGGGATGCATCAAGGTGTTCACCGCCACTATCGCTATCGTAACCAAAGCGACCATTACCAAGTTGTGGGGGTCGAGAATGGTCTGACTTACGGGCACGGGGTCGTTGAGTATGCCGTTGGTGGCGGTACGCAGGGCTTCTCCAGGTGTCGCCATCGTGAGAGGTATCGAGCCGGATAGTCCGGCATGCCACACTACGAAGCCGCTATAGGCCGACGCAATGAGCAGTCGGTAGTCGACACCACGCAGGGTGCGTGCTATCTCTTTAGCAAAGATGACGCCTACGATAAGTCCGAATCCCCAGTTGAGCCAACAGGCGAGTGCCGACACCGCGGTAACGAGAGCGATGGCTGCTGCCGGGGTCTTGGGTATGCGGGCCAGCAGGCTTATCCCTTTCTTTATGGAGGGGGCGGCAGCCAAGGTGGCTCCGCAGACCAGCACCAGCGCCATCTGCATGGCGAAGGTGAGCAGGTTCCACACCCCGCCGCCCCAGTGTTCGAGCACTTCGAGTGGCGTCTGCCTGCAAACAGGCATAGCCACCACGGCGGCCACCAGGGTTAGCACTATGGCGAAGATGAACGGTTCGGGCAGCCAGCGCTGAACAAGCTTCACGCTACCGTTGATGATTTTCTGAAACATCCTTAGTGTTCTTTAACCGAGAGTACTTCATCGACGATGTACTGGCTGTGTCCTCTCCAGGGGAGTGTGCCAAAATGGCGGTTCCAGTGCAGCTCGACCTCTTTTCCCGAGCATCGCATCAGCTGTGCGGCAATACTGTCGTCAGTGACAGAAAACTTGAACTCGTTGGATTTGAGGTTGCCCATATTGCCACTGTTCGATTTGAAGCCTGTTTGGATCATTTTGCCCTCGTAGGTCTTAAAGACCACACCCTGCTTTTGGAAATAGTTGAGGTCTCCGGTGTTCACTCCGCTGCTGTAGACGAAGAAGAAACGGAAAAAGATGAAAGCCGCCAGTGCGACAACGACGATGACGCTCGTCCAAGTGATGATTTTAGATTTGACAGTCATGATGAATATTTTGTTAATTTGCTAATGTTAATGTGTGAGTGAGAAGTCAGTTTTTTCCGTCTTTGAGAAAGGCGAAGAAGACCGCCAGTATTATGAAGACGAAAGCTACTATGTGGTTCCATCGGATGGGCTCGCCTTTGAAGACGGTGGCGACGATTGCGGTGAAGACAGTGAGGGAGATGGCTTCCTGTATGATTTTGAGTTGCATGAGGTTGAACGGACCACCGTTGATGGTCGAACCAATGCGGTTGGCGGGTATCATAAAACAGTACTCAAAAAGGGCCAGTCCCCACGAGAGGGCGATGATGGCGATGAGAGGCCAGTCGGTGATGACTTTCATCTGCTGGAGTTTCAGGTTGCCGTACCAGGCGAAGGTCATAAAAACGTTGCTGGCTATTAGCAACAGTATGGTAATTAATCCGCGTGGCATGAGAATTGAAAATAATGCGTGAATGCTTGAATGTGTTAATGTGTGAGTTTTAAGTTGAATTGAAATTACTGACTACTGGCCACTGACCTCTCTTATCAGCATGGCGAATACTTCGTTTACGGCGCGGTCGATCACCTGCTGACGGCGTCCGTTGTAGCGCATCTTCTTGGTGACGGTTTGTTCTGGTGTCGCCACCGCCATCCAGACGGTGCCTACGGGATTGAGGTCGCTGCCTCCTGTTGGACCAGCTACTCCGGTGGTGGCCACCGCGTAGTCGCTCTTCATCCTGTATCGCGCTCCTTCGGCCATCTCACGGACGGTCGCCTCGCTCACGGCGCTATGGCGGTCGAGGGTGGATTGTTCCACCCCCACGATGTCCGCTTTGACTTCATTGCAGTAGGATACGATGCCGCCTTTGAAGTATTCGGAGGCACCTGCGAGCACCGTCAGTTGAGCGGCGATCTGTCCTCCCGTGCAGCTCTCGGCAGCTGAGAGGGTCAGCCTTTTTTCACGCATCAGGGAAGCCACCACTTCGGCTAGGCACTCGTGGTCCTCGCCTACGATGAATTCGCCAGCGGCCGAACGTATCTTTTCCGAAACTATTTTTACTTCGTTCTGTAGGACGTCGGATGCGGTATCGGAGGTTGCGGTTATGCGCAGTTTTATCATCCCCGCTTGCGGCAGGTAGGCGAGCTTGATGTGGGGTGGGAGAGAGGCTTCCACCGCTTCGAGCCGGTCGGAGAGGAACGATTCGCCGATGCCCTGTACCAGCAGGTTCTTGCAGACGATGGAGCCCAGCTGGAACCGCTCTCGTACGAGCGGGAGGATCTTCTTATCTATCAGGTATTCCATCTCGAAGGGCACGCCAGGGAGGGAGACCAGGGCCTTTGGACTTTTGGATGTTTGGATGTTTGGATGCGTTGGGGTGGTTGCATTGAACCACATGCAGGGAGCGGTGCCGAGGTCGTTGTTTATCATCTCGCAGCAGCGAGGCACCCAAGCCTGTCGGCGGTTGGTTTCGGTCATGGGGAATCCTCGCTGTGCGAAAATACGTTCTATATTGGCGAGGGCTTCCGCGTTCTCGTAGAGTTCGCTTCCGAACATGCGGCAGAGTGTCTCTTTGGTGATGTCGTCTTTCGTTGGTCCCAATCCGCCGGTCATCAGCACCAGGTCGCTCTGCTCCAGGCAGCGGTGCACAGAGGCTTCTATGGCCTCGCTGCTGTCGCCTATGGTGCAGACCTCGACCACAGCGATTCCCGACATGGTGAGTGCCCGCGACATATAGGTGGCGTTGGTGTTGACCACCTGTCCGATAAGGAGCTCGTCGCCAATATTGATGATACTTGCTTTCATGGTTTTCTTTATTGCAGTGCAAAAGTACTATTTTTTTTGCGTAATTTTGCATTTTGTTTAAGCATCAACAAAATCTATATGACAATCATTCCTAATCTTGATGAACTTATAATGATGGCGCTTCGCGAGGATATTGGAGACGGCGACCATTCGACGCTGGCCTGCATACCGCCGGACGCGATGAAACGAGCCAAGATGGTGGCTAAGAAAGAGGGTGTGCTCTGTGGCGCCGAGGTGGGTGCGAGGGTCTTCTTTCTGGTGGACCAGAGGTTGAAGGTGACCTTGCTCAAGAAAGACGGCGACACGCTGAAGGTGGGCGACGTGGTGATGACGGTGGAGGGTCCGGCGGGCTCGATCCTGACGGCTGAGCGGACGGCGCTGAACTACATGCAGAGGATGAGTGGCATAGCCACGCAGACGCACAAGATGGTGAAGATGATCGAGGGTTTGCATACCAGGCTGCTCGACACGCGCAAGACGACGCCGAACATGCGGCTGCTGGAGAAGTACGCCGTCAAATGCGGCGGCGGCACGAACCACCGTATCGGCCTCTATGATATGATCATGCTGAAGGACAACCATGTGGACTTTGCGGGAGGGATAGAGAAAGCCATAGACCGCACGCATGACTACCTGAAGAAGAACGGCAAGGATCTGAGGATTGAGATAGAGGTGCGGAACCTCGAGGAGCTGGATCGGGTGATGAAGCACGGCGGCGTGGATAGGGTGATGCTGGATAATTTCGACGTGGCGACGCTGAAGGAGGCGGTGAAGCGGATAGACGGACGGTTCGAGACGGAGGCCTCAGGCGGCATCACGGAGGAGACGTTGCGCGAGTATGCGGAGACGGGGGTGGACTTCATCTCGGTGGGCGCGTTGACCCATCATATAAAGAGTCTTGATTTGAGTTTGGTTAGCGAATGAAGTCGCCGAAACATCTGTGGCAGTCACTTATGACGAAGCTGAAGGATCCGAACGATCCCTTCGGGCACTGGTGTATGGAGACCTACGACCGGATCTCGACGGGCAGGATACTGAACTTCCTGCACAGATTCCACGTGTGGGGGGCACGGAGTGTGTGCTGGGACGATGTGCTGAGGACCTTCCTGAAGGAGATCTTCAGCGGGGACACGCGCCAGCGGGCCAAGTCGCTCTCGTTCTCGTTCGTGGTGGCCTTCCCGCCGATGCTGCTCTTCCTGGTGACGCTGATAGCCTACCTGCCGGTTGACGGCATCCAGGACGAATTCCTGAAGAACCTGGGGACGATCATCCCGCCGAAGATAGCGGAGCCAGTGAACGCGACGGTGAACGACATCATGGGAAACAAGAGGAGCAGCCTGCAGTTCATAGGCTTCTTCTCGTCGGTCATCCTGGCGGCGAACGGTCTGAGCTCACTTTTCCGTTCGTTCCGTAACCCGAAGGTGGAGGTGAAGACGCGGCCATGGATAGTGCGGTACCTGATGAGTTTCATGCTGGTCATAGTGCTGTACCTGCTCATCATACTGATGCTGGTGCTGATGATGGAGTACCACCGTTTTCTGGATATCCTGACCGAGAAGGGGATCGTGAGATGGTCGGAGAACGTGAGAGAGGTGGTGGGGGTAGGCCGCTGGTTTGTGCTGGCCATAGTGACGATGCTGGCGATAAACGCAATATACTACTGTATAGACTTCTACTGGATGAAGCACAGTGCGTCGAGGATGAGGTTCTTCTCGGTGGGCGCCACGATGGCGTCGCTGATGTTCTTCGGCTTCACGTGGCTCTTCGAGATATATATAGACAACTTCAACAACTACAACCTGCTGTACGGCTCGATCGGCACGCTGCTGGTGATCTTCCTTTGGATATACCTCAGCTGCAGGATGCTGCTGGTGGGTTATGAGCTGAACCGGAGCATCATGGGCGAGGTGGAGAGACAGAGACTGCAGGAGCCGCCTTTGGAGAAGAGAGACCGGTTTGTGTGAGTGCGTGCCCGCACAGGGCGATAAATTGAATGTGTGAATTTGTTAATGTGTTAGTGTGTGAATTTGTGAGTACTTTAACTATAAACTATAAACTCTAAACTTTAAACTTTACCCAAATACATGATTCTCAAGAAAGAAAACGGCAAGCTTGTGCCGGAGGAAAAGACGCCATCGCGTAAATTCAAGATGATAGCCAAGACGATGATGGGCCTCGAGGAGGTCCTGGCCGACGAGATACGAGAGCTCGGCGGCACGGATATCGAGCTGCTGAACCGCGCGGTAGCCTTCCAGGGCGACATGATGACCCTGTACCGCACGAACTACTGCTGCCGTACGGCGTTGGCCATATTGAAACCTTTCGCAGAGTTTGAGGCAAGGAACGAGCAGGAGCTCTACGACCAGGTGTACAACATACGCTGGGAGAAGATACTCGACGTGGACTGCACCTTCATGATCGATTCAGCCACCTCGGGCGAGGTGTTCACTCACTCGTACTATGCGGCGCTCAAGACCAAGGACGCGATAGTGGACCGCTTCAAAAAAATGTTCGGCCAGCGACCTTCGATAGACACCGAGAGCGCCGACTATAAGTTTAACCTCCATATCGCCGACACTCACGTCACCCTGCTCATGAACTCCAGCGGAGACTCGCTGCACAAGAGAGGCTACCGCCAGTCGGTGGGCATAGCGCCCATCAACGAGGTGCTCGCCGCCGGCATGATAAAGCTCTCGGGCTGGAAGTGCGACTGTCATTTCTTCGACCCGATGTGCGGGTCGGGTACGCTGCTCATCGAGGCGGCGATGCTGGCGAACAATATCCCGGCACAGTACTATAGAGGCGGGAAGTTCGGATTCAAGCGCTGGAAGGAGTTTAACCTGGGTGACTGGAAGTGTGTGCTTGACGAGGAGAACCGCAAGATAGGAGCCGGCGACTTCGACTACGAGATCTGGGGTAACGATATAGACTTCGGCGTGCTGGAGCAGGCTGAGAAGAACCTTGAGTTTGCCAAGCTGCATAAGGACGTGATGCTCTTCCACGGCTCGTTTGAGAACCAGGAGCCGCCCGAGGGCCGCTGTATGATAGTCACGAACCCGCCCTACGGCGAGCGTATCAAGATAGAGGACCTCAACGCCATGTACGAGAAGCTGGGAGACACCTTCAAGCGGCTCTATGGCGAAGGACGCGAGGTGTGGCTCATCTCGTCCGACTTCGAGGCCCTCAAGCACATAGGCCTCAAGCCCTCGAAGAAGATACCCCTGCTCAACGGCTCCTTGGACTGCCGATTCCTGAAGTTCGAACTGTATGAGGGAAGCAGGAAGGGGTTAGCGGTTAATGGTTAATGGTTAATGGTTAATGGGGAGTTTATAGTTTATAGTTTATAGTTTATAGTGTAAGGGTGTAAGATGTAAGAAGTGAGATGTAAGATGGATGATGGGATATGTGTGTGTGGGGCTTTTAGTGGAGTGAATTTTTATTATTGTTTGAAACTTGGAACTTGAAGCCAGCTTTATAAAAGAGTGTGCCGGTCGGGTCGGATTCCACGCTTGTGGGATAGCGGAGGCGTCGGCACTGCCCGACTTCGACGCCACACTGCAGTCGTGGCTCTCGCATGGATATAACGCCGACATGCAGTATATGCAGCGTAACGCCGACAAGCGAGGCGACCCGCGCTTGCTCTATGCCGGCGCGAGGAGCGTGATATCGGTGTTGGTAAGCTATAAACCCATACAGACCGTAGAGGGACCTCTCAAGATAGCCCGCTACGCCTACTCCGTAGACTACCACCTGCGATTGAAGCAGATGCTCTTTGAGCTCATAGCCGAGATAAAGAAGAGATATCCCGACTTCAGCGGACGCCCGTTCGTGGACACCGCACCGATAAGCGACAAGCGCTGGGCGTCGGCGGCAGGACTGGGTTGGATAGGGCGGAACACGCTGTTGGTGAGTCTGCAGTATGGCAGCTTCTGCAACATAGGCGAGGTTGTCACCGATTCGTCAGTCGACAAATACGACAGCCAAGTAGAAAACCGCTGCAACGGCTGCGACCTCTGCGTAAGCAGCTGTCCTAACCAGGCACTGCATTGCGTCGACGGGAGATATATGCTCGACGCCACACGCTGCACCGCCTACAACACCATAGAGAACCGCGACGAGCGGTTGCCCGAAGGACTGCATACGGGAGGGTATGTCTTCGGATGCGACATCTGTCAGGAGGTCTGCCCCCATAACAAGAAAGCACCCGCGACAGTAGAGGTAGAGAAAGAAAAAATAGAAAAGATACAGCGGCTTTTCGACGCGACGGAGGAGGAGTTTGACGCCATCACGAAAGGAACCCCCCTCAGCCGAATCAACTACAGACAGTGGCTTAGAAATCTGAATCAAGGCACACCTTCCAGAGACCATCCCTTTTCGCAGTCCTGATAAGGATGGTGTCCAGATCCTTCTCGCTCTTTAGCGTCACCTTCACCGTCGCGTTGTCGCCCTCGTCGGAGAGCGCCTGCGACACCACCTCCACGGAGGTGCCATCCATCTCGTCGAACATCATCTCCATCCAGGCCTCATAGAGCGGAAAGTCCTCCTCGGCGATGTCGGTAAGCTTCAGAGCCGTAGGATAGTCCTTGTCCATCACAGCCTTGCTCCAGGCTTTCACCACACCCGACGGCGTAGAGGCCTGCGGCTCGCTGCCATGGTTGCAAGAAGAGAGCAGGCAGGCCGACACAAAGAAAAGGCAAAGTCCGATAAAAAATCTCTTTTCCATTATAGACTGATTATTTCTGCAAAAATACAAAAAAACTTCGAAATGTCGCGAAGGGAGACTCACGTTACGTAAAAATGGCGTATCTTTGCAAACGCTTTGCAGCTGCTTTAGTATTATGCTCACTACTGTTCCACAATGGGTTGCCGTGTATGTCCGCTCACGCTCAGAGAAGCGAGTGGCAGACCTCTTGCAACGAGCAGGTATCGAGAACTACCTGCCCATCGTGACCAGGCGGCACAAGTGGAGCGACCGCTACAAGCTGGTGGACGAGCCATTGTTCACTTCATATCTCTTCGCCAAAATCACGAAGACCAAAGTCTCAGTTGTTAAAGCGGTCGACGGGGTGGTGGAAATCGTCGCCTTCGGCGGCGAGATCGTGACTGTGCCCGAAGATCAGATACTCACCATAAAAACGATGGTCGATTCGAACCAGGAGCTCTCAGTTATGAACTCGGAAGCCCTGCAGAAAGGAGTGAGGGTGAAGATTGTGGATGGGGCTTTCGCCGGCAAGGAGGGTATACTTATCTCGGACTGCAAGGAGGGCAACTTCGCCGTCAAGATCGACGCCATCCGGCTCTCGCTTGTCACCCATATCGACCGACTGCTCCTGCAGCCCGTTTACGTCAAAAGCCGCAAAACATCTAAGAAGTAGAAGAATAATGGGAACGATATAAGAATTGACTTGAATTCTTTAAACGTTAATTATCGTGTAATTATCCGTATAATTAATCATTAATTTGAGGATTATTAGATTGTTATACTGTTCTCGTGGTCAATATTTATATCATCGCCATAATAATTAAGTAAAATAAAAATAGAGTCACCTGACGGGTGACTCTATTTTGTTTTATAATAGTTTAGTGCAGAGGGTAGGGGTTCACACCATCTGCTCAATATTCCACACGAAGGCCTTCACTCCGACCTCTTTGTTTCGGAGGTCGAGTTTGCGGACTGTGGTCAGTATCGGCTCAACCTTCTCGTCATCGACCACGCACATCACGGCGCTGTTCATCTCGGGCCAAGTGTGGGTGCCACGATGAGGGTCGCCGTCAACAGAACCGCGTCCTTGCACGTTCTCCCAGAAGGTGAAACCACGGATTTCCAATTTGTCGAGCATATATTCAACACGTGCAGTGTTGGCTTGGTTGAATACTATCATTATGGATTTCATAGTTCGAATGTTTTATATTTTACAAACTCTCCTCTTTTTTGTTTTCGGCGGCGTTATTCAGGTCAATCTCCATGAATACGAACTTCTTGCGGAGCTTTTCTTGCTTTTCCATATCGCCTTTACGTTCCATGAGACCGTATAGTACGGGCACCACGATGAGGGTTATGAGTGTGGAGATAAGCAAACCACCGATGACGACGATACCCATCGTGGTCCACATCTCGGAGCCCTCGCTGGCCGAGGTGGCCATAGGTATCATACCGAGGATGGTGGTGAGGGCGGTCATCATAACGGGACGCATACGAGATTCGCCCGATATGGCGATGGCCTCGTTCAGCTCGTAACCACGTTCGCGCATAAGGTTGATATAGTCAACAAGCACAATACCGTTCTTCACCACGATACCGATAAGCAGGATGATACCCAATGCGCCAATCATATCGAGATTGGTGCCGGTTATCATCAACGCGAGGATGACGCCGGTGAGGGCAAACGGGATGGACATCATGATGATGAACGGTTTGGAGAAGGACTCAAACTGTGACGCCATCACAATGTAAACGAGCAGCAGGATAAGTAGTCCGAGCAGACCCATGTCGCCGAAGGTTTCCTGTTGGTCTTCGTAGCTTCCTCCGAGATGTACGTGTATGTCGGCGGGAATGCCCAGTTGGTCTATTTGAGCCTGCACCTGTTCGGCAAGTTGTTTCAGCGATGTCTTGTAAGGCATCACTGTGAGGGTGAGGTATCTTTGACGGTTCTTGCGCTCGATGTTTGGAGGACACCAGTATTCCTCGATTTTGGCCAGCTCATTGAGTTTCACAATCTGGCCTGTGGCGGTCATGATGGAAAGTTCCTCGATGTCGGTGATGCTGTTGCGGTATTCCTCTTTAAGGCGGCATACGATGTCATATTCTTCGCCGTCTTCTTTCAAGAAACCACAAGGCATACCGTTGACTCTATAACGTACGTAGGCAGCCACAGCAGCGTCGTTGAGTCCGTGGAGAGCCAGTTTCTGTTTGTCGAATGTTATCTTAAGCTCGGCGCGGTCTTCGTCGCGGCTAATCTTGGTGTCGCGGGCTCCTTTGACGTTGTCGTCGATAAGCTTCTTGAGGTCGTGGGCGTAGATGTTGGTCTGGTCGAAGTCGTAGCCATAGATTTCGAGGTCAAGCTGGTTTGAACCGCCCCCACCCATGCTTCCGCGTGTGACCTGATAGGTTATGATTTCAGGATATTGGGCCAGCTTCTGTCGTATGGCCTCCTGCATGTCGTTGAGGGAGCGCTTGCGCTCGTACTTCTTGGTGGTGCGGACGGTGAGACTTATCTTGTTGTTGGTGGTGGAGTTGAATAGGGCGGCGAAGCCTGCATCGTCGTTTGAGCCGGCCGATGTGGAGTAAACCAGCAGGTCGTCACCGAGGGCGTCCTGCAGGTCTTTCTCAATCTGGCGGGCAGTCTTGAGGGTCTCTTCGATGCGAGTTCCGCGCTGCAGTTCAACGGTGACGCTGATTCGTCCGTTGTCCTGCTCTTTCATGAAGTCCATGCCAATCATGCCTGTGGCAAACGGTATCATAGACACAGCGAAAAGAACGAGGGCGAAAAGCAGGGTGGGTACCTTGTGGTGCAGACACCAGCGCAGGAGGTTGGCGTAATCGTGTTCAATCGAGCGAAACATGCGTCCAAACGTCTTGTCGAAGGTGAGCTTCTTTTTGGCCTGTTTTGCCTTGTATGCATCTTCTTCGTCTTTGTTTACGAAGAATTTCTTCTCTTTCAGCATCTTGCTGGCTAGCATAGGGATAAGCGTGATGGCGGTTGTGGTCGAGACGCACACCACAATGGTGACAATCCATCCCAGTTCTTTGAACATTATACCGGCCATGCCGGTGAGCATCGTCAGAGGCACGAACACCGCCACTATCACAAGGGTGGTTGCGATAACCGAAATCCACACCTCGTTGGTGGCGCAGATTGCAGCCTCGCGTGGATTTTCGCCTCGCTCTATATGCTTGGTGATATTCTCCAACACCACTATGGCGTCGTCCACCACCATACCAATGGCTATCGTCAACGAAGCCATCGACACGATGTTCAGCGAGCTGTCGGTGACAAGCAGGTAGATGAACGAGGTGACGAGTGATATGGGTATCGTCAGTCCAATGATGATTGTGCTTCGCCATTCACCGAGGAATACAAACACCACAAGTACCACGAACAGCAGGGCGTAGAAGATGGATTCAGAAAGTCCGTTGATGGAGTTCTGTATGCCTTCCGACGAGTCATAAATCATGGTGATGTTTATGTCTGGAGGCAACTGCTTCTTTATCTCCTCCATCTTTTTGCGCACCTGTTTGGCGATGGCAACGGTGTTGGCTCCTGTCTGCTTGGTGATGATGAGTCGAGCTCCGTCGCGTCCGTTGATTTTCTCATCGAGCGAGAGGTCTTTGATGGTATCTCTGACTGTGGCGAGGTCTCGCACGAATATCTGCTTGCCGGTCGGGGTGGTGGTCACCACTATGTCGTTGATGTCAGAACTCTCCACATATTCGCCTTTGACGCGCATTTGGTATTGCTCTTTGCCCATCTTCACGGTGCCGCTCGCCATGTCGAGGTTATTGGTGCTTATGGCGTTGCCCACCATCTCTACGCTGAGGTTGTATGCATCGAGCTGCTTGGCGTCGAGGTCTATATAAACGTATCGTTCAGGAGCGCCGCTGACGGTGATGTTTCCGATACCGTCGATGCGGTTCAGCTCGTTGGTCACTTGGTCTTCGATGATCTTGTTAAGGCCTGAGTAACTCTCGTCGGCGGTGAATCCGAATTGAATGATGGGCATAGCCGAAGAGTTGAGTTTCAATATCATCGGTCGGCTCACACCGTCGGGCAGGTTGTCATATATGAGGTCGATATATGAGCGTATGTCGTTCATCGACTCGTCGAGGTTGCTCCCCCATTCAAACTCCAGCGTTACCACAGAGATGTTGTCTCGCGAGCTGGAGGTTATGTTTTTCAGACCGTCAACCGAGTTGAGCGAATTCTCGATTATCTTGGTAATGTTGGTCTCGATTTCAGAGCCGTTGGCGCCGGCGTAGGTGGTCATCACGGTGATGTACGGTGGGTCCATCTCGGGCATCTGGTCAATAGGCAGACGCGTGAGCGAGAAAAGACCCAGGATGATGACCGCCACAAATATCAAACCCGTGGTGATGGGTTTGTTGATAGCTGTTTTGTAGATTGCCATGATTTATTACTTGATTGCGTTAGAGGGTAGTCCTACATGTCTGACAGGTCTGACATGTCCGACAATTATCACATTCATTTTATTATCTCTAGCTTGCACTTGTCCACCAGTCTTGCCTGCCCCGTCACCACCAGTTCGTCACCCTCTTTCAGGTCGCCTTCGGTGATGGGCATGATCTCTATGCGGTCGTCGAAACGCTGCCCCAGCAGCACAGGCACTCTGTGGGCTACGCCGTTTTTGTTGGTGAACACGTAGCGGTCGTTCGAACCCGTGAGTTTCAAGACGCACTGATAAGGCACCACTATGGCGTCCACCTCACCCACGGCGAGGTCGGTCTTGACATACATTCCCGGACGGATTTTCTCTTTTGCGTTTGGTATGTTCAGCTTGGCCTGGAAGGTGTGGCTGGCGCGGTCGATGGTAGGATACACAATCTCGATGGTGGCGGGGAACACCTCGTCTGGGTAGATATCGCTGCGAATGTCGATTTTCATCCCTTTCTGCACCATCGGGTAGTAGGTTTCAGGTATGTTGATGATGGCTTTCAGTCGGTTTATCTGTGTCAGCGTCAGTATGGGTGCACCGGTGTACATCTCGCCGTCCTCGAAGTTCTTCGCACTTATCACACCCGAGAACTTGGCTCTCACAAAGGTGTTCTGGCTCTGGAATTTCTCGGTTTCGACAAGTTGATCGTAACCGGCTTTCGTCTGGTCATATACCTGCTGGCTCACGCTTCCGCTGGCTTTCAATGCCTCCACTCGGTCAAGCTCCACCTTGGTGCTGTTCAGGTTGATGCGGGTGGTGTTGAGCTGAGTCTGATCCATACGAACGAGCATCTGTCCTGCTGCCACTCGGCTGCCCACCTCTACATATATGTGCTCGATATGGCCAGTGATGGAGGGTGACACATTCATTGTCTCATATCCTTCAAGGGTTGTCGAGAGTTCGAGGCTTTTTGCTATGCGCTCGGTTTGGAGGGTTTGCACCTTCACTTTTTCAGGGGCCTTCTCAATTTCGGTCTGCTGCTCTTTCTTCTGTCCGCCGCAAGCGGTAAGGACTGTTGCGGCAAGCATGATAACGGTTGCTTTGAATAAGTTATTCATATTTCTTTTGTGTTGTTTTTCGTTATTGTTAAATTTTTTGTCCGTCAAGTCCGACAGGTCTGACCCGTCCGACAAGTCCGACCTCTCATTTCTCGTCCCCTAAAAGGTTCTCCAGCGACACCTGTGCGTTCAGCACGCTCATCACAGCCTGTATGTAGTTGCTCTGTGCGGTGATGATGTCCGTCGAGGCTGTCGTCACTTCGAGGTTCGATGCATGTCCGTATTTGAATTTCTCCGACACGTTCTTCATTACCCTCATCGTCACGTCCAGATTCTCTTTCTGTATGCGGTATGTCTCAATGGCGGTTATAAGGTCGTAGCAAAGTTGGTTGTATTGCACCTGTAATCCATCCTCCGCCTGTTTCTTGCTGTTCAGCATCTCGCGGTATTCGATTTTGGCCTTCTTGATGGAGGCGACGCGGGTTCCCGACTTCCACAGAGGCAAGCTTATATTGGCGCCGATGACGTTGGGCGGTGTCATGTTCATCCCCTCGTCCTTGCCGAAGTAGGTCTTGTAGCTGTACTGGTAGTAGGCCGATAGGGTGGGGGTGAAGTCCAGCCACGCCAGAGTCACCTGGTCTTTGGCTATCTTCTCGCTCTGCACCAGCGTCTGGTAGTCGTAGTTGTTTTCAATATTGAACCCGTTCATCGTAAGCTGTGCTGCTTTGTCCACGTTCATGATATTGTCCAAAGGCGTTGTGAGCACCAGCTTCGAGTTTACGTCTGCGCCCAGTTGCAGTAGCAGCGTGTTGTAGAGCATCTGCAGCGACCGCTTGTTTGAGTTGATGGTGCTTCTCAGCGAGGCCACCTGCACACTCACCTTGTCGGCGCTCACCTGTTCCGCTGCACCGGCATTCACCGATGCCTGCGTGGTGCTCTCAATCGATTGCAGGTTCACCAGGCTCGAATCCAGCAGCTTAACGATGTCCTCCATCACCAGTATCGACACATACACGCTCTTCACGTTCGACATTGTTGTCTGTATCGTCTTTTTCCGCGTGATGTCGCTCATCTCCTGCGATATCTTACCTATCACGCTACCCATTATCTGCTGGGCGGTGAGTGCCACCGATGCCGTCACACCGAAGGTCCCGTTGGGGTTCAATGGTATGCTCACAGCAGCCGGCCCCATGTGCATCACCATCTCGTAGCCGCACATGTTCTGGTAGTCGAACGAAGCTTTCACCTGCGGGAACATCGTAGTTATCGTAGCCCATTTGTCGGCTTCGGCCTTCTTCACGTCCAGGGTGGCGTTCTGCATCGTGTAGTTGTGCTCCTCTGCGTATTGCTGTGCTTCGTCGAGCGAGAGACTCATCGTCTCCTGCGCCTTCGTCGCAACAACGCCGCACACCATCGCCAATCCAATCAATAAAACTTTAGTCTTCATTATTATTATGTGTGTTATTTTCGTAAACGTGTTATCGTGTTAGTCCTTTTTCAAAATTCAAATTTAAATTGCCCTGTGCGGGCACGTACTCAGTTCGTCAGGTTCTTCCTCATCCAATCCTCTTCCTGTTCATATCGTGCTATATGTTCTGTCTTAAGCAGACCGCGGATGTAGGTGAACGAAAGCTCGCATGCCACCGAAGCGTTGTGGTCGAAACTCTCGTTGGTGTTCTTCAGTGGCTGCATCACGAACATTGCCAGCGTTTCGGCCGCCAGCTCTATGTCGGTATTGTCCCGCAGGTAACCCTCACGCTGCATCTGTGCCAGGTTCTGCTTCAGGTTCTCCTTCATAGCGTTGGCTTTAGGCCAGAAGTGTTTCTCCATCAGTTCTGGATAGCTGCGTGCCACATCGTTCACCAACAGCGAGTAGCGCTCGTAGAATTGACCATAGTTGTTCATCGTGAACAGCATGGCATACAGAGGGTTGGCCCCTTTTTCCCTCACCTTCTCGAAGTATTTGGCCTGATTCTGGCGCATCAGCTCCTTGATATCTATCAACACCGCCTCGAGGAGCACCTCTTTGTTGGCGAAGGTCTCGTAGAGAGTACGTTTCGATATACGCAGCTCCTTCGAGATATCGTCCATCGTCACACGGCGACACCCCTCCCTGACGAATTTCTCCGACGCCTTTGCCACTATGTCGCTTTTTGTGATTGCCATCGATTTATTAAATAATTGAAAAACAACTCGTTTTATGAGGATAATGCCCTGAAATGAGTTGCAAAGATACTAAAAAAACTCTTTCGGTTTTAAAAGTTTCCACCTTTTTTTACCACCATCTCCCACCAGCGCCAAGCACATATTTCCGTAATCATGATAATGATCACGGCAGGACGGCGTTATGCAATCCGTAATAATTGACAATATAAAACGTTATCATCTATATGACAAAGGACAATAACGGAATCAACCGGACCTCGGACATGGATGGTCAGAGGAGCTGATGTAAATAATGTGAATTGCATTTATGGAAACCGAAAGAATACTTTTGCGACCGTGGCTTGAGGACGATGCCGAGTCGCTCTACAGATATGCTTCCGACCCCGAGGTGGGGCCTCGTGCCGGCTGGCCGCCGCATCAGTGTGTTGCCGAGAGTCTCGAGATCATACGTACCATCTTTGGCAGCGAGGGGATGTGGGCCATCGAATGGAAGGCAACGTGCGAACCAATCGGCTGCGTCGGCTATCTGCCTGATGCACATTCCAATCTGAGAATAGCGGCGAACGAAGCCGAGGTGGGCTACTGGATTGCCCGTCCCTACTGGGACAGAGGCATCTGTACTGAGGCTTTGCGGCTCGTCGTTGACCACTGTTTCAACGTGAAACGGTTTGACACCCTCTGGGGTGATTATTTTCCAGAAAATCCAGCCTCAGGTCGTGTGATGGAGAAATGCGGCTTCATCGACACCGGCCGCAAGACCCTGTGTCCCAACCTGGAATTAGGCTCCGACCGCCCAGTAACAATAATGAAACTCGAAAGGCAATAATTTCTCCCGCGGCACCTTCAAGTTCCCCGTAATCCCATATATCCATATTCCCATCCGGAGCATCCGGAGCCTCTGGAAAATCCGTCCCCAATGTGCACCCCAGCGGCGTTCTCGCCGCTGACTCCCGTTCACATTAACAATAAGGACTTTTCTCTCCAATTCCTGCACAACATAATCGTTCGTTATTACTTCTTAATCCGGTGCCCGTTCTCGTCGTAAGTCCCATATGGCGGCCACATCTTGATCATTTCCCCCATCCGTTTTGTGGGAGGAAAGGCAATCACTTCAATCCAATCTCCATGATTTTCATCCGCCCCTTCAAACTTATCCAACATTTCGTAATTAAAATCATAACGTTGTATAAGAATGTCATGAGTGTATATTGAATCCCAACCGTATAAATCCAATGAATCCGCATTAAATATGAACATTGATGTAGTATCTTTCAATCTTTCTTTGAAAAATTTAGTCACACTTTCGTACAAACTAAATAAAGAGCTCCCTTTAGGAACTCGTTGTATAGTCGAAGGCATCCAAGGACTTAACGATGTATCTGGATAATTATAGTAATTCGTAAGCCTATGTCTTTCTTCATCGTCGTAGTTACTTATCAACGGATGGTACACCATAATGTCATAATCGGCATTGTTTGTGATATCCAATACGCTTCTCCCAAACTTTTCGCATCCTGTGAGGATTATGCATAATACACCTAAAAGAAAGACAGTTTTATTCATGATACATACAGCTTAAATTATTCGTTGTTGAGGCCTCACTACCAGTTGTGCCGGATTTGTAATCCTGCACAACATAATCGTTCGTTATTACTTCTTAATCCTATGCCCGTTCTCGTCGTAAGTCCCATACGGCGGCCACATCTTGATGTTACGCATCTCCTCTGTTGGTGGAAATGAAAGCTTCCAGTCGAGGCGTCTCAAATCATCCAAACTCAAGTCATAGCGTTGTGTTACCATGTAGTTGTCTCTCACTTCCGCCCATTTATTTGTAGTCAAGACTTTATAATCAAAAATATAGAACATTAATGTGTCATTCGTCGACGAGAAAAAAGATTCAAAAGTTGATTTAAAATGTCCATTGGTAATAATCAAGCTTTCTTTGGGTTGAATTTTACATTTCGTAGAATCTGTGGGAAACCATGGGTAGTTTATCGTCGTATCTGGATAATATGGATCATATAAACCGCCTATCCAGTAATCTGAATCATTATTGAAACGAATCCGATAATGAGCATTTTCTGTATCTTCTTTTTCACACGAAGAAAAAAACAACCCTATAAGTCCTACTATGATACAAAGCTTTTTCATATAGCAGAAATTATTTTTGATTTGTGGATGATCCGTTTTTGCAAATTTGCCTTCCGCAACGCAGAATCCAGGTTCTTACACTATATATATAACCACCCATACACCAAAATCTTAACAACGGCTCTTGTTTTTAACATTTTTGTTGCAATCAGTTCCATTCAAAACCACACATCCCACGTATGGTAAAACGTTTGGTTTCCAATAAAATTGCATGTATTATATCTTTTTTCACCCCCACCGCAATCCCTTTCCGTCCTTTCCGTAATTATTTCGTAATCCAAACATCCAATAATTTCCGCCCCTTTCCGTAATTCCAAGACCCATAAATCCATAACCCCATCCCCCTCCGGAGAATCCGTACCCTCCGGGACATCCGTAATCCCATAATATCAGCAATAACCGCGCCAGCCTCACTCAAGCATTCGAGCACTAACGCATTAACGCAATAATTCCTGTGCACTTCAGCGGCGTTCTCGCCGCTGCTTCCCCCTCGCCTTGTGGAGAGGGGGTTGGGGGGTGAGTCTTATTCTTGAGAATCCGGAACCTCCGGGACATCCGTAATCCCAAAATATCAGCAAAACCCCGCCAGCCCCACTCAAGCATTAACGCATTCAAGCATTCAAGCATTAACACAATCCTCTATGGTTTCTTTATAGTTTCTTTATGGTTTCTCTATGATCTCTTTATAGTTTCTTTATAGTTTCTTTATAGTTTCTTTATCATTTCTCTATAGTTTCTCTACGTTTTCCTTATACTTTCCAGCTTGATTCTCTATACTTTATAGCACACAAGTCTATGTTAAGTCTTAGTTAAAGCTAAAATATCTTTATTCTGTATAGCCGTTTTATTTAAT
>CACYJU010000011.1 GCA_902774845.1 uncultured Bacteroidota bacterium
CGACACGCTGCGGGTGTCGGGTTTTTATCTCATCCCCTACGAAACCTATACGGGACAACCCATCAAGGTCGATACCGCCTATTCCTTGCCGCTTGCCGATTACCGCACAGCCGATGGTGCCATTGTTTTGCGACGCGAGGGCAACTGGTACCCACACCGCAATGGCGAGCTGCTGACGGCACAGGTACACATCAAGTCAGACGACTATTACATCCTTGGCGGCACAGAATGGCTTCCCTCGTTCGACATACACCTCGTCCTCCTGCCGAAGGATAAATACACTTGCAAGGTGATTGATTCGCCCATTCGTCCCTTCCATTTCTACCGCCTCGCGAGCGATACCACACAGTATCCCGACGCCTATTACCGCGAGTTCGTGGATTCCTACAACTTCTACTGCACCTTCTTCGGCGATTCCTTGTCTTCAAAGCCGATGAACATCGTGGAGATTGGCGACCCGCAGTTCATCATGTGCCAGGGGCTGCGCGATATGATTATCTTTGGACATTATTTCTATGATGTCTACACGATGATACCCGACTTTTCGTGGATTCCGCACGAGGTAGCGCACCAATGGTGGGGCGACGGCATCTTCTTCGAGTACCGCGACTACGCCCTCAGCGAAAGCCTGAACGAGTACATCAAACTGCAATTTCTCAAAAGCCGCGGACGTGGCTACGAGGAGCAAATTGCATACTACAAGACGATGATGGAACTTGCCGAGAAATCGTTGCCAATCGCCGATATCCACAGCGTCGAGTCGCAGGACGAGTCCATCGCCATCTACCATGCCGCCCCCTATCGCTTAACCCTTGAGGACACGGCGACTGTCAACGCCACCCTGCAACAGCTCTATAGCAAGTATAAACACACTGTGGTGAGCCGAGATACGTTCCTAAAAGAATGTAAGAAATTGCAGCATTGGCTGAAGTCTAAATAATTATAACCGAAAGCCGAGAAGAGTTCTTCGCCTTCCTTACCCCAACCAAACCGACCTCCTCCCAAGCATCATCGCCGAATACAAGTAATCCTTCCGAGGAACTGAAATGCAAGTCGGGCCGCCCATCCGGGCGGCCCGACTGTGTTTTATGCCATATTAAGTATATTTTTTGTTGTTTATAATGCGTTTAACCCAGTGCCGTCGATGTCGGGTAGTCTTTCTTGAATATCCGGTAGGCCAGCGTGCTGGCGACAGCCACTAGGACGCTGAATACGGTGATGAACAGCAATGTGAGGAGGTTGTTGCCGTTGGTGGCAAGCCAGACGGACAGGTGTCGGCCAGGACTGACCATTGCTATTGGGTGCAGCAGCAGGTAGATGGTGGCTGCCACGCCTGTGACGCCGCCCGAGGCGAAGGCCACTATCATACGGCTGCGCATGCGGCGCCGTTCGGCTTCGTACATCCGTTTGACCGTCTCGATGGCTTCGAGACGCCGCCCCAGATCGTCCACATACCGGTCGCCGTCGCCGAGGTCTGGACGGTAGTCGGCGAGCATCGCTTTGAAGGTTTCGTTCTGTTTCATGGCTTCAATATTTTACGTAAGAGGCGCAGCCCGCGCGACAGGCGCTGGCGCACGGCCACGGGGTTGCTGTGAGTGATGGCGGCTATGTCGAGTATGGAGTAGCCGTCGATGTGGTAGAGCAGCACGGCAGCGCGCGACTGCTCGGGCAGCTGGTCGATGGCGCGGTATAGCGCCTCGTGGCGGAAGGCGGCGTCGGCGCCGAGGTCCGACTCGGCCCGCCAGCCCGCATCGGGCATCCGTTCGGGGCGCGGACGTCTGGCGTGATCGAGGAAGGTGCGGTAGGCTATTTTGAAGAGCCAGGTGCGGAACTTGTAGCGCTCCACATATCCGCTCGAGGCGAGGTAGGCCTTGACGAGTGCGTCCTGCGCTATGTCTTCGGCCTCGGCGCGGTCGCCGCCGCACAGGGCAAGCAGGAACCGTCGCAAGGGCTCCTGCTCGGCTGTCGCCAGCTCGATGAATCGTTCGCGTGTCATCGTTCCCTTCTATTCACCAAAGTCATACTGTCTTCTTTCGTTCCTCGCCTCGATTTCAGAACGTAGCACCTTCCGGCCTGCGAAATAGTAAATCAGCAGAGCCACACCCACGGCCAGCATGGCAATTCCGATGCCGAGCATCACCCCATTGTCGTCCATGCTGCCGACCGTGCAGTAGTGCACCACCGTCAGGACCACCGCCCCCACGCCCGCTATGATGCAGATGATTCCCCACAGCAGTCTGTCGAGCAGCCGCTCCTTGATGCTCTTACGCGGCTTGTTGAGGCTCTGCACGAGTTCCTCCGGCACCGCGCCCGCGTTCTTCTCAATGGCGGTGAGGAGGATCTGCGTCTGCTGGTTGTTTTTCTTAACTCTGCGTAGGTAGTCAAGAATCATCCATACGATAGGGGTCGCGAAAATTAGCGCAGCGCAGACAAATTCCGTGAAATCTTCCAAAAACCACCCCTCGGAGAAGAGTAAAACTGACATTGTATCCATGACATTATTGTTTTTTTTTTAGTTGTAAAATCCGTTTGTTTCCGAACCGGTTCGCATATTAAACGCCCGCACCCCCCGAAATGTGACATCGGTGTGCGCTTTTTTCAGGAAACCTCACGGCACCGCCACAACGCAGACGCTATTATTTGTAGTACGTTATCTTGCAGCGAGCGGTTAGTTTCCCGACCTCGTATTTGTGGGTCCAGTTTCCTTGGCGGTCGTAGCGGTATGTCCATGGGGTCTTCTTGCGGTCGAAGATATTCAGCTTGTCGGCGCAACACTTGCCAATCAGGTCACCGTATTTGTTAAATACAGAACATTCAACTACATGTTCAAAAACGTTGCGGTGTATTTCGTAGCAGAGATTTTGAGTGTCGTCGTATATTTCCGACCACCAGTTGGATAACAGTTCCCCGCTTATGTAATACAGTACGGTCACATTTCTGCCAAGAGTGTCGTATTCGTTGATTCGAAAGACTTGGCCGTTCTGGCGGTAACTGACCAGTATCTGCCCTTC
Organism: uncultured Bacteroidota bacterium; assembly: GCA_902774845.1. Classification (GTDB taxonomy): domain Bacteria; phylum Bacteroidota; class Bacteroidia; order Bacteroidales; family P3; genus Colimorpha. The sequence continues at coordinate 3,012 of CACYJU010000011.1, forward strand.
GGGAGAAAGAAGGTGGCTGCTGCTGTCCGTGACCAATGCGACGCTATCATTTTCTGCTGTGTCAATTGTTACGAGGGATGATGTGTATGTTTTAAGGCGATTGTCGGGGAGGTATATGTATCTCGTTTCGGCCTTTAGCGTGTCTTCTGTATAGTGACGTTTTGTTGAAAGCTGTCCGTCAAGATAAGTGTATTCATCACGCTGGGTTTTTGCTCGGGGCTTATTGGAATCTTCTTGTCGCTGTTCAATTCTTGTCGCCAGAGTTCCGTCTCGGTTGAAGAGGTATTCTTTATGGTGACGTCCATTGGCATCGTCGATAATCAACCGCTCCACACCTCCGTTGGGTTGCCGACCGTAGTCCTGAATCAGTTTATGACGCACCAACTCGTCGGGACGTGGGGTGAAGTATGGCTTGCGAAGCAGGGTTTTCCGTACCAGTTGCATCTCCTCTTCCGCTGGTTCCCAATTCTCGTGCTTGCGAATCTGTGTGCCCACGGAGGAATCTACAGTCAAAGGAAGTCCAAGGAAGGCAGTGGCACTTTCGAAGGTGGCTATGGTGTCATCATGGTCACAATCGTAATGATCTCTCATCAACCATTCCTTTTGTCGTTTTTTCTCCCGTTTATGTGCTTTTTTGAACCACTTCTTTTCGTCTCGGCTGACCTTACGCAGCATTTGTCTGTAGTTTACACCTTCTCCTTTGAGATGCTTCTCATAGCAATCGAGGATAACACCCGACATGTCGTCGGGATGTCGAATGCCGTTGTTGTGAAAATAGCTCTTAAGGCGAGAACCACCCCAAAGTCCCCAATTGTTGCGCATCCACAATCCCAAAGTGAAATGCGCAGAACTCGCACCAGCACTAATGATATACGCTTTGTCCTCTTTGCTGAGCATAGAGTCCAGCTGTATGATGCAATCGGGGAGGTCTTGGGGGATATAAATCTGAACTGTGTCGGTTTTGTCCGTAGTGTCGGTCTGCTGTCCGAAGGCGACCATCGGCAGCAAAAGAAGCATTGTTATAAGAATATTCGTCTTCATGTTTCAAGAGGTGATTATTGTTTTACACGAAGAACTCTGACTGTTTCGGTGAGGCGAAGGTGCGTTCTATCATGGCAACATGCGAGAGGTATTCAGGGTCGGTGAAGGCAATGGCACCAGCCGGACAGCTGCGGCGGCAGGCTTGGCATTTTATGCAGATGCCGTCGAACTGCGGCACGCCTTCTTTGATGGCGATGCTGCCCATCGGGCAGATGTCGAGACATGTCCCGCAACGTGTGCAGCGGTCGCTGTCGCACGAGGGCTTGGCCTTGAGGAATCCTGCAGGAGCGTTGTTCGTCTTGAGCGGAGTGTAGTATTTCTCCGGATGTGCTTCGCCTGGCACATTGAGAGGCTCCATGTCGTTGCTGTCGGTCAGGATTCTCCCGGCAGCTTGTTTGGCAAAGCGGTCGAGGGTGTCAAGGTCTGCCTCGTTGGGACGGTTGGCACCGAGGGTGTCGCTGAAGGCGTGGCGCGTCACCATTGCTGCTGCCGCTACTGGCCGCAAGCCTCCGTCGCGCATCAATCCCACCAGCTCGGCCAGCGCGTTGTCGTAGGCGCGGTTGCCGAAGGCGACAAGGGCGATGGCCATGAGGCCTGGCTGCCGTGAGAGCGCAGCGCGTACAAAGTCGAGCGTTTTGTTTGGTATGCGTCCGGCATAGACGGGCGTGGCCCAGATGATTATGTCGTCAGGGGCAAATGCTGGCAATGTCTCGCGCTCGCGCGGCAGGGTGTAGGAATGGTATTCCGCCGTGGTGCGGAGCTCCCTGCAAAGTGCCTCGGCCAGATGCCGCGCCACCGCTAACGTCCCGCCAGTGGGGCTGAAATAATACACTTTTATCTTGAGCTGTGTCATGAGATTTATATGTGAGCGGCGAGACCAACAGGTCTCGCCGCTACAATGTCTTTAGAGGATATATAATGGGTGTTTTAGAACAGACCTTCGAGGACGCTGTCGTCGACGAGGTTGGGCATGGTGACTTTCAGCTTGGGGCAGATCTCCATGGCTCTCTTGATGGCGAACATGGCGCCTTCGTTCCTTGCCCAGCTGCGACGGCTGATGCCGTTGTTCACATCCCAGTGCAGCATCATGCGCAGGCGACGGTCGCATGCTTCGCTGCCGTCCAGCACCATACCGAAGCCGCCGTTCATCACCTCGCCCCAGCCTACGCCGCCTCCGTTGTGGATACTCACCCAGGTGGCGCCGCGGAACGAGTCGCCGATGACGTTCTGCACAGCCATATCGGCGCAGCGGTTGGAGCCGTCGTAGATATTCGAGGTTTCACGGAACGGGCTGTCGGTGCCGCTGACATCGTGATGGTCGCGACCGAGCACTATAGGTGCGCTTATCTCGCCTTTCTTGATGGCTTCGTTGAAGCGTGCCGCTATCTTCGTGCGCCCTTCGCAGTCGGCATAGAGGATACGGGCTTGGCTTCCCACCACCAGGTGGTTCTCCTTGGCTCCTTTGATCCATTGTATGTTGTCATGCATCTGCTGCTGTATCTCGGCTGGTGCGGTGGCTGCTATCTCTCCCAGCACCTCCATGGCGATATGGTCGCTCTTGTCGAGGTCCTCGGGTTTGCCACTTGTGCACACCCAGCGGAAGGGGCCGAAACCGTAGTCGAAGCACATCGGTCCCATGATGTCCTGCACGTATGACGGGTAGCGGAAGGCTGTCTTGTCGGCATTCCAGATGTCGGCTCCTGCGCGGCTGCTCTCCAACAGGAAGGCGTTGCCGTAGTCGAAGAAGTACATGCCTTTGGCTGTAAGTTTATTCACGGCTGCCACGTGGCGACGCAGCGACTCTTGCACTTTTTCTTTGAATAGTTCGGGCTTTTCCGCCATCATCACCTTGGCGTCCTCGAACGTGACTCCCACAGGGTAGTAGCCGCCTGCCCAGGGGTTGTGCAGCGAGGTCTGGTCACTGCCCAAATCTACCTGTATGCCCTTCTCGGCACAGTATTCCCAAAGGTCAACCACGTTGCCCTGATAGGCGAACGAGCGAGCAATCTTCTCGGCTCGTGCTTTGTTCACGGCCACAAAGAGCTCGTCGAGGTTGTCGTGTACCTCATCGACCCATCCTTGCGTGAAGCGTTTCTGTGTGGCTGAGGGATTGATCTCCGCTGTAATCGAAACTACGCCGGCGATGTCTCCTGCTTTGGGCTGTGCTCCGCTCATACCGCCAAGTCCGGCAGTAATGAAAAGCTTGCCTGCGGTGCCGCCACCCAGTTTGCGTGCGGCGTTCAACACGGTGATGGTAGTACCGTGCACTATGCCTTGTGGTCCGATATACATATACGAGCCGGCTGTCATCTGGCCGTATTGTGTCACTCCGAGGGCGTTGTAGCGCTCCCAGTCGTCGGGTTTCGAGTAGTTCGGTATCATCATACCGTTCGTCACCACTACGCGTGGGGCGTCCTTATGGCTTGGGTAAAGTCCCATCGGATGTCCGCTGTACATGACGAGGGTCTGCTCGTCGGTCATCTCGCTGAGGTATTTCATCACCAGACGGTACTGTGCCCAGTTCTGGAACACCGCTCCGTTGCCACCGTAGGTGATAAGCTCATGTGGGTGTTGGGCCACTGCGGGGTCGAGGTTGTTCTGTATCATCAGCATGATGGCAGCCGCCTGACGGCATTTGGCTGGATATTCCTCAATCGGACGTGCGTACATCTTGTAGGTGGGACGCAGACGGTACATATATATGCGGCCATATTTCTTCAGCTCTTCTGCAAATTCCGGGGCCAGCAGTTTATGGTATTTGGCGGGGAAGTAACGCAGGGCGTTACGGATAGCCAGCTTTTTCTCGGCTGGGGTAAGGATATCCTTGCGCTTGGGTGCGTGATTGACGGAGGGATCATAGGGTTGTGGCTCTGGCAGAGGATCAGGAATGCCAAGACGCAGTTCGTTCTGAAATTCTTCTAGTGTCATATATATTATTGTTTTATTGTTGAATACTTGAGTGTTTAAAGAAAATTGTCGATTGAAATAATGATTTGCAAATTTACTAAATTTTGAGGATTTCAGAAAAATAGAATAAAACGTAAAAAAGAACCTTCAAGCGAGCACTCCGTGCAGTATCTCGTGCGATTTGAAGTTGCCGAAATAGGAGAGGTGTAATTTGTAATAGTCGATGAGTATTGAGAGTAGTCTTGACCGCAGAGCTGCACTATAGACGGGTAGTGGAGAGTCTGAATATGCAGATTCAAGGTAGTTGTGCAACGCAATGCTACACTCTGTGTCCAGTATGTCGGAGGGTGGGGGAGGGTTCTGGATCTCGAAATCCGGATTTTGAATGTTCAGATATGGATCTCTGACAAACTTGCCCTCGGAGAGACTGAATACCGGCTCATGCAAACTGTGGTTGTCAAGTGGCGCTATTCCAAGATGGCGTGAGATTGTGAGAAGAAAGTTTATGGGGAGTGATGCGATATGATTATTGGAGTGTTGAGTTGTACCTGATTGAGATAGGCCTTCGAGCACTTCTACAACATAATGAAATAGTTCAGGCATGGGTTCGTTTTCCCGCAATGTTCGGTATAGCAGTTCGTCCATGAAGAACACAATAGCCATACATGACTCGTTATACGAGATCTGATTGGAAGACAGTGGTGTGTATTCTTTGATATAATTGATTTCCTTATGAGGGTTGTCGTAGACAACCATATCTAACCACGAAAGGGGACTGAATAATGATTGTTTAGCCCGGCTGCCTGGTTTGCGTACACCTTTCACAATATAGGAACGCACACCAAGTTGTTCTGTAAAAATCTTCACGATAACCGAACTCTCGGAGTAGGCGGTTGTATGAAGCACCAAACCTTGTGTGGCGACGAGCATTGGATTGTTTGCTTATTTTATTACCAGTATCTTCCCCACCGAGCGGTTGCGCCCTTCTTCATCTGAGGCAAACACAAAATACACCCCGCTACTGACCTTTACACCTGAGTTGCTGCGTATGTACCATATCGCCTGTCCTCCGTCTGCCCTTGTGGAATAGACCACATGGCCGGCTTCATCCGTGATATGTACTATGGCATTGCGTGAAAAACCGCGTATGGCTACGGGTCCGTCATATTCAGGTCTTACTGGGTTGGGGAAAACATGGATTTTTTTCTCAGGCTCTATGTCGGCGTATGTGGCTGTGGAACGATAGGACTGGAGTCCCATATCTGTGCCGATGAAGACTTCTCCTGTTACGGGATGGATGCCTACGGTGACTATCTTGTTTGAGAAAAGTGGACTATTGGATGTTGTGAAGTTTTCTATCTGTTCGAGTCCGGTGGATGAAAGCAGATAGAGACCTCCTGCGGCAGTACCTACCCATTTGCGGTTGGCTCCGTCTACAACTATTGAGGTGATTGATTCGTATGCCAGCAAATATTCAACAAGTTCTCCTTCGGTGAAGAGAATGTTGGAGCAGTTGACAGGCGAGAGCTCGCCTGATCCGCCGTTTTCGAAAGCCTTATATCCGTCGTAGATAACCTTTATTCCCTTGTCCGTACCTATCCAGATGTGCCCGTTCTGGTCTTGCACCATACAGTTGACATTGGACGTCTGGAGTCTGCTGCCTTGGTTTGGATCAACCCACGATATAAGCTCTCCTCCGTTGTGGACATATATCTTGTTGTCTCTTCCTGAAAACCACAGATAACCATTAACCGTGTCAAAAAGAATATTGTAGATCATGGCTCCGTTCACAACTGATGCGGTATTGAATTTCCTCCACGAACCGTCGGTAAGATGCGCCACCAACCCATAGTCGGAAAGAGAGTTAAGCATCCATAGATTGCCGTTCCAGTCGTAAGTTACAGCTCCTGTAAGCAATGAAGTGAAAGTCCCACTGCTATATGGTTGCAGAGTCCCGTCGCTGTTTGTCTCGTTGTAAACGGAGGTAACCTTGTTGCCGTCGATTTCTATTATTCCACATCCCCATGCGGCTGCCGCAAGAATCTGTGGATTGGTTGGGTTGACTGCTACGTCAACGACGTCGTGTAGCCAGATGTTGCTGTTCGTCTTGTCCAGCTGTTGCCAGTCGCGATCCTTGTATTGATAAAGGTTTCCGTCAAGATAAAGACTGGCGTTTGTCGATGACTTTCCTCCCGGACAAACGGCTATGCCTCCATTCACGGATCTTACGCGATAGACATTGTCGCTTCCTGGCCCGCTGGGGGCTGTCGTGAAAGTCTTGTTTTCTTTGTCTACGACCACCATCCCTGCCCAGTCGTGGGCAATCCAAACTCTGCCATCAGAGCTTGCCACCGCATCGTGTGCGAGCATTTCGCCGTCTGGAATCTTGCTGATGGTACGTACGAGCCTCAGGTTGTTGTCATAGATTGAGACGGAATCCCATAACGTGACAACAAGTTGTCCTTCGATAGCTCGAAGTGACATGATGTTTCCGCTCGTTACTGCTTGGTATCCGTCATTGCTCTTTGCGTACAATGTCAACATGGATGGATCGGTGGACATTGTTGCCACCGCAAGTTTCTCACCGCAAGATGCCAACTGTTGTGGCTTGGCGCTATTCCACAGAGAAGACGTGTCAACTGACCACGTATCCTCCACATTAAGGTACGGATTGTTTTTGTTCGAATAGAGTAATCCTTTTGAGGTTGCGAGATATATCAATGTGTCGACGAAAGCGATGTCATAAACTGCGCAGTTGGCCGACATCTCGTCCGTGAAATAGTAGGTATCCTCTATCTCCTTACGGGTCATATTCACCACCACCAGACCGAACCCACATGCAAGATAGGCGTGGTTTTTGTTGAACTCCACGGCATTGATACTCTTGTCTCCGGAATAGACCCACTGCTTGATTCCGGAAATATTATATGTCTGCTCGTTTTGCAGAATGTCAATATTCCCGTTGTGGTATGCCACGATTAGCGACTTGGATGTTTTGTCGTAGGCGATAGTGCTGATTCCGATGTCGCTCAATCCATCGCCTTTCGATAGAGTGTTAAGGGTTAGGTCTTCTTTGTCGTAATAAAAGATACCCTTCGACGATGCAGCATATACACGTGTCGGTGCATCGACAACATGCCGTAAGTTGTAAAACGAATGATAAGACGTCCACTGTCCGATGCGCTGTGCCGAAACAGGCGTTCCCATAAGAACACACCCCAATAATGCGGCTACACAATACCATCGTGCTAAAGTCCTCATCTTATACGTTTTCTACTATTGAACAACATCTGCCATACAACCACCAAAACGACAGTCACCAAGGTGGTAAGTATTGACGATACAAGTATGCGGAAGAAGTATTCCATGCTGAAATAGTCCAGCGTGTAGAACACCAGCGAGTGGATAAAAAGCAGAATCAAGGAGTAATAGGCGAAGTACTGTGGTGCAACGGTGAAGAAGCTTGGCGTAGGTATTGATACCTCCTCGTTACGCGTTATAATCCTGTCTGCAAACGTGATCCGGCAGAATGCCATGATTGTGCAGGCAAACGCATGAAACCCTAGCATATTAGAAAAGATGTCAATACATAGTCCCAACGCAAAAGACAGCAACAGCATATATATCCGCCCCATTCTGTTGGGCAACATCAGGATGAATATGGTATAAAACATCGGATTGATGTACCCGCCAAAATATATGTTGTTCAGCACGAACAACTGTATGGCAACGACTGCCAGCAATCTTAATATGTTCCTTATGATTATTTCGCGCATAACTCTTCTATTGTACTGGGATTGCATCTATCAACGCGTCTTGCTCGCGTTTGAATCGGTTCTCTATGACATACACATAACCCAGCTTGTTGAAGTCGGTCGACAGCTTTATCTTTATCTCGTAGAATCCGTTGTTTTTCTCCGAATCGAACGACTTCACATATCCGACAAGGATGCCTTCCGGGAAATCGTTGGCCATGCCTGACGTTATTATAGTGTCGTTCTCATACAGTTTGTATGTCGTCGGGATATCCACCACTGAGGCATATCTATAGTCTTCTCCATCCCAGCGCAATGTTCCGTTGGTTTTGGTACGTTTGATGCTGACGCTATGTTGGCTGGCTGAGTTAAGCACCGGCATCACGGTGGCAAAATTCTTGGTGCAGTTCAATACAACTCCCACCACCCCTTGGGGCGATATTACAGCCATGTCGGGATGCACCCCTTGGGCGCTTCCCTTGTTTATCATGATAAAGTTGTTTCGCTTTGTCCATGCGTTCTTCACCACTTTCGCCTCTGTGTAGGTATATCGTTGTTTGTATACCGTGTCTTCTACCTCGAACGATGTGTTCACATACGAGATATACGATTCTTCGAGATGGGCTCGGAGTGCGGCATTCTCTGCAGCCAGTTTCTCGTTCTCTTTCTTCAGGTTGAAGTATTCGTTCATCGACGTGATCTTGCTCGACCACGATCCCACTATCGACGATGTCCATTTGAGCATCACCGAACGCTGATAATTCGTGTTCTGCGCTATCAGTAGTATCGACACTATTATTAGTGCGATAAACACAAACACGTAATCAAGGCGTTTCAGCAGTTCAAAAAGGCGATGCATATCTTAACAGCTCAAAAATTTGTCAATGACTTTTACCGTATCTTCTATCGCAGTCTGCAGGTCGTCGTTGATGATTGTCTCGTCAAACGATGGCGCTTCTTTCAGCTCTATCGCCGACCGCCCCAGCCTCTTGGATATGGCTTCTTCCGTCTCGGTCCCTCTGCTGCGCAGCCGTTGCTCTAAGACCTCTATGCTCGGCGGCATCACGAATATCGACATTGCCGTATCTCCAAAATAGCGCTTTAGGTTTTTGCCTCCTTTGACGTCCACGTCAAACACTATCACATGTCCGTTATTCCATATCCGTTCTATCTCTGACTTAAGCGTCCCGTAGCATATTCCCTGGTACACTTCTTCCCATTCCAGAAATTCATCGTTGGCTACTCTTCTCTTGAATTCATCGTGTGAGATGAAGTAGTAGTCCACTCCGTTCGTTTCCCCTTCTCGCGGACTGCGTGATGTGGCCGAAATCGAGAATTCAAAACAGTCGTATCTCTTGCTCAGCTCTTTGATTATCGTCGTCTTGCCCGAGCCTGACGGTGCCGAAAAAAGTATTGCTTTGCGATTATCCATTGTCTTAAGGGAGGTTCTATAAATTAGGTGTTGTGGGATTTGATTGCATTTTGCGATAGATTGGCCATTTGGACGATGGCGCAATATGGTGTATTGTAACTGAGTACAAATGGGCAATATATTGTGAAAGGTGATTGAATATCATAATATCGAATTTATAGAGCCTCCCTCAGAACTTTCGGTCAAGTATCTTGTTGAACGTCTTAACCTCCATTGAATCCATATTCCAACTGTACTGCTGCGCTATCTCGCTGATATATCTGATTGCCTCTTCGCGGTTGTCGATAGCGTTCAGCCTTAATATGAAATCCGTATAGGCTCTCATGTTGTTGTGGAACAACGCTCCTACAAAACTGAATTTGTCGTTGATATTTATAACCGTACGCAGGTCTGTCACCTTGTGCGACGATACCTGCTGTACAATATTGTCGGCCACACTTGCATGGTTCTGCTCGAATTTGTCTCCTATCGTCTGTGCTTGTTTTGGGTCTTGGTTCTTGGAGAGATAATCGAAAAGCGAGAGCTCTTGGCTGTTCTCTTTCTCTTTTGGTTCGGATTCCTCTTCCTTGGCTGGATCTTCTGTAGCTATCGCCTCCGGCTCAACTTCTTTCACGGGTTCTGGTTCCGGATCCGATATTGGTTCTGGTTCGGGCTCAGGATCAGGTTCGGGTTCCGGTTCAACCTCTTCTTCTGCCTCAATAGTCTTTGATATAGGCTCCGCCTCAACTTCAACTTCTGCCTCTGGCTCCTCTTCTTTCTCCTCAACATTCTCTTCTTCTTCAAACAAATCCTCGAAGCCTCCTTCTTTCTCGTCGTTCAGAATCGGCTGTGCCACACTCACCACATCTTCTTTGTGCTCTTCTGGCGCAAATGGTGAGGCTATTGTCTCCACCTTCTCTTCTTCCTTCTTTGGCTCTGGTTCGTTCTCGACAGGCACCATGCTGACCATCGTGTATATCCCGCGTAGCCGCTCCAAAAGGATGTCTCGCTCTATCAGCGACAACCCTTCGGATTCTGTGTCATAGCGGCACACCATCTCTCTCAAATTCGACAACTCTTGTTCAATCTCTTTCCGATATTTCATCTTATTCTATATTAGTTTTGTGTAAATCAAATAATTATTCGATATGGAAATATTCTTTATCAAGGTGTAAAATTAGCAATAAATGCCATATTATCTCAATATGTCACCAAATGTTTTTATCAACTGTTGTTGATAACCATTCTCAGCAGTTTGGCTGTTTCAGCCGGCTGAGTTTTTCTCCCAACTTGCTCTTAATGGTGAGCTGGTTAAATGCCATCTTCTCGTCGGTGACAAATCTCACTTTGTGTATATCACTTCCGCATGCGTCATACATCTCGTTCTCAAGCAACCACACGGCCTTGTCTTGTGCCTCTCCGCCATACAACCCCGCAAGCGCGCTATAGTTCAGCTGCAGCTTCACCTTCTTCTCTTTCCACTTTTTGTAGTCGTCTTTGCCCATATAGATATACCTCTCTGGATGGGCAAGTATCGGGTAAAAACCTTTCGAGAGTATCTGTTCAAAGAGCATTCCCAGATTCTCTGGTCCGTTGAAGAAACTGGTCTCCACCAGCAGGTGGTCTCTGTCGTCTCCAATCGGCAGCAGGTCGTCTTTCTCAAGTCTCGACATAAACTCATGGTCGAGCATGTATTCCGCTGCCAACATCAGTTTTATCCCTCCTTTGTACGCCTCTTTCAGCTGCTCGAATCTATCTTGCAGCATACTCGTTGCGTTGGGCAAATCCTCATACACATGCGGCGTGCACCACACCGTCGTCACTCCCCATTCCTCGTATTTCTTCAGCACCGTGAGCGAGTCTTCCATCTCTTTTATACCGTCGTCCACGCCTGGCAGTATATGGCTGTGCATATCTGTCAGCCCCTCGAAGAACCCCACTTCCTCTAATCTCTTTTTTCTGCTGAAGAGTCCCATCTCAACTATTCGGCGTTATAGTATTTGTTACCGTAACCGTATCCGTAACCGTGATAGTAGCTGCCGTAGTAGTATCCTCGTCTGCCGCCATAGTAGCTGCCTCCTTCGTATTTCGTTCCGTTAAGCAGTATCACGGTGTTCTTCAGCTTGTCGCTCTCTGCGTATCTCTGAACCACCGGCAGCGCGCTCTTCTCCATCAATCCTGCTCTCACTACGAATATCGAGCGATCCACCTCCTGTGAGATAATCTGCGTGTCGGCGACAATCTCCACCGGCGGGCAGTCTACGAAGATATAGTCGTAGTGCTGTCTCAGCTTCTTTATCAGGTCGGGCAGCTTTCCGTTTCCGACCAACTCTGTCGGGTTGGGAGGCATCTTTCCGATTGGAAGCACATCCAGCGTCTCGCATCCCTCAAACTTGTATATCACGCTTCCGATATTCTCCAGCTCCACCTTCCCGCTCAGGTAGTCGCTCAATCCGTGGGCCGGGCTGTTCACACATATCGACAGCGTTCCTCTGCGCAGGTCGCCGTCTATCAGCAGCACTTTCTTCTTCTTGATGGCGATACATATTCCCAGGTTTAGCGAGATGAAGCTCTTTCCGCTTCCTGCGTTCAGCGAGGTCTGCTGGAACACCGTGCATTCTCCCTTGTTCGAGATGTACTCCAGGTTGGTTCGCACCACCCTGAATGCTTCGTTCAGCACGTCTCTCTTGCCTTCTTTCACCACTACCGGTGCCGTCTCGTTCTGCCCGTTCTTCAGCTTCTTGCTCTTTATTCCGAGGGCTCTCAAGTGTTTCTTTGCTCTGTTGATGAGCTTCCTGTCTTCTTTCGACAGCCTTTCGGGTATCTCTCCCATGAACGACAGCTTCAGCGACGACAGGTCGTCCCTGCCTCTAACCTTTGTGTTCATCGACTCTCTTATGAACAGTACTGCTGCCGGTATGGCGAATCCTATCACCACCGCCACCAGCAGTATCATGTTTCTCCTAGGCGACTTGGGCGCCTGCGAGCCGGTCGGACTCTCTATGATTCTCGTGTTGTATGCTGTGAAAGCTTGCGACAGCTCGTTCTCCTCTCTCTTCTGCAGCAGGTACAGATACAACGCCTCTTTCACCGACTGCTGTCTCTCTACCGAGAGCAGGTTCTTCGCCTGTGTCGGGTTTGCCGATATTCTCGAGTTGATTCTTGCCTCGTTCCTCTCCAGGTTCTGCAGCTGCGACTTCAGGGCGGTGATGTTGTTGTCCATTGATGAGATTATTGACTGCCTCAACGTCTCCAACACTCGGTCTGCGCTCACCACCAGCGAGTTCCTCTCACTACTTTGTGCCACCAGGTTGTTTCTTCTCAGTATCTGCTCGTTGTATTCCGAAATCTGCCTGTCTACCGAGCTGTTCGTGATACCTGATATCGACGGTATCGGATTCGTGACATTCGACTTGTCGTTCAGGTAGTTCCTGATATATTGTGCCATATACAGCTGGTTCCTCACATCCATCATCTGCTGGTTCAGCTGGCTCCCTTCGTTCATATACAGCTGTGCTGCTGCCTTCACGTCGGGCACCATGTTCGAACTCTTGTATCCTGCTATGTTGGCATCCACTCCCGACAGCTCTTCTTCTATCACCTTCAACCTCTCGTTGATGAAGTCTGACGTGCTCACGGCTATCTGGTTCTTGTTTTTTATCCATTGCTCGTTATACACCGAGATTAGCGTGTCCAGTATATCGTCGGCTCTGTCTTTCGACTTGTCTGTCATAGCCAGCCTTATCACGTCGGCCTGCTTGTCCACCTTCGCTGCGGTCAGCCTCCCTTTGTAGCTCTTTATCGCGCTCAGCTGCGGATGTTTTGTCACCATTATCTCCTGGCTCGTCTCGCCGAATTCCGCCGCTTTGCTCACTTTCACTCTTCCGAGCGGCGTCTTGAATATCGTGCTGTCCTTCACCGTTCCGCCTCCTTCGCCCTTCAGCGTCTCGTCTTTCAGCTCAAAGCCTCTCATCGTGATGCTGCCGTCACTCCCCACAATCACCTTCATCTTCGCCGCATCTTCGGATTTCAAATCCAAAAACTGCACCCTTACCGGCAATTTCTCCCCATACACCACCTTGTTGTGGAACAACCCCTTGCTCTCATACTCTATGTCCAGGTTCATCCTGTTCACCACTTCTGCCATAAGGTCGTTCGACAGGAATGCCTGTATCTCGTTCGCTGTCGCCACATTTCCAAACGTGCCGAACGTACCAAACTGATCGATGTTTCCCATCACGCTCCCCGAACCCTTCGAGTCCGAGTTTATCAGTACCTGCATTCCCCTCTCGTACATCGGCACCGTCGACAGATACACGAACACTCCCACCACAAACGCCACGAATACCGACGCCGCAAACCAGTACCACTTGCTCAGGAATATGTATATCAGCGATTTGAAATCTACGCTGGAGTCTTGGCTTTCCTTTATCTGCTGTTCTTCCATTTTCTTCAGTTTTCGAATAGTTTATCCGTTAGTTTATGTCCCGCAAGGGCGATTTACTTGTATCTCAATCCGATGCTCAGTATCGACGCAATCAGCGAAGCGATACTCACCCAGAACGAGGCGCTCAGCACCGTGTTTCCGTTTACCGTCGAGGTTCTCGCCTTCTTTGCTGTCGGCGCCGCATATATCACGTCGTTCTGGCTCAGGTAGAACGCTGGCGACGAATACACATCCCGCTCGTTCCTCAAGTCCACCACATAGTTCATCACCGTGTCGCCCAATATCCTCGTCACCGTCACATCTCTTCTCGCGTCTATCGTCAGGTCGCCTGCCGCTGCTATGGCGTCCAGTAGCGTGTAGCTGTCCTTGTCTATGTTCTTCTTTCCGGGCGCCTTCACCTCTCCCAATACCGTCACTCCCAAATCCACAAACTCCACCGTCACGTTCGCGTTCCTCGCCTGTCCTTGCTTGTCCAGCTCTTCCTTCACCATGTCGGCAATCTCCTTCCTCGTCAAACCGGCCACATGCAGCTGACCCAATACCGGAAAGTCGATGTTTCCTTCCGAGTCCACCGTATAGCCCAGCACTCCGTTGCTTCCCGACGTGCTGTATCTCCTCTCGCTTCCCATGATCTGGTTCACGTTAAACTGGTTGAAAAGCGTGCTTGCCTCCATATCCTCGCACTTCACTATTATCGCTATCTTGTCCGACGGCCTAACCTTCACCACCTTCAACGCCTGCATCTGGATTCTCGTCGTGTCGTTCACATCCTGGAAATACACAATTTTCCGTTCGCTGTGACAGGCTGTAAGCGTCAGCACCATAGCCGCCGCCATCACTTTCAGTGCGCCTGATAAGCTGTTTCTCAAAATATTGTTGCTATGCATAGGTATGATTTGTTCTAAAATGAGGTTGCAAAGATACGAAAAAAAACAACAAAAACCACATCTTTTTATACTATTTCATAAAAAATAAATATCTCGCCGCCAAAATTCCTCCAATTCCGACAAGTTCCTCGCCTCCAAAATCTCCCCAATCCCGATAAGTAAGTCACCTTAAAAATCCCTCCAATCCAGACAAGTAACCCTCCTCCAAACTTTCCACAATTCCGATATATGACCCGCTTCCCAAATCCCTATAATCCCGATAAATAACTCGCCTCAAAAATATCCCCCAAATCCTGCAAGTTTTTCCAACCTCGAAATACAAAATACCGACATGAAATTTTCTGCTCATACCATCCAGATTCAGGCTTGCCATAAATCCTTCTCTTTCAGCAGAAATAGCACTTTCCCCCTCATTTAAATCCGTTTCACATCCGTAATACCTACGTATTACAGACGTATTTCCTACGTTTTATCTCCCATCTACCTTGCTGTTTCCTCCCTGTTTCTTTCCTGATTCGTTTACTCTCTTCTACTGTAACCTCTCTTTTCCGACCCAACCTTAATCCCAATACCCATCACTAATAAATGTTAAAATTTCTTAAAAACATCAAAAACCACCCTTTTACCCTCAGAAATCAAAAAGAAAACGTAACTTTGCACCTCGATTCAACAATCAAAACAGCATTTAATAACAACCTAAAACAATAATTTACAACTATGTATCTTACAAAAGAGAAAAAACAGGAAATCTACACCAAGTATGGTAAAAGTGCAACCAACTCTGGTTCCGCCGAATCTCAGATCGCTCTTTTCACCTATCGCATCCAGCACCTCACCGAGCTGATGAAGAAAAACCGCAAAGACCAGGTCTCTGAGCGCGCTCTCGTCCGTCTCGTCGGTAAACGTCGCCGCATGCTCGACTACCTCAAAGATAACGACATCGAGCGCTACCGCGCCATCATTAAAGAGCTCAACCTCCGTAAATAAACTCCATTTGGCAGCCCTCGGGCATTCCGCTCGGGGGCTTCTTTTTTTACACGACATTTCAAGGCGTCTTCGGCAACGGTGCCGTCGACCGCAGTCAGTAAATAAATAAGGATACACGAAAATGAACATCATCAACAAAAAGTTCGATCTCGGCGATGGCCGCATGATCGAAATCGAATCGGGCAAACTCGCCAAGCAAGCCGACGGCTCAGCCGTTGTACGTATGAACAACACTATGCTTCTCGCCACCGTATGCGCCAAGAAAGAAGCTGGCGAGAACGTCGACTTCATGCCCCTCACCGTCGACTATCAGGAAAAATACGCCGCCATGGGTCGCTTCCCCGGCGGTTTCTTCAAACGTGAGGCTCGCCCCTCCGAGCACGAGATCCTCATCGCTCGCCTCGTCGACCGCGCTCTCCGTCCTCTCTTCCCAGACAACTTCCACGCTGAAGTCCAGGTTCAGATCACCCTCATCTCCGGCGACAAGGACACCATGCCCGACCAGCTCGCAGCTCTCGCCGCTGCCTCCGCTCTCGCCGTCTCCGACATCCCCTTCAACGGCCCCGTCTCCGAGGTTCGCGTCTCCTATCTCGACGGCCACTACATGATCAACACTCCTCTCCAGGACATCGAGCGGGCCGACCTCGACCTCATCGTCGCCGCCACCGAGGAGAACATCATGATGGTTGAGGGTGAGATGAAAGAAGTCAGCGAAGACATCATGCTCGGCGCTCTCAAGGCCGCTCACGAGGCCATCAAGATCCAGTGCCGCGCTATCGCTGAGCTCACCGTCGCTGCCGGCAAAACCGAAAAACGCGAATACTGTCACGAAATCAACGACGAGGAACTCCGTCAGCGTGTACGCGACGCCGTCTACCAGAAGTGCTACGATTTCTCCAAGCAGGGCATCGCCAACAAGCACCAGCGTGAAGACGGCTTCGCCGCCATCAAGCAGGAGTTCATCGACGCCAACTATACCGAAGAGACCCTCACCGACGAAATCCAGTTCATGATCGACCGCTACTACCACGATGTCGAGCGCGAAGCCATGCGTGACATGGTCCTCAACGAGCGCACTCGTCTCGACGGTCGTCAGCTCGACGAGATCCGTCCTCTCTGGAGCGAGGTCGACTACCTCCCCTCCGCTCACGGTTCCGCCATCTTCACTCGTGGTGAGACTCAGTCTCTCTCTACCGTCACCCTCGGCACCAAGCTCGACGAGCAGGTCATCGACGGCGCCGTCATCGAGGGCACTCGCCGTTTCCTCCTCCACTACAACTTCCCCGGTTTCGCTACCGGTGAGGTGAAAGGCAACCGCGGCCTCTCTCGTCGCGAAGTGGGTCACGGCCATCTCGCCTGGCGCGCACTCAAAGAGGTGCTCCCCACCGAGACCGAATGCCCCTACACCATCCGCGTCGTCTCCGACATCCTCGAGTCCAACGGTTCTTCCTCTATGGCTACCGTCTGCGCCGGATGCCTCGCCCTCATGGACGCTGGCGTGAAGATCCGCAAACCCGTCGCTGGCATCGCTATGGGCCTCATCTCTAAAGGCGACAAGTGGGCCGTCCTCTCCGACATCCTCGGCGATGAGGATCACCTCGGCGATATGGACTTCAAGGTCTGCGGCACCCGCGACGGTATCACCGCATGCCAGATGGACATCAAGGTCGACGGTCTCTCCTACGACGTCCTCGCCAAAGCTCTCGAGCAGGCTCGTCAGGGTCGTCTCCACATCCTCGACCACATCCAGTCAACCATCGCCGAACCGCGTGAAGACTACAAACCCTTCGTGCCTCGCATCGTCCAGATCGAGATCCCGAAAGACTTCATCGGCGCTGTTATCGGTAAAGGTGGCGAGGTCATCCAGAAAATCCAGAAGGAGACCAACTCCATCATCAATATCGAAGAAAAAGGCGAACTCGGCATCGTCGACGTCGCCGCTGTCGATAAGGATTCCATCGACGCCGCCATCAAGTGGATCAAGGAAATCTGCACCGTCCCCGAAGTCGGTCAGGTCTACAACGCCACCGTCACCGGCATCGTTGAATTCGGTGCCTTCCTCGAGTTCCTTCCGGGCAAAGAGGGCCTCATGCACATCAGCGAGTACCAGTGGGGTCGCACCGAGACTCTCGAAGGTCTCCTCAACATCGGCGATCAGCTCGAAGTCAAGATCATCGCCATCGACGAGAAGAGCGGCAAGCTCAAGCTCAGCCACAAGGCTCTCCTTCCCAAGCCCGAGGGCTACGTCGAAGAGGAGAAACCTGCTCGTGGTCCTCGTCGTGAGGGACCTCGTGGTGACAGCCACAGCCGTCCTCCCCGCCGCGAAGGTCACAACGACGACCGCCGTCAAGGAGGCAACAACCGCCGTCACTAAACAAATCTTTCTTCATAGTAAAGCGAGCCGACCCCATTCGGCTCGCTTTCCATTTTAATTAAATCTCATCTTCCATCTTTTTCGTATCTTTGCAAAATAATAAATCCTCTTCCTCTATGCAACAACTTCTTGTTTACAATACATTAACTCACCAGAAAGAACTTTTCCGTCCAGTCAACGAAGGACGTGTCGGCATGTACGTCTGCGGCCCCACCGTCTATGGCGACGGTCACCTCGGCCACGCTCGTCCGGCCATCACCTTCGATGTGCTCTACCGCTACCTCCTCCATATAGGCTACAAGGTGCGCTACGTCCGCAACATCACCGATGTGGGACACCTCGAGCACGACGCCGACGAGGGTGAGGACAAGATTGCAAAGAAAGCCCGGCTCGAACAGCTCGAACCGATGGAGGTGGCTCAATACTACACCAACCGCTACCATGCTGCGATGGACAAGCTCAACGTCCTCCGTCCCAGCATCGAGCCTCTCGCCAGCGGCCACATCATCGAGCAGATAGAACTCGTAAAAAAGATTCTCGACAAAGGGTATGCCTACGAGAGCAACGGAAGCGTCTATTTCAACCTCCGCAAGTATCAGGAAGATTTCAAGGCTTACGGTCGTCTCAGCGGCCGCGTCCTCGACGAGATGCTCTCCACCACTCGCGATCTCGACGGTCAGAGCGAGAAACACGAAACTATGGACTTCGCCCTCTGGAAGAAAGCCGCTCCCGAACACATCATGCGCTGGCCTTCTCCTTGGAGCGACGGCTTCCCGGGTTGGCACACCGAGTGCACCGCTATGGGCACCAAATATCTAGGCGAGACTTTCGACATCCACGGTGGCGGAATGGACCTTATGTTTCCTCACCACGAGAGTGAGATTGCCCAGCAGACATCCGTCACCGGGCACGGCCCTTGCCGCTACTGGATGCACAACAACATGATCACCATCAACGGCAAGAAGATGGGCAAGTCGCTCGGCAACTTCATCACCCTCGACGAGTTCTTCAACGGCTCTCATAAGGATAGCGAGGGGAAAGAAATGCTTGATCAGGCCTATTCGCCCATGACCATCCGTTTCTTCATCCTCCAAGCTCATTACCGCAGCACGGTCGATTTCAGCAACGAGGCCCTGCAAGCCGCTCAAAAGGGATACGAGCGTCTTATGCAGGCCTACCACACACTCGGCAAACTCCAGCCCTCCAAGACCTCTTCTGTCGATGTGAAGGGCTATCGCGAAAAATGCTATGAGGCCATGAACGACGACCTCAACACCCCCATCGTCATCAGCCACCTCTTCGATGCCGCCAAGGTCATCAATACGGTCAACGACCACAACGCCACTCTTACTCAGGCCGACATCGACGAACTGAAGCAGGTGTTCGACACCTTCGTCTTCGACGTCATGGGTCTCCGCGACGAGGCTTCTGGCGACAATACCGCTCTCCTCGATGGCCTCATGCAGATGATTCTTGACATGCGTGCCACCGCCAAAGCCAATAAAGATTGGACCACCAGCGACAAGATTCGCGACTCTCTCGGCTCCCTTGGTGTGACCGTCAAAGACGGCAAGGATGGCGCCACATGGAGTATTTAAGTAACAGGCTTACCTCTTACTCCAACCGTTTAAACAATAATCAACCACCATCCTCGTTACAATATAGATGGACGAAACCAAACAGCTATATATAATCGCCGGTTGTAATGGTGCCGGAAAGACCACCGCCTCCTACACGGTGTTGCCTGAAATCCTCGGTTGTCAGGAGTTCGTCAACGCCGACGAGATTGCTCGTGGCCTCTCGCCATTCAACCCCGAAACCGTGATGGTTCAGGCTGGTCGTCTGCTGGTCAAGCGTGTCGACGAGCTTTTGGCCCAAGGTGCTACCTTCGCCATCGAAACCACACTCTCTCCACGCACTTACCGCACTCTCATCATCAAGGCACAGGAGATGGGCTACCGTTGCAGCCTTCTCTATTTCTGGCTCGACTCTCCCGAGATGGCCGAGATGCGCGTCGCCAAGCGTGTCGAAGCTGGCGGACACAACGTGCCCAAGCACGTCATCCGTCGCCGCTATCGCCTCGGCCTCGAGCACCTCTTTGACCTCTACATGTCCTGTGTTGACTATTGGGTTCTCTTCGACAATTCCTCCCTCAACCGCGTCCTTGTGGCTGAAGGCGGTCGTGACCTCCCAACCACCATCCACGCACCTGAAACCTATCAACAAATCGAAGAGTATGTCGGAAGAAGAAGCTAAAGAACTGCGCAGCAAGATCTGCTATGGGTTGGCTCTCTCCGACTGGCGCATGCTGAAAGAAAAGTCAACACGCAACGAAGAGATAGTCACTCGTCATGGCGGCAAAATCGCCATACTTTCCGCTCGTTACCTGTACAAAGAATTGTATGGTAACAGTAAGGAATTTGTACCAGCTGCTGATATCAGTAACAATTCTATTCATTAGTACGTCTCATGTTTAAATCCCGTTTTCTTTTTGCGGCGATGTTTCTGATCGCTGCTTTGTTTCCGTCCTGCACACGTGAGGATGACTCGTTGACAAATCAACCCGATGTGGCGGACACCTCTGTTTCACAACCAGACAGTACATTCAACGCATGTGGCGCCAGTTGGTCGTTGTTCTCGGTGGGGGAAAATCGAAAGGTCCGTTTCTCCAAGGGTAACCTGCAATTCTCCTCCGTTGGGTCGCACCAAACAATTGCCGGCACTTCTTTCGGCACTTTCTTTTTTGCCGATAACCAGTATGACTATATCGGACAGGACAACGCCTCTGTTTCCGACTCAACCTACACAGGTCGTATCGACCAGCTTTGTTGGGGTAGTAGTGGCTGGCATGTACAACCCAACTCCGAAAAAGATGGCGACTACGATATTGAGAGTTTGACTGGATTGGAATCGTATGCCGATTGGGGTGTTTTCAATGCTATTAGCAACGGCGGCAACGTGCCAGGTCGATGGCGCACTTTGACACAGCAGGAGTGGGATTATCTCGTCAACCTTCGTACGACATCGACGGTCGACAGCGTCTCGGATGCTCGCTATGTCGAAGCTACGGTATGCGGCGTTGCGGGATTGATATTATTTCCCGATCTTTTCATCCGTCCTCAAGCAATTGAACCATTTTCAAATATCAACCAAAACAACTTCAACATATCCTTTGACGACAATGTGTATGATGCGGGCGAGTGGGCGTTGTTAGAGCGTGCCGGTGCGATATTTCTTCCTGCGGCTGGTTTCAGAGGCGGCACATGGTTGTCGACTGTCGGCGAGGGTGGAAGCTACTGGGCCTCAACCTGCAATTCGGCTCGTCAGGCTTATGCGATGCTTTTCATCGACGGGCTTGTAAACGCCAGTGCTGAGTGTACTTATGATAAGGATCGAGGATATGGAAGGTCCGTTCGTCTTGTGTCCGATAATTGATAACCGATTTCCCGTTAAAATAGGTTTTCGTATCTTTGCAGTATGAAAAGAATAACAGAATTTACCATTGTTGAGCGGCGGCAGTACGGCGAGAAGTACTTTGCCTGGACGCTGCGGTCGCCCGAAAAACTCCAACCCATACGCGCCGGACAGTTTGTCGAAGTCGAGGTGCGCGACTGTGCCGACGTCATGCTCCGCCGCCCCATATCCATACAGGATTTCGACCTTCAAGCTGACACCATCACGCTCCTCATTCAGATCGTGGGCAAGGGCACCCGCAAGCTCGCCACTCTGAAAGCTGGCGACTCGGTGAACATCATCTATCCGCTCGGCAACGGCTTCGCGGTGTGCGGCAACAACCCGCTGCTCGTCGGCGGTGGAGCCGGCATCGCGCCTCTGCTCGGCCTTGCCAAAGCCTACCGCGCAAAAGGAGTCACACCCACCATCTTGCTCGGCGGGCGCACCGAACAGCTCATCCCCGCTCGTGAATGTTTCGAAGGGCTCGGCACCATCGGCTTCGCCACCGAAGACGGCTCGCTCGGCGAGCGAGGGCTCGTGACGCAACACTCGCTCTTCGGCGGCAGGTACGACCACATCGCTACGTGCGGCCCCACCCCGATGATTAAGGCGGTGGCGAAGATAGCACACGAGAGGAGCATCCCGTGCGAGGTATCGCTCGAAAACATGATGGCGTGCGGTGTGGGCGCCTGCCTCTGCTGCGTCACCGACACCGACGAAGGCCACAAGTGCGTCTGCAAGGACGGCCCGGTCTTCGATAGCAAGAAAGTGGTGTCTATGAATGAATAATCGCTTGATTGAACGATAGAGCAGGTAGTGTTACTCAAGCAATCAGACAATCAAGCATTCAAGCAATAAATAGATATGAATTTAGAAGTTAAGATAGATCGCCTGACGCTGCGCAATCCTGTGATGACTGCGTCTGGCACTTTCGGATATGGTGAGGAATTCACCGATTTCATCGACCTGGCCCGTTTGGGTGGTATTGTGGTGAAGGGCACTACTGGCGAGCGTCGCCAGGGTAACCCCTATCCCCGCATGGCCGAAACACCCGCAGGCATGCTCAACGCTGTGGGTTTGCAGAACGTGGGTGTCGAGACATTCTGCAAGTCGGTATATCCCAGAATAAAACATTTCGACACCAACATCATAGTCAACGTAAGTGGCAGTTCCATTGAGGAGTACTGCCATGTTGCGGAGATGATAAACGAGTTGGAGCAGATTCCGTCCATCGAGCTGAACATCAGCTGCCCCAACGTCAAGAAGGGAGGTATGGGTTTCGGTACCAACCCCGATATGGCGGCACAGGTGGTGAGTGAAGTCAGAAAGGTTTACAACAAGACGCTCATAGTCAAGCTCACCCCCAACGTAACCAGCGTAGTAGAGATAGCCAAGGCTGTTGAGGCCGCTGGAGCCGACAGCGTGTCGCTTATCAACACCCTGCTGGGCATGGCCGTCGATGTTGAGCGGCGCCGTCCGATGTTGAGTACTGTAACTGGCGGTTTGAGTGGTCCTTGTGTGAAGCCCGTCGCTGTCCGATGTGTGTGGCAGGTCGCCCACGCCGTGAAGATTCCCGTCGTCGGTCTTGGCGGTATCCGTACAGCCGAAGACGCATTGGAGTTTTTGATGGCTGGCGCAAAAGCCATCGAAGTTGGCACCGCCAACTTTATGGATCCACAGGTGACGGTGAAGATAGTTGACGGCTTGGAGCGGTGGTGTGATAAACACGGTGTGAAAGACATCAACGAAATAATAGGCATCATCTAAACTAGAAATGAGAAAGACTCTGGCGATATTCCTAACTCTGCTTGCTTTCTGCTTTGCGGCAAAAGCTCAAACGATGGCGAGCGCGTCCGACACCGTGCCGACAGGGGTGGAATATTTGCCACACTTACGACTGGAGAGGCCGCAAGACAGTGTCGCCATAACTCCATGGATGAGTTATAACGCTGGTCATATAACAAGAAGGCTGAATTTTCTTGCCTACGATCGATTTGGCGGGCACTACAACTATTTTACAGACGATCGATATGGAGTGATAATTATGCCAGGGACCCCTGCTAGTATAGGATATAAAATGATATACTGGTGGTACTATATCTATGAGAAGGAACTTGAACCGACTTGGTCTATTGTAAAACAGCTGTTTACTGTAGAAAGACGATAAAAATGAGAATCATAGCAGATAGCGGGAGTACCAAGACCGAATGGGCCATACAAGGCGACGACGGCAAGTGGATTAGGCTTGTAACCCAGGGACTTAACCCAAGGGTAACCTCGGATGCTCAGTTTCGTGAGGTACTTGGGGGAATAAAGAAAGGGTTGTCAACTTATTTTATGCCCTGTCCGGGCACGGACTATCTTTCACTCTCCTTTTATGGTGCTGGTTGTGGCACGTTAGAGATGCAGCAGCATGTTGAAGGTCTTCTTAGAGAAATCTTCCCTGAGGCGGAAATCGAAGTGGCTGGCGACCTGTTGGGTGCGTGCCGTGCGGTAAGCGACGGCAAGAGTGGCGTGGTTGGCATTCTGGGAACGGGCAGCAACGCCTGCCTGTTCGACGGCAAGCACATCGTACGTCAGGTGACTTCCACCGGATATATCCTCGGCGATGAGGGATCGGGCAACCATATTGGACGACGTCTGCTGAAAGATTTTCTGACAGACAGGATGCCTGCAGAGTTGGCCAGTGAGATGAACACCACGAAAGAAGAGTCTATGAAGAGGATTTACGGTGGGGAATACCCCAACCGCTATATGGCTTCCTTCTCACCGGTGGCATACAAATACCGCAAGACAGAATATGTCCGCAATCTGCTGCAGGAGGTGTTTGAGGCCTTCTGGCGTGAGATGGTGTGTCCCATTGCCGACGGCGGCTCTGTGCGACTGGTGGGTAGCGTGGCCGATGCTTTTCAGGATGAGATAAGGACCACAGCGCCAAAGGAATTCCAGATAGAAAGAATAGTGAAATCACCAATAGACTGTTTGATTGAAAAGTAAAACCATTATGATAAAAAAAGTTTCGATTGCGATGTTTTGTGTGCTGCTGTCCTTCGGACTTCGGGCACAGGACAGTTTGAAGATTATCTTCGCGGGGGACTTGATGGGACACGGCGGACAGATAAAGGCTGCCTTGACGGAGGATGGCAAGTACGACTATACGTCTTGCTTCAAGTTCATAGCTCCTTATCTGCAGAGTGCCAATCTGGCCATCGCCAACTTTGAACTCACGCTGGCGGGACCGCCCTATAAGGGTTACCCTCAGTTCAGCTCGCCCGACCAGCTGCTGGTAGATGCCAGCAACGCGGGATTCGACATTTTCACGACGGTAAACAACCACTGTATGGACGGTGGCAAGAAAGGTTTCATGAGGACTCTCCATGTCTTCGATTCGTTGGGCGTACCACACTTGGGCACTTACCGCAACACTGAGGAGAGAGAGAAGAACCACCCGATGATGGTGGAACGCAACGGCTTCAAGTTGGGGTTGGTGACCTACACCTACGGCACCAACGGACTGCCGGTGCCTGATCCTCTGGTGGTGAATATGATAGACACCATGCAGATGAAAGCCGACCTCGCAAGGGCGAAAGAGCTGGGCGCCGAATACACCATTGCGCTGATACACTGGGGCGAAGAGTACCAGACGAAGGCAAACGCAGAGCAGGAGATGCTTGCAAAGCTGCTGCTGGAGAACGGCGCCGACATTGTCATCGGAGGCCATCCCCATGTGGTGCAGAACGCCACGATGGACGCACTTCCGCAAAACGACATCGCACCGCAGATAGTGGTCTATTCGATGGGCAACCTGGTGTCGAACCAGCGTGACATAAACACCGACGGGGGCATTATGATTGAACTGACCTTGAGGAGAAACACTCAAGCATTAAAGCATACAGGTAATCAAACAATCGAGCAAAAGTGCAGCTATATGCCCTATTGGGTTTATAGGGGTGAATATGAGGGGCTGTACCAATATTATATCCTGCCGTCCAACGACGCCTGTCACAACCCGGAGAAATACCAGCTGCCGCCGGCCGACCTGAAAGCCCTGACGGTATTCGACGAGAATACGCGCCTGCGCCTGAAAGACTCTGGGCTGAAAGAACGTGAGTATGTCTGGGAGAAGTGAGTAGGGATGCCTGTCATCGTGCGGTGATTGGATAATAAAACATGATGGTTCTCGTTAATAATTAACTTGACCTTTGGTCGAAAACTTTAAAGAAAACACTAACCACAACCAAATTTATAGTAAAATGGAACTTAACAACATTCTTGTAATTTCTGGAAAACCTGATTTGAGTGAAGTGATATCGCAGACCAAGAACGGTGCGATAGTGAAGAACCTCGTGACGGGAGTGAAATTCCCGGTGTTCAGAAACGAGCGCATCAGCTCGCTGGGCGAGATACGCATATATACCACCGACGGCGAGGCACCGCTGGAGGATGTGTTTGCGGCCATGTACAAGAAAGAGGATGCGAAGCCTCTCGGTTTCGACCCCAAGAAGGCGGAGAACAAGGAGCTGTTCGACTATTTCGCACAGGTGCTGCCCAACTACGACACCGACCGTGTCCACGCTTCGGACGTGAAGAAGGTGTTGCATTGGTACAACATACTGCTGAAGGCCGAGAAGCTGACCCCGACCGAGGAGGCAAAAGAGGAAGCACCTGAAGTCAAGGAAGAGGTGAAAGCGGAGAAACCGAAGGCTGAGGCCAAGCCCAAGAAGGCTGCCGCTCCGAAAGCTGCTCCTAAGGCTACTGCCAAACCGAAAGCGACCACCAAACGCACCACCACCGCAAAGAAGGCGGTATAAGGTTAGCGGTTAGCCTTCGGCAGATTGTCTGACACGTCGGACTTGTCGGACAGGTCGGATCACAATTTACAATTCAAAATTCACCAATCTCATGACATACACGAACCAGCAATACAAACGCCACACTATAACCTCTGCGTTGCCCTACGCCAACGGACCGGTGCATATCGGACATCTGGCTGGCGTTTATGTGCCTGCCGACATCTACGCGAGGTACTTGCGTTCGATGGGTGAGGATGTCCTCTTCATCGGAGGCAGCGACGAGCACGGCGTGCCCATCACCATCAAAGCCCGCAAGGAGGGATGCACGCCGCAGGACATCGTGGACCGTTACCACAACATCATAAAGAAATCGTTTGAAGAGCTGGGCATCTCGTTTGACATCTACTCGCGCACGTCGTCGAAAGAACATCACGAGACGGCGGCAGCGTTCTTCACGAAGCTGTACAACGAAGGCAAGTTCATCGAGAAGACGACGCAGCAATACTATGACGAGGAGGCGGGACAGTTTCTGGCCGACCGCTACATCACGGGCACCTGCCCGCACTGCGGCAACGAGCACGCCTACGGCGACCAATGCGAAGCCTGCGGCACGTCGCTCAACGCCACCGACCTCATCAACCCCAAGAGCACGCTGAGCGGCAACCCGCCCGTGCTGCGCGAGACGAAACACTGGTTTCTGCCGCTCGACAAAGACGAGGGGTGGCTCAGGAAGTGGATTCTTGAAGAGCACAAAGAGGATTGGAAGACGAACGTCTATGGCCAATGCAAGTCGTGGATAGACGCAGGCCTGCAGCCGAGAGCGGTGACGCGCGACCTCGACTGGGGCGTGAAGGTGCCGCTGGAAGAGGCCAACGGCAAGGTGCTGTACGTGTGGTTCGACGCACCTATTGGATATATCTCCTTCACCAAGCAGCTGAAAGGTGCCGACTGGGAGAAATGGTGGAAAGACAAGGAGACCAAGCTGGTGCATTTCATCGGCAAGGACAATATCGTGTTCCACTGCATCATCT
Source organism: uncultured Bacteroidota bacterium (assembly GCA_902774845.1). Classification (GTDB taxonomy): domain Bacteria; phylum Bacteroidota; class Bacteroidia; order Bacteroidales; family P3; genus Colimorpha. Next base: position 30,098 of record CACYJU010000011.1, read on the forward strand.
TCCCCTCGATGCTGAAAGCCGAAGGGAGCTACATACTGCCGCAGAACGTGCCCGCCAACGAGTTCCTGAACCTGGAAGGCGACAAGATAAGCACCTCGAGGAACTGGGCGGTGTGGCTGCACGAATACCTGGAGGAGTTTCCCGGCAAGCAGGACGTGCTGCGCTACACCCTCTGCGCCAACGCGCCTGAGACGAAAGACAACGACTTCACGTGGAAGGACTTCCAGCTGAAGAACAACTCGGAGCTGGTGGCGATACTGGGTAACTTCGTGAACCGCACGCTGGTGTTGACGCACAAGTTCTACGAGGGCAAGGTGCCGAAATGCGGCGAGCTGACCGACCTCGACAGACAGACAGTTGCCGAGATAGCCAAGTTCCCCGAGCTTATTGGCCGCTCGATAGAGAACTACCGCTTCCGCGAGGCGGTGGGTGAGATGATGGACCTGGCTCGTGTGGGTAACAAATACCTGACGGAAACCGAGCCGTGGAAGCTGATAAAGAGCGACCCCGAGAGGACGGCGACGGTGATGAACCTCTCGCTGCAGATATGCGCCAACCTGGCGGTGCTGTGTGCCCCGTTCCTGCCGTTCACGGCCGACAAGATGCACCGCATCATGAACATGCAGGCGTTGGGCTGGCAAGACGCCGGTCGTACCGACATCCTTATGGAAGGCCATCAGATTGACAAGCCCGAGCTGCTTTTCGAGCAGATAAGCGACGAGACCATACAGGCGCAGATCGACAAACTGCAGGCCACCAAAAAACAGAATGAGCTGAACGCCTGGGCACCCGCTGCGGTGAAACAGGAGGTGGCGTTCGATGACTTCGGCAAGGTGGATATCCGTGTGGGAACGGTGCTGGAATGCAGCAAGGTACCGAAAGCCGACAAGCTGCTGCAGTTCAAGATTGACGACGGAATGGGCGGCCGCACCATCGTGAGCGGTATCGCCAAATACTACACCAACCCCGAGGAGCTGGTGGGCAAGCAGGTGTGCTTCATAGCCAACTTCGCGCCACGCAAACTCAAAGGTGTCGAGAGCCAGGGCATGATACTGAGCGCCGAAGACCGCGACGGACGCCTGGTGCTGATAACCCCGTCGCAGCTGGTGACTTCAGGCTGCTCGGTGGGATGAGGAGAATTTTGAATTTTGAAATTTGAATTTTGAATTAATGCGTAACCTTGCTTCAGCGGAAATCGAACAACTGAAAAACAACGGTAATCGTTGTGCTGATTGGAGTTTAATATCAGTTGTGGATGACTTTGAATGTGACAAAGTTGTTGGAAACCGCTTTAGTGGGCGGGTAACGTTGGGTAACAGTGAGGTTAGCGACTCGATGTTGTGCGACTGTACTATTGGCGACGGATGTAGCGTCAGCTATGTACGGCTGCTGAAGGGATATACGGTCGAGGATGGGTGTGAGCTGCGCAATATTGGCGAGCTGTCGGCTTTGGCAGAACCATATATGCCCATGCTGTCCCCGATGAACGAGAACGGTGGTCGTGAGATAGGTGTCTTCAGAGGCATGACCGTCGGCGACGCCTATCTGTGGGCAAAGTATAGGGGTGACAAAAAAATAGCAGAGAAATTCCACAACTTGGCGGCGAAAGAGGCAGCACGTAAGCCGATAGGACATATCGCCGAGGGATGCCATATCAGCAACTGCCTCTGTCTAAAGAATGTGGCTGTGGGAAGCTGCACGGTGATAGCCAACTGCACATCGCTTGAGGACGGCGTTATTGGAGAGGGGAACCATATCGAGAATGGGGTGATAGCGCAGCGGTTCCTTTTGGGCGAGAACGTCCATCTTGAGAATGGGCTGCGGTTGATCGACAGCGTGGTGGGCGACAATTCGACGCTGGCCTGCTGCGAGGTGGTGAGCAGCATGATATTCCCGGGACATGAGCAGCATCATAACAACTCGTTCCTGATAGCCGCCACCATGAAAGGACAGAGCAACGTGGCAGCGGGTGCGACGATAGGGTCGAACCACAACAGCCGTACGGCAGACGGCGAGATAGTAGCCGGACGCGGCTTCTGGCCGGGATTGTGCAGCAGCTTCAAACACTCGTCGAAATTCGCATCCTACTGCCTGCTGGCAAAGGCGGATTATCCATACGAGCTGAACATAGCGTTGCCGTTTGCGCTGGTCAACAACAACGTGACGAAGAACCGGCTGGAGGTGATGCCCGCCTACTGGTGGATGTACAATATGTATGCCTTGAAGCGGAACGCCGTGAAATACAAGCAGCGCGACAAGCGCACCTCGAAGCGGCAGCATATAGAATTTGAGATGTTCGCCCCAGACACGGTGGAAGAGATAATAGCGGCACGTAAGCTGATAAAGATATGGACGGAAGAGGCGTACAATCCTGCCTTGATGAAGCTGCTCCCTCCTGAAGAACGGCAGATTGAGATAGTGGGGCAGGGTATGGAGAACTCGAAGCGCAAGGTGGTGCTGCTGAAAGCTGGCAAGGCTTATAAGGCCTACGGCGATATGCTGATATACTATGCTGTTAGTTTGTTGGCAGGCAGCGGGCAGCAGCCATCGGACAGCGGTAAGTCTTACGAGCGGGAGCAGAGGTGGCATAATATTGGTGGACAGCTGGTTGGGGAGCGCGACTTGAAGAAACTTTTTGAGGACCTGCAGGGGCTCTCGTCGTGGGATGAGATACATAAACGTTTGGATGATCTGTGGGACGGATACGAGGAGCAGAAACGCAAGCACGCCTATCAGGTGCTGCTCGACTTGCTGCTTTGCGACGAGATAAGCGTCGAACAGTGGCAGAAGTTGAATGAAAGGTACGATGAGATATGCAAGGAGATGGAGGAACAGGCGAAATTGAGCCGTGCAAAAGACTTTGAGAACGAGTTCCGGAAGATGACCTTCGACTCGGCGGAAGAACGGAGTGCGGTTATAAAGAATTGAAAATCGAAAGGTGAATAACAAGCGAAATATAATCTTCATTGGGCTCTGCCTGATTTTGGCATTGCTTGTGGCGGGATGCAAGTCGTCGAAGGACAGCAGCCGTCAGTCGTCAGGCAGCAAGCAGCAGGCCTCAGGCAGAGGTGTGCGGACAATGGTCAGCTCTGTCGATCTGGAGACCGAAGCCATGATGATCGAAGCCAAGATGAACCAAGAGCTGGATCAGACGGAGAAGGCGGTTAAGGGCTATCAGACCATCTTGACCCGGAATCCGAACTTTGGCGCAGCGCTGTATGAGTTGGCAAGTATGTATGAGAAGGTCGGCATGGTCGACAGCGCGTTATATTACAGTCAGAAAGCCGAAACCACCGACAAGAACAACCAGTGGTACAAACTGCAGCTCTGCACCCTCTTCCATGCGAAAGGTGACTATAAGAATGAAATCAAGACCTGGGAAGCGCTGATAAAGCTCGCTCCCGATAAGCTTGACTACTACTACGAGCTGTCCAATGCACATCTGTCCGACGGCGACATAGAAGGTGCCATAGAACCGCTGAACAGGGTTGAGAAAATTATCGGCGTCACCGAGCCTATCTCGTTACAGAAGCAGAAGCTGTGGTCGGCTCTCGGAAAGAACGAGAAGGCTGCACAGGAGATAGAAAAGCTGGCAGAAGCCTTGCCTCAGGAGAAGAAATACAACGAGCTGATGGCCGAGATGTACATGAAGCAGAAGAACTACGCCAAGGCTAAAAAATTCTACGACCGCATAGCGGCAGCAGATCCGAGCGACGATTATATCCATATCTCGTTGGCGAACTACTACCATCAAACCGGCGATGCGGAGTCCACATACAGCGAACTGAAGAAAGGTCTCCAGAGCAATGCGTTGAACTGCACGGACAAGGTGCAGATACTGTCGTCGATATACACCGCACAGGAGTTTTACAGCAACGAGCCCGGACATGCTTTCTCTTTGTTGGAAGAGATTCTGGCAGAGTGCTACGACACCCTCTCATACGCTCCGCTTTATGGCGAGGTCCTGATGAACCGACAGCGTTATAGAGAGGCAGCCGAGCAGTTTGGCCGCTACCTGAAACTCGACTCGTCGCGATATGAGATATGGGAGGCCTACCTGATCTGCATGTCTGTTTGCAACGCCGCAGAAGACAGCATCCTGGCTTCGGCTCAGACGGTTCAGAAACTCTTCCCGTTCCAGTCGTTGCCTTACTTCATGGAAGGCCAGATTTATGTTATAAGGCAGGAATACACCAAAGCTGAGAAACCTTTGGTGCAATGCGTCAAGCTGGGGTTCAGCAACGGCTATCTCGAAACCGACACCTACGGTATGCTCGCCGAGGTCTATTATCGGCAGGATAGGCAGGAGGAGGCGTGGCAGTGTTTCGAGAAGAGCCTCAAAGCCTCTCCCGACAATATACCGACACTCAACAACTACGCCTACTACCTCTCCGAGACCTCGACCAAGCTTGAGAAAGCCGAGCAGATGTCGAAACGTACCATCCTGGCCGAACCTGAAAACCCCACCTATCTCGACACCTATGCCTGGATTCTTTACAAGATGGGACGGGCGAAAGAGGCGCTGCAGTATATGGAGAAGGCGGTGAAGAACGATAAGGAGGGCAGCAAGACCCTTCAGGAGCATCTGGAAACCATCAAGAAGGCAGTAAGATGACAAAGCACAACAGATTGGCATATAAGAAGCAGATTGTCGCTATCCTTGCGGTTTTGACGGCTTTCTGTCTGACGGGCTGCCGCAATACGTCCAAGCTCACGCACGATAAGAGCCCCTCGCAGCAGGCGTCCAAGCCGGCATCCGAATGTGTGGAGATATCAAGGTGCGAGACCCTGATTGCCAATTTTTCCTGTACCGTCGACGACATCGCGGTCAACGGACAGCTCCGACTGAGACGGGACTCTGTGATATGGGTCAACCTCAATAAATTCATTGAGCTGGGTCGTGCCATGCTGACCCGCGACTCGGTATTTGTCTATGCCAAGATTGCCGGCCGATACTTCGAGGGCACCTATTCCGATTTGCAGAAAGTGGCTGGAATCACGACAGATTTTGAGTCGCTGCAGGAGCTCTTCCTGGGAGAGAAAGACTTCGTGAGGAAAAGCTGGGTGATGGCCGAGTTCAGCGATTGGCGCCAGACGGTGGAGGTGCTGGACGACGGTTCGATGGTGAAGAACAAGAAGTATCCCTATCGGGCCGACATCTCGGCGCGGAGCAAGCTTTATTCCGGCACGGCGACCATCCTCTACAGCAAAGTGAAGATGAACCAGCCGACGACCTATCCCTATAGTGTCAGCCCTGTGGCGCGAAAGTATTAATATTGCTTGAATGATTGAGTGCTTGAATGCTTTAAAGATGAGGGTAAAGGATAAACATAAAAACAGCCAGAATATCAAACAGACGGTCAGACATATTATCTTGACAATCCTGATGCTTTCGGCATTTACGGCGGCGGCGCAAGAGCCTGTGCCGATCAATACGGCTACCAATTCCGACACGGCGAAGGCCATTGTGGAGCGTTTCCTCAAGGCGTTGAATTATGAGGCCCTTCCCGCCGATTCCATTCTCTATATCGAAAGCTCTATCTTCGACTTCCACGACCGAAGCGACACCCTTGTGATGAAGCGCTGGTTCATGCCGCCCCATAACCATCGGGTCGAGCTCTGGTCGCACGGCCAGATACAGCTCGGCTACCTTACCGACGGGGTGGACAACGCACGTCGGTACGACACGGTAGATCGAGTGTGGCGGAAGATCACCCTCGCCGACTACTACGACAGAGGGTCGGCTTACGACTTCCGTACGCCGCTCTACAACTGGCGTACCAACGGCACAGAGTTGCAGTATCTGGGAGAGAAAGAGATACAGGGCGTGAAGGTCTACGAAGTGCACGCCGAGACGCCAGGGATGCACATCCGCGAGTATCTTTTCGAGCGGGAGAACGGACTCCTTTTCTTTGTTATCGAGCATCCCGAAATCTTCGGTGGCGAGGTCGACCCTCTTCACCGGAATGTCGACTGGCGCGCCTTCACCGACTATATCCATATCGGACAGTCGCTCCTTCCCTACACCGAGAGCTACAGACGCGATGGTCGTGTGACGGTGATCAACCACCGCTACGCTGTCCTCAAGAAAGACAAGCAGAAATTCACAAAATAGCCACACCTACACCATGAGTGACGACGATTATATGCAGATGGCCTATGCTGAGGCTCAAGCTGCCTACGACGAGGATGAGATACCCGTCGGAGCTGTGGTGGTATGCGATGGTCGGGTTATAGCTTCGGCTCACAATCAGACGGAGCGGTTGGGCGACACTACCGCACATGCCGAGATGCTGGCCCTCACCGCCGCCGAAGATGAGCTTGGGTCGAAATATCTTGACGAGTGTACCCTTTATGTCACCCTCGAGCCCTGCATCATGTGTGCCGGCGCGATAGGGTGGGCACAGGTGAGACGGCTGGTTTATGGCGCCGCTGACGAGAAGCGAGGCTATTCGCGCTTCTCGCCCTCTCCGCTACATCCTAAAACCGAGGTGACGACAGGCCTGATGAAGGAGGAGTGCGAACAGCTGATGAAGCGGTTTTTCAAGGAGAAGAGATAGGTAGCAGAATTAACGAAAACACCCTTACACCCATACACCCATACACCCATACCCACTAACAAATTCACACATTCACGCATTAACACATTCAAAAAAATACCATGAAACCTACATTATTAGTTCTTGCTGCCGGCATGGGCAGCCGCTACGGTGGACTTAAGCAGATGGACGGAGTCGGCCCTCACGGTGAGGCCATCCTCGACTACTCCGTCACCGACGCCATCCGTGCTGGATTCGGCAAAGTCGTCTTTGTCATACGCCACAGCTTCGACCAGGATTTCCGCAAGGTCTTCAATAGCGAACGCTGGAACGGCAAGATAGAGGTGAAATACGTCTACCAGGAACTCGACAACCTGCCCGAAGGCTTTTCTGTGCCCGAAGGACGCGAGAAGCCCTGGGGTACCAACCACGCGGTCCTGATGGCCAAGGAGGTCATCCACGAGCCGTTTGCCATCATCAACGCCGACGACTTCTATGGCGGCGACGCCTTCAAGGTGATGGCCGACTACCTTCAGACCTTGGACGGTGTCGAGGGTAAATACTGCATGGTGGGCTATAAGCTTGAAAACACCCTGAGCGAGAACGGCTCCGTGTCACGTGGAGTGTGCAAGGTCGACGCCAACGGCCTGCTTATCGGCATGGACGAGCGCACCTCGATTGCACGCACCTCCGACGGCATCGCTTATACCGACGCCGAGGGACAGCATCCGCTTCCGGCCGACGCCACCGTGTCGATGAACCTCTTCGGTTTCACACCCGACTACTTTGCCAAGAGTGAAAAACTCTTCGTGCAGTTCCTCAAAGACAAGGGCGCCGAGCTCAAGTCGGAATACTACATCCCCTTCGCGGTCAACACCTTCATCGCCGACGGAAGCGCCACGATGACGGTGCTGAAGACGACGGCCAAGTGGTTCGGCGTGACCTATAAGGAAGACCGTCCGATGGTCGTCGAGCGTCTCCGCAAACTCCACGAAGAGGGAGTTTATTAGCATTTAGCGGGTAGCAGGTGGTTTTGGATGAGATAGTTGAATGGGCATGGCGGCATCGGGGAGAAGACCCCCTGAAGATGCTGCTGAAGGGCGGTTTGCCGTCGGGTGTCGATGCACAGAGGGTGGCCGAGCAGATGGAAGGGCAGGCGATGGCGGCGAGCAAGTGGCCCTGGCTGGCTTCCAACGACAGCATAGCCTATCCCTGCCGGCTCAGCCGCGAGCAGAGCTCGTCGGAGACCGCCGCACGATATAAGGCGGAGCTGGTTTCAAAAAGATTGATGCCAGATTCCCAATACACCCTCGCCGACCTCACGGGCGGCATGGGCATCGACAGCCTCATGTTCGCCTACGACGCCAAGCATGTCGACTATGTCGAGCAGGACGGCACCCTTTGCGACATTATGGCTCATAACGCCCAGGCGCTCGCTCTCGACAACATAACATGCCATAACAGCGACTGCCACACCTGGCTCGAAGCCGACGGACGGCATTTCGACGTGATTTATATCGACCCCGCCCGACGCGGAGAGCGCGGACAGAAGCTCGTCAGCCTTGCCGACTGCCAACCCAACGTCATCGAGATGTTGCCGATGCTGAGAAAACGTTGCGAGAAGCTACTGATAAAAACCTCGCCGATGATAGACATCCACGAAAGCCTACGGCAGCTCGGCGATGTAGCTGAGGTGCATATCCTCGCCGTAAACCACGAGTGCAAGGAAGTACTGTTAGTGGTCAGCGAGCGGGAGCCGGTGGTTGGGGGTCAGCAGGTCCGGTGTGTTGATGTTTGGAACGGGGGAGAGTGGCGTAATGAGTTCGTCTTAGGTGACGAGGTTGTGCCAAGCTATGCCGCCGAAGTTTGTCGATACCTCTATGAACCCAATGCGACCCTTATGAAAGGTGCTCCATGGGGCGAGATATGCCTGTGGTATGGAGTCGAGAAGCTCGACCGTAACAGCCACCTCTATACCTCCGACCAGCTTGTGGCCGACTTCCCGGGACGCCTGTTCGAAGTCCTCAAAGAGGTGCGGCTCAGCAAGAAAAGCCTCCAACGAGAGGTGAAGCAAGCCAACATCGTGGTGCGCAACTATCCTGTCGACGCCAACACCCTGCGCCGCCAGCTGTCCATAGCCGACGGCGGCGATCAGTACCTCATCGCCACCACCGTAAAAGGCGAGAAAAAAGGCCTCCTCTGCAGTCGAGTGGCGAGTTTTAGAAAATGATAGGGGCTATAGGTAGCGGCGAGAACGCCGCTGAAATGTACGGGAAGACTCACCCCATGGTGCGTGATTTTGAAATTTGAAAACTATAAAAAAGCCCTGTTCCTTTTGGGAACGGGGCTCTTCTTGATTGCCTTTGGTGTGTGCCCGCACAGGGCTGATGAAAAACTCAGCCCCTGGCCACCTCTCTGACAAGATTTGTCAACCAGATTTTGAACTGTAGCACTGTGGCAGACGAGGATGTCACTTGACTTTAATCAAAACCTAACATTCTTATTCAGAAGTGTTTGTTTGGGGGAGCTGTAAAGCCCTCTATCGTAGGTTTGCCTTGGTCAACGGATGTGTAGCTGCTGGGTTGTGCGGCTCTTTTGCCGCACTATCGCTCAGTTTACCGTCACTTCGTGTGTGCCGCCGTCGTCGACGAGTTCGATGGTGGTGGGGATGGGCATGGCGTTGGTGGTGCGCTCGTACTTGATGACGTAGATCGTGTTGCCGAAACGGTAACGCACGGTGAACTTGTCCCACTCGGACGGCACACAGGGGGCTATGGTGAGCTGGTTGCCGCACTTGTGGAGTCCTAAGATGTTCTCGATGCCGGTCTTGTAGGCCCACGATGCGGAACCGGTGTACCAGGTCCAGCCGCCGCGACCCGGGTGCTGACGGTTGCTGTAGATGTCGGCAGCCATGCAGTAGGGCTCGACCTTGTATTTGAGCACGTCGGCGAGGGTCTGTGTGCGGTGGATGGGGTTGATGAGCGAATAGAGGAAATAGGCCATGTCGTAGCGGCCTTCTTTGAGCTGCGCCATGATGTACCACATGGCTCCGTGGGTATACTGTCCGCCGTTCTCGCGCACTCCTTCGGGGTAGTTCATGATATATCCCGGCGAGGGTTGCGAGTGGTGGAAGGCGGGAGTGAGAAGCTGTATTATCTCATGTTCGCGGTTGACCAGGCGGTTGTCGGTCTCACGCATGACGCTCTCTTTCTGTTCGGGCGTAGCCACGTCGGTGAGGATGCTCCAAGCCTGCGAGATGAGGTCGATCTGGCACTCGGTGTTGTTACGAGAGCCCATGGGGTCGCCGTTGTCGTAATAGGCACGGAGGAACCAGGCGCCGTCCCAGGCGGAGCGCTGTATGGCGTCGACGAGACGGCTGCGGAAAGCCGCGAGGTCGCCGCAGTAGCTCAGGTCGGCCGAGGGCATCATCTGAGTCAGCTCTTCCATCTTGGGCAGCAGGTCGGCCAGGAAGAAGGCCACCCAGACGCTCTCGCCTTTGCCTTGAGAGCCTACGGTGGACATGCCGTCGTTCCAGTCGCCACAACCCATCAGTGGCAGGCCGTGGCTGCCTATGCGGTTCATCGAGCGGTTGACGGCACGACGCAGGTGCTCATAGAGGGAGGCGGTCTCCTGCTGAGAGCTGGTGTAGTTCATTCCACGCTCGTTCTCGCCCGGCGCGAGCTGGTCGGCTTGGCAGAAGGGGACCTCTTCGGTGAGGATGGACTCGTCGCCGGTGACTTTCACGTACTGGTAGGTGACGAAGACGAGCCAGAGGTAGTCGTCGCTGAAGGTGGTGCGGGCTCCGAGGTGCATGCTCTCATGCCACCAGTGGAGCACGTCGCCTTCGGCGAACTGATGGGCAGCGTGGTCGAGTATCTGGCGACGAGCATAGTCGGGGTCGCTATAGAGGAGGCTCATGACATCCTGGAGCTGGTCGCGGAAGCCGGTGGCGCCGCCAACCTGGTAGAATCCGGCACGGGCATAGAGACGAGAGGAGAAGACCTGGTAGAGGTACCAGCGGTTGAGCATGTAGTCGAACGAGCGGTCGGGAGTCTCGACCTGGATGTGGCTGAGCTTCTCGTCCCAGAAGGCCTGTACGCGGTCAAACTCGCCGTTGATGTCGAATATGGAGTGGGCGGAGGTCTGCACCGCGCCGCTTTCGCCTACGGTCAGCACGAAGGCCACCTGACAGTCTTTCTGTGCCTCGACGTTGAGTTTGAGGCCCAGACGTTTGCGGTTGGGAGCGTCGAGCGAGTGGCTGAGAGCCGTAGATTCGCCGCCTATGGCCGAGAGGCAGAGCACCTGGTTGTGGTAGATGGGATGGTAGACATTGCGGATACGTATGCTCTTGGAAGCTTCGTCCCATTCGGAATGGAGGTAGCGGGCCGTCTGCTCCTCGCACATGCCCATAACGAGCTTGTAGACCATGTCGAGCTGCACCTCCTGGTTTTCGTTGCTTTTGTTCTCGACCATGATCTGGTAGTATTTCTCCATCTTGTCGACGGAGACGAAGACGCGGACGCTCACCTTGAGGTCGGGATACTCGGCATCGAAGGCCGAATAGCCTTGACCGTGACGGGCGGTGGCTGGCACAAACTGCCCTTTGTTGACGAGCAGCATCTCGCTGGCTTGGTCGCGCACCATGTCGTTGCTCCAGCTGGTGAGCTTGAACTGCTGGGCGTTGTAGGCGAAGGTGAATCCCGACATGGTCGAGCTCAACACGCAGCCGAACTTGCCGTTGGAGATGACGTTCACCCACGGCATCGGGGTGTTGGTGTTGGTCACCACATAGTCGCGGCCGCCGTTGTCGAATCCGCCATACTGGTTGTAGAAATCGAGGCTGCTCCAGACGCGGAAATGCTTGCCTGGCTTCAAGACAGGATATTCCACCTTGTCCTGGTAGTGCTGGTTGGCTTCTTCTAGTTGGCGGAGCTGCTGCTCGATGGTGAGGCCGTCGCGGGTGTTGAAACAGAGGCGAGCCACGGTGTGGAGCAGTATGCGTTCGGCTTCGCTGACATCGTCGCCGTTGAGCACGAACACCTTTCCGGCGTCGGAGTGGGTCGACCACAGGTGTTCGGTGTTGGACATGTTGCGTATGAAGTGGGTGAGGCTCTCGTGGTCCTCGCCTTTGGCGTCGTTGATGATCACCAGATCCAGGCGGAGGCCGTGAATCTTGAAGTACTCGAAAGCGCGCAGCAGCTCTTTGGCGAATCCCGACTTCTCGAGACGGTCGACCTCGAGCAGCAGGATGGCCAGGTCGCCGCTTATGCCGAAGCGCCAGAGGCCGCTCTGCGAGAGGGTGTTCTTAGCCAGGACCGCCTGACGGTCGTTGCCGAGGGTGGCGGTTTGAGCCATGTATTTGCTGATGCTGTTGTAGAGACGCATCTGAGCCCCCTTGAGCAGCGAGAGGTCGGTACGCATGTTGTTGAACACCGAGGCGGTCTTGAAGGCATGTTCGACATCGACGGGAGTCTGGTAGCGTTCGGTGAGCTGGAGCAGCTGCTCGCGAGCTTTGGCGAAGGCGATGATGAGGTAAGCCTCGATCTTCTTGCCGGCTTCGATATGCAGGCGGCGACGCATACTCATGATGGGGTCGAGGGTGGTGCCTACAGTGCCGCTGAGGGTGCGGTGGTTGTCAATTATGTCGGCATGCTGAAGGCTGCCTCCACGTCCGAGGAACCTCAGGCGAGAGGACTCGTATTCGACTATCTGATAGTTCAATATCGGAGCCGATTCGTCGAGGTCTTCCTCCACCCAGAGTTTATGCAGCAGGTAGTTGCGTGTGCCGTTGGCCGCCGGGCGGCTGAACAGGAGCGCCTCGTGGTCTTTGTCGTACTCGCTGTGGATCTTCATCCCGTTGAAGACGCGGTGGCTCTCGTCCTCGGCTTCCATGGCGAGGACCACCTCACCGTAGGTGGTTATCTCGAGGTCGATGTCGCGGTCGCTGTTGTTGACGAAAGTGTAGCGGCGGATCTCAGCCGAGCGGTCTTTCAACACCGTCACCTCGGTCTTGGTTTCCACCTCGTCGTCGATGCGGCTGAAGCTTATCTTGTCGCTGGCGAAGTTCACGTGATAGGACTTCGGCATCACATCCAGCGGAGCGTAGGTGGCCGACCAGAGGCGGTCGGAGCGCAGGTTGCGCACGAAGAGGTAGACGCCGTGGTGGTCGGAGCTGATCTTCCTGTAGCGGTTGACCATCACCCCTTTGTAGCGCGAGAATCCCGACCCGCGGTCGTTCATCAGCACGGTGTATTGTCCGTTGCTTATAACCCCTATCTCAGGCACGGTGGCGATGGAGTCGTAGTCGCGGGCGTCGCTCTCGCTCTGGGTCTTCGAATACTGGTAGCGTTTGTACTGAGTCACCTTCAGGTCGATGTAGGGCTTCACCTGGGCTTTCTCTTTAAGCAGGGTCTCCATCGACTTCATCGCAGGCTCCTGCATGAAGTAGTGCTGCAGGCAGCGGTTGTTAAGGTAGTTGGCCAGACTTGCCAGGATCATTCCCTGGTGGTGGGCATAGTGCGCCAGAACCGGTACGTGGTCCTCTTCATCGTAGCTCTCGTAGAATCCGTACGACCCATTTTCGCTGTTGCCCGACATCATCTTCAGCTCTTTGAGAAGCTGTATGTTGTCATAGACGGCGCGGTCGTCCACACCGATGGTCATAAGGGAGCTATAGGGCGATATCACTATGCGGTCGGGGGTGGTGTTCTGGAATTTCAGATAGGGGACGCCGAAGGCGTGGTATTTATAGTTCTGAGCGTCGTCAAGCTCGTTGTAGGCGGTCTCGCTTATGCCCCAGGGGAGACGATGAGAGCTCTCGGTGTTCTTTACAAACGCCTTCTGAGCTCGGATGGCAAAGCTGTAGGTCTCGTCCATGAGGGTGTGGCGGTAGGTGGGGAGGAAGATGAGCGGCATGAAGTACTCGAACAGGGTGCCATACCACGATGCCACCCCTTTATAGCCTTTATACTGCACCAGTGTCTTGTCGAGACAGAACCAATGCTTGTAGGGAGCGTCGCCCTGTGCAATGGTCAGGAAGCTGGTAAGGCGAGCTTCCGAAGCGAAGTTGTTGTAGTGATAGGGTAGGAGAGTGTGCGATCCGTGGTCGTAGCCGATGCTGAACACATCCAGCTCGTGATTATAGAGCTTGGTGAAGTCGCAGTTGTCGATGAGTCGGCAAACCTTGGCCAACAGAGCCTCTGCCTGCTGATTCTCGGATTTCGAACTGTGGATTTCTGAATTGAGGAATCCTTTCACCACATAGAGGCAGGCAACGAAGTTGCCCGAATCGCAAGTGGAGATGAAGAAGTGAGGCAGAGCCCGCAGAGTGTGTATGTCGTACCAGTTGAAAAGGTGTCCGTTCCATTTCTCCAGCTTCACTACGGTGTCGATGATATGCTCCAGGTGCGTCACCGCATCTTTCTTTGAGATGAAGCCCAGCTCGGCGGCACTTATCACGGCGGTAAGCGAATAGCCGATGTTTGTGGGAGAGGTCTTGTAGTCGGTCTTCTTCTCGCGGTTGAGCTGGTAGTTGTCGGGCACCAGCCAGTTGCTCTCCTCCGTCAGCATGGAGTCGAAGAAATGCCAGGTGTCATGTGCCAGCTGTTTGACCTCTTCGGTCTCGATGGCGTTGAGGTTTCTCTTGTTGTCGGGGAGTTTCTTGCCGAGGATGTACATCAGCAGCGGAGCTCCGCACCAGCTCACCACGCAGAAGGCGCACGCCACCACCGTAAGCCACGGGAAGTCGGCAGCCGCGAACACACAGAAGCAGGTGAGAGCCGTGATCACAGCCGCACACACGTAGTTGAACCAGAACTTGGCGATATAGTCGCCCAGCGTCCCTTTGGTGTTTTTCGACGCTTCGTCGCTCGGAACCCAGTTCAGCAGGTTCCGATGGCTGAACCGCATGCGGTAACAGCTCCTTATTATCGCGTCGGTGTACATCCAAGCCTCCTTCGGCATCAGGGCGAACTGCACCACTGAACGGCACACCACCACCCAGATGCCACGCATGAGTGTCATATAGTACTTATATCGCTTGCCCACGTGAGGCAAACGAGCCACCTGCTCGAGCAGGAAGAAGAGTATGGGCAGCGACACCACTATCAGCGCCACCACCGTCAGCGCGAACGCGGCGGCATACCATATCATGAACGCAGGCTTTTCTGTCAGCACATAAAACAGAACGAACTGATGACCTTCAGCCTCCAGGCTCATCACGAAGCCCAGCATGATAAGCACCAGCAGCGACACGTTGAGCACGCTTCGGCGCAGGTTGTCGAATATCTTCCAGCGACCGATGGTGTTCACCTGGTTCTTCACCTTCTCGCCCTTCTCGTTGCGCACCTGGTTCTTCAGCCACCCTATCACCTGCCAGTCGCCGCGAGTCCAGCGGTGGTGGCGTTTTGCGTCGTCGATGTAGTTCGACGGGTTGTCGTCGAACAGCTCCACGTCGTTGATAAGGCCGCAACGTATGTGGCAGCCCTCAATCAGGTCGTGGCTCAGTATGAGGTTCTCAGGGAAGGTGCCCTTCAGCACCTGCTGGAAGACACGCAGGTCGTATATTCCCTTGCCGCAGAACGACCCCTCGTTGAAGATGTCCTGATACAGCTCGAACGACGCCGTCGTATATACGTCCAGGCCGCCCAATCCGGCGAAAAGCTGTGCGTAGCGGCTCTTGTTCGTCACCTCCACATCCACGTTCACTCGCGGCTGCATGATGCCGTAACCGCTGTTGACCCTGCGGCCGTCAGCGCTCAGCTTGGCGCGGTTCAGGGGGTGCGCCATAGCGCCCACCAGCTTCTGTGCCGAGTAGAGCACCAGCTCGGTGTCGGTATCCAAGGTGATGACAAACTGTATCGGGCAGCCACCATCGGACTTATTAGCCCCGTTCAGCCAGGTGGAGACGGTCTCGCAGCGGAACCGCTTCGTTATCTCTTCATCGCTCGTCTCACCGAGCAGCAGGTCGTTGAAATGCAGGATGGCACCGCGCTTGCGCTCATGTCCCAGCCAGCAGCCCTCGCCCTCGCTCCAGGCTCTCTTCCTATAGACGAAGTTGAAAATTGGAGCCCCGTATTTTTCGTTCAGCTCCTTCACCTTCTCCATTCCGGCCTCGACCACCTCGTCGTCCCACGGTGCGTTCTCATCCTTGTAGGCGGCTGCGTCGCCGATCAGGGTATAGTAGAGGTTTTGCTCCTGGAATGCCGACTTCTTATTTGGAACTGCGATACCATCTTCAAAATTCGAATTTCCAAATTTAAAGTTAACATGTCCCTCGCCACGGTTGATATTGCTCAGGTAATAGACCTCCAACTGTTCTAGCAGCTGGATGGTCTTCTCACGGTTCTTCAGTATCGTCGGCATGATCACCATCGTGGAATACTCTTGTGGTATCATGCCGTCCTTGAACTTCAGACGGAAGGTCCCCTTTGGCTTATGCAGACGGTAAAGCACACGGTTGAACAGGTCGATCACCACCTGGCTTGCCGGGATGACGAACACCAGCGCGAATATCAGCGCCATCCACCACTCGGGCATGAAAAGCCAAGCCAACCCGAAGGCGATGCCCAGCGTACACAGCGCCACAATCCACACGTATGCTTTCCCTCTCGCTTCCCATCGCTTCGGAGGGAACAGTTCCCACCCCACATGCTTGTTCTCAGCGTCGGCACGTTCGACCAGCCCTTTCACGTAGTCGTATTCCTTCACACCCTCTTTCTTGCAGTTGCGTACTATCTTTGCACGGTAGTCGTCTTTCGTCTTGTCGTACATTTGCCCGTACATCGCGGCTTTCTCACCCTCAAGCATCTTCTCGGAGTAGCTCACCCTCTCAATCAGCTCCGACAGCGGAAGCTTGGTCATCTTCTTCAGGGAATTGAAGATATTCATCATCTTCAGGTTCTCTTTCGCAGCTTTGTCGAGACGTTCCATGCTCGGCTTTTCCGTCACCTTGTAGTGGTGGGCGCTCTCCTTCTCCAACTCCGTACATAGTTCGCCCAGTTCTTCTATCAGCAGGTGCTTTACCAAGGGCAGCAGCGCGTAGACCTCACGGTAGTTCAGAAAGTCCTTCTGTGTTGTCTGCACATGGATAAGGTAACGGAACATAAGGTTTTTGTCAACCTGATAATGGCACCTCTTCAGGTATCCTTTCATCAGTTCGGCCAGCACTTTCAGCCTCTTCCGGTCGATCTTCCATGAACCCTTCTCCAAACCGCATAATTCCTCTTTCATCATCTTCTCTTGCTCGCTGATGATGTAGTAGTTGTCCAGTATCCACTCGTTCGTGCTACCTACAGTTCGCTGGCTCTTGGTTTCCTCTACAAGCAACATGTAGTAGCGCGTCACACGTTTCACACTATTCTTGAATGTCTTGTAAATACTCTTCATATCTTGTACAATTTATGCGGTGCAAAAATAGTTTCTTTTTAGTTTCGTGACTTTCTCGATGCAGTCAGCGCATAGAACACAAACCATCCCAATGTGGCACCAATGGCGTTGGCCAGGAGGTCGTTGATGTCAAAGGAACGGTAGGGTAGGAGCTTCTGTCCGAACTCGGTTATAACCCCCACCACGATGGAGATGACCCATATTATCATAATCCACGCTTTGGGCCCTCTTCTCCTGCCGCAGAGCAACCACAGGAAATAGGCACAGAAACAGTATATCGAGGCGTGGAAAAAATGATCGGGTCGCAATCCCAGAATCAGATTGTCGGGCAGAGGGATTCCGCCTAACGGCATCCACATGCACAATAGTAGGACGATGAAATAGCCAGCCCCCCAATAACGTCCACGACGTCCATCAAAGAGGTTCTTTATACTGTTTACGCGGGTGCGGTGTTTCGTTGTTTTCGTCGACCGTTTTTTCCACGCGTCGCTGCCACACATGACGCGGCTTCCGTCGGCACGCTCCACCTCCTCCAAAATACCCACCACAGCTGTGGGTTCTACACGTTCTTCGTACCTACAGGAATCGCCCCGTACCACATAAACGTCACCTTCCTCTCGAAGAAACCTACGGAACCGGCAGCAGCTATCAATATCCAAGGCCAGCACATCCAGTGCTTTGGGTTTGAAGGTGGAATCGACAGGTCGTACACACACTTTGTCATAGTTGGCTTTCAACAACGGCTCCATCCCGCTTCCGCCATAGCGTACGAACAGCGGTGCCCCGTCTCTGGCGTTGGCTTGAAGTTCTATAAGCATCACCTTCTCATAGTTCTGAGGCAGTGCTACATAGTCTTTTTTACCCTCTTTCTTGTTCCGTTTCATAGGTGGTTTTTCTAATGTAACTCTCTAATGTGCGTTTTATTGCCTTGAATCAGGCCATTGGATGGCGCAAGAGTCTTCTGTCTTCGAGAAATTCCCTCACGGCTATTTTTATTGGTTTGGGTTCGATGCCCAGCTCTTCTGTCATCTTGCGGTTACCATAGTGCTCTTCTATCAGCAGCTGGGATACATTGCGGGTGGTGAATTCGACGTTCATACCTATCGAGGATAGCAAGTCGCCAACGAACCCAACGAATCGGCAAATCCAGCGTGGCAGCAGTATCACCCGTTGCCGGTAGCCCCCTATGGCGGCCTGCAGCAGAAACAGTTCTTTAAAAGACAGGCTTTCGTCAGTTATAATATACCGCTCGCCGTTGCACCCTTTTTGGAGTGCCGCCAAAACTGCCTTCGACACGGTTTCGGCACTTACAAAACTCTTGCCACCATCGGGTGCCAGCATTACCTTCCGACGCCAAGCCATCAAAAGCATCTTGCCAGAGGAGGGTCTTACATCGTGTTTTCCGATGATATATCCGGGATTCAGAATGACCACTCTGTGAGGAAACTCATCGACGCCCTTGGATGATTCTATTAAGCAATCCTCGCCCTCTTTTTTGCTCAACGCATAATATGAACGGGTAAAGGGATAGCACATGGCGTCGTTCTCGTCGGAGAGTTGTTCTTTGCTGCCGTAGCCTATCGTGTCGGCGGTGCTCACATGTACTAAAACGGAGACTTTTTTTTCTTGTGCTACCTGCAATAAGCTGCAACATAGATTGCGGTTCACGGGATAGTAATCCTTCAGGTGGCGTAAGGTCATATCGGTGACTCCGGCACAGTTGACTATAGCATCGCATCCGCTCGCCGCAAGCCGCAGGTCGTCGATATTGGTTATGTCGCCAACCTTAATATTATAATGCCCGACGTATGGTGATAAATCCACGACGACTCGTTTTGAGTCGCGGACAAGAGCTGTCACCTCATGCCCATAAAGGAGAAGCTGCTCCAACACGTTGTTGCCAAGCAGCCCGGTGGCTCCTGTCAGGAGTATTTTCATTTTCTTCTGGGATGACGGAAACTCAGGTCGTAAGACATCTTGAGGCCCACATCGAAAAGGCGCAGACTTTTCACCGCGTTGCTCATGAGGGTGGAACGGCTTTCAATATTGCCGTCTACACGGGCTACCAGCGGTTCTACGTGGTTGGGATGACACTCGTTGAAGGCAAACTCGGCATAGACTCCTATCTCCAACGCGTCGCCTCGAGGACTGCCTATCCTGAAACCGGCTTCAATAAGGCTCGTTATGAAGAAGGGTTTGAAAGTGTTGCCTCTCGCCGAGGCGTTGTAGGAGGTGTATCTTTTCTTGCTCTGTGCAGCGAGGGTTCCTGAAGGTATTGGGGGGTCTTGGGGATTATAGCCTACCGAAACACATTCGGATTGTGACTCACCATAGCTATATTCCTCAGTCAGTTTCAAAGGTATGTTGAATTTCACACCTGCGTTGGCGTACCAGTACTCACCCTGAAAAGCCAAGGCGACGGGGATTCCTACTGCAGAGTATGCGTAGTCAGCCACGATGTCGGATGTGGAGGTATTGTAGACAGCGTCGACCACTTGTGACTCATTCTGCAACGGATTGGTTCCTACATGTATCTTCTCGCTGGATTGTGCGGTGTAGCTTGCCATCCGATACTTGCTCAGATACAATGCGATGTCACAACCAAGACGCAAACCTACATGATCTGAAACAAAATGGGTGTAGTCCAACTCAAAGCCTAAACCAAATCCACCTTTGCTGTTTTTAAAGCTTTCGCTGTTCACCATAAGGTTGGAATAGCCCATCTTGGCTGAAAAGGTGAGGTGGCTGCCTTCAACTATGGTGAGTGGTTTTTCAATCACCTCGTCTTCCTGTGCCATGATCGGCAGAGCGCTTAACATAAGCACTATCGACATTATGTTCAGCATCCCTCTGTGTATAACCGTTTTCAACATATCAAATAATCTTAGAAAAAAACTTAATAAGTAACCACAATCTTCTTACTCTTTCCGGTACGGCCAGTTGAGCTGTCTGTGAGAGTCATGATATAAGTGCCTCTCTCCAAATTACAGCTGAAAGCAGTATTGTCGGAGGTGATTGTTTTCTCGATTACCTTTCGGCCCTCAAGGTCGTATATTGCGGCAGCCCAACGTCCGCTGGCTACAGGCTCTTGGCTCCGCACATCAATGTTAACCATCTCTCCTCTTTTCACGGGATTTGGCCACACGTTGAAGTCAAGCTCTCCAGCGATGTCAGCGATGCCGTTACCGAAGCATATCTCGTTGGTCGGGAACCAGACGCCTTCAATGAGTACCCACACTTTGTAGCAGCCGCTCAGTGCAGCGTAATCTTCCAGATGGTAGTTGTCATCGTGGAATCCGTCGACAACCGCTCCGTTTATCTCCCAGTAGATGCTGTCGTAGTCAACACGGGTGTTGTCGCCGTACGGGTAGTGGTTTAATATCAATACGTTGTTCTCGTAGGCGTAGAGTTGTGGCATAGGAGTGCCGCGTGGGGTGACGAACAGGTGCAGGGTGACTATACTGTCGCACCCAACTTGGTTCTCTATCACATATTCGAAATCGCCGCTCTCGGTGAAGGTGGTATCGTAGTAAATAAAACTCTGGGGAGCATAAACCAAAGTGTCGCCGATGGTACTGTAAATCACAGAGAGGTGCAGCGTGTCGGCATTCTCACACTCGTTAGCCATATAGTAGTAGATATCCGTGGTGGAGGTATGGTAAACGGTGCCGTTCCAAATCAGAGAATCGCAGACTTCGGCTGTCTCAGCTCTGTAGATAGGATGGTTGATTCGTATGTGCCATGTGTATTGGGTGTCACATTCCATACCGATACCGGCTACGGTGTCGTAGATATTGGTGCTGGCGGTGTAGTCAACGCCCTTGAAGCTATAGATGTCGCAAGCCGTCACTGTGGTGTCCGCACGGTTCATTGAGCCACGCTTGTAGCGCAGGTATACCACGCTGTCCAGATTGTCGCTGCTTGTGGTGAGATAGGAAGCCAGGGTGTCGTGATCAATCGTGGCCACTGTGGTTCCCATCACAGTCCATGTGTATTCGCCGCAACCTGTGACGTAGGTGGTGTCGCGATAGGTGGGTTTCAGAGCTAAGGTGATGGTCACAATACTGTCACAACCATACTGGTTGGTGTACATTCGTGTGCGTGTCGAGGCATAGGTGAAAGTGACATCAAGCGCGGTGTAGGGCAACTCGGACTCTCTCACGTAGACGGTAGTGTCGCCACGATTAGAGGGGCTCACTTTCACATGAAGTACCATATTGCTGTCGCAGCCTTTCGTGGTTTCGCCATAGATAGTGTCGGTAAACTCTATCACATCGGTGCCGATGGTACCGGGTATGTCGATTCGGTGGTTGCCGAGCATATAGTACGCACCGGCATCATCGTGGCTTATACGGCTTGTGCAGAGGTTCAGGTTGCGCGACATCTTGTAGGTGCGGTTTATCGTCAGCTTCAGATAGGTGGTGTCGAAACACTGTACATCATAGACTCTGTCCCATGCTGACTCGGCGGTCAAGTATGTTTTGGTACCGGCATAAAGTGTCGACAAGTCGATGTTCAATCCATAGTTTGTATACGTGCCAGGCCCTTGGCAGAGTGTGTCGTATACAAAGTGTTTCAAGGGTCGATAGATGGTTATGGAAAGGCGTTCGGTGTCGGCACAGCCCATAAGGTTACGAGGCATCACATGCTCCACCGCAACGGTGGTGTCGCTTCCCTCAAATGTGTATTTTCGCAGGTCGACGCTCATAATCACAGTGTCGTAGGTTGAGCCCCCGCCGTCTTCAAGCGAGAGATGCCAGTCATAATAGTTGCCGGTGCTTCCGTAGCATAACTCTGCGGTGGAATTGTTAACTGCTGTTCGTGTGTTAGATGGTATGTCCTGATAGTGAATTCTCACCCTCGGGATGAAATCATATTTGCCAGCGATTCCTGTACAACGCATGATGGAAGATCCATCTCGCTGAGAGCCTCTGAATTTGGTGGGATAAGTTATTGTCCCAACTTCGCTTATGGTTATATCGACTACCATATTGCCTCCACGGTAATCGTATGGCATGTCGAAAGTGATGACCATCTCATCTCCAGTAGCATCAAGAGTGCCTTCATAGACTTTGGTGAAATTCACATTGTCTTCAAAGGTTATAGAACTGAATTGGTTTTGTTCGATTGAACCAATCCTTACCACATACTTGCTGTCGAAAGCCTGTGCCGCCGCATCCTTAGTGAAGAAGTCAAAACCATAGATAAGCTTATCCACAATGGATGTAAGCGAGTCAGCGGGGAAAATAAACTGAGAGTGGAAAGGGGCATCGGTGGCTTTGTTGCCGTTTAGTGGAATATGATTCGACGAGGTAATCGTACCGCCGAAGACCAACTCTCCAACCTGTGCGCGCAGTCCACCCGCACATGCCAACATGGCTACAAATACGATAATTAAAGAGGCTACGTATCTTTTCATTTTCTTAAGTGTGCATTCTTTACAACTTGCAAAGATACTCTTTTTTTGGAAAAAACATAGCACTTGATTTAATTATATTAAAAAAACTATAAAAAAATAAGTCGGAAGCAACTTGATAATTGCTTCCGACTTGCCTCTCTTTGTCAATCTTCTAGAGCAGTTTCTTCTTCAGGTTCAGAATCATATCTTCAGTCATGCGAGGAAGGTCATACTGAGGACTCCAGCCCCATTCCTCGCGTGCGCAACTATCGTCCATCTTATTGGGCCAGCTGTCAGCTATGGCCTGCTTAATAGGCTCGGGCTGGTAGGTCATCTTGAAGTTGGGATAGTGCTTTTTGATGGCGTTATAGATAATCTCCGGGTCGAAGCTCATAGAGGTCACGTTGAAACTGTTGCGGTGTTTCAGTTTGGTAGGATCGGCTTCCATGATATCCACCATAGCTTTCAGCGCATCTGGCATGTACATCATGTCCATGAAAGTGCCTTGCTTCAATGGGCAGACGAAATCTTCACCCTTGACTGCGGAATAATAGATCTCTACTGCGTAGTCGGTCGTGCCGCCACCAGGCAGTGTTTGGTGACTGATAAGGCCGGGGAAACGTACTGAGCGGGTGTCAACACCAAAACGGGTGAAGTAGTAGTCGCTAAGCAACTCTCCTGTGACTTTGGTGACACCGTATATCGTGTTGGGGCGCTGAATGGTGTCCTGTGGGGTGTTGTCGTGTGGTGTCGACGGACCAAAGGCACCGATGGAACTGGGGGTGAAGACGGCGCAACCGAAAAGACGGGCTACCTCAAGGCAGTTGACCAGCGATCCGATGCCGACGTTCCATCCCAGCATAGGGTTCAGCTCTGCTGTGGCCGAAAGGATGGCTGCGAGGTTGTAAATGGTGTCGATATTGTAGTTCTTGACGGCAGCTGCAATCTGCATTATCTGTGTCGAATCGATACGTTCGATGGGGCCTCTCTCGTAGGGATCTCCCTTAAGCGGACGGAGGTCGCTGCACACTACGTTGTCGTTGCCATAAGTGTCTCTTAATACACGGGTGAGCTCGGAACCAATCTGTCCGCCAGCACCCACTATCAGTATTTTTTTCATCGTTATTATATGTTTAGAGTTTTATATTCAGTTTATTATTGGATTTCGGGTTCTGCCTCCGCCTCTTTAAGGCGTTTCTCTATTCGGGTTATGGCTATGAAAGCCACTATGCGCATCACACCGTTGCACACGATACCTAATCCGACAAAAACGACAAGGACTTTGCTTAGCTCTTCTGCAAAAAGCAAGGCCACATATCCCAGTGCTACGTTCAATAGGCCGAAAAGCATCATGATCCACCAATGGCGGAACTGCGATTTCTTGTAACCAAACGAAGAAATCAAAAGTGATAGGCCCTCATACATCACCCATGTTGCAAAAAGCACTCCAATGGCGTTCGGTTTGAGCATCCCGAAAGAACTCATGACAAAAAGCGAACCCAGCATGATCTGGAACACTCCCAACAGTGTGGTGGAGCTGGCATAGGGGATTATCTTTTGGGCTTTGAGGCTGAAAAGAATCGTCAAACACCCAGAGGCCAGAATCAGCACACCCAGCAGCCAGGTGAGTGTACCCAAACAGTTTTCAGGATAAATGACACACAACACTCCAACTGCCACCATGATGATAGCCGTGAGAATAAGATGAATTTTTACTTTCATAGTCAAATAAAATTTAAACGAACAGTCCAACTTTCAATAATTCATATAATTGACAAATCAAACTGCTTGAATTGACGATTACGAAGATACAAAAAAATATGTAAAAAAAAGAAAATGTAATGAGGGACAAGTTGGGTTGCCTTGGTAGTCGTTTACAGGTATTGAGGGTCAAATGCCTTCATATATGCCTGAATCTCCTCTGGAGCGGCAGCCACCATCTTTTGCCATTGTCTTTCCACTACTTCATCCTTGGGCCATTTGTGATATCCGCTGAGAATGTTTTCGTCAATACGGTGGGCTATGAGTTGGTAGTACTCTTTTGGGGAGATGCCTTCTGGATGAGTTAGGTCTATTGCGGGATGAAAGGTGTAGTGGATGTGTCCTTTGTCCTGAAGAATACTGCCGACCATCTGCTCCATGTAATTCTCTTCTAAAGAGACATCTGCATGGTCGAGATGCCATAAATGGCGCGCTTTGTATGCTGCGTTGGGTTCGATTTCGTAGGTGATAGTGACGGGAACTATACGGTAGCCCTCAATGGAACCGGTGGTGCAGAGCATGTGTATTATGGATGGATCGGTCTTGTCGATGCGGTCTTTCGTACGTCCGTTGCGTTGCGCTATCCACACAGAAGATCCCTTCCCATCTGTTGGAGTCAGCGAGTGGCGAAGTTCCTCGCTGATATGTATCATAGCTTCTCCAAAACCTCGTTTTGACCCTCCTCGTCCGATGGCGATAAGCTTGTTGCAGTCGGCTATGTCGGTCACAAATTCGTTGACGAAAAGGTTGGTGCCGGCTATAATCTGTGATGTGTCGAAGCCGTTTTCAAGCAGAATCACCTGCAGGAAGTAGGCATCGAGGACTATGTCTCTGTGGTTTGAGATAAATAGCGTTGGCTTGTGTGATAGGTTCTCAAGTCCCGACCAAGTCATCCCCTGCGATGTACGCTGAAGAATGACATGTGCCAACGGGATCATCACATCTCGCTGTATCTCGAAAATGCAATTGGTGGCGAGAATCTTCTTCGAGAGATAGTCGTCGGATTCGTCTGGATAAGCCCACTTCGACACAACACGCACGTTGTCAGACTGTGAAAGTCGGACAATCGCATCGTGTATTTCTGGGTTATCCATTATTCAAACTGCAGAATGTGGTCGGTTGGCGAACCATCAAGCAGTATGTCGCAGACCGTCTGCGCTATGGGTAGTTTGGCTCCTTCGCGAATCTGGTCGAAGCTCTGGGCTGCGTAATAGCCTTCGGGTATCATCGGCATCTGCTCAAGTGCGGTCTTTACATCGACTCCCTGGCCTATCATGCGTCCGAGTGTGAAGTTGCGACTCAGTTCCGAATAGCATGTGGCCAACAAGTCTGCCACTGCGTTTTCGTCAAACTTGGCAGCTCGCGTAACCTCTTTCAATATTGCTGCTACCAGCATGCCGGTGCAATTATCACCTCCTCCGATACCACGGCAGAGGCCTACTGCTACGGCATAGATGTTTTTCAGTGTGGCTGCACGTTCGAGCCTATGCATGTCATTTGACGTGGTACAGCGCATCACGCTGGAGTGGAGTATAGAACAAACTTTTTTGGCAAGTTCGCGGTTGGGACTGGCTACGGTTAGTGCTCCTATCTGCCCGCGAGACACCTCTTCAGCGTGCGAAGGGCCTCCGATGACACAGAGCCTATCGTCGGTAATGCCAAAACGGTCACTCAGAAAGGTGGTCACCGATTGATGGGTCTCTGGAAGAAATCCCTTCACAGCTGAGATGACGTTTTTGCCATCAAAAATGTGCTTGTCAAGTGGTGAAAGCAGCTCGTAGAGGAAAGGTGACGGTACTGCAAGTATTATATCGTCTGAAGCATTTATCGCCTCGGCGATGGGGCGTCCGTCACGACGCTTCCACCATAACACCTCTACTCCGTGCTCTCTAACTATTCGCTCTATTTCTGTGGCCCAACTGCCACTTCCGATAAGTGATATTTTCATGTTTGTTCTTTTACGGACACAGGCTTTAACTCTCTGACTTCATGTTAGTAATGGCGTGAAATTAAGCGAACTGTCGGTTTACACCTATGCCATGTACGGTTTGCAAAAGTACTAATAAATTTTAAAAATAGTTAAAAAAGCCTCCAGAATTGTGAACGCAGAATTGTGAATAGCCCTCGCGTATATACTTTGTTTTTGCCACTTCCAGAAATCTCATGGTAATTCCTCAATACCCCTCATACGCGAAAAATATATTGCAAGGCGTAGTGATGCACATGTCGTAAGGAAATAGGCTCCCGCCTGAATCCATAGCGTCAGGTAGTATGGTTTCACAACGTCAAGGGTTGCCCCCATCGAATTGATTGCTATAAATCCCTGTATTCCTGGCGTGGATGGAAACAGATTTGCAAAGGCGTGCCAAAAACCAGGCATATTGCACTGCGGCCAGATTGCTCCGGAGGCGAATATCAGCACAACACTGAAGAATATGCAACAGATAACGCCTGTATCTCGTTCTCTGACAAACGCTCCTATAGTCATACAGAAATAGATGGTGGCCATCAGGAACGGCAACAAGAACAGTATTAAGTTGTTAATGTTTCCGATATGTGGCAGTCCGAACCATCGCGGCATGAGCACCAAGTCAATGGCACAAAGGGGGATATAAATCATCAAATAAGCGAGCGAGCGTCCGAATGTGACACGATGGATGTGATGATAACGCAAGTGGCGCGGTATTCTTGCCACCATCTTCTTGTCTTCTCGCTTTGTTCCAAAAAGTATGCTGATGCCAAGAAACATCGTCTGATGCAGCACCAATACCAACAACGCAGGAACAAGGAATGAATTGAATCCTCCCGCTGGCGAATAAAGCTTTACGTCGTCGTAGCCTATTGGTGTAACCAGATTGTTGGCCTGTTCTCCGGTGATGCCTGTCTTCGAGTACCTTGCCAACTGCACATCTCGCATCTCATCCACCAGCACCGCACTGGCACCGGAATACACACTGCGGTAGTACAGAAAACTGCTCATGTCACAGAACAGGCAAACCCTAGCTGTCTTTATCTCCGCTATGCGCGTTCCGTAATCTTTTGGGAAAAAGAGTATGCCGTGTATTTTACGGTCCTTCATCAGCTGCTTTGCCTCCTCTAGGGAGCAGCATCTATAGTCCACGTTGACTTCCGGTGTGGCATCGAACTTATGGGCAAAACGACGACTGTCTTCACTGTTTGATTGATCAACCACAGCTACCGATACGTTGCGCACCTGTTCGTTCTTGTAAATGGCAGCAAAAATGAACGGATACAACAGAGTTGCCACAAAGAAGATGAGCAACACCCCTCCGTCAGTGAAAATACTACGCAATTCTATCGTGAACACATCCCAGACATCTTTGAGATAGTTGAATAGTCCAAGCCTTGCAGATGTCTCGGTATATTCACGGGCATCATCAACTTCATGTGTTTCCTGACATGCTGCCTCTTTCGGCTGTCTGACCATCAGTATCCCACCTATGATGCCAGGGATAAGCATAATCAACAACGCCACAAGATGCGGCCATATATGGCTGAAGCCTGTCCCAAACATAGCCACATCACTATAGGTCAAATAATAATGCCTCAATGGGAAAATATGCGCCAGTGCCTGTAATGGTGCTGGCATAGCATCTACCGGATACGAGAAACCCGACATTGAGAACGAAAGTGCCCCATAGATGGCTCCAATGCAGACCGACATGTGCTGCTGCGGTATCAATGCTGCCAGAAATACTCCCATCGACTGTGCTGCCAATATCAACAACACCGCCGCCAGCACTAGCCACCAAAAGTTACCCAATATGACAAAACCTCCAGGACCGAAAAAGATAATGTTGCCTATAATCGTCAACAGTGTGAACCATACGGTATATGGCATCATTTTCCCCAATATGGATGCCAACGAGTTGCGGCCCGATGCAAGCCACTCGGCCATTGTGCGTTCCTTGCGTTCCCTCCCTATTTCGTATATCATAAGCAGCATGACCATCAGCGCCACAATTCCCGGAAGGATTGTTGTCAGCACGTATGGCTGATAGTTCGCCATCGGGTTGCTGATAAGGTGCGTGTCGAGCTCTATGGGCTGTATCATTCCCATGATACGTTCGTTGTCAAGGCCTTTCTTGCGCAACACCTCCCGCTGCACCGCAGCCGCCGAAAGTTTGCCTATGGTGGCTAGAGTTTTGTAACTCAATGAGCCTGCGAGCAGATAGCTGTTGTTAGCATAGAGTGCCATGTGCGGAGATTTGAAGTCCAACACATTGGCGTATGTGCCTTCTGGTATTTCCAGAAACGCATATATCTGCTGACCCTGCATCGCCCTGCGCGCCTGATGATGGTTGTCGTAAACGGCCACCACTTTCACTCCCTGGGTGGCATCCACTTCATGACAGAGCCGCCTCGACAGATAGCTGCCGTCATGGTCAACTATCGCTATGGGCAGTTCTTCCGGCTGCCCCTCCCGCATCATCGTTATAAAGAAGACATAACTGAACACCACCCCCAACGTCATCAGAATGATGTAACGCGGGCGGGCAGCAATACGTTGTAGTTCTCTAAGAAGCGTTTTGAGCATTGATTACTTTTACCTTGGAACTTACAAATTAACCCTTTATTATCACCGTCATTCCAGGCCGCAGGTCTGTTATATGCTCCACCGGCACAAGCTTCACGTCGAAACTCTTCACATCATACTGGCCTGTCATCTTGGTGGCTCGCCACGTTGCATAGCTTGCCATCGCCTTAAGCTGTGTCACCTTCGCCTTGTATCTCTGTTCCCCGAGGGCTGGTATGTTAACTTCCACCTCGGCTCCAACCTTAAGGTCCTTGAGCATATCCTCCCGCACACTGAAAGTGAACCACACGTCACTCATATCCAACACACTCATCACTGGCGATCCTGTTCCCGCCAGCTCTCCTCGCTTGGGATATATCTCCACCACCTCACCGTTGCATGGAGCCAAAAGGTATCGCGAGTCTATATAACTCTGCACCTCACTCACTGCACCACTGGCTTGTGCTACAAGTGCCTGTGCTGCCATCTTGTCCTCATTCTGGGCTCCTTCCATGGCCATGTCATACTGTTGCTTGGCTGCGTTTGCCGTAGCCACCGCCGCCTTGTACTGCGCCTCCACCTCATCGCGTTTCTGCGCTGAGACCACATTTTTCTCATAAAGTGCCTGTACCCTGTCGTACGATTTCTTGGCTATATCCACTCCAACCTGTGCCTTCTGCCACATCTCGTATGCCGATGCCACCTGCTGCTGTCTGGCTCCGTTCTGCGCCTTCACGCTCTGTGCCGTGGCGGCGTTTCGTGCAGCCTTAGCTTGCATCATCTTGGCATCCACCTCAGGACTGCTCACAAATGCCAGAGTATCTCCTGTCTTCACCGTCTGTCCCTCTTCCACAAATATTGTGTCTATACGTCCGGGTACCTTGTTAGCCACTCGGTATTCACTTGCCATTACCTCTCCCATCAGCACTTCAGGTTCAGGACGTATGGCAAACAATCCTATCAACGCAATAATCGCTACCACAACGATTACCACTCCTATTCCTATCCAAAGACTTTTCGTGTTGTTCTTCATATCCGTATTGTTTATATTTCGGTTTTCATTTTTTTACATTCCCAGTGCCTGTATCAGGTACAGCCTGTCCATCTTTATCTCTATTTCGGCATCAATTATCTCACTTCTTGCCGAAAGCCAAGACGTCTGCGCTGCCATAAGGTCGCTCGACCCTATCACGCCTGCCTTGAACGACTCGTTCGCCATTCTAAGTGTCTCTTCTGCGTATGCTCCGTTAGACTCTGCCTCTGCCAGCTTGCGTTCGGCCACCTGCAGTTCGAAGTTCAGCTTGTTCACCTGCAGCGTTATCCTCTCTTCCGCTTCCGCTATCTGGTAGCCTATCTCTCTCCTTTTGTGCTTCGCAGCCTTTACCGCATAGCAAGCACCGGCGTCAACCAACGGTATATTAGCTGCCACACCTACCGAGAACATTCCGTCCCAAGTTTTCTGGTATCCGTTGAACATATTGGGGTTGCTCACTCCGTATGAGCCTGTTACCACAATATTGGGCTGCAACTGTGAGGCTGCCACCCTCACACCTTCCCGTGCCAGGCTGTCTCCTATGCGGAGCATCCTCAACTCTCGCCTGCGGCTTAGCACTGCCTGCATATCTATAGAGTCTCCTGACAACATCTGTTGTCCTCCATCCGTTGTCTGCCCACTGTCCACATCTATGTCCACCACATCAATATCCCTGTCAAGCGGCAATCCACATAGCTGACAGAGGACCATCTTCGAAAGCGTCAGTCCTGTCGTGGCCTTGGTAAGGTTCATCTTGGCTTCGTTAAGTTTCACCCTTACCTTCGCCACATCACCCTGCGTAGCCACCTCCACCTCTGCCATCGCTGTCACATCGTCACTCAATTGACTCAGCAGGTTGTAGTACTCCTGAGCCAGCTGCTGCTTGTGTTTCACCGACACCACTCGCCAATAGGCCTCATCCACTTGCTGCTGCAGTTTCTCCTTCTCCGAATCCATCTCTATTCCCGCCAGTTCTCGTGTCAGTTTGGCTGCCTTGTAGGCCGCTATCAGTTTTCCTCCCAGATAGATCGGCTGGCTCAGCGTAACAGATCCTGCATATATTTGACGTAGGTCGAATTCCATCGCACTAGTTATTTCGTGTCCCACGTCGTTCAGTTCAGACCCCATTCGACCTTCGTGCAACCTGTCTCTGAAATCCTGTTCCAGCGTGGCGTTCGAGACACCAGTGGCGTCATGCACATAGTCTATCACCGCATCAGCCACCATGTCCTGCGCACTGGTTCCCATGTTGTTAATCTTGTCTTTCTGCTCGTCGCTCAAAAGCGAGATGCTTTTTTCGTTCCACGTAAAGGCTCCGTTGGCTGACAACTTCGGGAAAAACTGGCTCAACGCCATCTTCCTCAAATCCTCTGCTCCGGCCTCCTTCTCTCCAGCCATCTTTAATGTGTTGCTGTTCTGCATTGCCATTGATCGGCACTCCTCCAGCGTCAACATTTGCTGTGCATAACAACTTGTTCCCATACATATCGTGGCGCCCACTATTGCCACTGTCTTGCAGATATTCTTCAAATTCATATATCTTTTTTTTCAAAGATTGCCTAGAGCGCAATCATTATACCAACATGGCACGCTGTGACATTTTGTCACAGCGTGCCAATAAGTCTGCCATTGTGAAAAAAACTACCCACTACCTACTCCCCCCCACCTGCTTTTTGAAAGCATATACAGCTCCGAGGATGAAACGCTCGTTGTGTACCTTGCAGGCATCGTGCGCTGCTGTCGGCGCTGGGTCTCCGAGCGTGTTGCGGTAGGCGGCGAAGGTGTGTTCTATCTCGAACCAGAACGATAGACCGAAATTAGTCACGTAACCTATCCTCGGCTGTACTCTGTAGAGCCAGTCGATATCGTAACCGCGACCGTAAACGCCGATAATCGATTGCGTGCCTAAGACAAATACTCTGGACGTATTCACTGCGCCGCCAATGAATAACCCCGGCTGCCAATGGCCTTTTGTCCGTCCGAAGTCAATCCACATTGTGGCAAAATGGAACGGTCCGTATAGGTATTTCTCTCTCGCCATGTCGTACACTTCATAGTAGCCACCCAGCGTGCAGCCTTCGTACAGGTTGTCCGAAAGGATAGTCTGTGCTTTCAGGCTCCACTGGTTCCAGTCATATCGCATGAAGGCTGAAAACGACAGCGACATGTAGCGTGTGTCTACTTTGTGTTTGCCACCGCTGGCATCGGTGGTGTAGTCTCTTGGCTTTATCACCAGTAGGTTCGCTGCCACACCAGCCAGCATCCGTTCGCTGTGGTAGCGCAGTTGCAGGTTGAATTCTGGTACCAGTGAGTGCTTCAGATATGTCGTCGAGGCTCCGTTGACCCCCTGCGACTTATTGTCCAGCTGGAACGCTGCCACCGCCAGCGCCTCGAACCGTCCGTAACGCATCGTGTAGCGCATCTGCGTGTAACGTGCGTATGGATGGAACGGTGCTCCCATGTTCAGTGGCTGTGTCGCCGGCATTATCTCATGTACGACCATCGGATACCAGAACTGTCCCAGCAACAGCTCGTGGTGTTTCCACCGCATGTCGATGTAAGCGTGCCGCAGACGGAACAGGTTGATTGAGGCGTCGCTTGCACCCGTATAGTCGCCTTCGATATAGCCTTTGATTTTCGCGCCTAGCACGTCAGGACCCTCTATCGTCAGCGCCAGCCGTGCGGTGATAGCTAGCATGTTCAGGCTCGGTGTGGCGTTCAGGTCATGCCCGTCGGCATCCCGTTCCACAGGCTTCGGATAGAAGAGCATCATCTCCTCCCTGCCCGACACCACCTGCCTCGTATCCACGAAAAACTGAGGATTCACCAAACCAGAGAAGCCGAACCGCCACTTCTTGTTCGCGGTGCTGTCTGCCGGCTCCGCAAAAAGAGAACTAAGACAAAAAACAAAAAATAAAAATACAACTGTCCTTTTCATAAATACTACTACTACCACATTCAGGCATTCACCAATTCACTAACACATTCACGCATTTACGCATTCAAGCAATCACTTCTTGTTCCCTGCCAGCGCCAGTATCAGTCCCAGTGCCACACCTAACAGTGCTGCAAACAGCACCTGCAAGTTAGCAGGAAGGATGAACGTTATTGTATGCGCCGGGTACCAGAACAAAGGTATGGTCTTCTTGAACACCAGACCCCACTGCACGTCCCAGTTTATCGCCTTCAGGCATTCTGCCATCTTCATCGGCCTCAGCAATCCTCTCACCGTGCCGCCGTTCTTCAATATGTGGATGTCCGTGCATTTATGGAATGTCATCATCACCGGGGCAAATATTGTGTTCATCAGCACACTGACGCAGAAAGCTATGCCCAGTTTTCCCCACGAGAACGCACTTTCACCAAACACGGCCGCCAGACTTCCTTTCTCGCTTCCGGCGAGGATTTCCATGAAACGCGGTACTCCCGTCTTGAATATCACCATCGCCATAGCGATGCAGATACCCAGAAATCCCCACACCATCATCCTCGGCAATACACCGAATCCTTTCTCGTACCAGCAGCCCTTACGTATTCTCAAGGCCAGCATCTCACCAAAAGTGGCAAGGATGGCGAACTTGAAGAATGCCATCACAAACGGCAACTTCTCTGTGGCTGTATTGAAAGCGTCATAAAAACCCGTGGCGGGAATAAAAAAAGGCACCAGTACCACAAGGACACAGAGGATAACAATCAAATCGGATCTTTTCATATTACGTGTAATTTTTCGTTTGTCTACTGATTATAGGTTAGTTGAATATATGCTCACCTGATTCTTCTACCGACGAGGGCAGTTGGTTGGTTGTGAGTTGCGGACAACCCCAGAAACACCAAGAGCCAACATGTCTGAGTGTGTTAGGGAATCGTACAGTATGGAGTGATGTGCAGCCACAGAAAGCGGCATCGCCGATGTGTGTAAGACTGTCGGGGAGGGAAACATCTGTGAGAGTTTGGCATTCCATAAAGGCGTTGTCACCGATAAAGCGGAGTGTCGAGGGAAGTCGGAGGTTGGAAAGTGCATGACAGTCGCCAAAAGCGCGTTGTTGGATGGAGTCTACGCCGTCGGGGATACTAACGGCACGAAGCGATGTGCAGCCATAGAAGGATTCATACTGAATCTTGCGAAGGTGTTTGGGGAGTTTTACTTCCGTGAGACTTTTGCAACGGCGGAAAGCGCCTTCGTCTATGATGGTGACTCCTGCTGGTATGTTGACGCTGACAAGGTTCTCACAGCGTGAGAATAGACTTTGCGGTATAACGGTGAGAGATGTCGGCAGGTGTACTTTGGTAAGTCCTGTACAGCGCTTGAAGACTCCTCGATTAATTTCTGCGATACGGTCGTCAATGGTGACCTCTGTGATATCACTACAGTGTTTGAAGGCTTTCTTCCTGATGGATACGACGGAGAACAGCTGTCCGTTGTGACTAAAACGGCCTGGAATGACAAGGGGACCTGCTGGATAGTTGTACTTGTCTTCGAAGCCTACAAGTTGCAATGCGCGGGTATTGCCGTTGATAACAACATACTTGAGTGTCTGCCCGGTGGGGCACTTGGCCCGTATGGTGTCTCCGTAAAAGACTTCGTCAGAATCTGCATGGTGGCATGAGGCAACCGTTAGGCATAGTAGGACTAGGAGAAGAATTTTGAAGTATGGGTGGTAGGTATGTGACATAATGGTCTATTGCGTTATTGTTCGAAAGCGTTGCTTAATCTGTTTAGTGCGGTGGCAAGTGTTTCGTGGGGACAGCCTATGTTGAGGCGGAAGCAGTTGTGGTAGCGTTCGCCTCCGAAAGTGATGCCGTCGTTAAGAGCAAGTCTGGCCACATTTTGAATACGGTGCAAGGTCTCCTCATGTGTGAATCCATAGTCGGAAAAGTCAAGCCAAACAAGGAACGATGCCTCGGGTATGACGGCCTTGACCTGCGGCATATTGGATGCCAGATACTGGCGTGTGAACTCAGCGTTGTTCTTGAGATATTCTGCGAGTTGGTTAAGCCACTCCTCTCCATGACGGAAAGCGGCTTCTGCACCGACAAAGGCAAAGATGTTGCCTCCTGCGAGCCCGTAGTTGTCTAGGTACGCATGAAATTTTTTGCGTATCTCTGGATTGTGGATGTAAGACACCGAACTGGAGAGGCCTGCAATATTAAAAGTCTTGCTGGGTGCCATGAACATGATTGAGATGTCTCGGGCTGTCGAACTGACGGTGGGGAAGGATGTATGGTGGTGGGGTGGGAGTATAAGGTCTGCGTGGATTTCGTCGGAGATGACTATCAGCCCATGTTTGGCGCATATCTCCGCAATCCGGCGTAAGGTGTCGGGCGACCATACTGTGCCTCCGGGGTTATGGGGATTGGAAAGGATAAGGAGTTTGCAGCCGGCAGCACACTGCTCGAAGCTGTCGAAATCCATTTCGAAACGTCCGTCTTTGATAATGAGTGGACATTTGACCAGCCTACGGCCAGACGTGGCGGGTATGGCAAGAAATGGTGGATAGACCGGCGTGGTTACGAGTATCCCATCGCCAGGCTCGGTGAAGGCCTGTATCACAAAAGAGATGCCAGCTACGATGCCGGGGATGAAATGCAGCTCCTCTCGAGTGGCTCTGATGGAGTATCTACGATCGAGCCAGCCTATGACAGCGTCAAAATAGGACTGTGATGGCCAATGGTAGCCGAGTACAGGGTGGTCAAGACGGTCTCGCAGAGCTTTTATTATGAAGTCGGGGGCTGGAATATCCATGTCGGCCACCCACATAGGCAGAAGGTCGTCGCGTGAAAAGAAATGCTCCAATCCATCATGTTTCACACAGTCGGTTCCCTTGCGGTCTATTATTTTGTCGAAATCGTATGCCATCATGTCTCTTTATTGGAAAACGCCGCAGGAAGTTCTCTTCACTTACCTGCGGCGTTTCTCTGGCGGAAAGGAGGGGATTCGAACCCCTGAAGCGCTTTTAACGCTTACTCGCTTTCCAGGCGGGCCTCTTCAACCACTCGAGCACCTTTCCGTTTTGAAGTTTTTTTCTTGGTTTTTATCCCTCGAAAGCGGGTGCAAAGATACAACTTTTTTCTAAAGCGTAAAAATAAAATATTTTGTGAGCCGTTTCTCACTCTTCCGTTCCGGTCAGCTGGCGGTAGCGGAGCTCTTTCAACTTGTAGTCTATCAGCTGGTCTGAATACTGATTCTGGGCTTGGTAGAGGAGCGTCTGCGCTTCGAGATAATCTGACACCGACGAGAGACCGGCATCATAGTAGTTCTTCACGTCCACGAGGTTGTCGGCGGCATCGGCGGCGGCTTGACGCTTGAGCTCTATCTGCTCGTACGCTTCTCTGAGCGAGTTGTACACCTGCCTCTGCTGCAACGCCATAAGCTCGTTGTTGTTCCGCTGGTTGTTCTCGGCCATCCGGATGGCGATATTCTGCTTGCGTATGTTGTGTCCGGTCTCCCACCATGCTGTGAGAGGTATACTCACGGTGGCGAAGAGGATGCCGTTGCCTTTGTATACGCCTGTGATGTCGTTGATCCCGTAGGTGGCGCCTACCGACACCTGCGGCAACGTCTCTCCCACAATCATCTTGCGACGCAGCCGCTCGGCCTTCACGGCGTTGTCAAGCAGTGCCGACTCGGGTCGTGATCCAACACTGTTTATATTGTTGATTGTAGGCGTCTCGGGCTTGCTTGACGGCTCCGTGGGAATCTCCACCGTGACTGAATCGCTATAGGGGTACCCTATATATTGGCAGAGTGCCATGGTGGCAAGCTGTATGCCGTTGACGAGCTGTGTGCGGGCCTGACGCATCTCGTTCTGCTTGAGCCTTACTTTGAGCAGGTCTGTGCGGCCGATGACTCCGGCATCGACGGCAGCCTCGGCATCGCGGCAGAGGGTGTCTAACAGCACCAAAGCTTGGTCGCAGGGCAAGAGCTTCAGCCTAAGCATTACCACCTGCCAGTAGTACTGCTCCACGTTAAGCTGCACTTCGCGTTCGGACATCATCAACTTCAGCTCCGCCACGTCGACTCCGAGCTTGGCTAACCGGTTGCCGTTCACTATGCGTCCTCCGGCGAAGATGGGCTGGGTGACAAGGGCGTTGGCCGAGAGCCCTCGGTCTATCATCTGCAGCGTGATATCGTATGAGAAGCGGTCCACGAAGTTGTCTATCTCTTCCTGCAGGTTAATGTCGATGCCGAAGCGGTCGAGCTGGAGTTGGGCTGCCTGCACTCGCTCTTCCATCGACTCTCCGTCAAACCGCAGTGTGGCGTCAATCTTGGCTCCGCTGCTCTCCGACGAGACATCTATAAGGTAGTTCTGCGAACGGAAGTAGCCGGCGGCGATACTGAGGGTGGGGAAGTATTTGGTGAGTGCTGCGTACTTGGTCTGTTTGGCCGACTCTATCTCCAGACGGGCGTTCTCGAGCGTGGCGTTGTTACGCAGCGCCATCGCTCGGCAGCTGTCGAGCGTGAGAGTCTGGCTCTTGGCTGTTACCGCTATGCAGAGCAGGAGTATTAGAGGAGTCGCTTTCATGATTCTCGTTTTTTTGTGTCGAACAGCTTCCAGTAGGCAACGGGCATGACTGCCACGATGAAAAGTATTGCAAAGAGTATGCCGAAGCAGATCACTATGCCCATGGGCATCCACAGCGCGCTGCGGTGTATTATCATAGGTATCACGCCTACGGCGGTGGTGGCGCTGGTGAGGAAGATGGGACGCATCCTCCTGCGTCCCGCTTCAAACGCAGCCTCCTGTACCGTGAACCCTGACCGTCGCAACTCTTCGGCATAGTCGAACATCACTATGTTGTTCCTCACGTTGATTCCTATGAGACTGACGATGCCAATGATGGCGGTGAGGCTTATGTCGCAGTGGAATATCGCAAGCCCCACAAAGGCACCCAGCAGGCAGAAGAGGGTTCCGAAAAGGGACAGCAGCGTGAGACGTATCTTCTTGAAGTTGAAAAGCAGGAAGAAGAAGACTATCATCACCGAGGCGATGAGTCCTATGATGATGTCTCCCATCGTGCCTGTGTTGATGGCGTCGAGTCCGCCGTAGGTCATCTCCACGTCCTCGGGCAGCATGTTGCGAAACTCTCCTTCGAGCCATGGTCTCAGCTTGGCCATCGTCTTGGGCTGGCTCTTGCCAAACCGCAGGTCGGCGCCTACGGTCACACATGGCACTCCGTTACGGTGTGGTATCTGCGAGGGTTGCCAGTCGGGGGTGACTGTGGCCACCTGCCTCAACGGCACCCACACTCCGGGCAGCGACGTGGGTACCAACGCCGAAGTGATGTCGTCTGTCGTGGTCTGCTCTGTGGAATATAGTTTCACCGGCACTCCATAGTCGCCTTCCCATACTGTCGTCATAGGCAGCCCGCCATACAGCGTGGCCAGATTGGCTGAGAGGATAGACTTGGTGATGCCCAGCCGCGACGCTTCGTCGGGCTTCAGGTCTATCCGCACCGACGGTGCCGACGTGCCGTAGTCGCTGTGCACCCACACCAAGTCGTCGTCATACTCTTCGAGATGGGCTTTCAGCGTGTCGGCATATTGGATCAGCGCAGCTTTGTTCTCTCCTCGCAGACGTATCTCGATGGGGTTGTTCACAGCTTGGTAGTCAAGCTGCTTGACCCTTATCGTGGCGTCTGGCAGCGAGTCTATGTAGCTGTCTTTATAGCGTCGCACCACCCGCTCGGTGACGTCGTTGTCTTTGGTCTTGACAATCATCTGGGCGAAGTTCTTGGCTGGCATCTGCGGCGTGTAGGCTGCCATGAATCGGGGCGACGAGGTGCCTATAAAGCTCGAGACGGTCTCTATGTCGCTGTCCTGCTGCAGTATCTCTTCAAAGTATTCAGCCACCGCTGCGGTCTGCTCTATCGTGCTCCCGTCGGGCAGGTATATCTCCACGGCGAAACTGTCTCTCTCGGCTTTGGGCATCAACTGTAGCGGCATGTTGAGGAACACCACCACAGCTATGGCTATGTTAGCCACTCCGGCCAGGAGGGTCGTCCTCGGATGTATGAAACACCAGCGCAGCAGCTTCTCATAGCCGTTCTGCAACACCTTGAAAAAGCGGTTCTGCAACCTCGAGAAGAACCACTGGCGTTGTTTCACCCTATGTGTTTCGGGATCTATCTTCAGCATCTTCGTCTCTAACCACGGTGTGAGCAACATGGCGAGCGCCAGCGACACCGTGAGGGAGATGGTGATGGTCGTGGGGAAGAATTTTACAAAATCTCCCAGCGGTCCGTGCATGGTGAAGAGGTAAGGGAAGAAGATGGCACATATCGAGAGAGTCGCCACCACCAGCGACGAGAAGAACGTCTTGGCGCTGCCTATCGCCGCCTCCCGCGGCTTCAACCCTCGGTGTATGTTGTCCATATATCCGTCCACCATCACTATCGAGTCGTCCACCATCATGCCCAACGTCACTATCAGCGAGGCGAGGGTCACGATATTCATCTCAAAACCGATGATATACATCACCGAGAAGGTGACGGCGGTCGTGAGCGGTATCTCTATGGCGGGAATCAGCGCCGACTGCAGCGGAAACAGCAGCAGCATCACCGCTATCACCACCAGCATCGCCGTGAGCAGGTCTTTGAAGAACGACCATATCGAGTGGTCCACCACCTGCGGAAGGTCGGTGATACGGTATAGCGACACCCCGTCGGGCAGAGTCCTCTGGAAGTCTTTCAGTATCTTGTCCACCTCTTCGCCGAACTTCACTATGTTGTTGCCGGGCCTCATCTCTATCGAGAGCACCAGCGCACGGTTTCCGTCCTTGGTCACATAG
This sequence comes from uncultured Bacteroidota bacterium, assembly GCA_902774845.1. Classification (GTDB taxonomy): domain Bacteria; phylum Bacteroidota; class Bacteroidia; order Bacteroidales; family P3; genus Colimorpha. The sequence continues at coordinate 69,540 of CACYJU010000011.1, forward strand.
CTCGTCGGCTCGGGATAGCGTCGCTCGATGCGGGCTATGTCTTTGAGCCTGACGGTCTGCCCCGACGGGGCGGTGTACACCACCTGCTCGCCCAGCTCGTATTCCGACTTGTAAGGGCTCACCACATGTATCGGCAGATACCCGTCGTCCGTCGAGATGGTGCCGCCTATGCTTTCCAACCCTTGTGCGAAGAACACCGCCGAGAGCATCTGATGGCTGATACCGTAGCCGGCCAGCTTGTCTTTGTCCACATACACCGATATCTCTTCCTTCTGCCCTCCCAGCGATTTCAGGTTACCCACAGCCTCCACCGTGCGGAGCCTCTGCTTGAGCAGCTCCATGTAGCCCTCCATTTCGCGGTAGGTCTTCTCTTCCGAGTCCATGGTCACCAGCAGCGACGAGGTGCTTCCGAAGTCGTCCACCACCACGATGGCGAGCACTCCGGCGGGCAGCTGCGCTTTGAAGTCTTTCAGTCCGTGCCTTATCTTGCTCCACACCTCCGTCTGGTTCTTCACTGAGTTGTCCAGCTCCACGTAGAGGTACACGATACCCTCTTTCGAGTAGCTGTAGGTCTTCTCCTTGTCCACTTCCACGAAAGTGTATAGGTAGTCCTCGAGCGGGATGGTGAGCTGCTCTTCCACCTCCTCTGGCGTGGCACCAGGATAGACCGCTGCCACCAGACCTTGCCTTATCGTGAACTCAGGAAACTCCTGCTTGTTCATACGGTCGAGCCCATAGATGCCGAACGCCACCATGATGGCAACGATCAGCAAGACAATCTTCGGATTGTCCACCACCAGCTCAAGAAAACCGTCCCTTTTCTTCATCCAATTAGACTAACAAATAAAAGCATTCAAGCAATCAAGCATTCCCACATTAACACATTAACAAATTCCCACATTCAATCACTAACACATTAACACATTCCCAAATTCAAGCATTCAAGCAATCACGCATTCAATCACTAACACATTAACACATTCCCAAATTCAAGCATCTAACACATTAACACATTCCCAAATTCAAGCATTCAAGCAATCACGCATTCAATCACTAACACATTAACACATTCCCAAATTCAAGCATTCAGGCAATCAAGCATTCAATCACTAACACATCCCCACATTCAAAACGTCACCCTCGTACCCGATGCGATCTTATGAGTTCCGTCCACTACCACGATATCGCCAGTGGCGAGTCCCGAGGTGATGAGCACACCGTTCGGCAGCAGGTCGCCTATCGTCACCGCACACCGTTCGGCTCTTTTCTCCTCCGTCACCTTCCACACATACCTCTCTCCGTCGTTCCCTATCTGCACTGCCCTATTCGGCACCATGAGACGCACCTCCTGTGGTCCCTCTGAAAACGTGTTGCCGTTTGTCTTTTCCGAGCATGGACACTTCACGCGGCACACCATCCCTGGCAGTATGCTGCGCATCTGTGCTTTCGTCCCCAGCAGCCGCACCTTCACAAGGTATGAGTGGCTTATCGCGTCGGCGGCGATCTCTTTCTCGTCCACGATGCCGTTCAGCTGGAGACCCTCCATAGCGTTCACCGACACAATCACCGTGTCTCCTTTCCCTATCCTGGCGATGTCCGACTCCGGCACGCTCATCTTCACACACAGGTGGGTCATGTCTACCAGCTTCACCACAGGCTGCAGTGGCGACACCGTCGCACCGGGCTCCACATACCGTTTAGCCACCGATGCCGACATCGGGGCTGTGAGGTTGCAGTCCGAAAGGTTCTTCTGCGCCATATCGCACAGCGACCGTGCCTGGTTCAGCTGAGTCTGCACCTCTATCCATTTCACCTCCGGCAGGCTCCCCTTGTCATACACCATCTTAGCCCTCCTGTAAGCATCTTCTGCACGGTCCAAGGTCGACTTGGCAGCCTGATACGAGCTCTGTGCCGTACTGTTGTCTATCGTGGCGAGCAGCTGTCCTTTCCCCACACGGTCGCCCTCTTTCACCAGTATTGAAGCCACCCGTCCCATGGCGCTGAAGCACACGTCAACCGAAGCGCTCCCCTCCACAGTGCCCACATATTCTGTCATCGCGTCGGCAGCGTTGTGTGAGTCGATATGTATCACCCCCACCTTAACCACTCGCTCCGAAGGCGAGTCCGAAGGCCGCAGCCTCCCGCAAGAAAACAGCAACGGCAACAGCAAAAAGAAGATATAATAAGGTTTCATTGGAGTTTCTTTTTATATATAACTCCTTATTAAACGAAAATGAACAATTTTTGTTTCCCTCTCGCTAACCCTGAACCATAAAACCAGAACCTGGAATCGACCCTCGCATCAGACATCAGACTTCATACATCTGACTTCTTCTCTCTTCCCTCTTACATCTTACTTCTTCCATCTTCCATCATACATCTTCCCTCTTACATCTTACATCAGCCCTATAGTTCCTATCGCCACTATAGTAACTATCACCACCAAACCATGAATCCTTAACCCTTAACCATGAACCATAGATAATCTCCGGAACATCCGTAACCTCCGGGAATTCCGAAAGCTGTAAATGATGCCATATAAAAGCAGGCAGCCGCTGTGCGGCTGTCCAAATTGAACCTGTGTTTCCATAGGATTGTTTGATAAAAAAAGAGCGGACATACAAGTCCGCTCCGTTTTTCTTATTTGTTCGCCAAATGCTCCCTATACAATTTACAGAATTCCATATGAATAACGCGGTAGTATTTTGTCAAAATAGAAACCGACGATGTTCCTGATTTGGTTTTTCTTTGGATTGAAGACTTCTCAACCTTTGTAGAGTAATCGTTGCTGTTTTTTAGGATAAGTCTTCCATCTAAATCCATTATTATTCCCTTGGCGAGGGTATCGTAGTTAAGGATGTTGTATGGTGGGTATATGTTACTCTTTACAACAATCCATTTCTTTTCAGTATCAAACTCCATCAAGTTGAAATGACGGGAGGTGCTAGTTAGACCAGGCATTTCCTTATTAACGCGTACCCATTTTCGCAACTGCTCTTCAAGGGCATCTGTTATTATCTTTTTTTGTTGTTCGTCCATTTGTGTTCCCCTTAATCCGTGTCGGGCTCAACTTCTATTATTCTCGCCTACTCTTTTCAGGATTTTCGGCGTACTCCATTTGCATGTTTCCTTTATATCGTTATAAACATTTACTTTTTGGCAGCCGATTTAACTGCACGCACAGTCAATCCGAGCTGGCGTGTTATGCCCGTACCATCAGTCGTCCAATCGTTGTTATATTGTGTATTATTTGATTGTGCCCAAATTATAAAATGAAGCGGTGACTTAGGACTATGAGATCCTAATTCAGAAGTCCAGTAGCGTCCTTCTTGCCCTTCGTCACTTGGACCGAAATTCCATATTTCACCAGCTGCGGGAAGGAAGATACTTCTCCCGTTGGAGGCGGTGAATCGCATTCCATTGACACCGTTTTGTGTCACCCATTCCTTCGTGGTGTTTTCTACCAATTCAATACATTCATCACGAGTTGGCATGTGCGCACCGCCACCCAGTACTGCCGTGGCTACATCGTCGGAGGCTTCAAGTTTTTTCTTGTTATCGACTGTACCATAAATCGCCCCCAACTGTTCGCGAAAATTATATTTGGTTATATTCACAAGATTACCACTCCCATCAAATTCGTAATAGGGGTAATTAGAATTAGAATACGACTCCTTTGCCGCAGTTTCACCCCATGCAACGTAACATCCATACTCTTCCGGTGACGAAGCTCCTAAATTAACGCTATACCACAACGTACCGCTCGGCAGCCCCAAATCAATCCACTCTCCAGATGTCTCGTTACAACTAGTGCAGTTCTCATCCCTACTGCACGAAGCCAATCCACATACCATCGCTGCGCAAAGCAGCATTGCCATAAATTTCATAGTCTTTTTCATGAAAATAAGCACTAATTTCGTGTCGTGCGCAACTTTTGATTGTTTATAATTCTTGTATTTTAGAAACTATAGGTAAGCCCGATGTTGAAATGACCCGACAGTGCCTTTGCGTGTGAGACCACTCCGTAGTTGTATGCCACACGCAGGCCGAAGTTGCGGTACTTCGCTCCAACGCCGGCTCCCAACAGCAGGTCGCAGCATCCGTCACCGAACCATGTGCTGTTCTTCGTCCCCCAAAACTCTACCACACTCACCATTGTGAGGTCCAATGTCGGACCGGCAAAGAAACTGAGATAGAAGTCGTCGCCCACCTCAAACGAGTAGTTCGCCATCACAGGCACAAACCAGCCCACCTCGTGGTACTCGCCATAATTTTTGTTCATCAGCCACCTCAGCTCCAATCCCGGCTCGATGCCGAAGGCGTCGCTCAACATGATGTTGTACAGTGCACCCACATACACTCCGTTGTACGGGAACGACTTGTAGCAGCCGAAATCCACGCCCGCCACCACGCTCAGCGTGTTCTCACCACCGCTGCGGTAGTTGCTGCGATACCTCGGCTTCGTAAAGGAATTGGAGGCCGCAGACGTTTCATAAATTGAGGCTCCAAGCTGCGGCGTGTCCATCTTTACCGGCTCCTCTGCAAAACTGGTTGCACTAAAGGCAGTCATGACAACTGCCAGAACGATTTGTTTGAAATACTTTTTCTTCATTGTTTTTATTTTTTTTCAGTCCATCGGCTCTCAGGACTCACATGAAACAACGAAGAAAGTGGAGCCTATCCATTTGCCCTATCTATGATGTGTGGGCTGGACTCCCTGTGAACTAAATAGGTTGGTGGATATCTCCACACATTACATGTCAATACAACAACATGTAACACATGCAGAAACACTATCCCACTTATTCCTTGTTCACATTGTGAAGTGTCCAGTTTCACATCATCGGAATAAAGCGAAAATGCGCTTTCTCGACAAACCTTTTCTTGCGGTTTGCGACTGCAAAGATACAAAAATATCAATTAATGGCAATTCGTGTTAAAAAAACAAGCACCAGTGCCAGCCAACTGACGATAAACCGAGAGTTATGATGCTTGCATCGATGTCCGTGGTGCGATGGAAGATGATAATCAATTTCCGTATTTTCCGTAATTTACGTTAATTCCGTAATGGCTTACCCCACCCCCGAACCATTCCCCCCCCATCTTCCATCTTCCCTCTTCCATCTTCCTTCTTACCTCCCACCACCCACCCAACTCCTTGACTCTTAGCATTTCTAATATACTCAACTCTATGTTAAGAATAATATGTTAGTATGATAATTCTTTATGCTAAAGCTTGTTTATTCGAAATATATTCCTATCTTTGCCCCGTTGAAAAGCCTCTACCATCGCCACACTATCTACCCGTAACCCCACTGTCCCCCAGCAATCTACCACCCCACTGTCATCGATTCCGGAGGAATCACAAATAAAATAAGTCCAATTCCCACTAACACATTCAAGCATTAACGCATTCAAGCAATAACAATCATGGCCACAACCCTCCACAACCCCGTCACCACCAAGTTCCAAGGACACGTAGGCCCCTACATCTACTATGTCGTCCGCAACCAGCAGCGCATCCGAAGCATGCCATCCAAGGTCCACAACCCCCGCTCCCCCAAGCAGACCGCCCACCGCACTCGATTCTCGGCCTCTAACTCCCTCGCCGCCACCTTCCGCGACGCCTACCCGCTGGGCTACCATAAGAACTCCCAAGGCCTCGACCCACGCTCCGCCTTCGTCAAGCACATCTACCACGAAGCCCTCAGCCAGGACTCACTCCTCGACCCCAATAGATTAAAACTCTCGCAAGGCTCCCTCGTCATCTTCCAGCCCACACGCACCGACTACGACGGCTCCCGCCTCACCCTCCGCTGGGCACTCGGCAGCGGCCAATCCGCCGACCGTCTCTGTGTCTGTGTCTACAACTACACCCGCGGTTTCGCTGAGTTCCGTCAGGACCTCGTCTCCCGTGGCGAAGGCCGCGTATCAATAACCATAAGGGAAGACTGGCGTGAAGACCATCTCTACGTCTACTGCTTCTGGCACAACCCACTGACGCACAAGGTCTCCACCTCCGTGGTAGCCACCGAGATCAACAATCCCGACACACAAGAAAAGACCCTCGCTGACCTCACCAAGCACCTCTACAACCTCTCCATCCCCTGGAAGTCCTACTTCCAATCCCGCTACCTCCGCAAACTCATCCAATCGTTCCCCAAACCCGACACACCCAACCAAGTCCCCCATCCCCTAAAACCATAACACTAACACATTAGCGCACGCAAAATTAACGCCCTGTGCGGGCACGCACCATTCGCGCATTCCCAATATCGCCCTGTACGGGCACGCACCATTCTCCCATTAACCACATTAAACCCAGAAAAGTCCCACAAGTCTGACAAGTCCTTTAACCCCTACACGCATTCCCACATTTTTGTCTGTCCCGTTTTTTATTGGTTATCGTATACAAACCGTATGGAAACTAATGTAAATCAGCAATTTAAAATAGTGTTGATGGATTTCTCTTAAAGTCTGGCGGTAAATCGTACCTTTGCAACCACAATCAATGGCGTATGAAAAAGCTTGTTCTCTTTTCGGTTTTGGCTTTCTTGCTTCTCTCTTGCAGGACGGATTATGACTACGATATCCACGTGGGGGACGAGATCTCCATCGAGCTGGGGTCTGACAGGTATGACGACGGATTCTCCTGGTGCTGGGATAAGCAGGACAACAAGCTCGACAGCGTCACCCACGACTATATGCCGTACAATCCTTACTCTGTCGGCTCAAAGGGTGCCGAACGCTGGCTCTTCGTGGGCGCTCACAAAGGGTCTTCCACCATACGTCTGGATTATAAGCGTCCCTCGGGCGACTCCGTCCTCGACAGCCGTGAGTATAGCGTGAAGGTGCGATAGTGCTTGTGCCTTCGTTAGCAATAACGCACATATAATTTTCGAACACGGATCTACACGGATGTTTGTTTTCATTGTCTTTCTTGTCTTCATTATTTAGGGTCACACAGATAGCACAGATAGCACAGAATTTTTTCGAACACGGATCTCTCGGATTTACACGGATTATTTTCTTGTTATATGGCTTGGATGGTTATGTCCCGCGGAAAGTGCGGAAAGTGCGGAAATTTCTTCTTTTTTTGAACACGGATTTACGCGGATGTTTGTCTTCTTTTGTCTTTCTTGTCTTCATTTAATGTCACACAGGTATCACAGAACAAACAATGATGTTTGTTTTCTAGAAAAACTCCGATTGACAATGGGTTGTTGAGTATTGATATGATGATATATTATTGATTGTGCGATATTTATGATATGGTCACATTCAGTTCGCTTTGAAAAAAGTGAACAAATGTTTGTTAATTAAAAAAATATCAGTATTTTTGCAGCGAATTTCGAGAGGGGACATGAGTCCCCTTAACTTTTGTATATAGGTCAAAATGATAGACAAACTCAAAGTCATGGAATTGGTCGAGGGCACCCTCGAAGGTGGTCCTCTCTTCCTTGTGGGCATGAAAATCACTCCTGACAACAGGATTTTCATCGACATCGACGGCGACAACGGTGTGACCATCGACGACTGCATAGCTCTCAGCCGCACCGTGGAGAACAGCCTCAACCGTGATGAGGAGGACTTCGAACTGAACGTCTCCTCTGCTGGTGCCGACTCTCCTCTGAAGATGCCGCGCCAGTATGTGCGCCATATCGGACGCTCCCTCTCGGTGACCACCAACGAGGGCGAGAAGGCTGAAGGCACTCTCACCGCTGCCGACGAGAACGGCATCACCCTCAAGAGCGCCGGCTCCAAGAAGAAAACCAGCGAGGAGCTGCACTACGCCTACAGCGAGATAAAGACCGCTCACGTGATTATAAAATTCTGAATATAAACAAAAAATACAACATAAAACAAAATGAAGACGCAAGATCTTATTGAATCATTTTCCGAATTCAAAGAGTTCAAGAATATCGACAGGGAAAGGTTGATGCGCATATTGGAGGAGGTTTTCAGGGCTGCTCTCTCGAAGAAGTACGGCACCGACGACAACTTCAACATCATCGTCAACATCGACAAGGGTGACCTCGAAATCTACCGCAACCGTCTTATCGTCGAGGACGACGAGCTGAAAGACCCACGCAGAGAGATCGCACTCAGCGAGGCTGTGAAGATCGAGAGCGACTTCGAGGTCGGCGAAGAGGTGTCTGAGCCTATCTCGATGAGCGAGTTCGGCCGCCGCGAGATCCTCACCATCCGCCAGAACCTGGTGTCGAAAGTGCAGGACTATGAGAAATCGCTGGTGTTCCAGAAATATAAAGAGCGTGTGGGTGAGGTCATCGTGGGTGAGGTCTACCAGCCTTGGAACAAGGAGATCATCGTGCTCGACGAGGACAAGATAGAGCTGGTGCTCCCCAAGAGCGAGCAGATACCTTCGGACCACTACCACAAGGGCGACACCGTGAGAGCCGTCGTGCTCAAGGTCGAGATGCGCAACAACAACCCCGTCATCATCCTTTCTCGCACTTCTCCCATCTTCCTCGAGAGACTCATGGAAGCTGAGGTGCCCGAGATCTACGACGGCCTGATAACTATCAAGAATATCGTGCGTGTTCCTGGCGAGAGAGCCAAGATTGCAGTCGAAAGCTATGACGACCGTATCGACCCCGTGGGAAGCTGCGTGGGTGTCAAGGGTAGCCGCATACACGGCATCGTGAGAGAGCTCCACAACGAGAATATCGACGTGCTGAACTACACTTCCCGTACCGACCTCATGATACAGCGTGCCTTGAGTCCCGCCCGTGTATCGAACATCAAGATAGACGAAGAGAACAAGCGTGCCAAGGTCTTCATGGATCCCGACCAGGTCTCGCTGGCAATAGGTAAGGGCGGTCACAACATCAAGCTGGCCGGCAAGCTGGTAGGCTACGAGATCGAGGTCTACAGAGACTCTGACGAAGACTACGACGATGTCGACCTGCAAGAGTTCAACGACGAAATCGACCAGTGGATCATCGACGTCCTGGTGAGCATCGGATGCGATACCGCCAAGAGCGTGCTGAACATCTCGAAGGAAGACCTGCTCAAGCGCACCGACCTCGAGGAAGAAACCATCGACCACGTGCTTGATGTTCTAAAGTCCGAATTCGAGGAATAATACTCAAACACTAAGGCAGCCAAGCTATCAGGCAATAAAAGCAATCAAGCAATCAGGCAATCAAAAAACTTTTTAATGGCAGACGAACCGAAAAATATCAGACTCAGCAAAGCAGCAAAAGAGTTCAACGTAAGCGTGCAGACTATCGCTGAATATCTTGCAACGAAAGGGCAGGTTATCGACCAGAACCCCAATGTCAAACTCACGCCGGAACAGTACAACCTCGTGGCTGACAAGTTCCAGACAGAGCGTGAAGTGCGTGAGCAGGCTGAGAAAATAGAGATGCCCGTCAACGGGGAGACCGTCTCTATCGCAGCCGACGAACCCAACAAGACGAAGGACTCCTCTGACGAGGAGGTGATCATAAAGAACGCCTTCGCTGCCAAGACTCCGGCTACCACCGCCGAGGCGGCGGAGAAACCTGCCAAACGCACGAAGAAAGCCGAAGCCGAGAAGCCGGCTGAGGAGAAACCGGTCGAAGAAAAACCTGCTGAGAAAGAGAAGAAGTCTGCCGCCAAGAAAGAGTCTGCCAAAGAGAGCAAGAAAGAGACCAAGGAGAAAGCCAAGAAACAGCCAGCTGAAGAAGAGGCTCCTAAAGCTGAAGAGGTGACTGAAGAAAAGCCTGAGGAGAAAGAGAAGCAGATCGGCGGGCTGAAGATCCTCGACAAGATCGACCTCGACTCTATCCCGTCGTCGACTCCGGCGAAGAAGAGCAAGAAGTCGACGAAAGCCACCAAGGAAAGCAAGAAGACCGCTGCCAAAGAGGTGGAAGAGGAGCCGACACCCAAGAAAGAAGAGAAACCCGCACCGGAACCTGTGGTAGAGGAACCCGTGGTGGAAGAGCCCGTGAAGGAAGAGAAGAAAGTGGAGTTCATCCCGACGGAATACCAGAAACTCGAAGGTCCCAAGGTGCTCGACAAGATCGACCTCTCGCAGATAGAGAAACCGCGTCAGGCCGACGGTGAGCGTAAGAAGAGAAAGCGCATACATAAGGATGGCGTGAAGGTCGACAGCAAGGGCGTCATCGCCTCGATGGCCAACTCCGACGCTTCTCATGCCAAGCCGGGCAAAGACCGCAAGAGCGAGAAGCAGAACAAGAAGAAAGGCCCCGAAAAGAAGAAGGTCGAAATCGACGACAACGAGATAGAAAAGCAGATACGCGACACCCTCGCCCGCCTCGGTAGCAAGGGAAAGTCGCAGACCTCCAAACATAACCGCGAGAAGCGCCAGAAGGTGCATGCTCAGATGGAGGAGGAGCTGATGCAGGAGATGGAGAACCAGAAGGTTCTGCAGGTGACGGAGTTCGTCACCGCCAACGAGCTGGCCACCATGATGAACGTGCCGGTCACGAAAATCATCGCTACCTGCATGTCGGTGGGTATCTTCGTGAATATCAACCAGCGTCTCGACGCAGAGACCATCAAACTTATCACCGACGAGTTCGGATTCCAGGTCAACTTTGCCGACGAGGATGTGGTGAACACCATCCATCAGATCGAGGAAGAAGACCGTCCGGAAGACATGATAACCCGCAACCCGATCATCACCGTCATGGGTCACGTCGACCACGGTAAGACCTCGTTGCTCGACTATATCCGCAAGACCAACGTCATCGCAGGTGAGGCGGGCGGTATCACACAGCATATCGGTGCTTACGAGGTGCAGACCGCTGACGGACGCAAGATCACCTTCCTCGACACACCTGGTCACGAGGCCTTCACCGCTATGCGTGCCCGTGGTGCCAAGATGACCGATATCGCTATCATCGTCATCGCCGCCGACGACAAGATCATGCCGCAGACCGTTGAGGCTATCAACCACGCACAGTCGGCTGGCGTGCCTATCGTCTTCGCCATAAACAAGATTGATAAACCTGGTGCCGACCCCGACCGCATCAAGACAGAGCTGGCCAACATGAACCTGCTCATCGAGGAATGGGGTGGTAAATACCAGAGCCAGGATATCAGCGCCAAGAAGGGTATAGGCGTTGAGGAACTGCTTGAGAAGGTTATCCTGCAGGCCGATATCATGGAGCTGAAAGGCAACCCGAACAAGCGCGCCAAGGGTGTGGTCATCGAGAGCGCACTAGACAAAGGTCGCGGATATGTGGCCAAGATCCTCGTGCAGGACGGCACCATCCGCAAGGGCGACCCCATCGTGGCAGGCGCTGTGGCAGGCCGCGTGCGTGCCATGTACAACGAGCGTAACCAAGAGGTGATGTCGGCCGGTCCTTCGCAGCCGGTACTCCTTCTCGGTCTCACTGGCGCTTGCCAGGCTGGTGACTCTTTCAACATCACCGAGAACGAGAAAGAGGCTAAAGACATCGCTGCAAAACGTACGCAGCTCCAGCGTGAGATGGGTCTCCGCACACAGACACACCTCACCCTCGAAGAGATCGGCCGTCGCCGTGCTCTGGGTAACTTCAAAGAGCTTAACATCATCGTCAAGGGCGATGTGGACGGCTCTGTGGAAGCTCTCAGCGACTCGCTCCTCAAGCTCAGCAACGAAGAGGTGCAGGTCAACGTCATCCATAAAGGTGTGGGTCAGATTTCGGAGAACGACGTCACGTTGGCTATGGCTTCCGACGCCATCATCGTCGGATTCCAGGTGCGTCCCTCCGTGGGTGCGCGCAAGATGGCTGAGACCGAGCAGATAGACATCCGACTCTACAGCATCATCTACGATGCCATCAACGAGCTCAAGGACGCTATCGAGGGTATGTTGGCTCCCGAGACCCAGGAGAAGATCGTCGCCAACCTCGAGATACGCGAGACCTTCAAGATATCGAAAGTTGGTACCATCGCCGGCTGTATGTGTCTGGACGGCAAGATCAACCGTCAGAGCAACGTGCGCATCATCCGCGACGGTATCGTGGTCTATACCGGCAAGCTCGCCTCGCTCAAACGTTTCAAGGACGACGTCAAAGAGGTGGTCAGCGGTCAGGACTGCGGCTTGAACATAGAGAACTACAACGACATCAAAGTGGGCGACATCGTGGAAGCCTACGAGATAATAGAAATAAAGAGAAAACTGTAATCTCACTAACGCAATCACACATTCAAACTAACGCCCTGTGCGGGCACGGACCATTAACGCAATCAAGCAATCACTCACGCAATCAAGCAATCACTCACGCAATCAAGCATTAACGCAATCAAGCAATCACTCACGCAATCAAGCATTAACGCAATCAAGCAATCACTCATGCAATCAAGCAATAACGCAATCAAGCAATAAAAAAAGCCTCCTTAGTTCAACGGATAGAACGGAAGTTTCCTAAACTTTAAATGAGGGTTCGATTCCCCCAGGAGGTACGAGAAATAAATAACAAATAAATATAGTACAATGAAAATCTATCAGACTTCTGACATTCGCAACATCGCCCTCGTGGGTGGAGCAAAATCGGGTAAGACCACTATGGCCGAGGCTATGGCTTTCTGTGGCGGACTTATCAATCGTCGCGGAACCGTCGATGGCAAGAACACCATCAGCGACTATCGTGACATAGAGCTTGACCGCAAATACTCGGTCGAGACAACCCTTATGTACACCGAGTTCGGTGGCAAGAAAATCAATATCCTCGACGTTCCCGGTTTCGCCGACTATCAGGGCGAACTGGATGCTGCCCTCAACGTGGTGGAGGCTGCCGTAGTGGTAGTCAACGCACAGAGCGGCGTCGAAGTTGGAACCGAGGTTGCCAACCGTTACGCTGCCAAACTCAACACCCCGATGATTTTCGTGGTGAACCACCTCGACGCAGAGAAGGCTAACTTCGACGACAGCGTCAACCAGCTGAAAGACTTCTTCGGTGGCAAGTGCACCGTGCTGCAGTTCCCCACCAACGCTGGTCTCGGATTCAACCAGATAGTGGATATCGTGTCGAACAAGATGTACACCTTCAAGGATGGCAAAGCCACCGAGGAGGACATCCCCGCCAACTATGCTGACAAAGCCGCCGAGATGCGTATGGCCCTCGTAGAGGAAGCCGCCGCTGCCGACGACGCCCTCATGGAGAAATACTTCGAAAACGGTGACCTCACTCCCGAGGAACTCACCAAAGCCCTGAAGCTCGCTATCGACAAGCGCGACCTCTTCCCCATCCTCTGCAGCAGCGCTAAAGAGAATATGGGTGTTGCCCGTCTGCTCGAATTCATCAGCCAGAACGTGCCTGCACCCAACGAGGTGGCTAACTGCAAGAAGACCAAAGGTGGCAAAGAACTTAAGAACAATAACGCCAACCCGACCGTCGCCTTCGCCTTCAAGAGCGCCAAGGACAAGAACCTCGGTGAAATCACCTACCTCCGTATCTACGAAGGTGAGCTGGCCGAAGCTCAGGATGTCATCAACGCCTGCAACCAGAGCAAGGAGCGCGTCAGCCAGGTGCTCGTATGCAGCGGTAAAGACCGTCAGCGTGTAGAGAAAGCTTCCGCCGGCGACATCGTCTGCACCATCAAGCTGAAAGACGTTAAGATCAACCATACCCTCACCACCGCCAAGAACACCGACGACGCTGTCGAGGAGATCGTCTTCCCGACTCCTATCTATATGGTCGCCGTGAAGGCAGCCAACAGCAACGACGACGAGAAAGTCGGTGCCGCTCTGAAAGACCTCTCCACCTACGACAAGAGCCTCTCGCTCGAGAACAGCCGTGAGCTGCGTCAGGTCATCCTCGGTTGCCAGGGTGAGCTCCACCTCAACACCGTGAAGTGGTACTTCGAGAACCAGTACAAGCTGGCTGTCAACTTCACCGCTCCCAACGTGCCTTACCGTGAGACCATCACCAAGAGCGCTGAGGCTATGTACCGCCACAAGAAACAGTCGGGTGGTAGCGGTCAGTTCGGTGAGGTACACATGCTCATCGAGCCTTATTATGACGGCATGCCCAACCAGACCAAATATCCTATCCGCGACACTCAGGAGTATCCGCTGGAGTGGGGCGGCAAGCTGGTCTTCAACAACTGTATCGTTGGAGGTAGCATCGACGCACGCTTCATGCCCGCCATCCTCAAGGGTATCATGGAGAAGATGGAACAGGGCCCTCTGACCGGTTCCTACGCACGCGATATCGTCGTCAACATCTACGACGGTAAGATGCACCCGGTTGACTCGAACGAAACCGCCTTCAAGATTGCAGGCCGTACCGCCTTCCGCGAGGCTTTCAAGCAGGCTAACCCCAAGATTAAAGAGCCTATCTACGATGTGGCTGTGACCGTCCCAACCGAGAGCCAGGGAGGCGTTATGACCGACCTCCAGGGCCGTCGTGCCATCGTGATGGGTATGGATGCCGAAGGCAAGTATACCACCCTCCGTGCCAAAGCTCCGTTGGCTGAGATGAACCGTTACTGCACCGCCCTGAGTTCGCTCACCAGCGGCCGCGGTACCTTCACCATGACCTTCAGCAGCTATGAGCTCGTGCCCGCCGATGTACAGCAGGCTCTGCTCAAAGCCTACGAAGAGGCAGCCAGCGAGGAAGAGTAGCCGCGTGCTCGCGGAGAGCAATAAAGCTTACGCGGGTTTTATACCGAAACAAGGCGGAGTCATTGCGACCCCGCCTTTTTTATGCGTTCTTGTCTCGCACAACATTCGAAACTGTAGGAAAAAGGGAACAATAGAGGAGTTGACCTATGTTTCTTTAACGTTAATTATCGTGTAATTAGTCGTATAATTAATCATTAATTTATGTACATTTTGTTTGTCATGCCCTTTTAGGGTCAACATCTATATCATTGCCAAAAAGGACGTCCACAGCGTGGCCCCCTTTTCATTACTTGAAGATGCTGAAAGCGCTGAAAGCGTTCTCGATATGGTTTATGCGGTATCCGGTGGAGCCCACCTCGATGGCCATGATGTCAAACCGCACCTCCTCGCTGCGGTTCTTCGAGAGGACGTAGGTGTTGGCGAGGTTGATATAAGCCCGCTGTTTCTTGTAGTCGACAAACTCTTGCGGGTCGCCGAACTGTCGTGAGCTGCGGGTCTTCACCTCCACGAAGACGATAAACCCCTCCTTGTAGGCTATGATGTCAGCCTCGAGCTTTCCCATACGCCAGTTCGTGTCCAGGATGACGTAGCCGTTATCCTCGAGATGTTTTTTCGCTATTTCCTCGCCGACCTTTCCTATATCGTTGTTCCAAGCCATAGTCAGAGTGTTAAAGTGAGACGCTAAAAGTGCTTGATAGACAATAAAGAAACGAGGGTGAAAAAATAAAATTGCAAATAGATGAAAAAATACGTAACTTTGCAGTCCGACTTTGAAACAAAGTATCAATTAATATTTAATCACATAAAACTAAAACTATGGCATTTAAAGGACAAATCGTAATCGACACGGAGCGTTGCAAGGGCTGCGCAGTATGCCTCGCCGCATGCCCGATGCAGTGCATCGCGCTGTCGAAAAATGTAAACGGCAAGGGTTACAACTACACCGAGACCGTCAATGACAAATGCATCGGATGCGCCAGCTGCGCAATAGTATGCCCTGACGGCGTCATCTCGGTTTACAAAATCAAGTGTTAAACAGAAAAAAAGAAATACAATGGCAAAAGAACTGAAACTGATGAAGGGCAACGAGGCTATTGCCCGAGCAATGATTGCCAGCGGTACGGACGGCTATTTCGGCTATCCTATTACCCCGCAGTCGGAAGTTATGGAAACCCTTATGGCCGAGAAGCCTTGGGAGGATACCGGAATGGTGGTTCTCCAGGCCGAGAGTGAGATGGCCTCCATCAATATGGTCTACGGCGGAGCCGCTACCGGTAAGAAGGTCGCCACCTCCAGCTCATCTCCCGGAATCTCGCTGATGCAGGAAGGTCTGACCTACCTTGCCGGCGCCGAAATCCCCTGCTTGGTTGTCAACGTCATGCGTGGCGGTCCCGGATTGGGAACCATCCAGCCCTCGCAGAGCGACTACTTCCAGAGCGTGAAGGGTGGTGGTCACGGTGACTATCAGCTCTACACCCTCGCTCCCGCCAGCGTTCAGGAGATGTACGACTTCGTCTTCGACGCTTGGGACATCGCTTTCAAATATCGTAACCCTGTCCTCATCCTCTCAGACGGTGCTATCGGACAGTGCATGGAGAAACTCTACACCCGCGACTATATACCTCGCTGGACCGAAGAGGAGCGTCGTAAGAACGCACCTTGGGGCACCTGGGGCAAACCTGCCAACCGTCCTCACAACATCATCACTTCGCTCGAGCTCGACTCGGCCCGTCAGGAGGTGTTCAACCACAAACTGCAGGCCAAGTATGCCGAGATGAAGGAGAAAGAGGTGCGCTACGAGATGCTCAACTGCGACGACGCTGACTATATCTTCGTCGCTTACGGATCGTCGAGCCGTATCGCCATGAAGGCTATGCAGATGGCACGCGAGAAAGGTATCAAGGTCGGTCTGTTCCGCCTGATCACCCTCTTCCCGTTCCCGACCAAGCAGCTGGCCGAGGTTGCCAAGCATGTGAAGGGTATCCTCTGCGTTGAGATGAGTGCCGGTCAGATGATCGAGGATGTGCGCCTTGCCACCGCTTGCGGCGTCAAGACCGAACACTTCGGACGTTTCGGCGGTATCATCCCCACCCCGACCGAGGTTCTGGAGGCCCTGGAAAATAAAATTATTAAGTAATAATGCTTGAATGTGTGAATGCTTGAATGCGTGAGTAAGTGTACTCAAGCGATCAGACAATCAGACAATCAGACAATCAAAAACAAGAAATTATGAATCAAGATATAGAAGCTCGCAAACAAGAGCTGTTGAACCAGGGTTACACCGAGGTTTACACCAAAACGAAAGTGCTCACCGATGCGGTTATGCACTATTGCCCGGGTTGCGGTCACGGCACCACCCACCGCCTCGTTGCCGAAGTGATCGACGAGATGGGTATTCAGGACAATGTAGTAGGCGTGTCGCCGGTAGGATGCTCCGTGCTGGCCTACAACTATTTCGATATCGACTTCCAGGAGGCAGCTCACGGACGTGCACCCGCGCTGGCTACCGCTGTGAAGAGACTTAACCCCGACACCTTCGTGTTCACCTATCAGGGTGACGGCGACCTCGCCGCCATCGGAACTGCCGAGACCATCCACGCTTGCAACCGTGGTGAGAACATCACTATGATCTTCGTGAACAACGGTATCTACGGTATGACCGGCGGTCAGATGGCACCCACCACGCTGATCGGCATGAAGAGCGCCACCACTCCTTATGGTCGTCGCGTCGACATCAACGGCTATCCGCTGCGTATCACCGAGCTTATCTCCACCCTGCCCGGCACCTACTATGTGACCCGTCAGAGTGTGCAGACACCGGCTGCCGTACGCAAAGCCAAAGCTGCTATCCGTAAGGCTTTCGAGAACCAGAAACTGAAGAAAGGACTCAGCTTCGTTGAAATCCTGTCCAACTGCAACTCCGGCTGGAAGATGACCCCGGTGCAGGCCAACAAGTGGATGGAAGACAACATGATGCCCAACTATCCTATCGGAGACATCAAAGTTGACGGCAAGCTGGTCGAGAACGTCGATGTGGCACGTCTCGCTGTTGACCACCCGCTTTCAGTTATGCAATAAAATTAATCGTCAGCTTTGTCCGACGAGTTAGACCTGTCGGACAAGTCCGACCAAACCTAAAAACAAAAGAAATCATGACAGAAGAAATAATCATAGCCGGATTCGGAGGACAGGGAGTTCTCTCCATGGGTAAGATTTTGGCCTATTCCGGAGTAATGCAGGACAAGGAAGTGAGCTGGATGCCCAGCTACGGTCCCGAAATGCGCGGTGGTACCGCCAACGTGTCGGTGATTATCAGCGACGAGCGTATCAGCTCGCCCATCATCAACCAGTTCGACACCGCCATCATCCTCAACCAGCAGTCCCTCGACAAGTTCGAGAGCAGCGTGAAGCCTGGTGGTCTCTTGATCTACGACCCGAATGGCATCACCCACGAGCCCACCCGCAAGGATATCAGCATCTACAAGATTGCCGCTACCGCAAAGGCTCAGGAGATGGGTATCTCGAAGGTGTTCAACATGGTGGTTCTCGGCGGATTCCTGAAGCTGAAACCCATCGTGGACAAGCAGTATATCCACGAAGGTTTGGAGCACTCGCTGCCGCAGCGTCACTGGGGACTTATCCCGCAGAACGAAGAGGCTATCGAGATCGGTAAAGGACTTATCGAACCCGTCCAGGTTCTTTAAGCATCCAGCTGAAATAAAGCCTATGCAGGCGGCTTGTCCGAGAGGATGAGCCGCCTGCTGTTTTGTGTGCCATTATGTTTTTTCGATATGTAAATTTCTAACAAGGTTTTTAATGGGTGGTAAATGGGAGTTAGGTGATAGGTAAGTGATAGGGAGATGTGTTAATGTGTTAATGCGTGAATGCGTAAATGTGTTAGTAATTATAACAGTTTTTTTTGAGGGGTTAAGGGTTGAGGTGAAGGTGGGGGAGTGAAAAAAAAGTTTTCAACATTGGGATTTTTGCCTTAAGGGTTGGATTTTTGAGTTTTACGCTTGAAAGAAAAATCTTGAAAGTGTGAACTGATAGTCACGCTGGCAATTTTTTTGTCGGCGTGAAACTTTTTTTTTGCCGGTACGTAAAATGTTGATAAATGGAACAAAATAGTAAGTAAAAAACTTTTTTTGGCATTTTGCAACAATTATTGGAAAATTCTTATTACTTTAGCACTCTGAAAAAAATAGTGTCGTAATGCTGTTAATCATTGGTAAAGAGTACTGTAAGATTGATTCGAACGGTCGATTCAAGTTCCCGGTTGCCCTGAAAAGGCAACTGGATACTGATGACGGTCGTTTTGTGGTCAGACGCGGTCTCTATGCCAACTGTTTGGAGCTGTGGACTTACGAAAGTTTCAAGGCTGAAGTGGAAGGATTGCAGAAGAGGCTGAATCCATACAACCGAGAGGATGTGGAGATGTTCAGGAAACTGAACGAGAGCAGTATCGTGGAGTTGGATTCGAACGACCGTATGCTCATACCTGCAGAGCATAAGGGGGTGTTGCAGAATAGCAAAGAGATTGTGCTGCAATCGATGGGTAGGTTCATTGAGATTTGGGATTACGACCAGTATCAGGAAATGAACACCAGGACGGCCGACATGATGGACAAGGTGGACGCACGTCTGGGCCGTGGAACCTCGATTGACGCACAAGATGACAACAGAATATCATAATCCGGTACTTCTTGAGGAGTGTCTTGAAGGCTTGAACATCAAGCCTGAAGGTATCTATGTCGACGTCACCTACGGTGGCGGCGGACACTCGCGTGCCATCGTGTCGCGTCTGGGCGAGATGGGGCGTCTCTATGCGTTCGACCAGGATGCCGACGCCATAGCGAACGTAACCGACGACCCGAGGGTGAAAGTGATAAGAGCGAACTTCCGCGACATGAAGGCGTTCCTCCGTCTGGAGGGCGTGCGTGCCGTCGACGGCATCTTAGCTGACCTGGGTATCTCGAGCCATCAGATAGACTCGCCATCACGTGGTTTCTCGACCCGCAGCGAGGGGAAGCTCGACATGAGGATGGATGTGCGACAGGAGCTGACGGCCGCCGACGTGGTGAACGGCTACGAGGAGGAGGAACTGAAACGGATATTCAAGCTCTACGGCGAGCTGCCTAACGCCATGCAGATGGCCCGCGCCATCGGCGAGGCCCGCAAGGAGAGGACGATAGAGACTACGGCAGATCTCTGCGACGCGGTACGCCGCCATCTGCCTAAAGGGTACGAGAACAAATACCTCGCTATGCTCTTCCAGGCTATACGTATAGAGGTGAACGGTGAGCTGGAGGCGTTGAAGGCGATGCTGACGCAATCGTCGGACCTGCTCAAAGAGGGAGGCCGCCTGGCGGTGATAAGCTACCACTCGTTAGAAGACCGGCTGGTGAAGAATTTTATTAAGAGCGGAAACTTCGAGGGGGAGATCGAGAAAGACTTCTACGGAAACCCGAAGACTCCGTTCAAGGCGGTGAACCGCAAGGTGATAACCCCGTCGGAGGAGGAGCTGCAGATGAACAACCGGTCGCGTAGCGCCAAACTGAGGGTGGGAGAGAGAGTGAGAATGCTTGAATGCTTGAATGCGTGAATGCTTGAATGCGTGAATGTGTTAATGCTTGAATGCTTGAATTTGTGAATTTGTTAGTGATTGAATTTTTGAATTTGAAATATAATTAAAATGGACGACATGTTGAACATAAACGACCAGCAGGGGAACGGCGAAGGGAAGCGCTGGCATTTCGACGTGTCGGGTATAGAGGGTGCGCCGCAGGCAGAGGAGCAGGCATCGAAGGCGGCAGAAGAGAAGGTGGAGACGGAACCAACGGAGAAGGCGGAGGAGAGGAATGTGGAGAGTGAGGTGAAAGAAGAACAGAAGGCAGGGGAGAAACGGACGTTCAGAGAGCTGCTGAAACATAATAAGATAACCCGCAGGGGATTGAGGCGGTATGTGCCGTGGATATTCATGGTGATAATGTGTTTCGCGGTGCTGATTTTCAACCGCTACCGCATCGAAGACCTGGTGAAAGAGAAGAACGACACACAAGAGAGGATAAAATACCTGAGAGAACACAGGATACAGATGCAGAAGATATATCAGGAGTCGACCAAGATATCGAAGATAGCCGAAGAACTCGACACGCTCGGCATCGGATTGCTCTCAGGACCTCCGTACGAGATAAAGAACAAATAGAATATCTATATATAAGGTATGCCACATAACGAAGGAGATAAGAAACAGCTGCAGCGAATGACCATAGTATATATTGTACTTATGGTCGCCGGCCTGTTTGTGATAGGAGGCTTCGTGAAGATACAGCTCTTCGAGCGCAAGATGTGGCAGGATATAGCCGAGAAGCACGAGGCGGAGGAGATAAGGGATGAGGCCAGAAGAGGAAACATCTACTCGTCGGACGGCAAGATTATGGCTACCACCATCCCCATCTGTAACCTTTATGTGGACCTCGGATCGCACACGAAATACGACAAGAAAGGCCGGGTGGTGAAGGATTCGGTGGGTAATCCGGTCAAGGAGAAGATACTTTCCGACTCACTCTATAATGAGACCATCGACACCGTCTGCTCGCTGCTGGGAGAGTTGGGACGTTTGGGACGCGACGCCCAGTACTACCGCAACCGCTTCGACACGGAGCGAGCCAAAGAAAAGCCGTCGCGCTGCTTCCTGATAGAACGTAACATACCCTATACGACCTGGGACAAGATAGTAAGACTTGAAGGATGGGGCCGCTTTGTGGTGAAGCTGATGGGCGACGGGTCGAGCGTCATACGCCAAAGCCGAGAGCATATCTATGGCAACCTGGCGGAGAACTGCATAGGGTTTGGCTATAACGACCACAAGATGTCGACAGGATTGGAGGGTTTTTATAATAGCGTGCTTGCTGGACAGGATGGCCTGTATGAATGCCGCCGACTGACACGCGGAGTGTGGATTCCGGTCACCGCCGTAGACGGCGAAGGACAGTCGGCATCGGACACGCTGGCCCGCGACAAGCAGAAGAGAGAACGTGTGGACGGAGCCGACATCGTGGCCACGATAGACACCAGATATCAAGATATAGCAGAGACCGCGTTGAGGCAGGCGCTGCACAGAAGCGGCGGCACCTCGCGCAGCACTGGTTGCGCCATACTGATGGAAGCATCGACGGGATATGTGCTGGCATGCAGCAATCTGGCGTGGGACAGCGTGTATAACGAGTACAGAGAGATGCCCGACAAGAATATCGCCTGCTCGGACCTCTACAACCCCGGCTCGACCATAAAGACCGTGTTGCTCACGGCTATGATGAACGACTCGACGATGACGATTGATACCTCGATGCGCATAAGAGCCTGTGTGAAGAACTTCACCGGATTGAAAGACGGCGAGATAAAAGACGACCACTACCTGTATAAGGATGCCGAGAGGAAGATACGCAAGGACACCATCACGCTGAAGGAGGCTATCACGATTTCGAGCAATGTGGCGATGTGCGAGCTGGGATGGCAGAACTACTATAACCGCAGAGGCGACCTGATGAAGCTTATGGAGAGAGTGTTCCCGTACGACGTGCTGCATCTCGACCTCAAAACGGGAGAATACAAACCAATAGTGAACGACATAACGCTGTCGCAGCGAGACTTTCTGGGGTTGTGTTTCGGCTATTCGCAGTCGATATCGGCTATGCAGCTTATCACCTTCTATAACGCGCTCGCCAACGGAGGCAAGATGATGAAACCCCTCTTCTGCAGAGCGATAATAAGGAACGGAGAACGCCAGGAGATGAAGCCGGTGGTTATGCGAGAGTCGATATGCAGCAAGAAGACGCTGAAGACCCTCAACGACCTGCTGGTGAATGTGGTGGAACATGGAACAGGCGACAATATAAAAGACAACAGCTACGGCATAGCCGGCAAAACCGGCACCTCGGTATACCTCAACTCACCAGGAATATTCAATGCCTCGTTTGCAGGCTATTTCCCAGCGGAGAACCCCAAGTACACCTGTCTGGTGGTGGTGAAGCATGTGCCCGCCTACGGACGCTCGGCTGCCGCACCTGTGTTCAAGAAGATATCCGACTGTGTGGTGGCGCTTGACAACACGTTGGAGAACGGCAAGATAGAGGTAGGAAGCCAGACGGGTGAGAAGCTTATGCAGGTTGTGTCGACTAAAAAGGTTGCAGGCGGAGAAGAGGGTGTGGTCCCCGACTGCCACAACATGACCATAAGAGAAGCTATTGCAGCGCTCGAGATACGCGGACTCAGGGCGTCGTTCACCGGTTCAGGCCGAGTGGTGAGACAAGAGATACAGCATGGCACAAAGCTCAAGAAAGGAAGCCGCGTACAACTAACACTTAAAAACAATTGAACATGCAACTCTCCAAGATAATATCGAACCTCAAGTGCGAGCTGCACAACTATTCCGACAGGGAGATATCCCGTATCACCTTTGACTCACGTAGTGTGGAAGAAGGAGCGCTCTTTGTCGCCCAGCGTGGTGTGCATGTAGACGGACATAAATATATATACGGAGCAGTCAAGCAGGGAGCGAAGGCCGTTGTGTGCGAGACCCTTCCCGAATCGCTGGAGGCTTCGGTGGCGTATGTGCTTGTGCAGGACAGCAGCGAAGCGCTCGGATTGATGGCCTCCAACTACTATGACAATCCAACACAGAAAATAAAGCTTATAGGCATCACCGGCACCAACGGCAAGACCACTACGGTGACACTCTTGCACCGTATGTTCCGTCAGGCAGGGCATCATGTCGGGTTGATCTCCACTATCGTCAACAAGATAGACGAGCAGGAGATACCCACCACGCACACCACACCCGACTCGCTCGAGCTGAACCGACTGCTTCATGAGATGGTGAATGCAGGATGTGACTACTGCTTTATGGAGGTGAGCTCCCACGCGGTGGTTCAGAAACGAGTGGCAGGCCTTACCTTCTATGGGGGAGTGTTCAGCAATATCACGCATGATCATCTGGACTTCCACAAGACCATGAAGGCCTATATTGAGGCCAAGAAGGGATTTTTCGACATGCTCCCATCGGGTGCTTTCGCCCTCGTCAACAAAGACGACAAGAACGGAATGGTGATGGTGCAGAACACCAAGGCTGCGGTCAGCACCTATTCGTTGCATGGGAATGCCGACTACTGCTGCAAGATAATAGAGAACAGCTTCCAAGGGCTGCATCTGGAACTCAACGGACAGGAAGTGTGGGTGAGGCTCGTAGGCCGTTTTAACGCATACAACCTTACCGCCATCTATGGTGTGGCAGTCCTATGTGGGATTGACAAGCAGGAGACGCTGAGGTTACTCAGCACACTTGCGGCGGCAGAAGGACGGTTTGAATATATCAAATCGGGAGACAAGGTGGCTATCGTGGATTATGCCCATACACCAGACGCACTGGAGAACGTGATTGACACCATCAACGCCATCCGCTCGAAAAAGCAGCGACTCATCACCGTGGTGGGCTGTGGCGGAGACCGCGACAAGACAAAACGTCCGGAGATGGCTCAGATAGCTGTGAGAAAGAGTGATATAGTAATCCTGACATCAGACAATCCACGTACCGAAAAACCAGAGGATATCCTTGACGACATGTTTGCCGGACTGACGGCAGAGGAGCAGCGTCAGGCACTGCGTATCACCGACCGTAGACAGGCTATCAAGACCGCCTGCATGACAGCAAATGACGGCGACATAATACTTGTGGCTGGGAAAGGACATGAGAAATACCAAGAGGTGAACGGAGTGCGCAGCCATTTCGACGACAAAGAAGAAATAAGAAAAGCCTTCGGCATAGAATAACTAACACAATAAAGCAAAAACACAATAACAAATTCTAAAAGATGCTCTACTACTTATTTGATTGGTTAGACCGCGCTTACAACCTCCCTGGAGCAGGAGTGTTTCAGTATATCTCCTTCAGGGCGGCTTGTTGTTTTGTCTCATCGCTACTCATAATGCTTTTGTGCGGTAAGCCGTTCATCCGTTGGATAGGCAATAAACTCCACATGAACGATGTGGTACGCACCGAACTCGGTCTGGAGGGCGCCAATCAGAAGTCTAAAACCCCCACGATGGGAGGCTTGTTGATAATTGCCGCCATCGTCATACCGACGATACTCTTTACCAAGCTCGACAACGTGTATATCCTCATCATGCTTGGAACCACGCTATGGCTCGGCTTTATCGGATTTCTCGATGACTACATGAAGAAAAGAGTGAGCAAGAAAGGACTTGCCGGACGTTACAAGGTAATCGGACAGGTTGTGCTCGGACTTGTCGTGGGACTGCTGATAGTGTTTCATCCAGAGATATCCACGACCAAGACCACCATCCCGTTTGTCAAAAACAATGAGTTCGACTATGTCTGGCTGGTTAGTTGGATGGGATCGTGGGCAGAACAATGGGCGTGGGTTGTGTATGTCATAATAGCCATCTTCGTTGTGACGGCCGTCTCGAATGCAGCTAACCTCACCGACGGTATCGACGGATTGGCCAGCGGCGTGGGCGCCACCGTGGGCGGAGCACTTGCAATACTGGCTTGGCTTTCGGGTAACATCGTGATGGCCAACTACCTTAACATTGCATACCTTCCCAATATCGGAGAGCTCACGATGTTCATCTCGTCGTTTGTAGGTGCCCTTTTAGGATTCTTGTGGTTCAACAGTCACCCGGCACAGATATTCATGGGAGACACAGGGTCGCTCACCATCGGCGGTATTATCGCTGTCTTCGCGCTCCTTATCCACAAAGAGCTTCTGCTTCCGCTGCTCTGCGGCATATATCTGGTTGAAGATCTCTCGGTCATCTATCAGACCAGCTTCTGCAAAACATACCGTAAGCGCCATCATCTTAAGCCAAGCGAGGTGGTGCCAGTAGAAAAGAGGCCTTTCCTGATGACCCCGCTGCATCACCATTTTCAGAAGAAAGGACAGGCAGAAGAGATGGTTGTCCAGCGATTTATCATCATCGCCGTACTGCTTGCCATCGTGAGCATCGTAACTTTGAAACTGAGATAATAGATAATAACAAATAAACACATATAAAGATGGGAATAGAGACCATAGCACGTCAGTTGACCGGTTATAACCACACCAGCCTTGCCGCCTTAGACCGTTCCAAGATTATCAAGATGCGGAATCATGGCATGCGAGACTGCTTCAAACACATCGATGAGATTCCACACAAGATGGAGTTCGTCGCACGAATCCAGAACAAGCGGTTTGTCGATGACGCCTCCTCGTGTAATGTCAACGCCACATGGTATGCACTTGAGTCCACCGAAGGATCGATTATATGGATAGCAAACGGATCGGACAAGCATATCGACTACAAAAAACTTAAAGCCTCCGTGTTGCAGAAGGTCAAGATGATACTCTGCGTGGGCGGAAATACCGAGAGCCTTCATCAGGCGTTTGATAGCGTGGTGCCACATATTGTGGACTGCCCGTCGATGGAGTATGCAGTCAACCGCGCCCTTTATAGCGACGTGGAGACAGCCACCGTGCTCTATTCGCCGTCGACCAAACATGACATGTCGGTTGGTGAATCAGGTTCGACTTTCCGTAGAGAGGTCTGTGAGCTCTAATCAGTAATAAGACACAAAGAAAAAACAACAATGGGTAAGTTCACGACAGCAGTAAAAGGCGATCGCACGATATGGGGAATATTCATATTCCTCACCATCGTGTCGGTTCTTGCTGTCTACACCTCTATTGGCTTCACAGCACGCCATGATCTGGGGCGTAGTCCGCTCCTTGCCACTCTCCGACACTTGCTCTTTGTTGTTATTGGATATGGATGCGTGTGGGTGGGGTCACGACTCCCGTACCGCCTTTATGCCCGTGGTTCTCGGCTGGCGTTTATCGGTTCGGTAGCGCTGCTTTTCGTGGTGTTGGTTTTCTTCGGCACCCGCTGGGTGAGAATCCCAATCATCGGAACATTCCAACCGTCGGAGATAGCCAAAATATGTCTTATATTCTACCTCGCCACCATCTTCTCACGTCACAAGGAGCGTGTTGAGGATAAGTATTTTGTTCCGCTGGCGCTCATACCGGTCATCATAACCTGCGGTCTCATCTTCCCAGAGAACCTTTCGAGTGCCATCATAGCATTTGTGGTGAGTATAGTCATGATGTTTGTGGCAGGAGTGAAGAAAGGAGCGTTGGCCAAATGGCTGCTTATCCTACTTGCGGCAGCGGTGCTTTTCGCTCTTATCATGGTGGTGGTAGACAAGCCACTCTTCCGCTCAGAGACATGGGCAAGCCGTGTGGACAAATGGATGAACCCCGACCCCAATATCTATAACCAGGAGAATATGTCACGGATGGCGGTTGCCCGTGGCGGACTTATCGGGGCCGGAATAGGAAACACTATCCATGGACGACTCATGACGCAGGCGCATAATGACTTCATCTATTCGGTGATAGTTGAGGAGACGGGCAGCGCGATGGGCATCATCATATTGTTTGCCTATTCGTTGCTTTATTTCCGTTGCATTCTGGTGGCCCGTCGGAGTGACAAGCTCTTCTGCAAGCTTATATGTGTTGGAATGGGTACCCTTATCTATGTCCAGGCTTTGATACATATTTTGGTGTCTGTGGGAGTCATCCCGGTGACAGGACAGACGCTCCCGTTCATAAGCTACGGAGGATCAGCGTATATCTTCATGAGCATCGGGTTGGGGGCTGTACAGTCGGTGGCGCAGGATTACCGGAAACGAAAAGCACAAGCTGAAAAAGCAGATAAACAAGAAATAACACAATAAAAAATAGATATAATCATGAAAGCAATAGTCAGTGGAGGCGGCAGCGGCGGACATATCTTCCCCGCAATAGCGATAGCGAATGCCATTAAGCGTCGTTGGGCTGATGCCGAGATACTTTTTGTCGGAGCCGAAGGCCGTATGGAGATGGACAAGGTGCCCGCTGCCGGATATGAGATAAAAGGACTGCCTATAGCGGGCTTGCAGCGTAAGATTACCATACAGAATATCATTAAGAACGCCATGTTGCCATACAAGGTGATAAAGAGCCGGCTCATGGTAAGAGGCATACTGCGCAAGTTCAATCCAGATATCGTCGTGGGTGTCGGAGGGTTCGCGAGCGAGCCTACACTCAAAACTGCTGCCGCTATGGGATTCACGACTCTGATACAGGAACAGAACTCGTATGCAGGATTGACTAATAAGACTTTGGCTAAGAGTGCGTCGAAAATCTGTGTTGCCTACGACAATATGGAACGGTTCTTTCCCAAAGAACGTATTGTGTTTACCGGCAATCCTGTGCGAAAAGAGATAGAGGAGTTGTCGCTTGGTCGAGAAACAGGTTGCAAAGAGTTTGGCTTGGATAGTTCGAAGCGTGTTGTTCTCTCGGTGGGAGGAAGTCTTGGTGCGAGAAGCATAAACGAGATGATCTTGAAAAACCTCGACTACTTCAAGAATAACGATATACAGTTGGTTTGGCAAACTGGCCGTTGGATGTATCAGGAAGCTGTGGCGGCTGTGCGAGACAGGAAGTTAGAACAGTGGGTCAAGGTCTATGAGTTTGTGACTCGAATGGATTGTGCCTATGCTGCCGCCGATGTGGTGATATCGCGTGCCGGAGCTATAGCTATATCGGAATTGTGTCTTGTCGGGAAACCGATAATACTCATCCCCTCACCGAATGTGGCAGAAGACCATCAGACAAAGAACGCCATGTCGCTTGCAAACAAGGGAGCGGCTGAGGTGGTCGCCGACAAGAAGTGTGCAGAAGAGGGGATAAAGACTTTGGACAAAATCTTGAATGACGAATCGCTGCGTGCCGCCATGAGTGAGAATATCAAGAAGCTGGGAGTCAGACATTCGGCGGATCTTATTGTAGACGAAATTGCAAAACTGGTAAAATAAACATCGCATGAACTACTTCTTTATCGGCATAGGAGGAATCGGCATGAGCGCCATAGCCCGTTATCTTCACCAGAAGGGAGATAAGGTGTCGGGTTATGATTTGACCAGAAGCCCTCTCACCATGGAGTTGGAACAGGAGGGGATGGCTGTGTTCTATGACGATGACCCATCGGTCATGCCGCAGGATTCAGACTGTTATGTCTACACCCCTGCTGTGCCGAAAAGTACGGCTGTATTCCAGTGGGCGGAGAAAAGTGGCAAGCCTATGAAGAAACGTTCGCAGATGCTTGGAGAGCTGACCTCCGGTAAGAAATGTATTGCTGTGGCCGGCACTCACGGTAAGACCTCTACCAGTGCGATGATTGCACACCTTCTGTCGAGCAGTTCGCTTGGATGTAGTGCATTCCTCGGCGGTATCTCGAAGAATTTTAATAGTAACCTTGCAGTGAATGAAAAGAGCGACTATGTTGTTGTTGAGGCGGACGAATATGACAGGTCGTTCCTCCAACTGCATCCGTTCTATTCGATTATCACATCCATCGACCCCGATCATCTGGATGTCTATGGCGACTATGCCCACCTTCGTGAGGCATTTCATCAGTTTGCCAGTCAGACTAAGCCCGATGGCAAGCTTTTTATCAAACATGGGGTGAGCCTTTCGGAAGAGGAAGACCATGAAGATGGCGACGAGTCTCATCACGAGGAGCACCATCATCACACACTCGATCATGAACTCGAGCAGTCGGGTATTGATATCATCACCTATACGTCATCCGGTATTGAGGCAGACTATTATGCCTGGAATGTGAGAACCAGTCGGGGTAATATCTATTATGACCTTAGGACTCCCAAAGGGGTTATCTATGATATAGAGCTCCATCATACCAGTCTGTACAATGTGGACAACTCTGTTGTAGCCGCAGGTGTGGCACTCGAGTGTGGTCTCACAGAATTTGAACTCCGTGCTGGATTGAAGTCTTATGAGGGTGTGCGCCGTCGTTTCGATTTCCGGGTTGAGACGAAAGAGGTTGTATATATCGACGACTATGCCCATCATCCTAAAGAGATAGCCGCCACACTCGACAGTATCCGCTTCCTTTACCCGCACAAGAGGGTTGTGGGAGTCTTTCAGCCACATCTCTACAGTAGGACGGCTGACTTTGCCGATCAGTTCGCTGAAGTGCTCTCAAGACTTGACGAGACAATACTCTTGCCCATATATCCCGCCAGGGAGAAGCCGATACCAGGTGTTACCTCGGGGTTGATACTTAGGAAAATGGACACGCTCTCGAAATATCTTGTCACAAAGGATCAGATGTTGGAGCTGATACCAGCACTCTATCCAGAAGTGCTTGTGACTCTCGGTGCCGGCGACATAGACCGTATGGTGCCGCAAATCGAACAGATGCTCAAGGAATCATAAAAAGACAGCATAGTAAAAAACTCTCCAATTGAAGCGCAAAGGTAAAATAATACTATTTATCATTTCGGTGGTGGCCATTGTGGTAGCCGTTGCCGCAGCTGTTGTCATACGTGGCAATTCGGTTGTGGGAGGATTGACGGTGAATATCAAAAGTGCTGGCTACACATCGTTGATAAGTCGTTCAGAGATGGAGAGGTCTATTCTCGAAGAGTTCCCAGGAATCACATCCAGACGTGTGAGAGATGTGAACACAAAGTCTATAGAATCTTTCATGGCTAAAAATCCTTACGTTGAATCGGTCCATGCTGCGGTGAGTGTGGGAGGACGAGTGTTGGTGAACATAGTTGCACGGAGGCCGATTGTGAGGGTGTTCTATGATAATCGTGATTTTTACATGGATGGATATGGCCATTGCTTTGCCTCACGAGCGGGAGTGCTCTGTGATGTCCCTGTGGCCAACGGAGTGTTTCGGCAGAGGCTTAAGGGCGAGCCGGAGGATCTTGATATCTCGAAGATGGCTGGTGACACCCTTAAGTCAGCGTATGATATTGTCGGAGTATGGAAACTTGCAAAATTCCTTGATGACAGCAAGCAAGGCTATTCGCTTTTGTTTGACCAGATATATGTCGACGACAACGGTGACTTGCTGCTTCAACCACGGCTATTCAATCATGAGGTGGTTATCGGATCGCCGGATAAACTGGAAGATAAATTTGCACGTCTGAAAATTTTCTACGCCAAAGGTCTTCCACATGCTGGCTATGATTCATACAGCAGAGTGAGCGTCAAGTTCGACGGACAGGTAGTATGTACGAAACGAAAACAAATCAAATAAATAAACAACAGTAATTATGGAAAACGAGTTCATTGTCGGTTTAGACATCGGCACAACCAAAATCGCCTGCCTTATTGGTAAAAGGGCAGAAGACGGTAAAGTCAAAATCTTGGGCTATGCCTGCAACAAGTCGATAGGAGTAGAGCATGGAGTGGTCCGCAACATCGCCCTTACCGCCGAGAGTGTGAAGAAGGCTATTGAGGCGGCATCTCTGCAGGCCAACGTGAAGGTCGACGAAGTCTATGTGGGCATCGCCGGACAGCACATCAAGTCTATCCCAAGTCAAGGCATCATCATGATTCCTGAGGATCATGACCTCATCAGGAAAGAAGATGTAGAGCGCCTTACCAATGAGCAGAACCGAGTTATGCTCGGACCTGGTGATGAAATCATCCACATTTTCCCTCAGAACTACTACGTTGACGGAGCGTTGCTTAACAACGAGATGTCGCCTATAGGAGCTCGAGGCAAGCAGCTTAAGGCCGACTTCCATATTGTGACAGGAAATTCACAGAATATCTTCAATATCCGTGACAGCGTGCTGGCTGCTGGCTATAAGGTGAAAGACCTCGTACTTGAGCCTGTTGCTTCGTCCTATTCTGTCCTCGACGATCAGGATAAGGAGGCTGGTGTCGCACTGGTCGATATTGGAGGAGGTACTACCGATATAGCCATCTTCTATGACGGCATCATCCGTCATACTTCGGTCATACCGCTTGCAGGACAGGCTATCACGAGTGACATACGTCGCAGTTGCAGCATACTCCCCGACCAAGCCGAAAGCCTCAAGGTGAAGTACGGCTCATGTCTTCCCGCTAATGAACGAGAGGGCGATGCTGTCTCCATCCCAGGTATCCGTAATCAACCGCCCAAGGAGATTGGACTCAAGATGCTTGCCAATATCATCAAAGCACGCGTCCAGATTATCATGGAGCAGGTTGCCTATGAAATCTCCTCGGCAGGATATAGCGGAAAGAACCTCAATGCAGGACTGGTGCTCACCGGAGGTGGGGCAAGCCTCAAATACATCAAGGACTTTGCTTCGCTCATCACGGGTATGGACACCCGCACGGGAGTTCCCAATGAACACCTGGTGGCTGACACCGATGCCGACCTGGCGTTGCCCAAATATGCTACAGGTATAGGTCTTGTGCTCTATGGTATAGAGAAAGAGGAGATGGCAATGGCAGCAAAGATGGCTAAGGCAAACGCAGCACCGAAGAATGAGGAGAAACCCGCTGAACAGGCTAAGGAGAAATCGGTTATTGATATCCTTAAAGATATGCCAGGCACAAGGGAGTCGTCCAATGTGGTGAACGATGAAAACAAATCTACCGAGCCTGAGCCAGAGGTGGAACCGCTTAAGGTTAACCCGACTCCCGAGCCGGTCAATCCATTCAAGGAGCCAGAACCGGAAAAACCGAAGAAGTCGAAAGATCCTACGTTCCTTGAAAAAGTGACGGGATGGCTGTGGAAAATTGTCGGTGATGAGGATGTTAAATAAACTAATGGTTCTCAAAGGGTTGTATGTTTTATTTGTGTAAGGATGCCGAAAAATAGCGATTTTTGTTTATAAAAGTGTTGATAACTAATGAGTAACGAGTGCGAATAACTCTTTGGCAATAAGTAATTTTACAACCTCAACGTAGGAAATTAAAGTTAAATAAATTTCTCGTTTTCAATTAAATAAGCATAGTAAGCACCATGGATACAAACGATATTTTACAGAATATGGAAGGACTTAGCTTCGATAGTCCACAAAATCAGACATCTTACATCAAGGTGATCGGTGTTGGCGGTGGCGGAAACAACGCAGTCAACCACATGTTCCGTCAGGGCATCACAGGGGTTGACTTCATCGTCTGCAACACTGACCGTAAAGCTCTTAACACCAGCCCTGTGCCTAACAAGATAATGTTAGGTAACGGAATGGGGGCAGGTAACAACCCCGAAGTGGCCCGTGCTGCTGCCGAGGCTAAGAGCGATGAGATCCGCGCGGCACTCGCCGATAACACCAAGATGCTTTTCATTGCCGCCGGTATGGGCGGTGGTACCGGTACCGGTGCCGCTCCCGTTATCGCCAAGCTGGCAAAGGAGATTACCCTCGAAGATGGTTACACCAACAAGATTCTTGTCGTCGCCATTGTTACAATGCCTTTCTTCTTTGAAGGCATGAAGCGTATGAAACAGGCATTGGCGGGACTGGAGGAATTGCGTGGCCACGTCGACTCGGTGCTTGTCATCAATAACGACAAACTCCTTAAGAAGGGTAACCTGCCCCTCCCGTCGGCCTATGCTCTCGCTGACGATGTACTTCTCACCGCAGCCAAGGGCATATCTGAAGTCATTACCGTCAATTCATACGTCAACATCGACTTCGAGGACGTCAACACCGTCATGGCAGGAAGCGGTACTGCTCTTATGGGTGTTGGTGTCGGCAAGGGCGAGAACCGCGCCAACGACGCCATCGTCATGGCTACCACTTCGGAGTTGCTTAACGACAACGACATCTCTGGTGCCAAGGACATTCTGCTTTACATCACATCTTCGGTAGAGAACGTTATCTCTGTTGACGAGCTCAGCGAGATAACCGACTACATCACCCGTCTCACCGGAAGTACGGACACCAATGTTATCTGGGGTCAGGGTACCGATGATGCACTCGAAGATGAGATCAAGATTACCCTTATCGCCACAGGTTTCGAGGCTAAGAAAAATAACGCCCTTGAGAATACTGGTCGTGTGGAGGAAAAAAAGACGGAAGCCATCAAGGTTCAGGAAACTCCTATAGTCATTGCAAAACCACAAGAATCCTCCAATGGTACGCTCTACTCACTTGATGATACAAAACCTACGGAGAACAAATTGCATGTTCCAGAAGCGGTGACCTGGAGATTCTCTCAGGGCGAGCACCAATCAGAGGCCACAGATGACGGTAGCGGCATGACCCTCATCCACAGAGATCAGCCAGCAGTCAACGTTATATCAAACAACGAAAGCTCGTACCAGCGCTCTTTCCACAACGAGGAGCAGGAGACCATCGTGTTTGACGAGAGTCCAGCTGCACAGGTTGTTGAGACCGAAACTCCAGCTGCGGTTGAAGAGGAAGCACCAGTTATGCGTACAAGCGTGGTTGAGCATCAGCAGGTGGAGACCACGATTCAGAGTCAGGAACTCAAGACTACGGCCGAAGAGCGAATCAAACGCATGCACGACCTTCTGCGTCACAATCCTATGGGCGCAGAGATAGCTGAGAATATGTCCACCGAAGAACTTATGGATGGATATGTGCCAGCGGGTCCTCTTTCGGAGTCAGATATGCCAAGCACCTATCTGGGGCAAGGAGGCCGAGTATACAAACAAGACGGCTATCTTGACAACGCTGCCGATTGACAATCAAGTGTAAGATATCTTGGTATCCATAGAAAGAAGTCGCAAGTGCGGCTTCTTTTTTTTGCATCATACCTTAGTATAATAATTCAGCGCCTTCTGCGTTTTTTATTGTCTAAGCGTTTCTTATAGTATGCGTCGGCTTGCTCATATATTCCTACTTATCTTTCTCCTGTTCTCTTTCAAGGTGCAGGCCTCCTATCTGCTTATCCCTATGGACGAGCCACAACGCAACCATCTCAAAGCTTACGGCGTCGCCTATTGGGCGCTCCAGCGAGAGGTTGAGGTGACTTGGCTTCTCAACTATAGAGGTGGAGCTTTTATGATGAAATATGCAGATGCGTTGGAGAAGGAATGCCGACTGAGAGGCATCTCATACGAGGTTATCGCCGACGGACAGTCGGCAGACATCCTATCTTATATTGCCGACCCAGCCGTCAATATGGACGCAGTAAGGCTGCAGAAAGCCCCCAAGATTGCTGTCTACTCGCCTAAGAACAAACTTCCGTGGGACGATGCCGTCACACTCGTCCTTACCTATGCTGAGATACCTTACGACATCGTTTACGACGAGGAGGTTATATCAGGAGTGCTGCCCAAATACGACTGGCTTCATCTCCATCATGAGGACTTTACGGGTCAGTATGGCAAATTCTGGGGTAACTATCGTACGCAACAATGGTATATCGAGGATGTGAAAACACAAGAGACGATGGCTCACAAGCTCGGTTTCTCCAAGGTATCGCAGCTCAAACTGGCTGTCTCCCACAAGATACGGGATTTTGTTGCAGGCGGAGGATTCCTTTTTGCGATGTGCTCGGCTCCCGACAGTTACGATGTAGCACTTGCTGCTGAGAATGTGGATATCTGCGACGTGATGTTTGATGGCGACCCGATGCAGCCAGATGCGCAGAACCACCTCGACTACTCGAAGACATTTGCTTTCAAAGATTTCAGGATCAGCACCAACCCGGCAGAATACGAGATTTCAACCATAGACATCGACCAGCAGTCACGAGGTCGTGCCGTAAATGAACGAACGGACTTTTTCACCCTTTTTGAATTTTCAGCCAAATGGGATTGGGTGCCAACGATGCTTACACAGAACCACACACGCGTTATTCACGGCTTCATGGGGCAGACAACCGCTTTCCGAAAGGAGACGGTTAAGACGTCGGCAGTCATCCTTGCCGAAAACAAAGAACTCGGCGAAGTGCGCTACCTCCATGGGGAATACGGAAAGGGCACCTGGACATTTCTCGGGGGACACGACCCAGAGGACTACCGCCACTATGTGGGTGATCCGCCTACAGACCTTTCGCTCTATCCCAACTCGCCTGGATACAGGCTTATACTGAACAACATCCTCTTCCCGGCAGCAAAGAAAGAAAAACATAAGACGTGAAACGACTCGGATTCATAATATCATGCTTGTTTGCCTTTTCTGCGGTATATGCGCAGAACTGGACCGTATATACGGTACGCTCATCCGAGATCGTGGGAGATGATGTTATGGCTGTATCGGCTGACGCCAAAGGTGCGGTTTGGGTTGGAACCACCCTCGGTTTGTGTCGCCTGTCGGGTCGCACATGGACCGACTACGCTATGTTTAACCAGAAGCTAAAGGATCAGTTTATCAACTGTATCGCCATCGACCATAGAGGGGTTCTCTGGATAGGAACTGACGATTATGGGGTGTTTGAATTCAACGGTACCCATTGGACAGAACACCAGAAGGAGATGCAGAAATACAATATGGCACTTATACGCGATATCGCCGTCGACCGAGATGGGGTTGTCTGGATAGGAGTCACGCTAAGCGGATTGGTAAGATGTGAGGGTAATTCGTGGCAGAAATTTACCGCAGACGCATCGGGTTTGAAGAGTGACTTCATAATGGATATTGCTATCGATAAGGACAACGCCAAATGGGTGGCAACCAACGAAGGGGTTTCCAAGTTTGACGGATCATCCTGGACATCATATACTACATCTAACTCCAAACTGCCTATAGGTAACGTTCCGGCTATAGCGATTGACCGCAAGGATGTGAAATGGATAGGTACGATAGAAGGACTTTGCCGTTTCGACGGATCGAGCTGGCAGATATTCGATACGAAGAACTCGCCTCTGCCCGATAACCAGATAAACGCTATATGCATCGACCCACGAGGTGCTATATGGATGGCTACGCAGAAGGGAGTTGCCGTATTCAACGGAAAGGACAAATGGCATATCTATAACTCCAAGTCGTCAAAGATGCCGAATACACCTGTTAGATGTATGATGATAGATCAGAAGGGCTCTAAATGGTTCGGTACGCAAGGAGGAGGGCTTGTGCGTTTTGACGGATATGGAGTAAAGGGAAGAGTGGTAGACGAGAAGGGCAATCCTGTATCGAATCTTACGGTTCGTTGTGGTAGTCGGTCGGCAGTTACGGATGGAGACGGGCTTTATTATTTCGAACTACCGCCAGATGCGGCAGGAGAGATAACGCCTGTTACAGATGCTACAGTTGAGCCAGCCAACTATACGTTCAATAGTCTTAATGGATTCCTCTTCGTGAAGGACTTTACAATATCGTCGTCACTTGTGGCAAAGGGGAACTCAACGGAGAAGGTGGTGGTGACGCCTTATCTTGCTGAGGGGTATATCACGATATCGTTAGAGAGTGCGACGGGAGAGGTGGAGTTTGTTAACGCAAAAGGGGAATCGGTAAGAACTGTGGCGAACTACAAGAATGGAGCTAAAATAACTATAGCGAAGATGCCAAAAGGAGCATATACGCTCTATATACGCACGAAGAAGGGAGAGAAGTCGTTACAGTTTAATTTGAAATAATAGGGTAGGGAGGATAAAAAAGAAACGGCTACCATTTGGCAGCCGTTTTCTTTTTCAAGATTTTTAGCAAATCTTATTTGCACTCATTGCCAGTCTTTTTGCCATCCATGGTGATGATGGTGTTGAGGTCGGAGCATTTTTTGTAATTGGTGCCATCGAGCTCAATGTCCTCAGTTGTGGAAACAACTTCGTCAGCAAGATAAGTTGTGCAGGTGCAGGTTTTCTTGCAGGAAGCCATAGTTGCAACGAAAGCAACAGCAGCGAGAACTACTAAAATCTTTTTCATAGTGATATTGATTTTAAATTAATGCCTACTCTAAATGGTTTTCGGCGTCCCCAATTTTTTGTTACGATTTAAAGGTTGGCTTACCAGTCGGTTCTGCACTCAATACCAGTCTTGTTGTTACCCTCGTCATCGGAGTAGATGGTGCCCATGTCTTTGCACTTTTTACCACTCTCGATTTCGATGTCTTCCTGGGTGGTTACCACAACGCCTAAAGCATAGGTTTTGCAGGTGCATTTCTTGTTGCATGAAGTGGTGAACATTGCAACCATTGCAACAGCGGCTAAAGCCAATACGATTTTCTTCATAATTTATTTATTTTGTTTTGATTGTGCCTACTTTTAGTGGGTTTCGGCTTTCCCTTTAATAACGCAAAGATAAGAAAAATATTGTAAATAGCAAGTGTTTATGTGTGTTATTCGATATTTTTCTCGAGGAACTGGCGTAGTTCGACGGGTGATACATCGTGGTGGATTTGTCCGTCGACGACGTAGGATATGGCACCCGTCTCTTCGCTCACGACGACGCTTATGACGTCGATCTGCTCGCTTATGCCTATAGCAGAACGATGGCGAAGTCCGAGGTTGGGGTCGATCTGGTTGTTGGAGGATACGGGGAGGATGCAACGGGCGGCCAGGATGGTGTTTTTCTTCACTATGACGGCACCATCGTGAAGGGGAGAGTTTTTGAAGAAGAGAGCTTCCAGAAGTGGAGCCGAGGTGGTGGCGTCGATACGCTCGCCTGTGGCTATGATGTCGTCAAGTTCGTTCTGGCGTTTGAAGATGATGAGGGCGCCCGTCTTGGATTGGGACATGTGCATGCATGCTTGGATGTAGGGCTCGACGTTGAGCGAAGAACTTTGAGATATGTTGTGTTTCCAGAAGAGGAAACGTTTGCGGAAAGAGTCGCCGGCGAGGGTGGTCTTGGTGCCTACGAGGAGGAGGAATTTGCGGATCTCGGGTTGGAAGATGATGACGAGAGCGACGAGGCCGACGCTCACGATCTCGCCGAGGAGTGCGCCGGAGAGGCGCATGTTGAGGAAGTAGGCGATCTGGCGTGCGATGACGATGACGAGGATGGCCCAGAAGATGCGTATGACGTTGGTGCCCCTCACCAGACGGTAGAGGTAGAAAAAGAGAGCGGTAACCAGAAGGATGTCGATGATGTCGACAAAGCGGATGGAATGGAGTCCTGCAATAAGTGTGGTCATGAGGGGGTTTAAGAGTTTAATGGTTTAAGAGTTTAATGGTTGGGGGAAGTTATTGGGTTAGGATTTTAATGGTTTCGAGTGCGGGTTTGGGGTCGTGAACGCGGAGTATGCGAGCTCCACGCATGAGGGCTTTGGTGTTGATGACGGTTGTGCCGTTGAGAGCGTCTTGAGGAGTGATGTCGAGTTTGCGGTAGATCATTGATTTGCGTGAGACGCCTACCAGCAAGGGCTCGCGGAAGGCGGAGGTGAGCTCGTCGAGTCGGTCGAGGAGTTCGTAGTTCTGTTCCAACGTCTTGCCGAAGCCGAACCCGGGGTCGATCCAGACGTCTTTCACGCCGAGACGGTAGAGCTGGTCGAGACGGGAGGAGAAAAAGAGGGAGAGGTCCTGGATGATGTCGTCGTATTCGCACTTGAGCTGCATCTCGTCGGGACGGCCTGTGGTG
Organism: uncultured Bacteroidota bacterium; assembly: GCA_902774845.1. Lineage (GTDB taxonomy): Bacteria > Bacteroidota > Bacteroidia > Bacteroidales > P3 > Colimorpha. Next base: position 108,464 of record CACYJU010000011.1, read on the forward strand.
TGCATCATGATATAGGGGACCTGAAGGCGGGCGACGGTAGAGAACATCTGATTGTCGAGGAGGCCGCCGCTGATGTCGTTGATGATGTCGGCGCCAGAGTCGATGGAGGCGGCTGCGGTTTGGGAGAGATAGGTGTCGACAGAGATGATAGAGTCGGGGAAGCGGGAGCGTATGCCTTTGATGACGGGAGAGAGGCGAGAAATTTCGTCGTTGGCGTTGGCGAGACGGTTGCCTGGTTTAGAGGATGTTGCGCCGATGTCGAGGATGTCGGCTCCATCGGAGAGGAGGCGTTCGGCATGGGAGAGAGCCTTGTCGAGCGAAGAATAGCGGCCGCCGTCGTAGAAGGAGTCGGAGCCGATATTCAGTATGCCCATAACGGCAGGACGGTCGAAAGAGACCAATTTTTTATGGACACAGATGGTGAATGAAGAAAATTTTGTATCTTTGCTCATCGTAAATATAAAAACGGAAAGAGGGATTGTAATATTGTTTTTGGAAAAATTTTAAGCTTTTTATATATGTTGCGGGAGGTCGGAAGGGTGCGGAGTTAGGAGGGAGTTAAGTGGGAGTTAGATGGGAGTTAAGTGATAGGCAAATGAAAGGTAAATGATAGGCAAAGTTGAATATGAAAAAAAAATCGTATCTTTGCAGTCACGCTTGGAAAAAACAAATATCAAAAAATAACTATGAAAAGGTACTTTATTCTCGGGATGCTCTTGCTTATGGTGGCAGGGACTTTGAGTGCGCAGGACACCCTGAAGGTTGAGCCCACCCCGACGACAAGAGAGGTGGCGAAGAGACTCTTCAACGAGGCATTTGAGCTCTACACGGCGCATAGCGGCGATGTGGCAATACAACTACTCAACAAGTCGTTGGAGGTGGATCCGACATTCCATGAGCCATACCTTCTGAAGGCACGAATCCAATATGAGAAACATGACTATCCGGCAACGGAACGCACGCTCCAGACCTACCTTAACAGCGGCGGAACGAGAGCGTTGGATACGGTTTACTTCCTCTTTGCCAAGATGTACTCAGAGACATCGAAGGTGCCAGAAGAGAAAGAGGCCCTCAACAAATGTATCGCTCTCAACGGCGGATACGGAGAGGCTTACTATACACGTGGAATCGTGCTTTTCGAGCAAGGTGACTACGAGGGAGCGCTGGCAGATATGACCAATGCGGTAAACAACGGATATACGGTTGCGGCAGCCTATAACGACAAGGGAAGCTGCAACAGGATGCTCGAAAAATACAACGAAGCGATAATCGACTATACCGACGCGATAGCGGTAGAGCCCAAGGCGATGTACTACTGCAACAGAGCCAGCATCTACGCCAAGATGGGAAGATTCGACGATGCGATAAACGACTACACGCAGGCAATCGTGGCCGACAACAAATACTACAAGGCGTACAACGGACGCGGAGTGGCGAAAGCCAACCAGGAGAAGTACAACGAGGCGATAGCGGACTTCACGCTCAGCCTCGATGTGGAGCCGACGTACACTTCGGCCCTCAGCAACCGCGGCATAGCCTACTACAAGATACGCGAATACGACAAGGCGGTGGCCGACCTGGACGCAGCTATCGCATTGGAGCCGCATAACGGAAACACGTATATGTACAGAGGCAACGTGAAAGAGATGATGCGCGACAAACAGGGAGCACTCGACGACTGGAAGAAAGCTTCGACCCTCGGAATCAAGATCGCCGACCGCTATTTCAAGGACAACTGTAACTAATGGAGGGACAAAACGATGAAAAAAATAATATTTTCTATCATAGCGCTGCTTCTCTGTTATGCAGCTGCCGCCCAGACGAACGTTGAATTCACCAACGAGGCCTTCCCCAATGACAAAAAAGGAGTGAAAGAGGCCAAGAAACAGATAAAAGAAGGAGAGAAACTGCTTGCAGAAGGGCAGTTCCGCGAGGCTTACGAACAGTTTATCAAGGCAAACAAATTCAACCCGAACAACGCCAAACTGAACTACAATCTGTTCAAATGCGCCTACAACCTCAAGCAGGAGCGCGAGAGCTATAACTACTTAAATCGTGCATATAAGATAGACCCGAATGTCGACCCAGAGATAGTCTATTTCAAGGGAATGGAGCGACAGGCGAACTACGATTTCGACGAGGCAATATCGTTCTATAGTGCGGTGTCTCCATCGTCGCAATGGAAAAAGTCGGCTGAGAAACGCATAAAAGACTGCCTCTTCGGAAAAGGGACAATCGGCAAGCAGGTGCGTTGCTTTATAGATAATATCGGCAACAACGTGAACTCGCAGTATGACGAGTATAACCCGGTGGTTACCGCTGACGGACGCATGATTTACTTCACCTCGCGCCGAGCATACAAGAAAGCACAATATGCCGACGACGGCAACTACTTCGAAAACATCTTCTACTCGCGTCAAAGTGGCGACGACAACTGGGCCCCGTCGGAGATGGTTGAAGGAATCAACAACTTGAAGGACCACGATGCTGTGCAGGGAGTCACCGTTGACGGACGAAAGATGCTTATCTATCGTGCAGACGGCAACGGAGACCTCTTCGAGGCAGCAAAGAAGGGAGGCAAATTTGAAAAGCCAAAAGCCCTGAAGGCGCTTAATACCGATGCACACGAAACAAGTGCAACATACTCGTATGATGGCAAAACCATTTATTTCTGTTCTGACAGAAAGGATGGATATGGCGAACATGACATATACCGCTCGGTTATGGATTCCAAAGGACGTTGGGGAAAACCGGAGAACTTGGGACCTGTGGTCAACACGCCGTATGACGAAAAGAGCGTGTTTGCCCATCCCGACGGCAAGACCCTCTATTTCTGCTCAGATGGACATCCTGGATATGGCGGATTTGACATATTCGTGACCACCTACGTCAACGGAGAGTGGACAGAACCAATCAACCTCGGATATCCAGTCAATACCTCTGGTGATGACGCTTACTTTGTCATCACCGCCGACAAGCGCACGGGTTACTATTCGTCGAAGCAAGCTGGTGGCTTGGGAGGATATGACATATACAAGATCCTCTTCCTGGGTCCCGAAAAAGAATTCGCATACCGTTCGGAGAACGACCTTATAGATGGTGTTGAGAGTTTTGTTGAAATCGACATCAAGAGCGAGCAGCTGCCACTTGAAGAGGCACGTCTGACCCTTCTGCGAGGAGTGGTTATCGATGCCGACACCAAGGAGCCTATCGCAGGTGCGCATATCGACCTTTACGATATTGTCGAGAACATGCAACTCCTCTCGTTCGAAAGTGATGAGGAGGGACGATTCCTGCTCTCGCTGCCGTCAGGTCGCAACTACGGTGAGAATATCAACGCGCCAGAGTACCTCTTCTACTCGGAAAACTTCAATATACCAGATACGGCTACCTATCAGGTTATCGAACAGGTTATCAAACTTGACAAGATCGCCGTGGGTAAGAGTATAGTGCTTAACAACATCTTCTTCGATTTCGACAAGTCGACTCTTAAACCTGAGTCTATCACTGAGCTTGACAAGGTGTATGAACTTATGGTGGCCAACCCGGAGATGAGGGTCGAGATTTCAGGCCATACGGACAACAAGGGTTCGGCTGAATACAATAAGGGCCTGTCGATGAGGAGAGCACAAGTGGTGGTCAATTACCTTATTAAGAAAGGTATCAAGAAGAATCGTATGAAAGCTATGGGATACGGATTCGACCGACCGATAGACACCAACGATACAGACGAAGGTCGCGCCCACAACCGCCGCACCGAATTCACAATCATCGACTGATGGTGATGGTTGAGATAAAATTGATAAGCCCCTGTTGCAAATGCAGCAGGGGCTTGTTTTTTTCGGTAGTCTTTATTTAGCCTACTGCCTCTTTCAGTTTCTCGGCGTTCTCGGCTAACTGAATGGCATCAATCAAGTCTTGGATGTCACCATCCATGAAGGCTGGAAGGTTATACATGGTGTATCCGATGCGGTGGTCGGTAACACGTGACTGAGGGTAGTTGTAAGTGCGCACCTTTTCGCTGCGGTCTCCTGTGGCTACGAGAGTCTTGCGTTTGGAGGACATCTCCTCCATATATTTGTTGTACTCGCGCTCGTAGAGGCGTGTACGCAGCACCATAATGGCTTTTTCTTTGTTCTTTATCTGAGATTTTTGGTCTTGGCAGCTTACCACAATGCCGGTTGGGATATGCGTCAGGCGAACGGCCGAATAGGTGGTGTTCACGCACTGACCTCCTGGACCCGATGCGCAGAAGGTGTCGATGCGCACATCGGCCATATTGAGATCGACGTCGAACTCCTCGGCTTCAGGCAACACCACCACGGCGGCGGCAGAGGTGTGGACGCGACCCTGAGTCTCTGTGGCCGGTACTCGTTGCACGCGGTGCACACCACTCTCGTATTTCAACGTGCCATAGACTTTCTCTCCTGTGACGTTGAAGGTGATATCTTTGTAGCCGCCAGCGGTGCCTTCGTTGAAATCGACAATTTCGATTTTCCAATGGCGTTTTTCGCAGTAGCGGGTGTACATGCGGAAGAGGTCGCCGGCGAAGAGGCAGGCTTCGTCGCCGCCGGTGCCGCCGCGAATTTCCACAACGGCGTTCTTCGAATCCTGAGGGTCGGCGGGAATAAGCATGATGCGTATCTCTTCCTCCATCTTCTCCTTGCGCTCGGTGGAGGCAGTCAGCTCCTCTTTGGCCATCTCGCGCAGTTCTTCATCTTTCTCGTTGCTGAGAAGTTCCTTACATTCGGCTATTGTGTCGAGCAGGGCTTTGTAGTCATGATAGGCTTTGACCACAGGCTGCAGGTCTTTGTAGTCTTTGCTGAGTTTGACGTAGCGTTTCATGTCCGACGTGATGTCGGGGTCGTTCATCTGCTGCTCTATTTCGAGGTAACGTGCGTTAATGGCTTCAAGTTTGTCTAACATAACTTATTGTGTGATTTCGGGATAGGGTGAGCGTTTAAATGAGGTTGCAAAATTACATATTTTTTGACGATTGACGGAGAAAGCGAAAGGGAATCCCGTTGTGTGGCGGGACTCCCTTCTGCATTATTTGTACGAAGCTAGCCTTCGATTTCCTTGCGTACTTTCTTAAAGGCCTCGATGCACTTGTCGAGGTGTTCGTGTTCGTGGGCAGCGCTTATCTGCACACGGATACGGGCCTGACCTTTCGGCACCACAGGATAGTAGAATCCGGTGACGAAGATGCCCTCTTCCTGCATCTTGGCGGCGTATTCCTGACTCTTGGCTGCATCGTAGATCATTACGGCGCAGATAGCGCTCTCCGACGGTTTGCAATCGAAACCCTCTTCCTTCATGCGGCGGAGGAAGTAGTCGGTGTTTTCGTGCAGTTTGTCCTGCAGGGCGTTGGTCTCGCTCATCATCTCGAACATACGGATGCCGGCGGCCACGAGGCCGGGAGCCATGGAGTTGGAGAAGAGGTAAGGACGGCTGCGCTGACGGAGCATGTCGATGATTTCCTTACGACCGGTGGTGAAACCGCCCATGGCACCGCCGAAGGCTTTGCCGAGGGTGCCGGTGAGGATTTCGATCTTGCCGCGCAGGTTGTAACGCTCGGTTACACCGCGACCGGTCTTGCCGACCACGCCGGCGCTGTGGCTCTCATCAACCATCACCATTGCGTCGTATTTCTGTGCCAGTTCGTAGATCTTGTCGAGTGGGCATACGTTGCCGTCCATGGAGAAGACGCCGTCGGTCACGATGACGCGGAAACGGTTCTTCTGAGCGGCCTTGAGCTGCTCCTCGAGGTCGGCCATGTCGGCGTTGGCGTAGCGGTAGCGCTGAGCCTTGCAGAGACGCACACCGTCGATGATGGAGGCGTGGTTCAAAGCATCGCTGATGATGGCGTCCTCTTCGGTGAGCAGTGGTTCGAACACACCGCCGTTGGCGTCGAAGCAGGCAGCGTAGAGGATGGTGTCTTCGGTACCGAAGAACTCGGCGATTTTATTCTCGAGTTGTTTATGCAGGTCTTGACACCCGCAGATGAAACGAACAGAGGCCATACCGAAACCGCGGGCGTCCATACCCTTCTTGGCTGCGGCAATGAGTTCTGGGTTGTCGGCGAGGCCGAGGTAGTTGTTGGCGCAGAAGTTGAGGCACTTCTTGCCTTTAACCATGATTTCAGCGCCCTGGGGGCTCTCGATGATACGTTCGTTTTTGTAAAGACCAGCGGCCTCGATATCGGCCAGCTCTTTCTGCAGATGTTGTTGAAATTTGTCGTACATAATTATATGTTTTTAACTATTTGATTGCTTGGCTGTGGATGCATGGTACACCTTTCATTAATGGTGTCAACTGGTTGGCAAAGATACTTAATTTTGATAGAAAAAAATCGATAGTTCATTAAAAAAATGTATTATTGCAGAAAATTAACAGCCTATGAAAATAGAAAATGAAGTGCTGGAATGCCTTAGCAGCAGAAGAAGTATCAGAAAATACAAAAGTGAACAAATAAAACCAGAGGAGCTAGAATCTGTGCTGCAAGCTGGTACCTATGCGGCAACAGCGAGAGGATGTCAGGATCCATGGATAGTGGCCGTTCAGAACCCTAAGATAATAGAACGTCTTGTGGCGATGAATGCCAAAGTGATGGGAACATCAGAGAATCCATACTATGATGCTCCTACCATTGTGTTGGTTTTTGGGTCTGACACCTCGGTATGGCCCAATAGTCTATACGATGGGGCACTTGTTCTGGGTAATATGATGACAGCTGCTCACGCTATTGGCCTCGGATCTTGTTGGATAAATCGCGAACGGGAGATGTTCGCAACGGAACAAGGACGGGAGTTGATGCGTGAGTTTGGTCTGCCCGAAGGACTTATAGGAATAGGAGCTCTTTCGCTTGGTTATGCTGATGGAGAACCGAGAGCAGCTAAACCGAGAAAAGAGGGATACTATAGGATTGTATGAGACAGAAAATTCAGTAACGCTCAACAAAGTCTCGCACTATACGAAAGATGGGTTCGTAGGTGCTAAAGATGGCTTTGTTGTATGTGTCGTAGACTGTGTGATAATATTTAAATGCGTCGCCATCTTCGTTTTCAAAGAAAATGCATGGTACATGTCGCATGGCAAAAGGATAATGGTCGCTATTTCCCGCCAACTGTCCTCTGTTAAGTGACTTGAAATAATGCTGTTCTGCGTTGATGGATTCGAAAAGTGAGAACCCTTGCATACCCTCCTCGCTCACTTCGCAGTATTGTACAGGGTTGTTGTCTCCGATCATGTCAAGATTGAATAGGTATTTTATTTGAGTGAGTGGAACAACAGGGTGTTCCGCGAACCATTCGGAACCGCGCAAGTTGGCATCTTCTCCGGAGAATGCAATGAAGTACATGTCGTATTCCGGCCTGTGTTTGGCGTAGTATTTGGCAAGGGTGACTATGGCGGCAGTACCTGAGGCGTTGTCATTGGCTCCAGCGTAATAGACTTTCTTGCCAAGATTGCCGAGATGGTCGTAGTGTGCCGTGAAGATATAGCAGCTGTCATGCCTGCACCCCTCCACTTTAGCTATTACGTTGAAACATTCATAGTCTTTCAAAAAGAGATTGTCTATATGGGCTGTGATTGTTTTGGCATTTTTGGGGAAGCGGTAAGGTACCCAAATGATGGGCTTGTCGACAACCTTTTCGCCATAGGCCTTGTAGAATTTAAGTGGTTCTTCCCAAGTATAGAGAAATCCTGTACTTGGAGTTTCCTCCTTGTTTTGGAGTCTTTTGAAGTCATCCCTATGGCGATAACTGAACAAAAAATCACATACCACAAAACACCCTTTGTTTTCGGGTAGGGCTAAATCACTGAAAATCTTTTTTGGGTTGTAATGAAGAGTGTCTATGTAATATAGCGAGAATGTTCCGTGAACTCCAGGGGAGAATTCGCGCATGGTGAAATCTACTCCGGGGATTTGCTTTTTCCCGTCGACAGATAACTCCATCACCCCGGGGAATGTATTTATGTCAATTGAGAATGGCTGTAGTTGCACATCATCCACACCGACCTTAAGAAACTCTTTTTCTAGATATTTGCCTGCTTTGTTGGCTCCATCAAGGGCATATCCGCGTCCTTGGTATTTGGAGGAGCATAACTCTTTTACAATTCGTTTGTAAAGCGTTACATCTTGCGCGCTTGCCTGAAAGCAAAGAATGGTTAACAGTATTGTTATCAGTTTTTTCATAATATAAATGTTGGTAAAAAGGTTGTCAATGATTCGTGTTAAAGGCTTTCTTGTAGCGCGGGAGTAGGATTTTCCAAAGCTCAAGAATGTTTAGTAAAAACAAAAAACCGAAGATTATGCATGCAATTGTTTCGGGTATTAACAAACGGATGCCGTTCATATCACCGCCTCCGACAAAACGGTACAGAATCGTTAGGTATAAAGGGTCGAGAAGGAGTAAGATAATGGAAGTGTACCAGCAGCAGGCTAGCAAAACGGGTAACGGCCTTTTCGACGTAGATCCCATAGCAGAGCATAGACGTTTGCTCAGCAGTACCATAATTTGAGCGGTTACATAAGTTGCAATAGGGCCAACTAAACAGAACCACCCGAGTTGAGTGTCGGATAGTTTATCTCTAAAAATGTCAATCTGAATGCCAAAAGCCAAGATGTTGAGATGTTTAAATACTCCATGGGTTAGGGCATAAAATAGATGAGCACCTTCATGAATAATGTAGTAAGCTATAAGGGCTGCGAGAATGCCTATGTACTGTCTGATGCGTTTCATGTTGTTTTATTGGTGCTTTTTCTGCATAACTTTAGTGGAATACGTAGAAGCAGTACTTCGCATAATAAGGCAATAAGAGTTGCTATAATAAACCATTGTTCAACGGATTTTCCACCAGAGCGCTGTCTTATTTGTTCATCAAGTGGTTTAGAGCTGTTGTTAAAAATGTCGATGTTGTCAGTTGACATGGACTTGATGGCTGACAATATTTCTTTTGAGCCATTAAACTGCATCAAGGACTCTTCTCGAGGGAAATTAAAGGATATTGCCACCTCGTTGGATCCATCGGTTAGAATGTAGTTGCCAGCATCAAGAGGCATGTCTGATACGAGGAGTTGTGTGTGCTCTCCGTTGTGGCGAACTTCAGCTACCATTGATTCGGTGTTGCCGAATTTGGTTAGAAATACGTTCGTCGCAGCATCCAGATTGTCAATGGTTGCCATTTGCGTTTTACCAAGGGTGTAGTAGAGATCAGTGGGATGACGGCTATATAGGGCCATATTGTATACGGTTGGAACAAAAAGAGCTTGGTTTACAAAGTCGCTATATTTCGTGTCGAGGGGGGCTGTGAAAAAGTACACAACACCGTTGACATGGGGTATGGCAAGCAGATAGGGTAACCCATTGGTCAAGTTTAGGATTGGCTCATAGGCGGAGCCTTGTACGGAGTGAACGGTGAAGTGACCTTGTAAAGAAGGTAACTCCACATTACTGTCAAATCTGCGGAAGACTTGGCGATAAATTGGTGCTGCATCATTTAAGGAAGAACACACGCATGCAGTCGTGTCAAATCTGTCAATTAGAGGGCCTCCAAGTTGTGTCAATAGCGAGTTGTAAGATTCGATGTCACAGTCAACAGGAGGAGCTATCATCAGAGTGCCTCCGTCGCTTACGTAATTAACAAGTCTTTGTGCTGTTCCTGATTGCAGAGACTGAATAGAAGTGAGGGTGGTTAGGTTGGCATTGTCAAGCATGGAAAAATCGGCAGAAGAAATTGGGGTTGAGATGTAGTCGGTTGACGAGTCTGAGTCAAAAAGACGTGCAATGTACGTATTTGGAGATCTCCCATATAATGCAAGTACATGCTGTTTGGGCTGTACATTGATAGAAAAGAAAAGACGGTCATCGAAGGTAATGGGATAATCGGTAATCTCGACATATCCATTTATTGCACCAACTTCCTTGACGGAGAAAGATAGTGATATCTCAGCCTGTGACATTCCGTCAATATCGACAGTGGCAAGGGATTTTTGCTCGCCTCCGAGGTAAAGGCGCACGGGCAAGGTTTCCACTCGTTTGTCTCCAGTGTTGCGAAGAGAAACGTTAAGTTTTACATCAGTTCCTGAGTGGGTTAGAGGTGAAGTAATCCATAGGGAATCTATGAAAAGATTTCCTTGGTTAATGGCAGAGAGAGGGACGAAAGAAAAATGTGTTTGGGACTGTTTTTTTGACTTATCGCTTGTTGCAGGTAGACTCTTGGCTGCCACCTCTTTTATATGATCCCAGTTGCAGGAGGATATCTGGAAATCGGATATTATATAGGCCTGTGTGTTGGATGAAGATGAGATATTGCAGAAGTCTTGTTGTCTCAGCATTGCTTCAGCGATGGTCAACGATTGAGGGGAATTCTGCACTTCATCGACAGCCGCGAGAAACTCTTCTCGTGTCATTGGATGTCGGCGTTGACTATTGTTGTCATTAGTGATTAATTGGAATCTTGTTTCTGGTGGATAGGCTGTAACAATCTGGCGTGCCTTGTGTTTGGCTTGTTCTAAAAGTATACCTTCTGCCCCTTCGCTCCCCATGCTGAAAGAGTTGTCGAGGTATATGGAGACACTAGTTCGGCCCGTTGTCACGGGTTGAGAACTATGTCGGATTTTAGGCTGAGCAAAGGCTGAAACGATGAAGACGATAGCAAGTACTCTTGCGGCCAGAATCAGCCATTCCCGAAGACGTGAATGATTCCGTTGTTCGCTCTCCATCACCGCCAAAAGGTCTGTGTTGCTAAAATAGACTTTCTTATATTGGCGTAGTTTTACCAGATGTATCACAATCGGTATGATAATGCCAACAAGAGCTATGAGTGTGAGAGGATTGGAGAAATAGAACATCTAGTGAACGATGAATAATAAGGTGTTTGATATTAATTCTTGTTCTGCCTTGTTTGCGTATGGCTTTTGCATACTTCAGTTAATCCGCACTCTTCACATTTAGGCTTTCTTGCAACACATACGTAACGGCCATGCAGGATAAGCCAGTGGTGAGCCAGGTTGCAGAGATGTTTGGGAATGTTCTTTTCGAGAATGTGTTCGGTCTCTATGGGGGTCTTACTGTTGTTCGTGAGGCCTATTCTATTGGCTACGCGGAACACATGGGTATCGACAGCAATGTAAGGTTTGTTAAAAAGTACAGATGCTATAACGTTGGCGGTTTTGCGTCCTACACCTGGAAGGGTTTCTAGATCCTCACGTTCGTGTGGCACTTCGCCACCAAAATTTTCACATAAAGTTTGGGACATCTTTATGAGATGGGATGTTTTACTATTTGGATAGGAGACTGATTTGATGAGATTGTAGATGTCTTCTACGTCGGCATCGGCCATTTTGTGAGCGGTAGGGAATCGGCGGAAGAGTTCGGGGGTGACCATATTTACGCGTTTGTCGGTGCACTGAGCTGATAGTATCACAGCAACAAGTAACTCGAAGGGGGTGCTATATTTTAGCTCTGGGGCCGCATCTGGACGTGTGGACATAAAGTAGTCTATGACTCTGGCGTATCTTTCTTTGGTTGTCATGGTTTTATTGTTTTATTTCAAATACGGCCACAATGCCGTTGTGATCTGAAAAATCGCTCACCAAACGACGGTATGCGAGAGTGTTTAGTTCTTTTGAGTGAAAGATATAGTCGATTCTATATGTTGGGAACGGATCATTGTAGGTTATGCCTAAACCAGAACCTTCTTCAACGTAGGAGTCATTAAGTTGGTGGCTTATCTTGTGGTATAGGTGAGATGCGGGGGTGTCGTTAAAATCACCAGCTACAATTAGTGGGAGGGGACGATCCTTGACTACTTCCGCTAGGTCGTTATTCCACTCGTATTCGTGGTTTAGTACGTTCTTCTTGATTTTGGAGAAAAGTCTGCGAGTGTTGGCTGTATCTATGTCTTTATGCTTTATGTCTTGTAATACATCGTGGTGAGTGTGCCCAAAAGCGTAAGAACTCATGTGTACGCAAACAACCCTTACCTTAAAGTCGTCTTTTTGTATGTCGGCATATATCTTACGTCCGCTTTCGTCGATGGTGTGTACATATTCAAATTTGTGTCGAGAAAAAATTGTCGCTCCGTAAGGGTAGCGACCAGCTTTCTGGGTGCTATAGATGTGGATGTATCCTAGTGCTATTAGGCTATCGGTTACAGAATAGGCTTTGGAATGGTGCATCTCCTGCGCACAGATTACATCGGGTGTTGTGAGTCGTACGGCATCAACGAACCGAGCGGCATTTTCGCAATAATCTGAACCAGCTTCAGTTTTTCCGTGAAACCCATGCAGGTTGTATGACATTACTTTGAATTCCTCTGCAGCAGACCGTGATTCAGATACTGGGGGTTCTGAGTTGCCCCCTACTTGTATGAACAGTGGAATCATGGTGCAACGTAGCAGTATGGCAATTAGAGATATTAGAAATTCCCATTGTTTAAAGAAGAGCCATAGAAGAGAGCATAAGATATTGAGTATGACTAGCGGGAAGAAGCCGTAACTGAGGAATGATATCCATACACACTTGGATGGTGGTACCCAACCAGCAATACTGGAAAGTAGTAATGCTGCTACAATCAGGGTGTTAGTGATTATAAAGAATATTCTAAGGGCCTTTTTCATGGGATGCAAAAATACTTAAAATTTGACATTTCATGATACAAAGATTCGTGGCTGAAAAATGAGAAAAAAAAGGTAAAGAATATTTTTTTTGTCAGTTTCCAATAAAAGTTGTACTTTTACGCTCAGTAAATGATGAAAGAAAAACGTTGGAAATTAAGACAAGACTATGAAATAGAAGATGTTGAAAGACTTGCAAGAGAATTAGGAGTAGACCGAGTTATCGCCACTTTGTTGGTCGAACGCGGTGTTCGGACTTTTGATGAGGCACGACGGTTTTTTAGACCGAGTTTAGAACACCTACACGATCCCTTCGAGATGAAGGATATGGACAAGGCGGTGGAACGCATCGAAAAAGCCTTGCGTGCGAAAGAACGAATAATGGTGTATGGCGACTATGATGTCGATGGCACCAGTGCAGTGGCGGTGGTTTACGGTTTTTTGCACACTCTTACAGACAACATTGACTTCTATATCCCCGACCGTGAGAAGGAGGGGTACGGCATTAGTTTTGAAGGTGTAGACTATGCTAAAGAGACTGGTGTCAAGTTAATCATAGCACTCGACTGTGGCATCAAAGCCATAGAACAAGTTGATTATGCCGCTGAAGCAGGTATAGATTTTATAATTGGAGACCATCATCTTCCGGGTGAAGAGATTCCGAAAGCGGTTGCGGTTTTGGATCCAAAACGGGTGGACTGCCCTTATCCATATAAAGAGCTTTCAGGTTGTGGTATAGGCTTCAAGATAGTGGAGGCCATTTTAGAGAAGAACATAGGGGTGAAATTGAGCGACAACCCTGAAAAGCTCGACACAATTGGGCAGCGCCGCTTAGAAGATTTGAAGTTGCGCCTTTTGCATTATTTGGATCTGGTAGTGGTTTCCATTGCGAGCGATATAGTCCCGATGACTGGGGAAAACAGAGTGTTGGCGTATTATGGATTGAAGGTCATCAACACGCATCCGAGAGCGGGTCTGGAAGCCATCTTGAGTTATGGAAATATAGCAAGGGCCGATGGCTCCACGTCGCAGAATCGTAAGGATCAGGGCTATTTTGCAAAGAATCTTACCATAAGTGACCTGGTGTTTCTCGTTGGGCCTCGTATCAATGCGGCTGGTAGACTTCATAGTGCCTTTGACTCTGTGCGTTTGCTCCTGGAGGAGGATATAGAGAGGGCACGTTTGCTGGCTAAGGAGATTGACGACTATAACCAAGAGCGAAAGGAACTTGACTCCTCGGCTACAGATACGGCTAAACGTCGTATAGACGGGGATGTGAAGCTACGTGACAAGAAATCGATAGTGCTGTTTGATGAGAATTGGCACAAAGGGGTTGTGGGTATCGTGGCCTCTCGGTTAGTGGAACTGTACTATAAACCTACTATCATTTTCACTCGGTCGACTGATGATATGTATGTGGGTTCGGCAAGATCTGCAGGGGAGTTTGATATACATGCCGCACTTGAGCGGTGTGCTGATCTTTTAGAGCATTTCGGCGGACATAAATGTGCTGCAGGAGTGTCAGTGAAACCAGAAAATTTTGAACGATTCTGCGAACGGTTTGAAGAAGAAGTTAGCAAAGGAGTACAGCCAGAGGAGGCGGTGCCAGAGATTGAGATAGACGCAACAATCAGCTTTGCTGAGAATATTACGCCAAAGTTCCTGCGTATTCTGAAACAGTTCTCTCCGTTTGGCCCAGAAAACAACGTCCCGATATTCCTCACCAAAAATCTAATAGATACAGGTCATCCGCGTGTGGTTGGAGCAAAAGATGTGAAACACCTTAAGTTTGCGCCGATACCTTTCGACGAGCGTTCTCAGAGCTATTCGGCAATAGGATTCCAATTGGGTGAATATTACGATAGGGTGCGTCGGGGCGAACATTTCGACTTAGTATACCAACTCGAGGAGAACTATTGGAATGGAAAAACAGAGATGCAACTCAATGTAAAAGACATTCATTTTAGAGATTAACTGCAACCTTTGCGTATTCATAAAGTCAATCAAAAAGACAATGGCCGACGATAAAAAGATAATATTTTCCATGGTGGGGGTAGGGAAGCTGATTCCACCGTCACGTCAAATATTGAAAGATATTTACCTTTCGTTCTACTACGGAGCTAAAATAGGAATAATAGGTCTTAATGGTAGCGGTAAGTCATCGTTGCTGAAAATAATCGCCGGCGTTGATAAGGATTATCAAGGTGAGGTGGTCTTTGCACCGGGTTATAGTGTTGGCTATTTAGAACAGGAGCCCCAATTAGATGACACGAAAACGGTGAAGGAAGTTGTGCAGGAGGCTGTGCAGAATATAGTAGATGCATTGAAAGAGTTTGAAGAGGTGAACAATAAGTTCGCTGACCCAGATGCCGATATTGAAAAATTATGTGAGCGACAGGGTGAGTTGACAGAACTGCTTGACCATTACGATGCATGGAATCTGGATAGCCGTCTGGAACGTGCTATGGATGCTCTGCGTTGCCCAGAAGAGGATGTGCTGGTTAAGACCCTTAGCGGTGGAGAACGGAGACGTGTGGCCTTGTGTAGATTGTTGCTTCAGGAGCCAGATATCCTTTTGCTTGACGAGCCCACCAACCACCTCGACGCTGAATCTATAGAATGGCTTGAGCAGCACCTTCGCCAATACAAAGGTACGGTGATAGCAGTAACACATGACCGCTATTTTCTCGATAATGTCGCTGGGTGGATTCTTGAGTTGGATCGTGGAGAAGGTATTCCGTGGCAAGGAAATTATTCCTCGTGGCTTGACCAGAAAACTCAGCGTTTGGCGATGGAGGAGAAACAGGAGAGCAAGCGTCGTAAGACTCTTGAACGTGAGTTGGAGTGGGTGAGGATGGCTCCCAAGGCACGTCATGCCAAGGGTAAGGCTCGTTTGGCAGCATATGACCGTATGATGAATGAGGATGTGAAGGAAAAAGAGCAGAAACTTGAGATATTCATACCGAATGGACCTCGTTTGGGAAATAAGGTTATCGAGGCTAATGGAGTCAGCAAGGCGTTTGGGGATAAGTTGCTTTATGAGAATCTAACTTTCAGTCTTCCCCCCGCTGGCATAGTTGGTATCATAGGTCCTAACGGCTGTGGTAAGACGACGTTGTTCCGACTCATTATGGGTTTGGAACAGCCCGATAACGGTACGTTCAGCATAGGTGAAACCGTTAAGTTGGGGTATGTGGATCAACAGCATACTCAGATTGACCCTGAAAAGAGTGTGTGGGAAGTGGTGAGTGAGGGTAATGAACAGATACAGGTGGGTGGACGGATAATTAACTCCAGGGCCTACATTAGCCGGTTCAACTTTTCTGGCAACGATCAAAGTAAGAAAGCGGGAGTGCTTTCTGGCGGTGAACGAAATAGGCTGCATTTGGCGTTGACATTGAAGAGTGAGGCCAACGTACTTCTGCTTGACGAGCCTACCAACGATATTGACGTCAATACGATGCGGGCGCTAGAGGAAGGTTTGGAAAATTTTGCAGGTTGTGCGGTTATAATATCTCACGACCGATGGTTCCTCGATCGTATATGTACTCATATTTTGGCATTTGAAGGAGACTCGCAGGTCTATTTCTTTGAGGGCTCCTACAGCGAGTATGAGGAAAATCGACGCAAACGACTGGGCGACGATACACCACACCGTATTAGATATAAGAAACTCCAAAAATAAATTTGTTAGTTTATAATCCAAAACCGATAGACATATATCATGAAAAAGATTGCAATTCTCACAATCCTTACTCTTTTGGCCTTTTCTTTACATGCACAGCGTCAGCCACGTTTGGGATCATATAACCTATACGATAGGGTAAAAAAAGTTGTTAGCATTACAACCTATTTTGGCGCGAACGATATGAACTATCAGGAGTCTTTTGTATTTGACACAGCAGGAAACCTCAAAACATACCGTCGCAAAGGTTTCGCCAATGAGACAGTGATTAATTACCCGACTGAAGTTGAACATGATACTTTGGTTCGTACCATTTTTGATAAGGATAATGACATTGTTGAAAAACGTCAATATCATCCAGACGGTACCCTATTCCATTCAACACATTATGTCTATAGTGCACCTCATCAGTTGATTATGACTATTGATTATGAATATTCGGAAGAGGGGGTTATCGTTGTTCGCACTCTTACTGAATATGATAAATATCGTAATGTCCTTTCTGTGCGCAAATATACGCCAGACGAGGTGCAGCTATTGGATGAAACATATACATACGATCGTTACTATAATCCTATCAAGAAGGTTCAGATATTCTATGATGAGGTGGCAGATACCCAAACGAAGATTGTGGAAGAACGCAAATACAAATATGACCGCTATGGGAATTGGTATTCGCAGCAGTATCTGCTGAACGGTAAGAAACGTTATTCGATTGATCGTAAGGTAGAATACTATTCACATAATAAGAGGTAGTATGCTGTAATACAAATAGAAAGCCCGCCTGTTACATCAAGCGGGTAACAAATCAGTAACAAAAACGGCTTTTATACTGCCATCTGTGGGCGGGTTTTCTGTCTGCAAAGGTACAAAAAAACTCTTTCCTGTTGTTTTTCCTTTGGTCGCTCGGTGTTCGCTCGGTGTTTTTCTCTCGCTTCGCTCTTGCTTCGTTGTGTGTTTGCGACCTGTTTGCGACCTGTTCAAACCCTGTTTTCTCTTTGTTCACTCTTTGTTCGTTTAATTTTTCACCTTGCTTCATTGTGCTTTTTTCTCTTGTGTTTTTCTTGTGTTCCTCTTGGGTTTCTCTTTGCTCGCTCTTTGTACACTCACATTTTTCAAGGCTTTTTCACGGCTTCACTCGGGCTTCATCCGTTGTTCATCCGTTGTTCGTTTGGTAAATTTCCCTTTGCACATCCTTTGCACAATCCCCTTTTTTGATTGTTTCACGGCACAAAAACCGCTTTTCTCCACAGTTCCTCCACAGTTCAAGGTGTATTTTGGTACAAACGCCTAACAATTGGTGTAAACGCCAAAACAAACAAGGGCGGGGGGTGCTTGCACCCCACCGCCTGACTGAATGAGAATTTACCAAAAGTTGGTAATCCGTTTAGGTTACTATATAGACAAAGGGCTTTTGCATCACCTTGCATATTGGGCAAAATTCTCAATCGCCTGTTCAATCTCTTTTATCAGGTCGCCGCCTTGTTCAATCGGGGTTTGTAATACCCTGTTAAGGTCGCTTTTCAGTCGGGTGTAATACTTTGGGTCGGCAAACGCCTTTGCCGCTTTCAGGTCTGCAATATAACCATCAATAACAGACTGCCCGCCCTGTTGTTGCATCAGTCTGGCAAAAAGGGCGGTTGCCGCCTCACTCGGTTTTTTTATTTTTTCCATATACGCTGCGGTTTTATGTATTTTTGCAATCGTTCTAAACTCATCCCGCCATCGCTGTACTGCCAACAGGTAGAAGTCGGGGTTGTATAGCGTTGCCGCCTGTATCGGGGCGGCTTGTTTTAGTTGTTTGTGTGGCTGCTTCAAAAACCTTAATTCATACCTGAAAAGGTTGCAGCCGACAAGTGAGGGTGGCACAATTGCACCCTTTGCCGCTGCTTCTTTGGTTTTATCATAGAATATCAGCCGCCGTGTGCCTGTGGAATAATACAGGGTGTCGGGCGTTGATTGCACCCTTGCAAATCTCGGTTTTTGCCCCAAATATGGGTAATAGTCGGCGGGCGGGCGGTTGGTTGGTAATGCCGTTGACAAGTCAAGCCGCCTGACCTCTGCCTGTGTAACGTCAATGTGCAATTGGTCGCTCATCATCTGTAACGCCTCATCCACTTGCTGCCGTGTTAGGGTGTAAATGTTTGAGGGTAAAAAGTATTTTGCCAAACTGCCCCTGAACGATATGCCGCTGCTGTAAGCGGTTATTTGATAGTCGCCCAATGTGCCACTTATGCTATACCCCTGTCGCTCGTTTTGTCGCTCTGTAACGTCTGCAAGGTAATGAGCAACGGCAAACGGCTCACCGTCTGCCGCCGCTCTGTCAAGCCACATATTTAACGTGTCAATCACCTTGCAAGTTTTACCAAACTTTGGTAATAGATTTAGGTTACTATATAGGGAAAGCGGTTTTATTGCCAATAGTCAAAAAAGGTTTTGGCTCGCTCTCTCACCGTTTCCAACTCTCGGTTATATATGCCGTCTGCAAGTGCTTTTGCGTTGCCCTGTATGGTGCAAAGCCCATCGGGAATAATAAGCCACTCTATAAGCCGCCAATCGGGGGAAATAATGAATAAATAACCATCGCTTCTGCACTCAAAAAAAGGGTTGGGGTTGCCGTTGCTTAATTTGGGTTTGCCGTTGGGGTTGCCAAATCCAAACAGGCTGCCGCCCTCGGCTGCGGTCTGCAATAGGTAAACGCTGCTGACGTTCACGCTGTCGCCTTTGCGTTTTCCCATCAGGAAACGGTCTGCCCGCCGCCGCTCGGGGCTGTCAATTATGCCCCTTGTATCATTCAGGTACAAATAAACCATCCCTTTACCGTTTTTAAGGGCTTCTAACGGCTTGTGGTAACCTGTTGTGGCTGTTACATCATATCGGGGTGTTTTGCCGCATTTGCAGCCGTTCTTTTGCTTTACCTCATCGGGTAATTGTTCAAGCCTTATATAGGCTGTAAAGTCAATTCTGCACATGGTTTTAATTTTGGGTGGTTACACAATGGTTAATGGCTCTTTGTTCAAACTCTGCCTCGGTCGGCACTCGGTAAGCCAACAGCCATTTTTCAATTTCCTGTTTGTTGAAATAGGTGAGTTTGCCGCCCTCGCTTTTGTAGTATGGTATTTTTTTACTCCATACAAGTTTGTAAAGGTGGCTTTTGCTCAATCCTGTAAGCAAACAAACATCATTCATTGTTAGGGCGGTTTTTGCCCCTAATACTGCAAGTTGTTTCAGTTCTTGCAACTGTTTCAATACATCATCCATATTGCTTTTTATTTAATAATTTTGTTTGTCGGGTGTGAGGTGCAACGGCTCACGCCGTCTTTGCCTGAAAACCGCAGCGGGTTGTTGCACTGTTTCCCGCCTGTTTTCATGGTGCAAAAATAAAATACAAAAACAATATAAATGACTATATAACAGGTGGTTATCTGTGGTAATTTTAGGGTATTTTACCACAGACAAAGCCGTTATACAAAGAAAAGTGGCAAAAAGTGTTTTGTTCACTTTTTACCACACATCACCATTGCTTTTTACCAACCGCCTTTATTTTTCTTTTCCTTTGTAGGTGCTATTTTGTAAAAGGTGGTTTTTTATTACAAAATAAATGTCGGGAAAAAGACCGTTTTTCCCCTGTTTTGATAGGTACTGATTGTTGGGATGTAGCCACTCGCCACGCTCATTTTGATACAAAAAACAATGGTTTGCAATTTTCCATTGCCCTTTACCCATTATTAAGGGTATCAAATAAGCCCAAGTTGTTAACGTGTTGTCGCCTGTTAGTTTTAACGGCTTTGTGGGGGCTTTCTTGCCTTTGCCTGTACAAACCCACAACCAATCATCTAAAACGCTGTCAGGGTGCAAATAGCGGCTTCCACAAAGTAATTTGAAAACGTCTGTAAGTAGTTCTTTGCTGTAAGGGCTGTTAAAGTGCTTTGTCAGGTGTGCTTCTTGCTGTTGTGTGGCGGGTGGCGTGGTTGCTTCAAACCGCTTTGATACTATTTCAAACTTTGCTGCATCATCTCGCAGTAGAATTTTGCTACATCTTACCTGTTTTATTAGATCGGCTCTGTGTTCTGTCTTTATCAAATCCAAAAACGCCCAATATTCGTTTGCATTATTGAAAAACGCCGCCCAATCAATACGGCTCATATCAAACCCGCCCTCGTTGATTTTGTGTAGTATGGATATGCGGCTTCTCGGCTCGCCACACTCGTTACATCGCCGTTCCATTTCCTCGCATTTTACCTCTAATTCAAGGTCTTTTGAAGCCCAATTATGCACCATTGTTAAAAACTCATCTAACGTTGGTTTCTTTTTGTCTTTTTCTTTCATTTTTACCCGCTTTTATTTTCATTCAGTCTTTATAGTATTCATCCATGAGGTTTGCCGCCTCATCTTTTTTCTTGTCAATAACCTTTGTGTAAATCTGTGTTGTTTTAACCTTGCTATGTCCTAACATCTTGCTAACGGTGTATATATCAACACCCGCTGCAAGGGCGTTGGTTGCTGCCGTGTGGCGTGAAATATGAAACGTTACCCTTTTGTCAATTTCTGCCGCCTTTACCCATTTTTTTATGTTGTTGTTTATGGCTGTGAAGCAAGGTAGGTTGAAAACGTTGCAATCACCATTTGCCGCCGCCCTGTCGGGTAAAAATTCAACCGCTTTTTGGGGTAAAGTTAATGTAACTACCGTGTCGGTTTTTTCCTGTATAACGCTCATCCTCATTTTGTCGCCATCGGTTACAATATCACTCCACCGCAGCCGCTTCACATCACTTATTCTCAACATGGCAAAACAACTGAATAAAAACGCCCGCTTCACCTCATTGTTACTGCATGGTGTCGCTTCTAACCGCTTTATTTCCTCTTTGGTTAGATAGGCTCTTTTGCTTTCAGGTACTTTTATTTTACTGTCGGGTTCAATCTTGCTGAAAGGGTTGTTGTTAATCAATCCATCCCTCACCGCCTTGTTTAACGCTGCACTAAAAGTAATACAACAATTTTGGGCGGTCGGTGGGGCAAAGTGTTTTCCTGTTCTTGTCGTGTAAACGTGTTTCAGGAAATATATAAAGCCGCTGCAAAATTCTTTATCTACATCGCAAAGGCGGGTTTGCTCGCCGCCATACTGCCACAACAGGCGGGCTGTAACCCTAATCTGTCCTAAAAAACCTTTGCTTTTATCCTGTTTGGTTTTCATGTATGCAGCCATCCAATCGGAAAGCAACATTTTTCCCTGTTGGGTGTTCTTTATGCCCGCCTCGCCGTTGGTGAGTTCAATAATACGCTCTGCCTTTATTGCGTTTGCCGCTTTCAGCGTGTCAGCGTTCAATCTTTTCTGCAAGGGGGTTGTTTCAGGCACAAGGTAGAGTTTCAAAAACTCATAATGCCGTTTGCCGTTCCTGTATGTGTCAAGGTAAAGGCTTTTATTGCCGTCTGCAAGTTCTTTAAACCGCAGTCTGATAGGTTCTTTTGCTTTTTTGGGCGTTTTTGCCATGATTTGTTACTTTTTTTTGATTTGTTACCGTGTGCAAATATACAACCATTTTTCCAATCGGGTAACAAACTAGTAACAAAAAATAACAAAATATAGGCTAAATAACGGAAAGTAAACAATAGATTTCAATCTTGCAACCCTCTCAAAACTACTTATTTTATTGGGTTGTTTGCATTCTTTTGTTTTCTTTTCAAAAATATGGTGTAAATAATAGAATACTATTCACACAAGAAATAGTATCATTACGTGTGAAGTCGTAAATCTTGGTCGATGCCTATTATTCGGGAGTCGACCATTTCTCTTATTTTGGATTTGACGAGTCGTTCGTCTATATCGTTGAAGTGAGATAGCACTTGTTGTATTGTCATGGGTTCTTGAGAAAGTATTTGAACGATAGATTCCTCGATGTCTTCCTTCTGCTTCTTGGTGTGAGTGATACAGATGTCACACATACCGCATTTTTTCTCACTTTGTTCTCCGAAATAGCGAAGAAGTAGGATGCTGCGGCATGTGGCTGTCTCGCATATATAATTCACCATCGCTTTTTTCCGTTTCTCAGCCTGCTTTCTTTGTAACTTATAGTCTGTACCACCTACCAGTACGTTTTCGATATTACATCGTGGTGCGGTAAAGATAATAGTCTGTTCTGGAGTTCCCTTTTTATAGGTCACCAGTTCGAGAGTGTCCAGTCGTGTGAGCATATTGGAGACGGTGTCAGCACTCGCGTTTGAGTATTTTGCGATAAGGTGCTCGTCAATAGTGGTAAAGCCACTGAAAACTCCCCCGCAAAGTCGCATTACTGCGTCCATCATTGGTGCATAAGACGGGCTGTCCAGTAGAAAGGATTCCAGCATATCGCGAGATACGCGTATCATGAGTTTCGATTCGGCATCTTGTTTTGATGGCAGATAGATGAGTCCGTCGCGTTCAAGTATGCCCAATGAAGAGAGTAGGGTGGGGGGGGCATAGTTATATTTCTTGCATATTTCAGAGGTCTGCAACAGGTATTCTTCATTTTCGCCGCTACCCATGGCTATTGAGTAGTGGTTGCATAACGTGTTGTAAATTTTTTTTATGGTTGAGACGTCTGGGTAAGCAGAGTCTATATGCATATCTATAGCCTCGATATCGCTTTGATTATATAACATCACAGCGTATGATCGCCTCCCGTCTCTGCCAGCTCGACCAGCCTCTTGGAAGTAGGCTTCGATGGTGTCGGGTATGTAAGTGTGTATGACAAAGCGCACATCTGGTTTGTCGATTCCCATTCCGAAGGCGTTGGTCGCCACGATTACGCTGACCTTTCCTTCCATCCAGTTGTACTGGGCAAGGTCTCTTTCTCTCTTGGATAATCCTGCGTGGTAGAATCCGCTGCTTATCCCGTTGGCGTTTAGGAAATTTGAAAGTTCTTTCGTCCCTCGCTGTGTTCCTGTGTAGACAATGCCAGACCCTCCAACTTTGCTGATAATACGTAGTAGTCGATTGTGTTTGTCGCATTCGTGAAAAACCATATACGAAAGGTTCTCGCGATAGAAACTTGCTACAAATCGTTGTTCGTGCTTGAATTGTAAGCGTTGGCAGATATCATCGGCAACGATGGGGGTTGCTGTTGCTGTCAAAGCAATCATCGGTACCGAAGGGAATTGCTCTCGGATATTTGCTATTTCAAGGTAGGAGGGGCGGAAGTCATATCCCCATTGAGAAATGCAGTGCGCTTCATCGACAGCAATCATGGATATTTTTATCTGCTTTAGCGCGTTTACAAACTGGCGGCTCTTGAGTCTCTCTGGTGAAACATACAGTAGTTTCAGCCCTCCGAAATGGCAGTTGGTAAGTACGTTTGACTGCTGTTCGGCTGACATTCCAGAGACGATGCAGGCCGCTTTGATATGGCGTCTGTGTAATCCCTCCACCTGGTCTTTCATCAAGGCGATTAGAGGCGAAACCACCAGGCATACACCATCCTTCAATAAGGCAGGTATCTGGTAGCATATGGATTTTCCCCCACCAGTGGGCATCAAGACTAGAGTGTCTCGACCCTCCATCACCGACTTTATGATATCTTCTTGTGGATATCTGAAAGAGTCGTGATGCCAATATTTCTTCAGTATGTCAAGAGCAGACTTTGTCATCTTTGTAATCAAAAAACGGGGCCACCGATTAGACCCCGTTTTCATTATAGCTCAGTTAGAGAGGCTGGATTACTCCTGACCTTTCTCTTCTTTTTTCTCGAGCTCTTCTTTCAAGTTGCCGAACACATCACCGAGGGTGGTCTTTTCAACCTGCTCGTTGATTTTCTTGGCGGCCTTCTTGACAGCGCGGTCGCGTTTGGCCTCTTCGTTTTCGGCAGCCACCTTGTCAGCTTCCACGTTGTCCTGATGGATGCGGGTGTGCGACACGATGATTTTCTTGTTCTCTTTGGAGAATTCGATAACCTTGAAATCGAGGGTTTCACCTTGTTTGGCTTTACTCTTGTCTTCCTTCTCAAGATGACGCATAGGAGCGAATGCCTCGACATCGTAAGGCAGACTTACGATAGCGCCTTTGTCGCTCATCGAGGTGATGGTACCCTGATGAACTGAACCAACGGTGAAGAAGCTCTCGTAGACATCCCAAGGATTGTCTTCGAGCTGTTTGTGACCGAGGCTGAGACGACGGTTTTCAGCATCGACTTCGAGTACGACAACGTCGATCTTCTCATCGATCTTGGTGAACTCGGCGGGGTGTTTGATTTTCTTGCTCCAGCTCAGGTCGCTGATGTGGATCAGACCGTCAACACCTTCTTCAAGCTCTACGAAGATACCGAAGTTGGTGAAGTTGCGTACGGTAGCGGTGTGCTTGCTTCCAACAGGATATTTCTCAGCGATAGAGAGCCATGGATCGGGCATAAGCTGTTTGATACCGAGCGACATCTTGCGAGCCTCGCGGTCGAGGGTGAGGATAACGGCCTCTATCTCGTCGCCAACTTTCAAGAAGTCCTGAGCGCTGCGCAGGTGCTGACTCCAGCTCATCTCGCTGACGTGAATCAGACCCTCGACACCGGGAACAACCTCTACAAATGCACCATAGTCGGCGATAACCACCACTTTGCCTTTCACCTTGTCGCCTTCCTTCAGGTTCGGGTCGAGCGAATCCCACGGGTGAGGAGTGAGCTGTTTCAGACCGAGAGCTATGCGGCGTTTTGCCTCGTCAAAGTCAAGGATAACGACCTTGATTTTCTCATCGAGGTGAACGATCTCTTCGGGATGATTGATACGGCCCCAGCTGAGGTCGGTGATGTGGACGAGACCGTCAACACCGCCGAGGTCAACAAAGACACCGTAGTTGGTGATGTTCTTGACAGTGCCTTCAAGCACCTGACCTTTCTCGAGATGAGAGATAATCTCAGCTTTCTGGGCCTCGATTTCGTCTTCGATAAGGGCTTTGTGCGAGACAACGACATTCTTGTATTCGTGGTTGATCTTCACAACCTTGAATTCCATGCTCTTGTCGACATATACGTCGTAGTCACGGATGGGTTTAACATCGATCTGCGAGCCAGGCAGGAAGGCTTCGATGTTGTCGAACACGGTAACGATAAGACCACCTTTGGTGCGGCTCTTGACGTGACCAGTGATAATCTCCTGATTGTCGAACGCCTGGTTGACACGATCCCACGATTTGAGTATGCGTGCTTTCTTGTGGCTGAGCTGGAGCTGACCGTTCGAGTCTTCCTGGTTCTCTACGAAGACTTCGATTTTGTCACCGACTTTCAGGTCGGGGTTGTAGCGAATCTCGGTAGCGGGGATGATACCATCCGATTTGGCTCCGATGTTAACCACTACTTCGCGGTCGTTCTTGGAGACGATAGTGCCTTCGATTACTTCCTGCTCAGTGAAAGCGTTGAAAGTTTGTTCGTAAGCAGATGACTGTTTGTCGAGGTCGGCCTGATTCGTTTTTTCGCTTTTGTTGTCGATTGCACTCCAGTCGAAATCCTCTAAAGGTTGCACATTTTTGTAATCCATGTGTGAGATTTTGTAATTATGACATCCTATCCTGTCGGGTTAAACATTAGTTAACGGTCTGTCTTATAGTAAAATGATAGGCTTTTGCTTAAAAGGCAGAACCTTGCAAAGGTACAAAAAATTATATATAAATAAAAAATAAAAAATGGAGTGCGGCATTTTGCCGCACTCCAGGGTAAGCTTTACCTCAGCAGTAACACAAGGCCAACCTTCGTCTGCAACTCTTCTGGTTTGCTTGCGAAACGGTAGTTGATACGATAGGTGTAGGCTTCCTGTTTGCAATCCACGTCGGTGCCTTCATGTTTGCCATCCCACCTGTCATCCATGCTGGTGCTGTGGAATACTCTGAGACCTTCACGTGTGTATATCCAGATCTCGTACTCAATAATACCCACACCGTCGGCTCCAAACAGGTTATTGTGGTCGAGGCTTGGTGTGAAGACATTGGGTACCCAGAGCTCACTCCATATCATCGGTATTACGGCTTCGGCGGTGTCGGAACAGAGATCACTGTATACTACAAGCATTAGTGTGATGCTGTCGTCGTCACCGAATGGGTTGGTCTCGATGACACCGTCAATGTGCTGTGACTGCTGTGAGTAGTATTCTCCATTTACATACCACTCGCGTCCGTCGGTCTCACCTTCGCTGGCATCATCGGCGTACCAGTTCGGGTGGTCATACGACAGGTGGTTCGGACGTGTGTTAATTATAGCGGTTGGGGTGATAAACTCGTCAACTGTTATAGAGGCGCTCTGCGGACACGTCAACTCGGGACCGTAACCAACGGTGACAGTGTATGTCGTCGTGGCAGGAGGCGCAACCTCTATCGACTGTTGCGTAGCCTGCGGTTCGACCTGACCGTGGTCGCGATATTCACTCCATCTGTAGTTCTCACTCTGAGAAATCGCGGTCAGCGTGTATGTTCCAGTTATGCAGTCGATAGACTTCTCAATCTCAACTGTGAACCTGTCGAGCACTGTGAGTCCAAGTGTGTATACACTGTCGCAACCTGCACGTGTGTGGAGCGTTATGGGATACACTCCGCTCTCGATAAATTGGCTGCCGTGGTAGTAGTAGGTCTCGCCTCGGCATATCGAATCTAGGTCGGTATCGAAGTGATAACTCGGGTTGATAGTGAGGTGCAGTGTCAGCGTACTGTCGCAACCCCAACGGCTTGGCAGTGTGTGCGTAGCCTCGGTGCTGTTAGTGTAGGTAGTACCATACCAGGTGAAGCTGTCACATCCACTTTCATTGATGTCGGTGTTGCTGCTGTAATGCATGGTCAGATGCAGCGTCGTAGTCGAGTCGCATCCTGCTGCGTTACCGTTATGGATAGTGTAGGTCGGTGTGTTGGTCGGGTTGGTGTAGGTCTGACCGTTGCCGTTCGTCCAAGTGTAGCTATCGCAAGCCGACACCTCCTCGATTCCGTAGGTCTGGGTGTTGATTGTCAAGTTGAGGTAGTCGACGCTGATACATCCATCGCTGGCGGTGTTCACGTTTCTATACCTGCCCGATGTCGAGTAGGTGCCGCCGGTCACCGACCACACGTAGTAGTCGCAAGCAGTCTCCGTGGTGGTGTTAATCACCGTGTCGGCAATCGTTATCATACCGGTCAGCTCTTGAGTCGGACATCCATAGTTGCTGATAGCTCTGATGGTGAACTCTCCGCTGGCTGTCGGACGTCCGCTTATGGTAGATGTGGCGGGACGGTAAGTCAGTCCTGCTGGCAGACCGGTAATCTGTATTGTCGAGTTGGTGTAGTTGACGATGATATTAGTGATGCTACCACCGACACAGACCTCTTGGTCGAGGTTGTCTGCCGTGAGAGTGGCCTGTGGGTTTACGGTCACAATTGTGCTGGCGCTGGCCTCACAGCCGTTGCCGTCGGTAAAGGTCACGGTGTAGGTCGTCGTCGCTGTCGGGTTGGCTGTCACCGTTGCCCCTGTCGTGACGTCAAGTCCGTTGACTGGATTCCAGCGGTAGCTGCTCTCTCCCGTGGCCGAGCTTTGTCCATTGGCGTTCAGTGTGACTGACTCGCCGTAGCATATCGACGGGTTGTTCGGATTGACGCTCACCGTGGTGTTGCGGGCCGGCACCGTCAAGATGACAGTGTCGTTTACCTCGTTGCCGCAGTCGTCTGCAATCACGAGCACCACTTCTATGAACTGTGTCGAGGTGGTCTGGTCGTATCTGGTGTTGGCATCGGGGGTCTGCGACAATATGTGTGTCTCGCCACAGTTGTCTGTTGCGTTCACAAACGGTCTCAGGTCGGGTATCATATACTGGCATCCTCCGGCTGCGTCTGCCATCCGGTCAGCGATAGGCACTATCGTCGGAGCTATTGAGTCTTTCACGTTGTAGGTGAACACCCAGTTATGAGTATGGCCTGCGCAGTCTTCATAGACATACGTGTATGTCATCTCTCCTTCACACTGTGGCATAGTGCCTTCAATCGTGTCTGTCGGCACCAGTGCTGCTTCTCCGCTGCAGGCTGGCATCACCGTGGGCAGGGTTATCTGACTGCCGCTCTCGCCTGCTCCGACTGCCTCTGCTGCACATGCAACGGTTGCACTTCCAGGAACGGGCACGGTGAAGTCTTCTCGCTCTATGGTATAGGTGTAGGTCCAGTCGTGTGAGTGGCCTGCGCAGTCTACAAATCTGTAGGTGTACACTACGTCGCCATCACATGTCGGTATAGGATCGTTCGACACCAGCGTGAAGTCTGTGATCACATTGCCGCAGGCATCCTGAACCTCTGGCATCAGTCCTGCCACCGTGTTCGGAGCAACTACCTGCGATGGGCAGGTTACCACCTGTGTACCAGGTGTTGGCATTGTGAAGTCGCCTGGAGTGAACCTTACAATGTAAGCCCAGTGGTAGGTGGTGCCGTTCACTTCGTAGGTGTAGTTGTATATGCTGTCTCCGCAGCGTGCAGTGTCAGATGTGGTCACGCCGGCGAAGGTCAACGGTACCGTCTCGTTACATACGATGATGGTCGGAGTCGGTATCGGTGTCGGTATGTCGCTCGGACAAGCTACCGTGGTGTAAACCGAATCTTCGGGTGTGAACTCGCCTGGCGTGATCCTGTAGGTCATATGCCAGTCATAGTCTCCCTTGCAGTCGGTGAACTGGTAGTTGTAGGTTACATACAGGTATCCGTCAGCACCCATGGTTGCTACACGGTTGTTGCCTTCGCTCGGCACTGCATGCGCTGTGAAGGTCTCTCCGCAGAGCGTCACCGTCTCTATCGAGGTCGGGGCTACTGCCTCGTTCTCGCAGGTCTTGTTCACGGTGTCGATAGCGGGAACCATGAAGGCCGGACGGTTGATGTTGATGGTCTGGCTTATCGAGCTGCTGTTGCCGCAGTCGTCAGTTACGGTGTAGGTCCTTATCACCTGATGATCGCAGTCTCCGGTCATCGCTCCGTCGCTTATGCTCACCGTCAGGTGTGCCTCGTCTGAGCAGTTGTCGGTGACGGAGGTAACACCCTGTGTCTGCATGTAGGCTATAGTAGTGTCGCTAGCTGCCACAGCGGGCACCGCGCTCTCGTCACAGCCCTCCACATTCACTTCGTTCATCGGCCCTGCAATCACGGGTGCTACGGTGTCGAGTACTGTGATGGTCTGCACTGAGTCGGCTGCGTCTGAGATATTGCCACACAGGTCGGTTACTCGCCATGCTCTGCGTATTATGGTGGCTCCATAGCAGCTTCCGGCTATTGTGTCGTCGGTGTGCGTGACAGTCAGGTCCGCAACGGCGGTGCAGTTGTCGTCGAGGTTACTTACATCACCAGTCTCAGCGACTGCCGCATCGTATTCGCAGATATCGTTCTTGTAGATGGTGTCGTCTGCAGGACGCGTGAAGGTCGGTGCCTCCACGTCGCGGACCACCAGGGTTACGCTGTCGGCCACAGCCTTACATCCGTTGCCGTCCACCACGCTGACTCCTACGTTATAGGTGGTGTCGCATGAGGTGGTGGGTATGGTCGCAGTCGCTGTGTTGCTGGTCTCGCTCGTTACTGGTGTGGTTGTGGCTACTGTCACCTCTCCGCCCCAGTCGTATGTGTAGTCTGCAGTTGTGGTCGGGTCGAGATTTGCCACGAGATCCACACTGCCGCTATGCGGGCAGATGTCTCCTGCTACTGCAGCTATGGCGATTCCGGGTACTGGGTGTACATGTATCGTCTTCGTCGCTGTGCCGTCGCAGCCGTTGGCAATATTGGTGAGGGTGACGCTGACACTCTTGTCACCTTCGTCTGCCCAACGTACCACGATTCTGTTGGTATCGCTCACTCCGTCTACACCGTGTGGACTGCTGGCTGCGTAGATGCCGCCGTCTATCGTCCAAGCGTAGGTGTAGCCTGTCAGCGCCTGTACACTTATCTCTATGCTGTCGTTGGTAAGCGATGCACTCACGCAGACATCATCGGGTATGCTGAACACCGGCGTCGTGCCGCCGTTCACATTTACATGCACGTACATCGTACTGTCGCATCCTGTGGATGAGGTGTACGGTCCATATACCATGTCGGTCGACACGGTGAATGTCGAGTCTTCTGCAGGATGTGCTGTCGAAGTCCAGGCTACGCTGCCGCAACCGATGATGGTGTCG
>CACYJU010000012.1 GCA_902774845.1 uncultured Bacteroidota bacterium
GGTCTTATCGTATAGACATAGTTCCATACATAGTCGGTGCCGTTCACGGTGTAGGTGTATCTGTAAGTTCTCGTGCCGCAACCGCCGTTGGCCTCTATGTCTGCAGGTGCATCTATCGGGTTGTTGGCATCGGCCACATAGGTTATCGGCTCACCGCATACCATACGCGGTGCAGGCTCCTGCGGCGTCGCTTGGCTTATGCACGACACTGTGCTTGCTCCGCTGGGTGTCTCGGTGAAGGCCGACGGCACTATTTCGTAGGTCAGTGTCCATGGATAGGTCTGGCCGGCGCAGTCGGTGTACCTGTAGTTGAACACCACATTTCCTGTATTGGTGCTTGCATTGTAGCCGCTCATGTCGGGTGCGCCAACCAGTACTGCCGTCACGGTGTTGCCGCAGTCGTCAGTCAGGGACACTGGCACGAACGTGTTCGAAGTGTCTGTCAGGCATGATATCGGCGATATACTGTCGTTCGGAACCGTCAGATTGGGGTGCGTCACCGTGTAGGTATATACCCACTGGGCGGGATGCTCTGCGCAGTCTTTATAATTATATGTATAGGTTACTGTACCGTTGCAGCCCGTAACTTGGTTGTTCGCTACTGGCGAGCCGTCCAACGGCAGCAACGTCGTCCCGCAGGCATCTGTCACCGTAGGCGGTGTGATCAGATCGGCTCTAGCCTCCGACACACATTCCACTCCTGAAGCATTGGTCGCCGTCGCTATGGTGATGTTGTCAGCCACGTTGATACGTATCGTCTGCACTATCTCGTTGCTCACCTTGCCGCAGAGGTCTGTCACCTTATATTTACGTGTAACCACTATCGGACATCTGCCTGTGTATGTCTCAGTGTTGGACAGCGCAAGTTGGGCCTTGTCTGTAGTGCAGTTGTCGGAGATGGTCAAAGCTCCGCCAAGTGCTGTAGCCTCAGCCTCCAGTGCAGCCACTGTCGTCACAGCGGGATACAGCGTAGCCAGCTGGCTGTAGTTGCAACCCTCCACATCTTTGTCGGGCAGTGTGTAAGTGCTTGCCACAGGGGCCTGGTCGTCTTTCACCGTGATGGTTATCGGCGTGGCAGTATTCTTACAGTTGTAGTTGTCCACCACGTTGAGTCTCACCTGGTAGGTGGTGTTGCAGTTGTTGCCCGGTATCGTTGCCGTCACCACGTCACTGGTCGCCGCCACTGTTGCTGTGTTGTGGTCGAGCGTCAATGTGCCACTCCAGTTATAGGTGTAGTTCGGGTTAGAAACCGTCGTGTTACCAGTTATGTCGATAGTTCCTGCGTTCGGGCATATCTCATCTGTTATCTCGTTTATGGTAGCCACCGGTGCAGGACGCACATGGATGGTCTTAGTAGCCTGTGCCGAGCAGCCATCGAGAGCCAATGTCACCGTGACAGTCTTGTCGCCTGCGCCAGCCCACTCTGCCACGATGCTGTTCGTGTTCTGTCCGCTCACGATTGTGCCGCCGTCCACATTCCATGTGTATGTGAAGCTGTTGTCGCCTGCCGTCTCGGCGAGGGTCAGCTGTGTGTTCTGCTCCGATGCGGTGACACAGATATCCTCGTCGCCCGATATCACCGGGGTGATAAGGTTGGTTATGTTCAGGGTTATCGTCTCGGTCTGCTGGCTGCACTGCGGTGTCTGGTTGCTGACCGCCACCACCTCGAAGGTGTGTGTCCCGAAAGCATTTGGCGTGCCACTGATGTGGCCGTTGTTATATGTCAGCCCTATGGCTGCCAACGCTGTCTGCAAAGCTGTCGCATTGCTTATCGTGCCGTTGGTCACCGTTATGTCAATATCGGTTATTGCAGCTCCGAGGCACTTGGTCTGCGTCTGGTTGCTTACGTTGAGTGTCACCTCCGGGTTGATGGTCACCGTTATCTGGTCGGTGGCCGTACAACCTGCTGGGTCAGTAGCCGTCACGGTGTAGGTGGTCTCCGTCGAAACGGTGGCCGTCACGCTGGCTCCAGTAGTCGGAGTCAAGCCTGTGGTCGGAGTCCAAGCGTAGGTCAGTGCGCCGTTGCTGCTGCTACCTACAGCTGTAAGCACGGTGTCGCCTCCGGCACACACGCTAGCGCCTGCATTAGTAATGTCAACTGTTATGTCCTTGGCAGGTATTATCACGTTGACCGTAGCCGTAGCCGTCTTGTTGCAAGTGCCTCTCACGGTAACCGTCACAGGTATCGTCTGCTGCACGTTGGTCTGGGTATATTCCGTTCCGACAGCTACACTCTGGCTTACAAACTCAACCGTGCCGCCGCATGGGTCGCTGGCCACTGCCATTGTCACAGCTTCCAAGTCTATCATCTTATATTTACATCCGCTGGTACCCATCGTCGCATTCTGGTTAGCGATAGCTCCGATTGTCGGAACCTGCGATTCGGTCCATGTGTAGGTAATCGACTTCTCCACAGCCGCGTTGCCGCAGTTGTCGCTCACGTTGGCCGTCCAAGTTCTCTTCCTGGTACATGTGCCTGTGTTCTGCACCGTTCCTGCCACCACTGTAGGCACAAGCGTGCCGGCACAAGCATCGGTGGCGGTGAAGGTGGGTGCTGTAACCGTTGCTGGATCACATCCCCAGTCATAGTTGTTAGTAGCCGTAGTAGATATTGTCGGCGCCACATTGTCTGACGTCGAGAAAGGTTTGGTCGCTGTCGCTTGGCATCCGTTGCCGTCGGTTAGCGAGAGGCTCACCACATAGTCGTGGCAACTGCCGTCGCTGGCTATCGTGGCGTTATTGCCCGTACCGCTGATAGTACCTGCCACGCCATCTACCAGCACACTCCAACTGTAGCTCTGATAAGTACCCGTTCCTCCAGCAGGATTGGCTGTGACAGCATAGTTGCTGCCTGCCGCAAGCGGGCATTGGCCGGTGGTCGGCGTGGTAAGGGAGAGCGTGACTGCATCTTTGTCTTGTACCACTACAGTCTGCTCGCTCTTACAATTCGTGGTGTCTCTGACAAACACCGTATATGTTCCGGGGGCCAGATGATCCCACGTGTATGATGTGGCGTTCAAAGAATCCGAAAGTGTCGGGGTGCTTCCATTTGCACCGATATAGTATGCTCGCCATCCGCGACCGTTCGTGGAGGTCAACGTTATTGTGCCGTCATTGGCTCCGTGACACGTCACATCTGTATGTGTAACACTCGACGAACAATCCACGCATGGATCCGGAGCCTGATACACTGCCGGCTTGGTGCAGTCTGTAGCCGAGAAGGCGGCTCCCAGATGATGCGTTGCACCATCCGACGGAACTTGTAGCGAATACGATGTCGGCGATGTGAATGGGGCATTGAACACCTGTGACACCGGTGGGTTCGCCGTCTCATCGGTTATGGTCAACGTACCGCTAGTAGGTGCCTCTATAAAGTATATTTCCCCAGACACTGTGTATGTGTTGTCAGCAGTATTGCATGGTGTCGTATGTGTCGTTATCACATTGATGTCGCAGTTCGCCACAATTTCGCAGTCGGCCATACCAGCATTGTTTGCACCAAGGTTCGTCTGCGTGAACGAAATTGTTCCTTCACAGTTAGCCCAGTTAGCCACAAGCACGACATATATATCACCAACTTGGGCATTGTCTATCTGCAGGTACTCAACGCGATCTGTGGCTGCTGAAAAATCAACAAGGTTTCCACAAGGATATGCCAATGCGTCAATCACACAAATGGGCGTCGATGACGAACTTGCAGAATGTGAGGTCGCACCTGTAAGTCCCCACGCATCAGCATCGTCATGTGTGTACCATGTCTCCGTAGCAGCGTTATCACTTAAACTATCCATATGGCAAGTGAAGTTCCTGAATGGTCCCCAGCAGCCGAAATCGACATCACCGCAGTCAGATGCAATAGTCATCTCAAGACGTCCAGCCTGTGATATCTGTAGGTACCACCACGATGGATTATCAAAGTAACTACACATTCCAGCGGGGGAATCTTGTCCTGTAGCCGTTCTAAGTATCACTCCATTGTGCTCGTCGTTCGATGCGCAGAAAGCTTGAGCGTCCTCGCAGTCTCCTGATCCCTCTATCGTATCCGGCTCATGCGAATAAACCGCATATAGCGTCATATCTCCACACGTAAGGTCTATGGCTTGTCCGGCCGTATACCGAGTTCCCGTACCGTTTGTATTCGCATACCATCCCACAAAATGGTTGGCACTGCTACACACCGGAATTGTTGACGTTATCGTGGTCGTTGTTCCAGTATAGGTCCATGTGGCGGGCGACGCGGTGCCTTCGTTGCAGTCCGCCTGTGTGTTGTATGTTATTGTATGTGGCGTTGTGCCGCACTGAACAATCAATGTATATGTCGCAGTTGTGGCACAATAATCATCAGTCTTTGTCACTCTGGCGGTGATGGTTGTCGTTCCTGCGCCTCGCACGTTGATTGCTCCCGTCGTACTGTTCACGGTAGCCACCGATGTGTTAGACGATTCGTAGGTCACGGTTCCTCCGCTCTGGTTCACCGATATGGTCTGCCCAGCACACGCACCGCCGTTCACACAATACACGGTCTCCTCGGCAAACGAGAAATCTGGCATAGTGCAGCAGTCTATACAAAACTTTATATTGGGTCTCGTCCCGTATGCCGTACCTTCCTCCGACGAAGGCACATTTCTAGCATTCAATGAAATCGAAGCATCCCCATAACAATAACGGGTAAGACTTGTTGCCGATGAACCATAGAAATAATAGTCCATTGCTGATATTGTACCCATAGTGCGCACGGCAACAACTATATTGCTTACACCATCCCATTCTATATGTGTTGATAAATTAATTGTGTTCCAACCTGACACGAAAGTGTACGACCCACTATATACTAGTGTCAATCCTCCATCGGTGACCCACGAGTCAGCTAACGAGGTGGCACTGGTCGTGCCCACATACACCTCAATAGGCATAGTCAAATTCGCATATGTCGAAGGTCCTTGGTATTGGAATTTTATCGAATTGATAACGCCCTGACATGCACCTGCAGCGAGTATTTCACTCGCCTTATACAGCTGCTGCGTATACCCGTACTTACCACTTAACCATGTATATACCGGTGCATACGATGTGGTACTAGACTCGTTGCCTACCCTGGAACACCCGTCACCTACATTGATAACGTACGATGCATACTTGTCGCAATATCCATCCGATGCCGGCCATTTAGCAGTAACTGTCACAGTTCCCTCCTGACCAGCAACCGTCGTTACCGCATGGGTTGTAGCATTGAATGTGGCAATACCAGTAGGATTGCAAGTCATAGTGTAGGTAACATTCTGACCTCCTGTAACATTCTGCGTATAGGTCTGTCCAGCTGTAACCGTAACATTCTCATTCGCAAAAGCAAAGTTGTCTGGCCGCACATCACAGTTGTGTTCAATACAGAACTTGGTGTTTGGACGGTAGTTAGTGCCGGCGTACCCCGAAGTCGGAAGACTGGTATTACTGAAGTTGCATGTATCAAGATCCGACTGCTGATACAGCTGCATTGTCGGACCAGAACTAGCACCTGAATAGTTAAATGTGCACCCACTACCGTCATATATTCCTGAATTGTCGTCTATAACCATCAGCAAGTTTCCACCTGTGTAGCTGAACGGTGAATCAAGCGTAATCCATGCCCAACCCGATGACTGGAAATTCATATTACCGTGATATACCTGCGTAAGACCCGATGTAATCCACGAGGTGGGGCTTGCAAACTGCTGAACGTTGGTGTTGGCCATATAGACCGTCACATCACCGGCATGGGTTATAGCCGAGGAACCGGCATATTGGAACGCTATGGCCTGGATGTCGCCCGAACGATAGTCGAACTCTTCCGATGTGTAAAGAATCTGTCTGTAAGATCTGTTGTAAAAATTATTCACTGGACCGTAGGTAACACTACTGGAGGTACCGCTGCCTATCTGATAACTGCTTTCCCCTCCTGTGCAAGAATATGATGAGGAAGGCGTGGCACATGAGCATGACTGGTACAGTCTAACCGTAAAACTGTTGGCACGCTTCTTCTTGTTGTGTTCAAATCTGATTGTGATTGTGCCGGATGCCGACGTTACGGAAAGCCCTGTCGGTGTTGACTGCGACCATGTGTCGAGCAAAGTGCCATTGGTACCGCTCCCGTCATACACATAAACATAATCCTGGTCTTCAGTGCTTAAACTCCTTGCTGTAAGCGTAACAGTTATCGGACAGCTTGTCGACGATGAAATCGTGCAGTACGAGTCATACATGCTGTTGGTGCTGCTTGATATACTTCCCGTGAAAGTGTAGGTCGTCCCGCAGGAAATCGTCCTGCTGACACTGCTACCGCTCAAAGTCCAAGCTCCAAGAACCGTCTGAGCCATTGTCATCGATGGCAGCAATAGCATCACCGCCATTAGCATCACCCATTTCATCGGATTTTTCACTTTTTCTCTTGTCGAAACTGCAGCACTTCCTCCTTGCTGCGCCTTAACGAATAATCTTCTCATCATATTTTGTGTGTGTGTTTTCTAATTAACATTTTCTTACAAATTACCTATCACTCCTTTTCTTGGTTCATCTCCGTATAGTATCTCCTCAAAAAGACGTTCATCTCATCCACCACCCACTCCGGCTTGATGTCTTCATCACCATCAAACATGAACTTATCCTGATAAAAAAACACCTTCACACGGCTCACCCTCATCACCGTAACCAAATGCCTCTCCATCTTGTCGGCAATAACCTTGTCATTCGGCAAACCCGTGGCCTCCACGTATGTTATCTGGTTCCCCTCGGGATAGGTTTTCGTGGCCGACACCGCGACAAACTTCACATACTCCTTCTGACGGTCTTTACCATCAGCCGACGCTTTCACCTGTCCAATACTTACCGTCGGCAACAGTAGAATTGCCAATAATAAAAACCACCTCATCGGGCTTTTCAATTTTTCTTTCGTCGCGATTGCAACCGTCTGTGCCTTTCGCAAATCAGAGAATACTCTTGTTTCCATGTTTTTATGTGTTGTAATTTTGTTTCCCTATATATAAATATATGATACTACCCCCCCCTCAAAATCAACCCGTTGCATCACAATGCGTATATTACACTATTTAGCAAATATACGCATATTAATACACAGAGACAACAAAGATTGCCTTAAAAAATCAAAAAATTAGCCAATCCCTCTCTTTTTTAAATAGTTAGCCAACGAGATTAAATATCTTATTCCCACCTGCAATTTTTTCACCACAGACGGTACAAAATCATTAAATCAACCTCCAAAATCTTATCTTAAAAACTCTTACGTATCAAATCCGTATTTGATACGTATCACAAACGTCATACCTACCTTTTACCTCCCATTCACCTATCACTCACCTACCTGTTCCCTATCTGCCTTATTGCATCCTCTTAACCCATCCCTTATCCCCACATTCTTCAAGAAGTTCTTCTATGGTTTTCTTCAAGACCGGATGCCTAAAAAACGGCATCAACTCAGCCAGAGGCTCCAACACAAACCGCCTCTGGTGCAGCCTCGGATGCGGTATAGACAAATCCGTCTCATTCACCACCTTGCTGTCATAAAACAGTATGTCAATATCTATCGGCCTCGACGAATACCGACGAGCACCCAATCCAAAACCTTCACCATCTAATCCGCCACCAACTTCACCAACACCAGAACCCTGAGCCATTAACTCTGAACCATTAATCATTAACCGAGAACCCTCCTCCCTTATTCTCCCCAAATCCCTCTCCACTCTCATAATCTTCTCCAACACCTCCTTCGGCGCCAATTCCGTATCCAGCACCGCACAGATATTAAGAAAGTTAGGCACCGGATGATCAAATCCCCACGGCTCCGACTCATAGAAACTGGACATCAGAATCACTGGCCCAACCTCCTCGTTCAGCCTCCTCAACGCCTCCAGAATTGTCTGCTTCATTTTTCCCTCGTTGCCGCCCAGCGAGAGCACCACCGTATGCGATCCCCAATCCCCTCTGTACAATCCCGATTCCATCGGGAACCACAACCGCTTCACCAACTCCAGAAATTCCTTCCGCTCCATCAAGAGACCACCCAACGAGGCGAGATGTTCAGTCGGCTGTTGAGCGTCGATAAGCCGTATGTCGTGCATCAGACAGTACTCCACCAACTTGCAGAACGCCACCTTCGAGGCATCTCTCACAGTGTGGAACATCGACTCTCCGCAGAAGATCGAACCCCACGACACACCATAAAGTCCTCCAACCAGTTCTCCCTCATAGTACGTCTCAAACGAATGTGCCAACCCCTCCTTATGCAGGTTGCAGTAGGCCTCAATCAGCGGCTCCGTTATCCAGCTCCCCTCCTGCCCCTCTCGCTTCATTTCCGCACACGACCTCACCACATGCTCGAAACAGCCGTCCACCTTCACCCCGAACTTCCCCGACTTAACCACCCTTCGCAAACTGTTGCTACTTCTGAACATCGTCGGAACCACCACCATCCTCGGATTCAATGAGTACCACCCTATCGGCTTACCCTCTTCTTCCGGCCAAGGAAAGATACCGTGCGAGTAAGCCTCTATGAGCGTCTCCACCGACAGGTCGTTGCCTATAGCAACGAGACCGCGACCCATCGGGTCAGCGGTCTCTGGATCTGGAAATCTGAAATTCGGCATCGTGTTATATTACTAGGACTTATGGGTCCTACAGGCCCTATAAGACCCATAGGACTTATAAGTTCTTTTTTTTACCCACAATGCATAAACCTCTGCACAAGTTCAAGAGTTTTCTCGGAGTCGTTGCCAATCTCCTTGCGGAGGTTGCGGTCGTCGTAGGCGCGGAGATCCTTGATGATGCCGTCGATGAGAGCGGGAGCAAAGATGCCCTTGTCCTCGTATATCTTGCGGTCTTTCTCCAGCACGTCGGCGCTGGCGGCGCAGCTGTCGGGCAGCACGGCGAGGCGTTTCAGCACCTCCTCGTGCTCGAAGATATTGACGCTGACGTAACGGTCTTTGGCGTACTGGACAGCGTTTTCCATCTCGAAGCCGTGACGGGCGGCGACGGTCATGCCGGCGAGCAGCAGATAGACATTGGCGGAGCCGTCGGGGGTACGCAGCTCGATGGTTTGCTTATATGTGAAATCGACGTCGGTGTTTTTCTCAAGCGGGTTGCAATGCGCCATCATATTGCCGCTGCCCTTGCTCCAGCCGAGGGGCACACGCACCATGGCCGAGCGGTTGCGGTCGCCCCAGCAGATGTTGGTGGGAGCCTCCTGATGGGGCACCAGACGGAAATAAGATGTGGGGTTGGTGTCGCCGAAGGCGGTGAGCGAGCCAGCGAGGTCGAGTATGCCAGCTATGGCCTTGTGAGCCACTTCGGTGAGGCCGTTGTCGCCGACGTACATGTTCTTGCCGTCCTTGACGATGCGGGTGTGGATGTGCATGCCGCTGCCCGCCTTGCCGACGGTAATTTTCGGGGCGAAGGTGACGGTGATGCCGTATTCGTAACCCAGCTGGCGCATAATCCACTTGGCGATGACGAGCTGGTCGGCAGCGTCCTCGAGGGTGGTGGGCAGAAACTCAATCTCGTTCTGCTCGTACATGGTGTCGCCGACGGTGAAGTTGCCCACCTCGGAGTGACCGTATTTGATGAGGCCGCCACATTCGGCTATGAGCTTCATAGCCTCGACGCGGAACTCCTCGAACTTGCAGAAAGGCTGGGAGGCGTGGTAGCCGCGCTGGTCGGCCGGGAGATATTCGTCCTCCTTGGTAGCGATGACGTAGTATTCGAGCTCGCCCATGACCTCGAACTCCATGCCGCCGGTAGCCTCACGAAAGGCCTTGCCGGCTTTGGCGAGGGTGTATTCAGGAGCCATTTCGAAGGGCTCGCCGTCCTTGGTGTAGAAGTTGCAGAGGAGGTCGAGCGTGGGGATATCGGCGAAGGGGTCGATGAAGGCGGTGCGGAAACGCGGGATAACGTAGAGGTCGCTGCTGCCCGCCTCGAGGAAGGGGAAGAGGCTGGAGCCATCGACACGCTCGCCGGAGGTAAGAATCTCGTCGGCGTGGTCGAGACTGTTGATGACGAAGTTGAGGGTCTTGAGGCGCCCGTCGTGTGCCATGTAGCGGAACTTTATCATCTCGATGTCGAACTCGTCGATGACGCGGAGCATGTCGGCCTTGGTGAACTCACGCATAGGTTTCTGCAGGAACTTCACCAGGCGGTTTGGGTTGTGTTTGAAATTATCTTTGTTCATGATGTTTTATGTTTAGTGATTAGTGACAAGTGAATAGTGATTTGACAAATGTCAAATGGGACTGCAAAGGTACAACAATTAATTGAATGTTTAAAGTTTTTATCAATATCTTGCCAATATCATAATATTTTGAATTTTTTTATGTTATTAATTAATGTGTAACCCAAAACCAACACACCCAATCACCCAGGCAATAAAACATCACAGGAAATAAAACAACAAAATCATAAAGCCATGTTCAAAAAAGAGACCTACATCGCACGTCGCGAGCAGCTTCGCAAGGATGTGAAGCACGGCATCATCATCATCCAGGGCAACCACGAAGCCCCCTGCAACTACAAAGACAACACCTACTGGTTCCGACAGGACAGCACGTTTCTCTATTTCTTCGGTCTTCAGAGGGAAGACCTGGTGGGAGTGCTCGACTGCGACACCGGCAAGGACTACCTCTTCGCCAACGACTACGACATAGACGACATCATCTGGACAGGCCCGCTGCCGAGCGTGAAGAAGCTCGCCGCCAGCGTGGGAGTGAAGAACAGCGGCACCCTGGCCGAGCTGCAGGACTTCTGCACCAACGCCGTGGGGATGGGGCGCAAGGCGCACTACCTGCCACCCTACCGTTCGGACAACCAGCGCCAACTGAGCTGCCTTCTGGGTATCAAATACGCCTCCGTGCCGATGTACGCCTCGCTGGAACTCATAAAAGCCTGCGTGAAACAGCGCAGCATCAAGAGCGACGAAGAGATAGCCGAGATAGAAAAAGCCATCGACACCGCCTACAACATGCACGTCAGCGCCATGAAGCAGGCGATGCCCGGCCGCTACGAGTATGAGCTGGCAGGCATCATGGAAGGCGAAGCCTGGAAAGGCAACGGCCCCGTGAGCTTCCCCATCATCATGACCGTACACGGCGAGACCCTCCACAACCACGGCCATAACAACAAGCTGGCGAAAGGGCGCATGCTGGTGATGGACGCCGGATGCGAGACAGCCATGAACTACTGCTCCGACATCACCCGTTCGGTGCCGGTGGGAGGCAAGTTCGACGCCCGCCAGAAAGCCATCTACGAGATAGTGCTGGCAGCGCAGCTCGAAGCCATACGCATCTCGCGCCCCGGCATCACCTACAAGGAGGTGCACACCGAGGTGAGCAAGATACTGGCACAAGGCTACAAAGACCTGAAGATACTGAAAGGCCGCGTAGAAGACATCGTGGCAAACGGCGCGCACAGCCTGCTGATGCCTCACGGCTTGGGGCACATGATGGGACTCGACGTGCACGACATGGAGAACTACGGCCAGATATATGTCGGCTATGACGAGCGCACCCGCCCCAGCGAGCAGTTCGGCTTGGGCAGCCTGCGTTGTGGCCGGAAGCTGGAGAAAGGGTTCGTCCTCACCGACGAGCCAGGATGCTACTTCATACCCGCCCTCATCGACAAATGGCACGCCGAAGGCACCAACAAGAACTTCATCAACTTCAACGAGCTGGAGAAGTGGAAAGACTTCGGCGGCATACGCATTGAAGACGACATACTCATCACCGCCAAAGGCTGCCGCGTGCTTGGCAAACCCATACCCAAGACCATCAAGGAAATCGAAGAGACGATGAGAGGCTAGCCCCCATTAGGCAGAGCCGTCAAGTTACGGGTCATAATTGTCAATTTTAACATTACACAATTCACAATCAAAAACCAACAAAGCAACCATCATGAACAATATAGAAATCGTAATAGAGAACTTCAACGAACGCAGATATGTGGAACACGGCACCTCGCTGGCCGAGATTGTACGCCAGAGCCACGACCAGTTTATGGAGCTGACGGGCGGCAAGCCCATCCTCGGCGCACTGGTCAACAACCGCATCCAAACCCTGCAGTACCGAATCTACAACCCCCGCACAATCGAGTTTTTCGACCTCAGCCACCGTCAAGGCAAGCGGCTCTTCCAAAACTCACTGGGGTTCATGATGTACAAAGCTGTCAAGGACACCTACCCCGACGCACACCTCATCTTCGACCACTCACTGCTCAACGGCACCTACTGCCGCATCGAGGGCATAGACACCGACCACGCCACCGTACGCGACAACATCACACGCCGCATGTCGCAACTGCAGCAGCAAGACCTGCCATTCAACAGCAAGGTGATGCTGAAGGAGGACGCGCTGAAGCTCATCTCCAAGGAGGACATCCCCGAAACCTACCGCCTGCTCGAGTCGCTCAAACAACTCTATATCGAGATGCAGTTCCTCGACGGGACAGTACACAAGCTCTCCTCACGCACCGTGCCCTCAACCGGTTGTCTCACCGGATGGACACTCGACCTCTTCGAGGACGGCTATCTCCTCAACATGCCCGAACCTGAAATCAACTACCATTTCGACCGCGCCGACAAGCTCTTCAACATCTTCCAGGAGCACCACGGCTGGGTGAAACTGCTGCGCATACCCACCATCACCGACCTCAACACTATCATCAAAGCCGGAGGCGGCAACCGCCTTGTCCAGGTGGCCGAAGCACTGCATGAGAAGAAATACGCCGAGATTGCCGAGCAGATCCACCAACTCAGCGACCACGTCCGGCTCATCCTCATCGCCGGCCCATCCTCGTCAGGCAAGACCACCTCGTGCCGGCGCCTCACCGTGCAGCTCAACGTTCTCGGTCATGACGTCAAGCAGATCTCACTCGACGACTACTTCGTCTCACGCGACCGTACACCCAAGCTCCCCAACGGTGAATACGACTTCGAAAGCATCGACGC
This sequence comes from uncultured Bacteroidota bacterium, assembly GCA_902774845.1. GTDB lineage: Bacteria > Bacteroidota > Bacteroidia > Bacteroidales > P3 > Colimorpha. The sequence goes on from CACYJU010000012.1 coordinate 12,977, forward strand.
CCTCGACATACCACTCCTCAACGACCACCTCACACGACTCTTCAACGACGAAGAAGTCGCCATACCCACTTTCGACTTCATCAAAGGCGACCCCTATTTCAGCGGCAAGACGCTCTCACTAAAACCCAAGAAGCTCCTCATTGTCGAAGGCATCCACGCCCTGAACCCGAAACTCACGGCACAGATTCCCGAGTCGATGAAGTTCAAGATGTACGTCTCGGCGCTCACCCAAGTCGCCATCGACGACCAGAACATCATCCACTCAAGCGACAACCGACTGATACGCCGCATCGTGAGAGACAACAGCTTCCGCGGATGGAACGCCCATGAAACCCTGAAACGCTGGGACAACGTGCAAGCCGGCGAGCGCAAGCACATATACCCCTATCAGGAGAACGCCGACGTGATGTTCAACAGCGCCCTCTTCTACGAACTCGCCATGCTCAAGACCTATGCCGAGCCGCTGCTGAAGCAGGTGCCAGAGAACTGCAAAGAGTACGCTGAAGCCTGCCGTCTGCTCAACTTCATAGAACTGATAGAACCCATCGACCCGAAGTTCATACCGCCGACCTCGATAATGAGAGAATTCCTCGGCGGCAGCAGTTTTGAATATTAAAAATCGAACGATATGTATTACATACAATTCATCTTTCATTGGGCAGCCATCGGATTCCTCCTGTGGCTCCTCTACAAAGTGGTCATGGCATTCATCGACTGGATAAAACGCCACTAACTAACACATTCACGCCATCAAACATTCAAGCAATCACGCACAAATGAAAGTTCTCCTCCTCACCGGCTACCTAGGAAGCGGCAAGACCACGCTGCTTAACAGAATACTTAACAACCGCAAAGGCATCAAGTTCGCCGTCATAGTGAACGACATCGGCGAAGTCAACATCGACGCAACACTCATAGAACAAGGCGGAATCGTAGGGCAGGGCGACGACAGCCTCGTGGCGTTGCAGAACGGATGCATCTGCTGCACGCTTAAGATGGACCTCGTCAACCAGCTGCGCGACATCGCCCTCATGCAGAAGTTCGACTATGTCGTCATAGAAGCCAGCGGCATCTGCGAACCCGAACCGATAGCACAAACCATCTGTTCGATACCGTCACAGATTCCCGACTTCCCCGCCGATGCCCTGCCGCGACTCGACTGCATAGTCACAGTGGTTGATGCACTGCGTATGCGCGACGAGTTCAAGAACGGACTAGACCTGACCCGCCCCGCCATAGACGAAGAAGACATCGAAAACCTCGTCATACAGCAGATAGAATTCTGTAACATCATTCTCCTCAACAAAGCCTCGGAGGTGAAACCCGACGAGCTGGAACAGATACGCCAGATAGTGCGAGCCCTGCAGCCCAAAGCCGAGATTATCGACTGCAACTACGGCGACGTCGATTTCGACCGCATCCTCAACACCGGTATGTTCGACTTCGACGAAGTGGCCACCTCCGCCACCTGGGTGCACGAAGTGGAAGCAGGAGCGGAGTTATCGGACAAGTCTGACGAGTCTGACGAGTCTGACGAGTCCGACGAGTCCGACCATGAGCATCACCATCACCACGAGGAGCATGAACACGAACACGAACACCACCACCATCATCACCACGACCATGAAGAAGGCGAAGCCGAAGAGTATGGCATCGGCACATACGTCTATTTCAACCGTGAGCCGTTTGACATCAACAAGTTCGACGACTTTGTGGCACGACGCTGGCCGAAGGGAATAATCAGAGCCAAAGGCATCTGCTACTTCTACGGAGAAGGCGACGTGTGCTACCTCTTCGAGCAAGCCGGCAAGCAAGTAGCCCTTAAAGATGTAGGCCAGTGGTTCGCCACCATGCCCGAGAGAGAGTTGCAGCAGCGACTGGAATGGGACAAGCAGCTGCAACGCGACTGGGATCCCGTATATGGCGACCGCATGCAGAAGCTCGTCTTCATAGGACAGCACCTCGACAAAACGCTCCTGAAAAAAGAGCTGGACAACTGCCTTAAATACGTATGACAAAAACGGTTAACGCAATTGTCAATCTGACCGATATAATCTTTACACTATGATATCATTCTTAATTGCAGTAGTACTTCTGTTGCTCGGTTATTTTCTGTACTCAAAAATAATAGAGCGCATACTGAAAATAGACCCCACGCGCCAAACACCAGCCGTAGCACATCCAGACGGAGTGGACTATGTACCCATGAAGTCGTGGCGGATATTTCTCATCCAATTCCTGAACATCGCCGGTGTGGGGCCAATCTGCGGAGCCATCATGGGAGCTCAGTTCGGCACCGCCTCCTTCCTCTGGATCGTCTTCGGATGCATCTTCGCCGGCGCCGTACACGACTTCATCGCCGCCTTCATCAGCATCCGCATGGACGGTGCCTCCCTGCCCGAAATTCATGGTAAGTATCTCGGCAACGGCATGAAGCAGTTCATGCGCGGGTTCACCGTCATACTCATGATCCTCGTCGGCGCAGTCTTCGTCAACACCCCTGCCGTGTTGCTCAACAACAACTTCACCCCCGACTGGAACATCTTCATCTGGGTCGGCATCATCTTCGCCTACTACCTTATCGCCACACTCCTCCCCATCGATAAACTCATCGGCCGCCTCTATCCCATCTTCGGATTCCTCCTGCTCGGAATGGCCATCGCCATCGTGGTGGCTTTCATCGTCTACCGTCCCGACATGCCTGAGGTGTGGCAAGGGCTGCAGAACACCCACCCCAACGCCAAACACAACCCCATCTTCCCGATGATGTTCATCTCCATCGCCTGCGGTGCGATAAGTGGCTTCCACGCCACCCAGAGTCCTCTTATGGCTCGCTGCATGACCAACGAACGACAGGCACGCCCCATCTTCTATGGAGCGATGATCACTGAAGGCATCGTGGCCCTTATATGGGCAGCCGCCGCCACAGTCTTTTACCACGACCCCATTCTGGCACAGAAGACGATGGTTGACGGACATCCGCTGGGCGGCAACGCCATGGTGGGCGTGATAGCCAACGAGTGGTTCCCACCCGTTATCGCCACCATCTGCATCCTCGGCGTCATCAGCGCCGCCATCACCAGCGGCGACACCGCACTCCGCTCGGCTCGCCTCATCGTAGCCGACTTCATGCACGTCGACCAAAAGCCCATCCCGAAACGACTCCTTGTGGCACTGCCGGTCTTCGTCCTGGCCGCTGCCTTACTGGTCTTCTCGCTGGCCAACCCCACCGGCTTCGACTACATCTGGCGTTACTTCTCCTGGGCCAACCAGGTGCTCGCCATGGTCACCCTCTGGGCCGTCACCGTCTTCCTATCCCGCAACACCAAAGGTCTATGGTATTTCGTCTCACTCATCCCAGCGATGTTCATGACTATGGTCACCGTCTCCTTCATCTTTGTGGCCGAAAAAGAAGGATTGGGCACCCTTATCCCGCGTCCGGTCGGTTACAGCCTCGCCGCCCTCATAACCCTGCTCATTACGGGCCTGTTTCTATTCAAAAAACACCACAAAATGCAACTTTTTGATTGAATATTACGTTTATTAAGAGAAAAGTTGTACTTTTGTACCTCAAAAAGTTTTGAAAATGAAAAAGAACATAGCACTTGTTTTCGCTCTGCTGATCGCCGCCAGCGCCTTTGCCGGCAACAAACCAAAGAAATGCTCCCGTGAAGAAATGGGCATCCATGGCAACGCCATCTACGTCCTCGAATTCACTTACAACCTCCACGGCGGCAAGAACGGTGGCAAACAGCTCACATGCCTGGATTCAGTAGTGTTCGATTCACGCGGAAACTTCCAAGACAAATACCGTCGCAATAACGGTAAATACACTTGGTTTTCCTACTATTTCGACGTCAACGGCTACTCACTCGGCTGGAACGAATATGACAAGAACAACACCCTTACCGCACGTACCGCCTACCTCAACGACAACAACGGCAACTGTGTGGAACGTACCGCTTTCCTCAACGGCCAGATGACCCAACGTGCTTCTTCCCGCTATGAGAACAACCGTCTCGTCGAGGAACAGAGCTACGACGAGAACGGCTCGATGGCCGAAAAGCGCGTGTTTAAATACGATAACCAAGGCAACAACACCGAGACCGAGTTCTACAGCCGTGACGGTGAGTTGACCCAGAAATACATCTACAAGTACGACAACAGAGGCAACCGCGTGGAGTGGCGTTTCTACGATGCCGACGAATTTCTCGTGGCCCTCACCACCTACTACTACGACGAGCACGACAACCTTATTGAGGAAAGCTCTTTCAACTACGACGAGCATCTCAACTGGAAGCACAGCTACGTCTATGAGTACGACGACGAGGACAACTGGGTCCGCAAGACCATCTACCGCAACGGTACCCCCTATCAGGTAGTCGAGCGCGAGATTGCTTTCCCGGTCTATTGATCTCCAATTATACACCAAAAGACAAACCCGATTGAATAAAAGATTCAATCGGGTTTTTACTTTGTAATTGTCCCCTTTAGAACAGCGACAGATGGCGCAGGCCTTTGTCGCAGTATTTTTTATATGGACACTCGTATGGCGTGGTGCAGCGGTCGCCTGGCGAGATGTCCGGTTCGCCACCTTTGAGCACCTCCTTCATGCAGGAGATGTTATTCGAAATCAGCGCATGCTGTAAGGCCAACTCCTCGGTGAGATTGACAATCTTGAAATTGGAGGACATGTCGGACTTGTCTGACGGGTCAGACTTGTCGGACTTTTCTGCCTGGTCCGACATCCCATTATACACCACACTAAAACTCCTCACCTCGCGGCAATGTGAAATAACATAGTGCTGCACAGCCGCATCCTTCTTGTAGGTCTCGCTCAGCGTAGTGCCGCTCTTCACCTCATAGATATCCAACCTGCCGTCGGCGTTCTTGTGCACCACGTCGGCAAGGACGAGCACATTGTCGAAAAGGAAGCCAGCCTCGAAGAGATCCACCTCACCATCACGTTGCAACACCTCCTCAGTAAACGAAGGATAGTCGTTGAAACGGTTACGCAAAGCGGCGCTGACATCCACCGCATCAGGAAACTGGTCCTTGAACAGGCGCTCGAACTCGCGCCCACGGTCGAACTTACGCATCGTCTCGCGGCTGTACTGCGCCAACTCGGGGTGATAGACATCGAGCCACAACGCACGACTGCATTGCAGCCCCCGAATATATTTCGACTTGCTGAGAAAGTACTTCATCGCAGCAGTTTGATTGTCTCGTCGAGCGTGGTTGCAGACAGCAACCCACAGTCTCCATGCAACAAGCCCTCCTTCCGCATCAGGTCGAGCTGAGAGAGCAATGAACTATAAAAGCCATCGACATCAAACATTATCATTGGCTTGGCAGGCTTGTCGGCGTTTCCGCTGAAACGGCGCAGCTGGTTTGCCACCGCCACCTCGAACAACTCGTCCAATGTGCCTATGCCGCCCGGCAACGCCACGAAAGCGTCGCACATGGCGATGATTCGCTCCTTCCGCTCTGCCATCGACCGCACCCGTATTATCTCGCTCACCTGTTGCGACTGGATTACGTCTTCGGGAAACAATGTCGGGATGACAGCAACCACTCTCCCACCCTCGTTCATAGCCGCAGAACTGACGACCCCCATAAGGCCGAGATTGCTTCCGCCATAGACGAGGGCGTGTCCTTCATCTGCGATAGCACGACCCAACTCACGAGCGGCTGCCACATATTTTTCACTAAGGGGCAAAGAAGCTCCGCAAAAAACCGCAACAGTCTTCATCAGATCACCACCACCTTTCGTGATGCCCCACTACGGTCAACCAGAACATACAACCCCTTTGCAAGGTTCCGTACATCGACCCGGGTGACCCCCGGCTCGAAGTCATCCTGCATGACGGAATAGCCCCTGCTGTCGAGAAGCGTCAGCACAGTGGACTCAGATGTCCTCACATAAAGGCTACCGGATGCAGGATTGGGCCAGACATCAAAGCGTGGAGCAGTATCCCTAGGTTCGTTGCAACCCAGCGACGAACCGTCGCCGAGGAAGAACTTGTGTATGACATCGAAATAGTCGATGTCGTGGGTGGTGCTGTCGAGATAGAAGTCGTGCGAGCCACCGATGACTTTTATTAGTTGAAACTCAGCATCACCGCCAGTATATCTGTAACGCACGAAACTCAAGCCGTCGTTCACTCGGTCGGGCAGACTGTCGACTTCAGGTGTGTCGTCACAGTCGTTCCAACCCGTCCAGTAATTCACTATCGAATCGACGCCGATGCCGATATTGCCGAAATAAGACGAACCACCGTTCCAGCCCACCACGTTGTCGGAGGTGCCGTGGATGTGCAGCATGCGCACAGGTGCCACCGGCACCTCGTCGGCAAGGGCGAAGGTAATGAGGCCGCTGACGGGAGCGCAGGCGTTTATGCGGTCGCCGTGTTCGATAGCCATCTTATGGGTCATGAAGCCACCCATCGAGAAGCCCGTGAAGAAGAGGCTGTCGGTGTTCACCTTGCCAATGCCGGCGAGCGAGTCAACCAGCGCCAAGAAGAAGCCCGCGTCGTCGGCAGTACCGCCGAAGCCCACATTCCACATCGTGCTGCCCTGCACGCTCATTGCCTGCGGCACGAGGATAATCCATCCGTATTCGTTGGCCAGCGATGCAAAGTTCATATCGCTGGCACAACGAGTGATGTTGTCGCCCAAGCCATGCAGGAAGTACATCACAGGAAGCACTCCGGTGCGGCTGGACGGTTCGAACATCAGATACTGCCGCTGCGTGTTCTGCCAGCGGAAAGTCAGCGTCTGGGCACCAGCCGAGACGAGCATCAGCAATGCAGCCGCCAAGAGCAATGTCCTTTTCATAATCTGATATTTCTAAAAGATCAGCTTCTTAGTCGTCACCGTATCCTGTCCTGCAATGGTGTCAATCGGCACAATGGTGTCCGTCGGGAACACAGGAGCTACATACTCTTTCCGCTCGAACTCCCAGAGGCCGAAACCGTAGCGGCGGTCGCCGTTGGAGGCGTTAAGCTCGTAACGCTCAGACAACGTCAGAGTTTTTTTGCCTATGTCCTTCACGGTCCACCTGATGCGAACCCCGTTAGCATATAATATATGTATATCACTTCCCTCAATCGTGTAGGTCACCTGCGACCGTTCGAGTTCCGTTCCTTCAACCACCTCGAACGAGTACCCGCTTCCGTTATTATGGAAGACGAACCCCCAACTGTCCATGTGCTCGATGGGTTCCGGGATATATTGGTTGAAGATGGTCTCCTCGGTAAAACCGTCTTCGGTCACAATCTGCCACCTACCAACGATAAGTTCTTCATAATCTTTCTTGCATGCCGTCAAGGAGACGATGGCAACCAAGACAAAGCATACCGACAGAATTCTCTTTATCATGATATAATATAGAAGCTGTTTGAATTACTTGCGTTTCAGCACGGCGTGCACCTTCTCTATGATGTCAGCGGCACGGAGGTGGTAGTTGGTGAGCATCTCGTCGGGGGTGCCGCTCTCACCAAACTTGTCGTCTACCGCCACATACTCCATCGGAGTGGGGCAATGCATAGCGAGGGTCTGAGCCACGCTGTCGCCGAGTCCGCCGTTGATGAGGTGCTCCTCGCAGGTGACAACGGCGCCGGTCTTGCGGGCGCTGGCCACGATGGCGTTCACGTCGAGCGGCTTGATGGTGTGGATGTTTATCACTTCGGCGCTGATGCCTTCCTTCTCCAGCTGCTCAGCAGCCTGCAGGGCTTCCCACACGAGGTGACCGCAGGCGAAGAGGGTGACGTCCTTACCCTCATTCAGAAGCTGGGCTTTGCCGATTTCGAACTTCTCTCCCTCCGGCAGAAAGCAGGGCATCTTGGAGCGACCGAGGCGCAGGTAGACGGGACCGACATGCTCGGCGGCGGCCAGCGTGGCGGCCTTAGCCTGGTTGAAGTCGGCGGGCACCAGCACAGTCATGTTGGGCAGCACCTTCATGAGGGCGATGTCCTCCATAGTCTGGTGGGTAGCGCCGTCCTCGCCGAGGGAGATGCCAGCATGCGAGCCACAGATCTTGACGTTCTTGTTGCTATAGGCCATCACCTGACGAATCTGGTCATAGACACGTCCGGTGACGAACTCGGCGAAGCCCCCGATGAAGGGCACCTTGCCGCAGAGGCTCAAGCCGGCGGCGATGCCGACCATGTTGGCCTCGGCGATGCCACACTGGATGAAGCGCTCTGGGAACTCCTTGGCGAAGCCGTCCATCTTGACGCTGCCTTTCACGTCGGCGCTGAGAGCGACGACATTGCTGTTACGCTTGCCAGCCTCCACAAGGCCTTCGCCCATGCCGGCACGCAACTCTTTGCTTGATTTGATTTCGTAGTGAGTCATTGTTATTTTGTTTTTTGTTTTTTGTTATCGTTTTCTGTTTTATGGGGGTCGGACTGGTCGGACTGGTCAGACTGGTCGGACCAACTATCCTTTATTTTGGTTGCGGTAAGCGACACGCGCTTTTGTCATTTGCTCGCGGACACCTCCCTCTTCCAAAAATTGCTGTTGTTGTTTCTCTATTAGTTTCCGCAACATATAGGTTGCTTGATTGATGAGTGTGATGCAGAGGTTCGCCAGCTCTTCGGCGTTCATCTTCTGCATAAGGGTCGTGTATTCTGCATCTATCTTTTCGCTGCGGGCATACTCTCGCATTGGTTCATATCTAGGGTGTCCCGTTTTCCATTGATCAAGACCGTGTTGTCTTAGATAGTCCTCATAGTCAACCATCAACTCCTCCAGACTAGCCTTTGCCACGTTGGTAAGCTTTATCTCCGTCTCACGCGACGTGGTGGCAGCCTCGCTTCCCTCTGCAATATTCTGCTTGCCGCTCCGTGCCGCCTGCACCATCTGGTCCATAGTTCTATCTCCCTTTTCGAGGTAAGTATGAGCAAAATGATAAGTCAGATCACAAACAATTTCCGTAACCTTATATACCCGTAACCTACGGTAGCCACCAAGTGGCTTCAAAAAAGGGGCAGGAGTATTATTGTTACTGTTTATCATCTTTGTCACTTTTTTTGATTTGTCTGACCCGTCCGACTAGTCTGACTAGTCCGACACTCTCTCTCATTCAATCTTTATTGCTGTCTGCTTGCCAGAGGCAATGGTGGCTGACAGACTTCTTGTCTCGCGGTTCTTTTCTTTCGCCGAAGGGCGCACCAGCAGTATGTAGTCGCCAGGCATCAGTATCAGGTTTTCACCTGCGGGGTTCGGCACGAACTCACGTACCAGCTGCATCCTGCCGTCGCGCATCTCGAAGACGCTGACCTGCCGCCTTGCCTTCATACGCTCTATCATCAGCATCCCGGGGGCGGGTATCGCCAGCTCGGTCACCGCGTCCTTGCGAATCTCCACATTGTTTATCGCTATCGGCGGAGTGGAGAGTATCTCCACATCATAGACCCCAGCCAAATATTTCACGCTGTCGCCCAACATCTGTGTGCCAGCCATCTCAGCCTTGCCGCTCTGGCGCACCACCACAGGATAGTCCGGCACAGACCACACCACCCGCTTGTCCTCGCGCCTGACACAAAGCCTTCCCTCCTCCACGACGGAGGCGAGGGTGTAAACCCTGTCGGCCCGAAAGGTCCTGTTGCGGAACACTATCGAAGGCCGCGTATTTACCTCCACGTCGTAGTCGATCAGCGGATCGACCGTAAGGGTGTCCGCCGCACGCCTGCCGGCGTAAATCCTCGTATAGACAGGCTTACGGTTCTGCCGGTCGTAGAAGACCACCGGCACATCATCGACGTATTTTTCCCCTTCCCCGGTGGTGAGGCAGACCGTAACACGCGACTCCGACCGAGCGGCGTGGAAGAGCTGCTGCAGCTCGCCGGCAAACGACTCCTCGTTCTCGATCGGTATGACCGTGCCGGCGCAGTCGAGCGTGGCGTTCTTGCGGGTTCCAGCCGCGATGTTCAGTATGAAAGTCCTGACCACGCGTCCGCTCTGCTGGATTTTGCCTGCCACCTCGCAGATATTGCTTCCGCCGTTCGAGCCGTCGGTTATGACGAATATCACGTTGCGCGACGAGTCGCCCACAGGGAAGTCGCCCACAGCACCGTCCAACGCCGTAGCCGCCGAGCAGCCGCCGTTGGGCACAAGAGTCTTTATCTTGCTCTGCAGCTGATAGTGGTTGTTGGGCTCGAACGGACACTCCAGACGAGTGCCGTAGGAGTTCTGGTTAAGATGGCCGAAGACACGCATCGCCACCTCGACACCGCTGTTGTCAGGGACGCTGTCGAGGAAATGCAGCAACACCCGCTGCGTCACCTTTATCTTCGAGTCGCTCTGCCAACGCTCCCACATGCTGCGCGAACAGTCAACCAGCAGCAGTATGCGCACCTTCTCGGAACCACGGACAGCCGTTTTAGCGTCCTGGACTCCAGCGAAAAGGGGCAGGCTGACAAAAAGCCACAATGCTATGGACAAGAACTTTCTCAAAACAGATTAAAAATCCCCGAGAGTTTCGTTCAGCTGAGCCAGAGCCTTGGGCAGGTCGTCGGCCGAGAGGACGGCACCGTGATATTTGTTGGTGTCTTGCATGAAATCGACGCCGTAGCCCATCTTGGTTTTCAGTATGACGCACACAGGGCTGCCCTGACCGGTCATCGACTTGGCCTTAGCCATACCGTCGAGCACCTGCTGCATATCGTTGCCGTTGTCGATGACGACGACCTTCCAGAGGAAGCTCTCGAACTTGGCCTTGAGGTCGCCGAGGGTCATCACCTCATCGACGGTAGCGTCGATCTGCTGGTTGTTGTAGTCGATGGTGGCAATGAGGTTGTCCACGTGCTTAGCACCAGCGAACATGGCGGCCTCCCAAATCTGACCTTCCTCCAGCTCGCCGTCGCCGTGCATGGTGTAGACGATGTGCTTGTCGCCCGTCATCTTCTTGCCGAGGGCTGCGCCCACACCCACGCTGAGGCCCTGACCGAGCGAACCCGAAGCCATGCGGATGCCAGGCAAGTTGTGAGCAGTCGAAGGATGACCCTGCAGACGGGTACCGAACTTGCGGAAGGTAGCCAACTCAGCCACGGGGAAGAAGCCACGGCGAGCCATAGTGCTGTAGATGACCGGCGTGATGTGGCCCTGCGAGACGAAGAGCATGTCCTCGCCCTCGCCGCTCATGGTGAACTTGGCTGGGTCAAAGTCCATAAGGTTGAAGTTCATAGCCACAAACCAGTCGGCGGTGCCGAGCGAGCCGCCCGGGTGTCCGCTCTTGGCGTTGGTGGTCATACGAAGGATGTCGCGACGCACTTGGGTCGCAATCTGCTGGAGTTCTGCTGTTGTTTTCATTATTCAGATATTTTTATTTGTCTAACCATCTATCCATCGCCACTATAGGGCGACGAGCATGTTTTTTATTGACGGCAAAGATACATTAAATTTGGTTACTTTGCCAATAAAGATTTGCACAGATTGAAGGTTTATGCTATTTTTGCAAACGTGGAGAACGTCACCACCACATCGAACAGCATTAGTTATCATAATGTTAATAACTCACACTAACATCTTCAAGTTATGAAAGACAAAGTCATTCTCACCTTCGCCTCCTTGCTTATCTGCGCCTTGGCCCTCGTCGGATGCAAGAAAGACAGCCCCCGCGCCTATATAGACAAGCTCTATACCGCAACCATGAACCAAGATTACGAGACCATGGTCGACATGATGCCCGACAGCGAGGGCAAGTCCGAAGAAGAGCGCCAGGGCATCATCGAGATGATGAAGCTCTTCGACGAGTTCTCCGGCGGCGTGAAAGACTACAAGATCCTCTCAGAGCAAATATCCAAAGACGGCAAACATGCAGTCGTTAAAGTGCAGGTAACCTTCGGCGACGGCGAGATAACCGAAGAGACCGCCGAACTAGTCAAGACCGACAAAGGCTGGGGACCCGACCCAGCTCAGTATGAAGCCGAGGAAGAAGCCGAAGAAAGTTTCGACCCAAACGAATGGGCTGACGAGATGGGCATTGAACTTGACGAGGAAGACTCAGAAGAATAGTCGTCTTGAACAGAAAAAAAATTATCGGAAGCATCTGCGGCATCCTCGCCGCAGTATGCTATGGCACCAACCCCCTCGGCGCACTGAATCTGTACGCCGAAGGGATGGGGACCAACTCGGTGCTTTTCTACCGTTTCGGGTTGGCATGGCTCATCGTCGCCATAGTGATGATGATACGGCGCGAGAGCGTCAAGGTGACGCCCCGTGAGTTCGCCGTCGTGAGCGCACTCGGAGGACTCTTCACCTTCTCCTCCCTCACCCTCTACGTGAGCTTCACGATGATGGCCGCCGGCGTGGCCTCCACCATACTCTTCACCTATCCCGTCATGACCGCTGTCATCATGTCCACGGTGTTCAAAGAACGCATCACCTGGCAGACGGTCGTCGCCCTGGTGCTCTCCCTCGCCGGCGTGATGACACTCTATTGGTCCGGCACCAGCGGCACGCTCCCGATATGGGGCGTGGTGCTCGTGCTCATCTCAGCCCTCACCTACGCGCTCTACATCATCGTCGTGGACCGCAGCGACATACACATGTCAAGCTTCAAGATCAACTTCTATGTCCTGTTCTACTGCACCTTGGGCATGGTCATCTACTCGTTGGTGTCGGAACAGGCGCTGATGCTTCCGCCCACAGGCAGAGCCTGGTTCTTCGTCGGGTGGCTTGCCATCGTGCCGGCCATCATGGCGCTGAGCCTGATGGTCTATTCAGCCAAGTACATAGGCAGCACCGCCACCGCCATCATCGGAGCCCTCGAACCGCTGACGGCGGTGGCGATAGGCATAGGCCTCTTCGGCGAGCCGTTCACGATGCAGCTGGTGATAGGCATCATCCTGATCCTCGCCGCCGTAGCCCTAACCATAGCGAAGAAAGAACGGTGAGTGCTGTTTGACTCACGCATTAACACATTCTTGGCCGAGCCAAGCGGCAAAGCCGTTAGCCTACATTTACGCTCTCACTTATGTAACGACCCTACGAGATGTTAAATTAGGCGGAAGCTATGTTAAAAAAACTTAATCTTGGTCAACGTTAAGGTTAACGTCAATGCTGATACTATGACTTAACCATGACTTTACTATGATATAACCATGGAAGAGGGAAGAGGGAAGAAGTAAGATGGAAGAAGTAAGATGGAAGAGGTAAGATGGAAGAGGTAAGAAGTGTAAATGCTTCAGTGAGAGGTGATAGAGAAACTATAGAGAAGTGATAGAGAAATGATAGAGAAACCATAGAGAAATGATAGAGAAACTATAGAGAAATGATAAACAAACCATAAAGGAGAGATAAAGGAGAGATAAAGGAATACATAATTCTCTCACATATTAACACACTAACACATTCCCTCATTCCCCCATTTTCTTTTTTTTCGTATCTTTGCATTCTGCTATCGTTGGCTAATGGACGGGAAAATAAAGATACACAAAGGGTTGGATATACCTATCGGAGGGGCGGCTGAGCGTCGCACCTCTGATATGCGGCTTATCAAGACCTACGGTATCCAACCGTCGGACTTCGTGGGACTGACCCCACGTCTGGATGTGCGCGAGGGTGACCTCGTGGAAGTAGGGCAGGCGGTAGTGTGCGACAAAAACAACCCCAAGATACAGCTGACATCGCCCGTATGCGGCACCGTGAAGGAGATCAGACGTGGTGAACGCAGAGCCATCGAGGCGGTGGTGATTGAGAAATCTGAAGAGCAGAAGAGTTGGCACCGCGACCCAGCATCTCTCCAGAGCCGCGAAGGGATCATCGAGGCGATGATAGACTGCGGCCTGTGGACAATGGTGCGTCAGAGACCGTTCGGCACGATAGCTAACCCCGACGACAATCCTCGGGACATCTTTATTAGTCTTTTCGACTCAGCCCCACTAGGTCCGTGCCCTAACTGGGCGGTTAATTGGCAGTGGTTAGCGGCGGGGTTGAACGCTTTGAGCTTGCTTACCGACGGCAAGGTACATGTATGTGGTAGAGAGGTTCAAAGTTCAAGGTTCAAGGTTCAAGGTTCAGAGAATATCGTATTCCATGAGGTGTCGGGGCCGCATCCAGCTGGAAACATCGGCACTCAGATAGCGGCCATAGCTCCGTTAAACAAAGGTGAGCGCGTCTGGACGATGAACCCTCAGGATGTCGTGACGCTGGGACAGCTCGTAACCACAGGCGACTACCGACCGGAGCGTCTGGTGGCCGTCACCGGTCCTGCAGCGGCCCATCCTCAATACTATCGCATAACCCCAGGGGCATCGCTCGGCGAAGTGCTCAACGGACAGCTTTCAAGCAAAGACTATCCCAAGCTGGACGCCGCCAACGGATTCGGTACACGGATAATAAGCGGCAACGTACTGAGTGGGAGAAAAGCCACACTAGATGGGTTTCTGGGTGCTTACGACAGTCAGGTGACGCTGATTGAAGAAGGCGACAGCTACGACTTCATGGGATGGCTGATGCCAGGATTGAGGAAGCACAGCTTCTCAAGGACTTTCCTCTCGGGCCTCATGCCTAAGAATTGGTTCACGGTTCATGGTTCACGGTTCATGATTAATGGATTTGGGTTCAACTTCAATACCAACCTCCATGGGGGAGTCAGACCGTTGGTGTTTACCGGCAACTTTGAACGGGTGTTCCCGTTTGACATATACCCCACCCAGCTAATAAAGGCGGCCATCATAGGCGATATCGACCTGATGGAGCAGCTGGGCATCTACGAAGTAGAACCCGAGGACTTAGCCCTGTGTGAATATATAGACCCGTCGAAGACCGAAATTCAAGCCATCATACGCAAGGCATTGGAGCTTTGCAGAAAGGAGTCGGTATGAGGAGAGCAGGCAGCAGATGGCAGGCGGCCGTTAGCGGATTGCGTGGGTTTATTGACAAGATAAAGCCCACCTTCAGCGAAGGGGGCAAGATGGCGTGGCTACAGAGCACCTTCGAGGCGTTCGAGACCTTCGCCTTCACACCCAACACCACAACCAAACAAGGGGCTCACATACGCGACGCGGTGGATATGAAGCGATCGATGATTACGGTCGTCATAGCCTTGATGCCCGCCTTGCTGTTCGGGATGTGGAATATCGGATGGCAGCATTTCAGCCTCATCGGCGGACAATCATCTTTCTGGGCCTGCTTCGCCTTCGGATTGGTGAGAATGCTGCCGCTTATCGCAGTATCCTACATTGTGGGTCTTGCCATAGAGTTTGCCTTCGCACAGATACGCCACCACGAGGTGAACGAGGGGTTCCTGGTCACAGGCCTGATAATACCGATGATAGTGCCCGTCACGACACCGCTGTGGCAGCTGGCACTGGCAGTAGCCTTCGCCGTGGTGATCGGCAAGGAGGTGTTCGGCGGCACAGGCATGAATTTTCTTAATCCCGCTTTGGTAGCGAGGGCGTTCCTATTCTTCGCCTACCCGACGCACATGTCGGGCGACTCGGTATGGACTGCTGCAAAATGGTGGGGCACCGACGCCATAGCCGGCGCGACGCCACTGGGCGAGATGATGGGCGGAGGCATAAGACCCTCGGCCTCGCTGCTCGACATGTTCGTCGGCACGGTGGCGGGCTCGACATGCGAAACCTCGGCCATAGCCATACTGATAGGTGCCCTGATGCTCCTTGGCAGCGGCATAGCATCGTGGCGGATAATGCTGAGCGTATTCGTCGGCGGCGGAGCAATGGGACTGCTGTTCAACCTCATCGGAGCCAACAGCTACATGCAGCTGCCGTTCTACTACCACTATGTGATGGGCGGATTCATGTTCGGCGCGGTATTCATGGCCACAGACCCAGTCACGTCGGCTCAGACGAACATCGGCAAATGGATATACGGATTGTTGATAGGCCTATTCGCCGTGCTGCTGCGTGTGGTCAACCCCGCATACCCCGAAGGGATGATGCTGAGCATACTGCTGATGAACTGCTTCGCACCGCTGATTGACCACTGTGTGGTGGCGGCGAACATAAGAAAGAGGAAGAAAAGATGGGTCCGTGCCCAGACAGTAGGTAGCGGACAGCGGGTAGCAGGTAGCAATAAAGACATTAAATAACATGAAGAAATTCAGTAACCGATATATGATCCTTTATTCATTGGCGCTGGTGGCGGTGGCCTCCATCGTGTTGTCGGTTACGGCTGTCGCCCTGAAGCCACGCCAGGAGAAAAACAAAGTTGCCGAACAGCAACAGATGGTGCTGAAATCAATCGGAGTGGAGGCCTCACGGAGCGAAGCGGGGGAGTTGTATGGAAAGTATATTGCTGAGCGGGCAGTGGGCAGTGGGCAACAGGCAGCGAATGGCAATTCGTACTACACTTATAATATTGACGGTCGCGAAGGGATTATCCTTCCTTTGCACGGAACGGGACTCTGGGGACCGATATGGGGATACATAGCGTTGGACGAAGAACGATACATCATAGGGGCCGTGTTTGACCACAAAGGCGAGACCCCCGGATTGGGTGGAGAGATAGCATCGGCGAAATTTGCCGAGCAGTTCATAGGCAAACGTGTGGTCGACGACAAGGGCTCGGTCAAGCCCATCAAGCTGAAGAAGAACACCGACAAGAAGAGCCTGTATGAGGTGGACGCAATAAGCGGCGGCACGATGACCAGCAACGGTGTGAGCGAGATGCTCGAAAAGGACCTGAATTCATTTGAAGAAATAATAAAAACAAAAAAAATATGAAAACCACAAAACATCTGAAAGTCTCCATTGCCGCTATAGCAATGATTGTAAGCATGTCGGTATGCAACGCACAGACCATGGCTTCCGGCTCGGTAGAAGGTTTAAAGAAAGCAGGCGTAGCCTTAGTGGACATCGACTACTCGAAGGCTGTCATCATGGGTATGGGCGAGCAGGCATTTGCATCATATGAAGAAGAATGGAACAAAGACCTGTCCGACATAACCTTGGCCTTCATCAACGGCATCAATGAAAAGACCGGCACCCTCCTCTCGGTAGGACACAGCATAGACTGCGACCTCGTGATGAAAATACAGGTAATCTCCATAAGCGAGCGAGGCGAATGGAAATGCAAAGCCATCGTCACTGACAAGCAGAACCAAAACCTCTGCGAGATTGACGAGATCATCTCCAAAGGATGCAAAATTGGCACCAAAATGCATCACATCAAGGTTGGTGCCAGCAACGCCGGCAACAAACTAGGCAAATATCTCGCCAAGCAGATAAAAAAACTGAAATAATAGAAGATATAGAACAATATGGCCAGCCGCAACTGGAAGCTGATAACGATGCCTTTCAACAAGGAGAACCCGATCACCGTACAGGTGTTGGGCATCTGCTCGTGCCTGGCTGTGACCGCTCAGCTCAAGCCGGCGTTGGTGATGGCCATATCGGTTACCATAGTGGTGGCGTTAGCTAACGTCATCATCTCGCTTCTACGCAAGACCATACCGCCACGCATACGAATCATAGTACAGCTGGTGGTGGTCTCCATGCTGGTGGTGCTGGTCGACCAGGTGCTGAAAGCCTACCTCTACGATGTGAGCAAGCAGCTGTCGGTATTCGTGGGGCTTATCATCACCAACTGCATCGTGATGGGGCGCCTCGAGGCTTTCGCCATGACCAACCCTCCCCTACCCTCGCTCTGCGACGGCATAGGCAACGGATTGGGTTATGGCATAATCCTCGTCATACTCGGCACCCTGCGTGAACTCTTCGGAAGCGGCACCCTCCTGAGTTATCCCGTCATGGAGAAAATAGGCGCCTACAGCATCGGGTACGAGAACAACGGCCTGATGATCATGCCGCCCATGGCATTGATACTGGTGGGAATAATCATTTGGATACAGAGGAGGAAAAGTTAGCGGTTAGCAGTCAGTAGTAAATAGATATGCAAGAGATAGTCAACATATTCGTAAAGTCGATATTTATCGACAACATGATCTTCGCCTTCTTCCTCGGCATGTGCTCCTACTTGGCGGTGTCGAAGACCGTGAAGACCTCGGCGGGACTGGGCGTAGCCGTTACGTTTGTGTTGCTCATCACCGTACCGGTAAACTGGCTGCTGAACAAATACTTCCTTGCACCCGGTGCCATGAGCTGGATATCGCCAAGTCTGGCCGATGTTGATCTTTCATTCCTGTCGCTTATAATATTCATCGCTGTCATAGCCGCCATCGTACAGATAGTGGAGATGACGATAGAGAGGTTCAGTCCGACACTATACTACGCCTTGGGCATATTCCTGCCGCTGATAGCGGTGAACTGCGCCGTCATGGGCGGATCGCTCTTCATGCAGGAACGCGGCTATACATCGATAGGCGAAGTGCTAGCATTTGCCCTGGGTTCCGGATTGGGCTGGCTGCTCGCCATAGTGGGCATAGCCGCCATTAGAGAGAAACTGAGATATTCACACATACCGCCTGCACTGCAGGGAGTCGGCATAACATTCATCATAACAGGACTCATGGGACTGGCCTTCATGTCGTTTATGGGGATAAAACTTTAATGCGTGAATGCTTGAATGCGTAAATGTGTGAATGTGTAAGTGCTTGAATGCTTGAATATGCAAGTAATGAATGTATCCCTACTAACAAATTAACACAATAGCAAGTTAACACAATTAATAATCCTTGAAACTCACAATACTCATCTCACTCCTCGTCTTTGCGGTGGTCATACTACTGCTGGTGGCGCTGTTGCTGTTTTTGCGCAGCAAGCTGTTGAAGCAGGGCAAGGTGACCATCAGCATCAACGACGCCCAACGGCTGGAGGTGGAATCGGGAGGAAGCCTTATCTCCACACTCGGCAACCAAGGGATACACCTGCCGTCGGCGTGTGGCGGAAAGGGCAGCTGTGGACAATGCAAATGCCGTGTGCTGAAAGGCGGAGGAAGCATATTGCCGACCGAGGTAGGTTTCTTCAGCCGCAAGGAGATAGCCGAAGGATGGCGTTTGGGTTGTCAAACGAAGGTGAAGGAAGATATGAGCCTCGCCATACCGCAGTCGACACTGAACGTGAAAGAGTACGAATGTACCGTCATCTCGAACCACAATGTGGCAACATTCATCAAGGAGTTCCGTGTGCAGCTGCCTGCTGGCGAGCACATGGACTTCAAGCCAGGTTCCTACGCACAAATCAAGATACCCAAGTTCGACATCAAGTACAACGACTACGACCGCAGCCTCATCGGTGACAAATATCTACCGGCATGGGAACGCATGAAGATGTTCGACTTGAAATGTGTGAACAGCGAGCCGACGGTACGAGCCTATTCGATGGCGAACTACCCAGCCGAAGGCGACGTGTTCATGCTCACCGTGCGTATAGCCACCCCACCGCTGACGCCCGACCATAAAGGTTTCCAGAAGGTCAACCCAGGTATAGCATCGTCGTACATCTTCTCACTGAAGCCAGGCGACAAGGTGATGATGTCTGGCCCTTATGGGGAGTTCCACGTGAGAGACCATGCAGCTGACAATCACGCAATCACAATGGTTTGGATTGGAGGAGGAGCAGGAATGGCACCGCTGAGGGCACAGATTATGCACCTCACCAAGACTATGGGAGTGCGCAACCGCGAGATGCACTACTTCTACGGAGCACGGGCTCTGAACGAGGTGTTCTATCTGGACGACTTCCTACAGCTTGAAAAAGAGTTCCCGAACTTCCACTTCCACCTCGCCCTCGACCGTGAAGACCCAGCAGCCAACGCCGCAGGAGTGAATTACACCGTGGGATTCGTGCATCAAGTGATGTATAACACCTATCTGAAGGATCATCCCGAACCTGAAGAGATAGAATACTACATGTGCGGTCCCGGCCCGATGAGCAAGGCCGTGACCGAGATGCTCTACAACCTCGGAGTGGAAGAGGAGAACATCATGTACGACAACTTCGGCGGGTGAAAAACGAATGCATGATTGCCTGATTGCTTGAATGCTTGAGTATTTTGATTATTAAAAGCGTGTCGGTGACATGCTTTTTGTTTATATATATAATAAACCAAAGATTTTTAGTATCTTTGCAAACTCGTTTTGTGGGGTGGGATTTGCGGTAGGGTGATTATGGCTTAGTATTCAAACAGTTATACACAGTATTCAGAAAACGGAATGAACAAACAGTCTATTATCGGCCTAGTACTTATCTTCGCGATATTCGTGGGATATATGTTCTGGGTGACTCCCAGCAAAGCAGAACGCGAAAAGCAGATGGCCGAGTATCAACGGAAACTCGACTCTATAGCACT
The DNA here is from genome assembly GCA_902774845.1 of uncultured Bacteroidota bacterium. Lineage (GTDB taxonomy): Bacteria > Bacteroidota > Bacteroidia > Bacteroidales > P3 > Colimorpha. Next base: position 33,200 of record CACYJU010000012.1, read on the forward strand.
GGTGGAGGCGCAGGAGCAGGCAATGGCCGACTCGTTGCGCGCACAGCAGGAGGCGCTGAAAGCCGCACAGGAGGCAGGCGACAGCGCCACTTTAGCCGAGATGGCGGCAAACATGGGTGTGTTCGGCGCCAACTTCCACAAGGAAAGCTCGGTTATCACCGTCAGGAACGGCAAACTAGACATAGACTTCAACACCAAAGGCGCCCGTGTGGACAAGGTGGTGGTGAACGAGTACCTGACCTACGACAGCATGCCGCTGGTGCTGGTAAGTCCATCTGACACGAACTTCAACATCGAGCTCCCGCTCAACGACATCCACGCCAACGCAGCGAACACCGGAGACCTGGTGTTTGAGCCGTATATAGACGGCCATCCGTTTGACGGGCAATCGACTTTGAGCGTTGCCGAAGGTGACTCGCTGCAGCTCTCGTTCCGTGCCTACGCAGCATCGGACAGCACCGAGACGGAAGAACGATACATCGAGTTCATCTATACCGTCAAGGGCGGCGACTACAAGGTGGGCTTCGACGTGAGGTTCCACAACCTGGGGCAGATAGTGCAGAACAACGGCTACCTGAACATGCAATGGAACAACCGCATGAACCGTCAGGAGAAAGTCGATAAGAGCGGCAAGGGCAGCTCGAACCGCAACAAGGACGCCGAGCGCTTCAATACGAGTATATACTACAAGTCGCTGAAGGGCAAGGTGGACAACCTGAAGTTTGGCAAGGACAGCGAGAAAGCGGTGAAATATCCAGTCAGCTGGATTGCCTACAAGCAGCAGTTCTTCTGCGCGATACTGATGACCGACTCGGCGTTTGCCTCGACCAACCTCGCAGTTGCGACCGACCGCAACGACACCGCAGCCAACTATCTGTGCGACATGAGCAGCAACATCTTCCTCGACTATAGTGGCGAGAAAGACTACGCGCTGGACATGGACTTCTATTTCGGCCCGTCGAAATACCACGACCTGAGAGCAATGCATCGCAAGTTCGAGCGCATGATACCGCTGGGGTGGGGATTCTTCTTTACACAGTGGATAAGCCGTTATGCTATCATCCCCGTGTTCAACCTGCTTGAGAAATTCAACTGGAACTACGGTATCATAGTCATTGTGTTGACCTTCCTGCTGCGTCTTGTGCTGTTCCCACTCACCTTCAAGTCTTATCAAGGCAGCGCCATCATGCGCATACTGCAGCCCGAGATGCAGGAGCTGAACAAGAGGTTCCCCAACCAAGAAGATGCCATGAAACGCCAGCAAGCTATGAGCCAGCTGCAGAAGAAAGCAGGATACAACCCCATGATGGGATGCCTACCCGCACTCATACAGCTGCCTATCATCTGGGCCATGTTCCGATTCTATCCTGCTTCCATAGAGCTGAGACAGAAGTCGTTCCTCTGGTGTGACGACCTCTCGACATACGACTCGATACTTGACTTTGGATTCAACATCCCGCTCTATGGCGACCATATCTCGCTTTTCTGCCTGCTGATGTTTGCCGTGCAGTTCTTCTACACCTGGTACACCATGAAAGGCCAGAGCGCGCAGATGAGCATGCCAGGCATGAAGTTGATGATGTACTTCATGCCATTCATGATGCTGTTTTTGTTCAACAGCCAGTCGGCGGCCTTGAACCTCTACTACTTCGTGTCGCTGAGCTTGACGATGATACAGATGATACTCATCCGCCAGTTCACCAGTGAGAAGAAAGTGCGCCAGCGCATAGTGGAATACGATCAAAAGCACAAAGGCAAACCGCAAAAGAAGAGCAAGTTTCAGCAGAGACTGGAAGAGATGCAGAAGATGGCGGAAGAAGCGCAGCGCCAACGTGCAAAACAGGGGAAATAAAATATTGTCAAATCTATAAACACACAAAATTATGGTAATAGGACTTGTTACTATATTCGTAATCGGATACTTCTGCATTGCCATGGAGCATCCGTTCAAAATCAACAAGACCGCCACTGCGTTGATGCTGGGCACCCTGCTTTGGACGGTGTTTGTGTTTTGCAACGCTGTTGCACAACCCACGATGGACAGCGAGGCTTGGCACGCATTCATTTCGGAGCACCTGGTGGAGAACCTCGGTGAGACGGCTGAGATTGTGTTCTTCCTTCTGGGCGCAATGACCATCGTGACCTTGATTGAAGACTATCAGGGTTTCCGCGTCATCACCGACAAGATCACCACGACCAACAAGAAGAAACTGTTGTGGATACTCTCGATACTCACTTTCTTCCTGTCGGCGCTGCTCGACAACATGACCACCGCCATCGTGATGGTCGCCCTGCTGCGCAAGCTGATTGCCGACAAACGCGAGCGCTGGCTCTATGCCGGCATGGTGATTCTCGCAGCCAACGCCGGCGGTGCATGGAGCCCCATCGGAGACGTGACGACCATCATGCTCTGGATAGGCGGACAGGTGACTACCGTTAACATCATTGTGAAAACCCTCATCGCATCGCTGGTGTGCATGGTGGTGCCCGTGCTTATCGTGGGAGCCACGCTGAAAGGCGACATCGAGCGTCCCGAATCCAGCAACTCGGGAGTCGAGGTGCCCTCCAACCTGCGCAAGCTCGTTCTCTTCATGGGTATCGGCGGACTTATCTTCGTCCCCATCTTCAAGACCATCACCCACCTACCTCCCTATCTCGGTATGCTCTTCGCCTTGGGTATCCTCTGGGTGACCACCGAGATACTGAGTCGCAAGTATGAGAAAGAGGGGCACAAGCTGCCCACCGCGGTGAGCACCCTCGAGCATATCGACACCCCCACCATACTCTTCTTCCTCGGCATCCTGATGGCCGTAAGCTGCCTGAAGGTGGCCGGCATCCTGGCAAGCCTTGCAGGCGGCTTGAACAACGCCTTCGGTGTCGAAGCACCTGGATTCTTCTTTATCGACCTCATCATCGGTGTCCTCTCCTCAGTAGTCGATAACGTGCCTCTGGTGGCAGCCGCCATGGGTATGTATCCTATCACTGGCGCCGAAGTCGATTTTGCCGTCAACCACCCCTTCTGGGAGTTCTTGGCCTACTGCGCCGGAACGGGCGGATCGCTCCTTATCATCGGTTCGGCAGCTGGAGTTGCCGTTATGGGTATGGAGAAGATAGACTTCATTTGGTATCTCAAGAAAATCTCACTGCTCGCATTGGCCGGTTACATCGCAGGTGCACTTGTGTTTATCGCCATGGATGTAACGCTGTTCGAACATATAGCCTGGCTGCGTGATTTAGCGTGATGAAACGGATTTGGATTGATTTCAAAGAGCGCCCTTGGTGGCGTAAGATTATAGACATCCTGCTGGTGCTCTTCGCACTGGCAGGATTTGCCATTATCGGTGCTTGGGCATTCTACCAGCTCGGATTCACAAAGAACAAAGGCACTATCGACAAGAACTACCGATATATGATGTCAGTGTCGGAGATGAAAGACCTGAAGGGTGCAACCCTCACCCAGGAGCAACTTGACGAGATTCAGTTCAGCCAATATGCCCGACTTGCCGCCTACGCACGGTTCTATCCTATCAACGCCCGACTCATTCTGCATGCCTCCAAATACTGCGATGACCCCACTATGGTGGACCGTATGATGAGAGCCTCAATGATGTATGCAGGAGACAATCCAGACTTCACCGCCTTCTCTCAAAAGCTTGAATCGCTCATCAGCTCACAGCCAGTGGCTCAGAACCCGCACCTAATCCCATGGATGAACACCGTGGAATGGGAAGCTCTGCGAGAGGCAATAGCCAAAGACAGCGCGCTCCTTAATGAGGCTGGCCGCCTCACCGGTGTTGAACCACGCATGATTGCCGCCTGTCTTATAGGCGAGCAGATTAGGCTCTTCAACTCAAACCGCGAGACCTTCAAAAAATACTTAGGGCCAGTAAAGGTGCTATCAGTCCAGTCCCAGTTCTCCTACGGAGTGAACGGCATCAAGGACCACACGGCACAAGCGGTGGAAAGCCACCTGAAGGACCCGTCGTCGGAGTACTATATGGGACGGAGGTACGAACACCTGCTCGACTTCGAGACAGAGAACCACGCCGACGAACGCTACAAGAGACTGGTGGACTACCGCAACCACCTATACTCGTACATCTACACAGGCTGCATATTACACCAGACGATGCTACAGTGGAAGAGGGCCGGATATGACATCAGCGACCGACCCGACATACTCTTCACGCTGTTCAACGTAGGATTCTCGCAATCGCACCCAAATCCAGAACCGCAATGCGGAGGGTCACATATAAACGTCAGCGGGCATACCTATACCTTCGGAGCCATCGGATTCGACTTCTACTACAGCGGCGAACTTGCTGACGTCTTTCCCTATTGGAAAGAACACTTCATCAGCGGTGACGCCCCTTCGTTCAGCGCTCAAGAAATTGCAGACATTCAAGATAATATGAGCGACTGCAGCCGACCTCAACGCGGATCTGAATATATCAAGAAAGACGAAGAAGACTGGCCAGCCGCCTGGAAACCTCACCACGACAATGACGACGAAGTGACATTCACTCCGGCAATGGCTTACTAAGTGAAGACTCCGTAACGTCAATGACGTTACATCAAAACTGCCTTTATACCGAATCGGTGGAACACTCCACTATCTCTCCGTTTTCTTGTACATAGTCAATGAACTCACGGTAGAAGCGGTGACGAGAGAGAGTCTGTGTATTACCTATAATAATAAGTTTCATCTTAGCCCGTGTGATGGCGACATTCATGCGGCGAAGGTCACGGAGGAATCCTATGGTGCCGTTATCGTTATCGCGCACCATGCTTATCATGATAACATCGCGTTCCTGACCCTGGAATCCGTCGACAGTATTGACTGTAATACTACGACGGTAAGCCTTGAGAAAATAATTCATTTTAAGGAGCCGACGTATGAGTCGCGCCTGTGCCTTGTAGGGAGTGATGATGCCGAAGTCGGTGAGCTCATCGTCAACCCTTGATGGACCGACGAAATCGATATAGTCACGGAGTGTATGGATAAGGAGCCTAGCTTCGTGAGGGTTGCTCTTACTGGAAGAGATGCCTTCGCCCTGCTCAGAGAAACCGCAGGTGGCGGTGTCAACCCAAGTGATAGGTCTGTCGATAGGCGACAGAAGTCGGTCGGCAACCTGCGGGTCAGCTTTCAGTAGACCGTTGTAGAACCAACGTGATGAGAAATTCATAATAGCACGGTTCATACGGTACTGGATGGTGAGTAAGCTGACGCATGAGGGCTTGGCGGTAGCGACACGCTGCATGAGTGTGGTGGCAAGGCCGTCGGAGGCAGCCTGAGGCGACTTGACCGTAGGTGGCAACTGCTGATAGTCACCACTGAGGACAACCTTGGAGCAACGGAGGATGGCATTCCAGCACGCAGGTTCGAGAGCCTGCGCAGCCTCATCGATGAAGAGGGTGGCAAAACGCCGACCTGCCATCACCTGATTAGCCGAGCCGATAAGTGTACAAGCAACAACCCGCGCTTCGTTAAAAATCTCAGCATGGATTTTTATTTCCAGCTCAGTCCGGCGATAGCGGAGTTTGCTGAGGTAGTTAGCGTTAGCCTCGGATTTGGAGCCTGAAGCAAGCTCACGGAGGCGTTTACGTATGCCCCAGAGTTCAGCATAGTCTGGATGTGCAGCATAGCGACGCTCATAGCTGCAGTCAAGCATCTCATCACTAATGCGAACCGGGTTTCCGACACGCAACACGTTGACACCACGCCTCATAAGTTGCTCACTTATCCAGTCGACAGCCACGTTACTGGGTGCGGTGACGAGCACCTGATTCTCTCTCTGGAGGGTTTCTATGACGGCTTCGACGAGGGTGGTTGTCTTTCCTGTACCAGGAGGACCGTGGACGATGGCCACGTCACGAGCTTCGAGTACATGCTGGACAGCGTCAGACTGACTGGAATTGAGCCATGGACAGCTGACATGTGGGAGCTGACGAGAGCGAGGCTGAAGCGGACCTAATAGGGTTTCACGCAGACGCACGAAATCCTCATCATCGCGACGTATAACCTCCTGCAGGGCACTTTTCATCACCTGATAGGAGGTGGCGTCAACACCGAGACGCAGGCCAAGCAGGTGGACACGTCCACTGTCGAGAATGGACTGCACGGCGTTCTGTCCTATGACACGTAGCCCCATAGAACCAGGGGCTACGCTATCAATATAGCACTGATGCGGGAACTCGTGTATAGAACCATCGTCTTTCTTATAGAAGAAACGGACGGTCTTGCCAGGCTCGAACTCGTCGTTGCCCCAGTCCTCGGTGGATGTAAAACGGACGGTAAGGATGAGGTGGTCGAAGGGATTACGATGCCACTCAACAGGCTCGACTGAATATCGGATACCCGGAATGGCAGAACTCTGAATTTTGATATCGGCTTTGCCACTTGACCCAGCCAAAAATCTTGAGTTTCGGAGTGATTCCTCGTACTGATGACATTCATAGTCGAACTCATTGTCAATGAGCCCAATGAGATGAGAGAGATGTGTTATTGATTGCGTGATTGCTGTGGACTATTGATGGGTGGTCTGGACCATGCGGCTAGCGTCGTCAAGCTTGCAGTTGAACCAGCAACTCTCCTTGCCGTTATTGAAGGAGTACTGATACTTGCCAGTACCACATTCGGAGAACTGATAGACCTGACCATTGTTAATGTCGGCCACAACATATCGATAGCCCTTTGTCATCTTCTTCTGATAGACACGGTAGTTGGTGTATGAATCCCAAGAACGACCGTTATTGGTCTGATAATAAACGGTGATAGGCTTGTAGTAAGTCCACTCGTCAAGATTAACTTTCTCGGTGGGAGTGTATTTTTTGCGCTTGGCGCTCTGCTCTTTTTCATAGGCGGCTTGTCCTTGCTTGACCCAACCTTCAATCATGTCGTAAGTAGACATGCAACCAGAGAGAAGGAAGAGAGACAACAGGATCATAAGAAAACCCAAACGGGGAGTACCACTTATTTTCATAGTAGAGGATGGTTGAATTTGGATTGCAAAGATACAATAAAGTTTTGAGTTTATAGTTTTTAGTTTGAATAATCTTTATATCAGCATTCATGAAACGCACCCCAGAACTGTTGAAGGCAGGAGACAGAGTCGCCATAGTAGCGACAGCACGGAAAATATCGTCGGCAGAATTGCAGCCCGCCATCAGACTCCTAGAGTCGTGGGGGCTGGAAGTGATGCTTCCGAAAAACATCTACGCCGAGAGCAACCAGTTTGCAGGCAGCGATGCAGAACGCGCCTCCGACCTGCAGTGGGCACTTGACAGAGAGGATGTGAAAGCGGTGTTCTGTGCACGCGGAGGATACGGGACTGTGAGGATAGTGGACATGGTGGATTACAAACATCTTGCAGAAAAACCAAAGTGGATAGTAGGTTACAGCGACGTCACAGTACTACATTCGCACCTACACACACTGTTGGGGATGCCGACATTGCACGCCACCATGCCTCTCAACATACCAACGGACGCAGTTGAGAAAGCATACCCGTCGACCGAGTCGCTGAAGAGAGCTTTGTTTGAAGGGGAGGTATGCTACAACACCAAAGAGCACAAGCTGAACCGAGAAGGGGAGGCTGATGGGTTGGTGGTGGGAGGCAACCTATCGATACTGTATAGCCTTTGTGGGTCAACCAGCGACATAAACACTGCAGGGAAGATACTCTTCATAGAAGACCTCGACGAATATCTTTATCATATTGACCGGATGATGCAGAACCTGAAACGGACAGGCAAACTGCAGAGCCTGAAAGGCCTTATCGTAGGAGGCATGACCGACATGCATGACAACAGCATACCTTTTGGAAAAAGCGCTGAAGAGATAGTGATGGAGGCGGTGACGGAATACAACTACCCAGTGTGCTTCAACGCCCCATTCGGACATATCGGAACAGAGAACAAAGCGCTGATATTGGGTGAGCATCTCCACATGAAAAGCCAAACGGACGGAACTTTCACAGTGACGCAATCAATGGCAAAGTAGCAATAAAAAGTGCAAGTTAAAACTTTTTTAGTACTTTTGCACACTGTAACAAAAACGAACCGACAGATGAAACATCTTCGACTATTTGCCGTTCTCGCAATCATAGCGTTGATTGCCATCACCTCTTGCACCAACAAACAGAAGACACAATACGTGGGAACCTGGATACTATCAGGAATCTCACTCGATGGAGAAAACTGGGATGAGACCGTGATGCCAGAGGATGATATGACCATAACCATTAACAACGACGGAACGCTATTGATGACCATGGGCGAATATAACGAAGAAGATCAGTGGGTCATCGACAAAGAAGGCAACATCATAATGGGAGAACAGCCAGCCACCATCGACGATAACGGATATCTGGTGGCAGACCATAACGGCACCATTGTGCGGATGAAGAGAAAGTGAACCAGCGGAAGGTCATAGCAATCGTACTTGGGCTTGTTTTCCTACAGTATTTTGTAGGAACAACGTTTTTCGTACACTGCCATGAACTACCTACTAGAGTGATAGTCCACTCCCACCCATTTGCCAACAAACCACACAATCATAGCGACAGCCAGGTGTTATGTTTAGACCTGCTCTCGCAGGCCACCTGTGTCACTTCGCCCCAGCTGTCCGCTCCTAATTTCTTGATCGACATTATCCGCATCGTAGGCGGAGTGTGTCTGATTGCCAATGAGCAGGTTCCGATTATCGGAGTCTGCCAACTGCGGGCACCGCCGGTTTGCTGAAAACATCAGTTCTTTTAGAAAAGTTTTCAGTTTAACCTATTTTCCATTTTTTCATGAAAATACACTATAGCTGTGTAGTTGCAGCATCAATTATATTTTTATTTGTTGCAAGTGCTTGTCATAATAGCAATAACAAGGATCTGGAAGAGACCGGATACAACCAAATATCAAACGACACGATAGAGATAGCCGAAGGCTCGAATCTCCTAAAGAAGATAGTGAGCGAGGAGGTTGTGCTAACACCCTACGTCGCGACAATCAAAACCACAGGCGTCATCTCTCCCATACCCACGGCGTATGCAGAGATAGCAGCACCTCTACCGGGACGCGTGGTGAAGAGCCATATCCACATCGGACAGAGCGTGAAGCAAGGCAGCCCGCTGTTCGACATCGCCTCTTCAGAGTTTTCGGAGATAGCGAAAAGCTACATACAATCGCACAGCGAGATGCTACAGGCGGAACGGACATTGAACCGAGTGAAAGACCTCTATGACAACCATGTAGCGTCGAGCAAAGAACTGGAAGAGGCTCAGACAGCCTACAATATAGCGCGCGAGGAATACAACCACGCACAGGCTGTAACGAAAGAGTATCAAATATGCAGCGACAATATGTCGGTGGGCCGCCCAATGACAGTACGCTCACCCATTCACGGCAAGATACTGAAGAACGAGATAGTGATAGGAGAATATCTCAAAGAAGACTCGGAGGCCAAAGTGATAATAGCCGACCTAGACAAGGTGTGGCTCAAAGCCAACATCAGCGAGAAAGAGGCACCGCTTGTTAACAACATCGAGAGCGTTGACATCAGCACGGTAGCTAACAGCGACAGCGTACTACACGGAAAGATAGTATATGTAGGCGGAATGCTTGATCCCGAAACACGCACTCTCCAGACAATCATAGAGTGTGACAACCGCAAGGGTGAGCTTATGCCAAACATGTATGCAGACCTGACACTTTACACAGCAGAGCAGAATTGCATAATCATCCCAAAAGAAGCTGTGATGCAGAGCAAGGAAGGACGATATGTGATGCGCAAGGTGGACGAACGCCGTTACTGCCGAACATACGTAACGGTACAGTCGACATCCGATAGCAAACTTCTGGTGCTCAGCGGATTGAAAACTGGTGACGAAATAATAACCCGAGGGGCGTTTTATTTAATCAGCAACTAGTGATCAATCGTTTGAGACCTGATACCTGATATAAGTTAGTTTTTTAGCCTTCATCAGACAATGATAAACAAGATAGTAAACTGGGCACTCGGGCACAGAGTACTCATGGCGGTTATATTTGGTGCAATGTGTGGCATAGGCATTATAGCGTGGAACGCGCTCTCGATAGATGCCTATCCCGACATATCGGACACCACAGTGCAAATAGTGACACAGGTGCCAGGTCTGGCCACCGAAGAGATAGAACAGCAGATAACGATACCGGTGGAACGTGCCGTAGGCGGCATCCCCGATGTGAACATCATGCGCAGCAAGAACTCGTTTGGCATATCAACGGTCATCCTTGTCTTTGACGATAGGGTGGACGATTACTGGGCGCGTCAACGAGTCACAGAACGATTAAGCGGATTGGAATTACCCTACGATGCGGTGCCAGAGCTCAATCCGCTGACTGCACCCACAGGAGAGATTTACCGCTATGTGCTTGAGTGTAACGACGGCAGTCATGACCTGCGTGACCTCACCGACATACATAAATGGACAGTCATTCCATACCTCAGACAGATACAAGGTGTCGCCGACGTGAGCAACTATGGGGGCATAACTACACAGTACCAGATAGAGCTCTCGCCTGACAAATTGACAGAGTACGGTATTGCGCTATCCGACGTGGTAGAAAAGATAGAAGAGAACAACATCAACGCCGGCGGTAGTCTTCTTTCGGAGGGGAGTCTGAGTTATGTGGTGAGAGGCATAGGTTTGGTAAGCGACCTTGAGACACTCGGCAACATTGTTGTAAAAAGCGCAGATGGAATACCTGTATACCTGAGAGACTTAGGCGAACTGAAATATGGCAACCTCGAACGAAAAGGAGTGCTCGGATACGTTGATGACGAACACTCGTATGACGATGCCGTAGAGGGTATAGTACAGATGTTACGCGGAGAGAATCCGTCAGACGTGCTGAAGAAAGTGCACAAAGCGGTAGACGAACTGAACAACGGTATACTGCCACAAGGAGTGGAAATACACCCATTCCTTGACCGCACTTCGCTAGTTGGACAAACCCTCAAGACCGTAAGCCACACTCTGTTAATAGGAATGATACTGGTCATAGTGATACTCTTCATCTATCTAGGAAACCTGCGAGGAGCCGTGATTGTGGCTATAACCATACCCATCTCACTTCTCATAGCCTTCATCTTGATGAAAATCACAGGAATACCAGCAAACCTCCTTTCAATCGGAGCCATTGACTTCGGAATACTTGTGGACGGTTCAATCGTTATGATGGAGACGATACTGAAAAAACGCGAGCGGAATCCAAACGACGAACTAACGGTGGACCAAGTAAAGAAACGAGCCAAAGACGTAGCCCGTTCTATATTCTTCTCAACAATAATTATTATCACGGCGTATATGCCGTTGTTCGCTTTTGAGCATATCGAACGACGACTGTTCACACCAATGGCCTACACGGTAGGTTACGCCCTGATAGGTGCTTTGCTTACTGCATTGCTGCTCACCCCAACGCTCTCATACGTAGCCTACCATAAACCACGCAAAGTGTACCACAACAAATGGCTTGAGAAACTGACCATTTGGTACACCGGGGTTACGGAAAATTTGCTTGACAAGACAAAACTCATTTATTCAATACTAACAGTGACACTTGTGGGAGCCGTGGCGCTCTCTATAACCGTAGGCAAAGACTTCCTACCCACTCTTGACGAAGGTTCTGTGTGGGTGCAGGTGCAGCTGCCTCCAGGACTTTCGATAGAGCAGTCAAAACAGATGGCGGATGATTTAAGAGACAAACTGAAAGAGTTTGACGAGACCTCTTACGTCATGACACAGCTCGGACGAGATGACGAAGGAGCCGAATGTTTCTCGCTCTCGCATATAGAGGCAGGAGTCGGCCTGAAACCCTACAACACGTGGAAGTCGAAGAGAAGCAAAGCCGAATTGGTGGCCGCGATGTCAGACACGATCAACACAATGCCTGGGTACACCGCAGGATTCTCGCAACCCATCATAGACATGGTGATGGATCAGATAGCAGGCACACACAGCGACTTAGCGCTAAAGGTCTACTCAGACGACCTAGAAGCTGCACGCACCACCGCTGAAAAAGTAGTAGAGCTACTATCATCCATACCCGGAGCCGGAGACGTGGCCATAGACCAGGAACCACCGACTCCGCAACTTCAGATATCGGTAGACCGCCAACGTATAGCACAATATGGTCTCAACGTATCGGACGTAACTGACTTAATTGAGATAGCCATAGGAGGAAAAGCCGTATCACAGATTTATTCTGGCAGCAAGGTGTATGACATCACTTGCCGTTATGCAGAGAAATACCGAGACACCCCAGAGAAGATAGCAGCGCTGACGCTTACTACTCAAGACGGAGTGAAGGTGCCACTCTCAGCGGTTGCGACAATCAAGACGTCACTGGGAGCCAGCACCATTATGCGAGAGATGAGCCGACGCTATACGCTCGTACGCCTCAATTTGAGAGGTTCAGACCTCACCACATTCGTAAACGAAGCCAACCGACTGATTGAAAAAAACATCGACTACAACCACGAGACAGTACATCTGCAATGGGCTGGACAGTTTGACAACCGCAACAGAGCCTTCAGTCGACTTGCACTCGTGATACCGCTCACACTGATAGTGATGTTCATCCTGCTCATACTGGCCTTCGGTAAGGTTCGACAGGCTGCGTTGCTGATGTCGGTAGTGCCACTCGCGCTCTTCGGAGGCATGCTGGCGCTGAACATACGGGGGATGACGCTCAACGTGTCCTCGGCAGTGGGATTTATAGCCCTAATCGGAGTTGCCATCCAGAACGGAGTCATAATGATAACGCACATCAACAACCTTCGCGCGGAAGGCAAAGAGCTGAGGGCTGCCGTAGTGTCTGGTGCCGCACACCGCATGAGGCCCGTATTACTTACAGCATCGGTGGCCGTACTTGGACTGTTTCCGGCATCCATATCCACTGGTATAGGCAGCGACGTGCAACGCCCACTTGCAACAGTGATAGTCTACGGATTACTCTTTGCCACCGTGATAACACTTTTTATCCTACCCACGATATATTATTTGATTGAGAAGAGAAAAAACAAATAGTACAATGAAAAAAATCCTGACAATCATCATAACATTCATCATCGGCTTTGATTTCTCACATTGTCAAACGCTAACCTACCAGGCGTTCATAGACTCTGTGGTAGCCAACAATCAGGGTTATAGGGCCGAACAGCTCAACGTCCCCATAAGCGAAGCTCAGCTCAAGGCATCACGCTCGATACAAAACCCCTCACTCTCTGTAGAATACGGCAACAACAGCGACTGGGGAATTCAGATGGGGCAATCGCTCGACATAGGCATAACCCAGCCCGTAACGTTCGGTGTGGTTGCTGCCCGAAAGAAGGTGGCCAAGAACGAGATGGCTATAGCCTCAAGCAATCTTGACGACTACCTGCTCAACCTCAAAGCAGAAGCAACCGAAAGCTTTATTGACGCACTTCAGGCACGCGAGTTGTCGGACATTGCCAGCCAGACGTTTGAGAATATGCATCGCCTTGCCACGGGAGACAGCCTGCGTTTCGTTAAAGGCGACATTTCGGAACTGGATATGTTACAAACCCGCATAGAGGCGAAGATGGCACAACAAGAATATCTCGACGCACAATCTGCCTACCACAATGCCTTAGTCACTTTGGACCTTTATGCTGGGCAGCCACACCATGGCAGCAAAGCAATCAACGGACATCTCTCCAATCCAAACATAGACTACACTCTTGAAGAGTTGACCAACATTGCTTTACAATATCGGCCAGACCTCCAAAGTGCCCACAGGTCGGTGTCTCTTGCCGAAAGCCAAGCCAAGCTCACACGTAGAGAACGGATTCCCGAAGCCGAATTATCCCTCGGCATCTCTCTTAACTCAAAAGTGCGGAACGAAGAGGCTCCGGCGCCAGAATTCATCGGCTACACAGCTGGGTTGTCGGTCCCCCTGCCTTTTTCGAATGCTAACAAAGGTAATATCCGAACATCCCAGCTGACGGTACAACAATCACAACTACAAGCCGATGCGCTAGAAAAACAGATATTATCAGAAATCATTCAGGCATATAACAACTACCAAATAGCGAAGCACAACGCTAACACCTACTCGAATGAACTGGTTAGCGACGCCGAAACAATCTTGAACGGTCGACTCTATGCCTATCAAAGAGGCGAGACCTCACTCATAGAGGTACTTTCTGCGCAAGAGACATACAACCAAGTGAGGAAAAGCCACACCGAGGCATTGCACCAATGTATGACCGCCTGGGTGGAACTTCAGAAAGCCACAGGACGTCTTGAAATTGTGATCAAAGACTAAGGTTATCTGCTAATTTGTCTCATTTTTGTATCTTTGCAGCGTCAAAACGCTGTAACAGAATGCTCATTATCTACACACCCAAAATCACCAACCGACTCGGATACACGTTCAACGTGATATTCAGGTTGATGTTGCACACCGAATTCTCGCTGACCACCGATGTGGCCACATACGAGAATCACAATGGAGAGAAGCTCTGTTACGGACACGAACGGAAATCAAAGGAAGGAGCTTTTATCAAGGCTGTGAACCTGTTGTTTGAGACCAATATCACAGAGCAGGAACTTAGGCCATTCAGAGAAGGAGACGAGGCACGCCTTTTCCCAACCTACGGAAACGAGTCGGACATGAGTTTCGACCCGTTTGCAGCAGCATTCTATCTTCTCAGCCGATACGAGGAATACCTACCACACAGAACCGATGAACATGGTCGGTTTCTGGCACAGGAAAGCATAGCATTCAGGGAGGGGTTTATAGAGTGCGCCATAGTTGACCGCTGGGCAAGACATATAAGAGAAGTGATAGGGAGATACTACCCAGAACAAAAATTTCCAGAGAGAAAATATGAATTCGAGGAGACTGTAGATATCGATGCAGCATATTGCTACAAACACAAAGGTCTGGGTCGCTCCCTGATGGGGATAGCGAGAGATTTGATAAAAGAGCGGGAACCAGGTGAGCTGAAAGAACGACTGAAAGTGTTGAGCGGCAAGAAGGACGACCCCTTCGACACATTCGATTACATACTGTCGCACAAACGAGCACACAGAGATTTGAAACTAGTGTTCTTCGTCTTGCTGGGCGACTATGGCCTGTACGACAAACCGATTTCATACCACAACAATGAATTTCAGGAATTACTGAAACACCTGTGCGATCATGCGAAGATGGGCATACACCCATCGTATAACGCGCTGAACACACCACATCTCATAGATGTAGAGATGAAGAGGCTGTCGGAAATCCTGCATCGACGGATAGTGCGAAGTCGATTCCATTTTCTAAGACTACAATTCCCCAACTCGTACAGGTCACTCCTAAAAGCGGGCATAAAACACGACTACACAATGGGTTACGCCGACACCATAGGCTATAGAGCGGGCACCGCCACTCCCTATCCATTCTATGACCTCAGCCGAGATGAAGAGACACAACTGACCATACATCCGTTCATACTTATGGACACCACCCTGCAGCAGTACATGAAACTCAACCAAGATGAGGCTATAAGCGCAATAAAGAGATGCATCGACGAGGCTCGAGAGGTGGGTGGCACGTTCAGTTGTATCTGGCACAATCAACATCTTTGCGACAAATATGGATGGGCAGGATGGCGAAAAGTATATGAAGAAATGATTGAATACGGAACACGGTGAAGGAGAGGTCTAACTAATACACACTATGGAATGAATTACAAAACCAAATTGCACGAAATAAAAGCATTCGTTTTCGACTTTGACGGGGTGATGACAGACGGGTCGGTATGGATGTACGCTGACAAAGAAACCGTCAGAGCTGGAAATATCAAAGACGGATATGCCATACAGTATGCCATAAAAAAAGGGTATATCGTGACTGTTATTTCTGGTGCGACATCGCTGAGCATCGACAATCGTATGGAGTCGTTGGGGGCAACCAAAATATACACCGGTGCTGCCAACAAGCTAGAGGTTTACAAACAATTCCTAAAAGACAACGAGTTAAAACCCAACCAAGTACTTTACATGGGCGACGACATCCCCGACTATGAGATAATGAAAGAGGCGGGGGTTAGCTGCTGTCCGGCAGATGCAGCAATCGAAATAAAAGAAATCGCAGACTACATATCGTCGTACGATGGCGGACACGGTTGTGTTAGGGATGTGATAGAACAAACATTACGGCTGCACGGCAACTGGTTCCACCCCGATGCGGTGAACTGGTAGACCCTCTATAACAATGAAGTTTTAGAATTGAATAACACACACAAATATAATCGGCATTGGAGAACAGCCTGGCGGCTGCTAATCGTGATAATGACGTCTTTGTCAACGTCAACTATCAAGGCTCAGAGTTTCTCGCCAGATGACACCGTGACGGAATACAACGCCACCGCCACCTACTATGCCGACAAATTCGTTGGCAGGAAGACATCTAGCGGCGAAATATTCACCCAAGACAAATACACAGCTGCCCACCATTCGATAAAATTTGGAACATTGGTGCTCGTGACCAACCCAAAGAACGGAAAGCAGGTGATTGTGAAAGTGAATGACAGATGTCCTCGACACGGAGTAATCGACCTTACCCGCAAAGGCATTGGAGCCATCGGCATCAAAGGCTCTGGCAAGGTAACTTTCAGATTATTACCAAAATCATACCAGTACATCTGGGAGCATCAGGACGAACTCAAAGACCCCGAAACAGGTCTGCAAATACCCAACATTGGAATAAATACTGGGATTGTGCCGATTGACAATTTACCAGAAAAAGAAAACAAAAACGAGGCACCCAAAAACCAGAAAAACCCCACCCCTACTGCTGAGAAGCAACCGGCACCAAAACAACAGACAGCAAAGCAACCATCGACAACGAGCAGCACAGCCCCAGTTGTAAAGAAAGACCCAAGAGCAAAATATGACATCTTGCTTGAGATTGGAGTTCCTCGGTCACAAGCCGAAAGGAAAATCAACAAACTACCAATGCACCTGAGAGAAAATGCCCAGCTGCAACCCGACCAGGCAACAGGCAAACTGAAACTTGTATTGGTACTATCGACAACAGAAAAAAGAGCGCTTGCTATACAGAAGGGCATACGAAAAAAATTCCCGAACTGCCAATTGGTGGCCATCGATTGAGTGTTAAAAAAACGGCTAAGAGCGGCAAAAACGCAAAAAGTATTAATATAATAACATATTTAAATACTTAGAGTTCAGTCTTTTAACAAAGATTAATAGTTTTTTTAGCAAAAAATCATTGTTTTACAAATATTTATTGTTATCTTTGCACATTCAAAAAGTTGTAGACTTTTTTGAAGTATTTGTGTATAGATATCCAACACTCACCTGACGCACAATTAACACAAACGACGTGAAGAGCAGCCTAACAAAAATCATAACGATAGCCATATTCCTCATTGGCGTGTCATATACAGCGTCGGCCCAACAAGAGGCTCAGTTTACGCAATACATGTTCAACCGACTATCGTACAACCCAGCTTATGCGGGAAGTTCTGGCTCAATATGCGCAATGCTGCTCTATCGCAATCAATGGCTGGGACTGAAACTTGACAAACCCGTTGCCAGCGATCAGTATCGTGCTGGATCAACCCCATCTGACTACCTTTTCTCGTTCGATATGCCTGTAAAGTTCCTGCACGGCGGTATTGGATTGACAGTATATGCCGAGACCATCGGATACAACAGAGCAATATCGGCCAGCATCGACTACGCGTTCAGAATGTACTGGGGTCCTGGTAACCTGGCCGCCGCCATAGAGGCCAACCTGTTCAACAGCACTCTTGATTATTCACAGCTTGTCGGCTCAGACGACTTTACCGGAAACTATTATGAGCCCGTTCAGTCGGCTGGCGATCCTCTGCTTGCTCAGAGCGACAAGCAGTCTGACTTCCTGTTTGACATCTCCACCGGTTTGTACTATCAAGTACCCGGAACCTTCTATGTTGGACTCTCTGCAAAGAACCTTCTGGCATCAAAGAGTGAGACTTTGAACTACCAGAACTCGAGAGTATTCTACCTGCATGGTGGCTACGATTTTGTCTTCCCGTCGAACCCATCGTTCAAGCTGAAACCCTCGGCATTGGTAAAGACCGCCAACTTTTCAGTGTTCCAGGCTGACATTTCGTGTCTGTTGGACTATCAGAACACGGTTTGGGGCGGTGTGAGCTACCGCGTTTTCGACGCCGTTTCCATCTTGGCTGGTGTGCAGTGGAACAAGTTGAGAGTAGGTTTGGCCTACGACATCACTACCACCCGTCTAGGAACGTTCAAATCAGGACGCAGCGCCGGCTCTATTGAGATTTACCTAAAATACTGCTTCAAAGTTATAATACCTCAGAAGAAGCCGTCAGTATATCGCAATACACGTTATCTGCTCTAACTTTTCAAACACTAAAAACACTCGCATCTGTATTTAACAAAAAATTAAAGAAACTGTTAAAGGATACTAAAAGAAACGCCTGTCAGTAACATTTTTAACAATCTGACGTTAAAACCTAAGAAAAACAGTGACGAAAGTCCACTCTTGCAGAAACAATCATTGAAAATAATAAAGAAAGACAATATGAAAAAGATCCTTCTCGCGTTTGCAAGCATCGTACTTCTTTGGGGATGCAACTCCACCGATAAAGGTGAATTGGTTGGAGTACAAAACCGTCCGTACTTTGAGGATATCGACCTCCGCGGCATGGTTTTCATCGCACAGGGCAACTACAGCATGGGAGCCGGCACACAGAACACCACCTACGGTGTACCGTCGCAGCCCAGAACCATGCAGGTAACCTCATTCTTCATGGATGAGACCGAAATCACGAACAACGAGTATCGTCAGTTCGTCAACTTCGTTACCGACTCTATCGCTCGCCGTATGCTCGGTGAAGCCGGTATGGAAGGATTCCTCATTGAGGAAGACGAATATGGCGAGCCCATCGAACCCGCTTTGTTGAACAAAAAGACAAAGATTCGTTGGGATGATCAGGAAACACGCGAGGCCCTCGAAGAGCTTTACTATGCAGAAAAAGACCGCTTCTATCGTCGTCGCGACATAGACCCGTCGAAACTTAATTATGAGTATTACTGGATCAACTACGATGGACGAGGAACTGGCAGGAATGGAGAAGGTGCAGCGCTCAAAGAGGAAACCACAAACGTAAAAGACGAATATCGCGGTTCTATGTTCACCAGCCGTCCGAAAGGCCTCAACAGCCGTTCCTCTTTCATCAAGAAAGAACTTGTGAACATCTATCCTGACACTCTCTGCTGGGTTCATGACTACACCTATAGTATGAACGAGGACTTCACCCGCCAGTATTTCAAATCACCCGCATACGACAACTATCCTGTTGTTGGTATCAGCTGGGTTCAGGCCAAGGCATTCTGCATCTGGCGTTCGAACTACCTGAACAACTATCTTGAAAGCATAGACTACACCGAGATGAACGACTTCCGTCTGCCCACCGAGGCTGAATGGGAATACGCAGCTCGTGGTGGCATGTCGCAGCAGACCTATCCTTGGGGCGGTCCTTATGTGCGTAACCCGAACGGATGCTTCCTCGCCAACTATGAGCCCCTTAAAGGTGCTTATGACGATGACGGCGGTGTGAAGACCCTTATGGTTGGACACTATGCGCCTAACGACTACGGTCTGTATGATATGGCAGGCAACGTGTCTGAGTGGTGCCTGGATGCCTACAATGAAGCCACCTATATCGTAACCAACGCACTGTCACCTTACTACAACTACGATGCCAGCGATGATGCACCTCAGGCTATGAAGCGCAAGATCATCCGCGGCGGCTCTTGGAAAGACCAGAAATTCTTCATCCAGGTACAGACCCGTACCTATGAATTCCAGGATACCAGCAAATCGTACATCGGATTCCGTTGTGTGCAGCCCTACCTGGGTCGTGTGAAGGGTGACAACCTGAAGTCGGCTTCGAATGTGTATTAATCCTACACATTATATAATAAGGTACAAAAAGAAAACACATCAATAAAATAAGTAACACTAAAAAACAAAAAACTATGAGCTTTATCAGCAGACTCGTACGCAGTAAGTCTTACAAAACATTTATGGGATATCTGTATGGATGGGGCGCAGGTATCGTTATTTTCGGAGCCCTGTTCAAGATTAACCACTGGCCTGGTGGTACCATCATGCTTATCATCGGTATGGGTACAGAGGTTATCATCTTCTTCATGTCTGCGTTCGAACCGCCACACAAAGAGTTTGACTGGACATTGGTTTATCCCCAGCTGGCAGGAATCTTACCTGGTGATGAGGGCGTAACCAAAGAGGGAGAAGAAATAATGGAAGACTTGCTTGATGGCGAAGGTGAAGGACAGGAACAGCTCGAAGCCGCCGATCCTCTCACACAGCAGCTCAACAAGATGCTTGAAGAAGCCAATATCAGTTCTGACCTCATCGAACGCCTCGGTGTTGGTATGAGCAACCTCGCCGATTCGGCAGCTTCAATGAATAATATGGCTACCGCCACGGCTGCCACCGACAAATTTGTATCTAATATGGACACCGCTGCTGAACAGGCTGGTCTGCTCTATCAGAGCATGAAGGACGCTCCCGAGGCAGTGGCAACCCTTTCAAATATCTACAAAGAGACCGCTCAGTCACTGAGCGCCGGCGATGTGTCTTATGTCGACGAGATGAAGAAGATGGCCAGCAGCCTCTCCTCTATCAACGCCATGTACGAGATGCAGCTTCAGAACTCAACTGCTCAGCTTGAGGCCACCAAAGAGGTACAGGACAAGATGCAGAGCATGATGAACAACTTCGCCGACTCAGCAGAAGGCGTTCTGAAATACAAACAGCAGGTCGACGCCCTCACCAAGAAAGTATCCGAGCTCAACAATGTATATGGCAACATGCTTGCTGCCATGCAAACACGTATCTAATTTTTTAGTGTTCGACGTTGCATAACAGCACGTTGAAGTTGAAAACGAAATAAAAACATTAAAACAATCACTAAAAAAGAAAGATAGACTATGGGTGCTACAAACTGCCCGGAAACCCCGAGGCAAAAAATGATACAGATGATGTACATCGTGTACACCGCGATGTTAGCGCTGAACGTGTCAGCGGAGGTGCTTGCCGGCTTCAAAACGGTCGGTGACGCCATCAACGTCTCCAATATCGCTATCAGCGAGAAGGTGACTGACTTCTACAACAACTTTGAAGACGCCTACAAGAACAACCCTGAAAAGACACAGGAAAGCTGGGATAAAGCAAAGCAGATCCACAAGGAAACACAGGATCTATTGCACTATATTGATACCTTGCGTCATGGATTCTTTGCATACATTCAACAGTCTGTCAGTTATACGAATGCCGAAGGTAAGTCTGTCAAGCTTCAGCTGTACGACGAGAACAAGCAGCCACTATTCGACACTGTCCGAAAGGCGTTGATCGAAGGCAAGTTTGATTGTATGACCAAGGCCGATGACACACACGGTGGAGCCACTTATTTCCTCGCCCCTGAGGACGGAAGCGGTTTCAGCGATGTGGATAAAGGAGCTGAAAACTGTCGTGCCGCAAAACTGAAGAAAAAGATACTTGACTATAAGGCCAGTGTGAATAAGATCCTGGGAGAGGATTCTATCCCACAGAAAAATATGGGTCTTATGGTAGAAGGTAAGTTCGTCAACGCTGAAAAAGACTCACTTGACTGGGAGAACTTCACCTTCAACGGTACACTTGCCATCGCCGACATGGTTATCCTGGCCCGTATGAAGGGCGAACTGCTGACCCTTGAGAACGATGTGTTGAAGAAACTGTTCGACAAAATCAGTGCCAACGACTTCAAGTTCGACAAGGTTACGGTGATCTCGCGTCCTACCGCCTCTTACATCATTCAGGGTGGCAAATATGAGACCCGTGTGAATATCGGTGCCTACGACTCTCGTGCAACCTTTACTGCCAACGTGAACGGTTCTACGCTCACAAGCGATGAGAGCGGTTCGGTTGTCTACACCGCAGCTTGCACAACCCCAGGTGAGAAGAAAGTCCATGGTACCATCTACGTGAAGAAAGACAATGGTCCTGCAGAGGAATATGAATTCGACGACAGTTACTTCGTAGCTCCTCCTGTGGCTGTGGTGGCTCTCACCAAGATGAACGTGGTCTATGCCGGTATTGATAACCCGGTGTCCATCTCCGTGCCTGGTGTTGACTCGCGTAATGTGATACCCGTTGTTGCGGAAGGTGCTGCAACAATATCCAAAGATCCCAGTGGCAAAGCCGGTGACTATATCATCAACGCATCTAAGATGGGTAAGATCAAGATCCGTGTTGATGCCAAGATGGAAGGTGGCGGAACCAAGACCATGGGCGAGCAGCTCCTGCGTGCCAAAAAGATTCCCGCACCTGTGCTGAAGATCGGTACCTTTAAAGATGGTGATGTCGTTGACAAGAACGCACTTGCAGCAGTTGGTAAGATTAATGCCATCATGGACGACTTCGACTTCCAGTTGCCTCCTTTGAAAGTCACCTCGTTTGAGTTCCAGGTATCTGGTTCCAACTCTTTCGAGCTCACCGGACAGGGCAACACGTTCAATCCGGAGATGATCAGCCGACTGAAAAACGCCAAGAAAGGCCAGAAGGTTTATATCGACAACGTGGTGGTGAAGACCCCCGACGGTCAGACTCATAAGCTGAAGGCAACCTATAGATTGAAATAATCAATAAACACTACTGATATGAAAAAGTTATTGTTTTGCCTGAGCGTCGCAATGTTTGCGATCGGCACGATGCAGACTAATGCTCAAAACATTATCGATGCAGAGGAGTCGCACAATGACAACTTTTATGCGAAAACCCTGAGCAAAGGCAAAGAAGCCATACCCTACCAGCACCTGCGTGAGAACGACGTGGTGTGGGAGACCTGCATCTGGCGTACTGTTGATATGCGCGAGAAATTCAACCAATTCTTCTACTTCCCCACCGATCCCGAGAAGGACGTACAGGGTCGCCAGAATCTGGCCAACACCATCATCAAGGCTCTTGAGGCTGGACAGTTTGAAGTCTACGAAGACGATGAACTGAAGATCCCGAGAGACTGGGAGGCCGTGTCGCAGCTGCTCAACCGCACTGACTCGGTGTATGTACCTGGTGAACTCGATGAATGGGGTGACGAAACCGAAGGTACCTGGCAGAAGTTTGAGACCAAGCTCGATGCCGCCGACATTTTCGCCTTCAAACTGAAAGAGTTCTGGTACATTGAGAAACAAGACACCCGTCAGAAAGTGCGCATCGTGGCTTTGGCTTTGGTCTATCAGCAGTGCAAAGAGCGTGAGGATGGTCGCGAGTGCAACTCCATCGACATGTTCTGGGTACCTATGAATGACATGCGCGTACGCAATGCCCTTGTGAAGGTCAACGCCTACGACGAGCACAACATCGCAGCCGAGCGTTCATATGACGACATCTTCATCGACCGTTACTTCGACAGTTATATTACCCGCGAATCGAATCGTTTCAACCGTAAGATTGAGTCCTATCTGACTGGCACCGATGCCATCATCGAGTCTCAAGAGATCGAGACCAAGCTGGGCGATATCGAGTCTGATATGTGGGAATACTAAACTTCCGACAAGGTCGTGACCACACGATAAGAGTTAAGGATTGCTCAGCGATTCTTAACTCTTTGTTTTTTTCAGCGACATGAAATCCTCTTGCAGAATACCATTGTTTTTAGCCGTTATGCTTATGACGGCTAGCAGTTTGTATGCGCAAGGAGGACAAGATGTCTACGGAAACTACTACACCCGGAAGATGCTCATCGAAGGGCAGCAGGCAGATGAACTGCAGCATGTTCGGGAGAGTGATGTGGTGTGGGAATACCGCATCTGGCGCACTATCGACCTCCGTGAGAAGTTCAACCAGCTCTTCTATTTCCCCGTCGAACCAGAAGGATCTATGGGACGCAAGAACCTGGCTTATGTGCTTTGGGATGCGGTCAAGAACAACGAGATAACCATCTACGAGGACGACGAGTTCAAGATACCCATCGAGAATGATGTCTTCGTCGAACGCTATACACGAGCCGACACCATCGTGCTGGAGATTATAGACGAGAACGAAGAGTACGAATACGAGACCATACTGGTACCCAAGGAGTTCAACTCAGAAGAGATTTACCAATACAGGCTAAAGGAAGCCTGGTTCATCAGCAAGCAGATAACCGAGCAGGAGGTGCGCATACTGGGCATGACCATGGTGAAAGACCTCTTCAAGGAGAGGGACGGTGAGCGTGAGTATATCGGTACCGTTGAGCTGTTCTGGATACCTATGCTCTCACGCCGCGTGCGCAATGTGCTGGCCCGCCACGAAGCCTATGTTGAGGACAATATCGCCAACCTGCCCTCGTGGCTTTCCATCTTCAAGCAACGCAAGTTCAACTCGTTCATCACACGCGAGTCGAACCGCTACAACCGCACCATAGGCAGCTATCTCACCGGCATCGACGCCATCATAGAAGCTGAAGATATCGAAAACAAACTGCTCGACATGAGCATAGACATGTGGGACTATTGATATGAAACATCTATTACGTATTGCGGCACTTGTCGCCCTGCTTCTCTGCTGCAGCATGGCAGAAGCCCAAAGCCTTAAGATCATCTCGTTCAACATCCGCTACAACTCCTGGAACAATATCGACGGAGCTAACGGATGGCCCTACCGCAAGGCAGCGGTAGCGAAGATGATAGAGCAGGAAAGGCCGGTGGCAATAGGTCTCCAGGAGGCTTTGATTGACCAGCTGCAGTATCTCGACAGCGCAATCCCCTCCTACCATCGTGTGGGTGTCGGCAGGGACGACGGCAAGGAAGCTGGCGAGTTCATGGCCATATACTATAATACCGACATTGTAGAGTTGGTTTCCAAAGAGACCCGATGGTTGAGCACAACGCCCACTACACCAAGCAAGGGATGGGATGCTGCCTGCTTCCGCACGGTCACCATAGCCCGATTCAAAGTCAAGGCTACCGGTAAAGAGTTCATCTATATGAACACCCACCTCGACCACGTAGGCAAGACCGCCCGCGAAGAGTCTTCCAAGATGCTCGCCTCGATAATAAAAAGCCTCGAGGCAGACCTCCCCATAGTCTTGGGAGGTGATATGAACTCCACCATAGCCGACCCTATCTTCTCTCACCTCTATAACGAACACATGCAAGCCGCAAGAGAGGTGGCACCACGGAAGCATACCGACAGCCGCATCACCTACAACGCCTACGGCAAAGACCCAGGATCGGTGATAGACCATTTCTTCATCAGAAACCTGAAAGTCAAAAATTTCCGCACCCTCGACGGAGACTACGGTGTACCCTATATCTCAGATCATTATCCGATAGAGATGGTGGTGGAGTAGGAAAGAGAGTCTTGGGTTTATCCCAAGTTTATCTTAGGTTTATCTTGACTTTACGTTGACTTCACGTCTCTGTTACGTCTCCGTTACGCTATAGTAAAGTCGTAGTAAAGTCGTAGTAAAGTCATAAAAACTTAACCAAAACGAAAAAAAAGGAAAATTTAACACTGATTCCGCCTAATTTAACATTTCGTAGGGTCATTACTATAGTGAATACTTTTGCATCGTAAAACAATTAACGTAAACATACATCTATGATAGAATCAGGACTGAAATGGAAATGCACCGAGGTAGTCACCGAGGAGCTTACGGCAGACAAGATCGGAAGCGGGCTGGTGAAGGTGTTCGCCACCCCCATGATGGTGGCTCTGATGGAGCGGACCTGCAGCGAGAGCGTAGCCCCGCAGCTGGGTAATGACGAGTGCACCGTAGGCATACCTTCTAGAGATAAAGCACACGGCAGCGACAGCCGTCGGGATGACCGTCACCTGCGAGAGCGAGCTGGTAGAGGTCGACGGCAGGAGACTGCGCTTCCATGTGAGAGCCTACGACGATGCCGGCGAGATAGGTGACGGCATGCATGAACGTTTCATCGTGACCCGCAGCCGCTTCGAAGAGAAAGCATCGCAGAGGGCGCTATCGTCAAAGAAAGGCACCGTATGAAGTACCTCCAACTGACATCCATCCTGCTGCTCACCGTGGCGCTATTCTCCGCCTGCCAGAGGGAGGATCCTCAGCCCTTCGGAGCTGTGCCCACAGAGGCTCAGATCGAATGGCAGAAGATGGAGATGAACATGTTCTGCCACTTCGGACCGAACACCTTCACCGGCGAAGAGTGGGGCAACGGGGGTGAGGACGAAGACCTCTTCTACCCCACCGAGTTGGACTGCCGCCAGTGGGTCTCTGTCGCCAAGGAGGCTGGCATGAAAGGCATCATCATCACCGCCAAGCATCACGACGGCTTCTGCCTTTGGCCGAGCCATGAGAGCGACCACACAGTGCGGGAGAGCCGCTGGCAACGTGGCAGCGGCGACGTGCTGCGTGAGCTGTCCGAAGCCTGCCGCGAGGGAGGACTGAAGTTCGGCGTCTATGTGTCGCCGTGGGACAGGAACGCCCCGACCTACGGCACACCCGAATACAACCAGACCTTCGCACGTACGCTGCAGGAGGTGCTGGGTGACTACGGTGAGGTCTTCGAGCAGTGGTTCGACGGCGCCAACGGCGAAGGACCTAACGGCCGCAGACAAGAATACGACTGGACCCTCTTCAACAGCACGGTGAGCAGCCTCCAGCCTCAGGCGGTGGTGTTCAGCGACGTCGGTCCCGGATGCCGCTGGATAGGCAACGAGCGAGGCGAAGCTGGTCGCACCTGCTGGAGCACGCTGAACCCCTACGGCTATGAGCCTGGCAGAGGACCCGGAGAGAAGGTGCTGAACGAAGGCATCGAAGGCGGAAGCCACTGGATTCCGGGCGAAGCCGACGTGTCGATACGTCCCGGCTGGTTCTACAAAGAGTCGGAACATCCGAAGAGCGTGGCCGAGCTGGTGGATATTTACCTCAAGAGCGTGGGACGCAATGCGCTGCTGCTTTTGAACGTACCTCCCGACACACGTGGCCTGATTGCCGCCGAAGACTCGACGAGGCTCGTGGAGTTCAGCACAGCCCTAAAGGAGATGTTCGGAAACGACCTCAGCCGAGGGGCGAAAGCAAAAGCCGACAGCCGCTGGGCACGCAAGTATGACATATCCAAAGCTCTTGATGGCGACGAAAGCACCTGCTGGGTAGCGGAGCACGGCCGCCTGAACGGAGTGGTGACCATCGAACTGCCCGAGAAGAGGACGTTCAACCTGATACTTCTGCAGGAAGAGATACGGTTAGGACAGCGCGTGGCGGAGTTCACCATCGAGGCAGAGGATGCCGAAGGCAACTGGCACGAGATTGCACATGAGACGACGATTGGATATAAACGCATAGTACCAGTTCCTGTCACCGAAAGCCAGCGGATAAGGATACGTATAACCAGAAGCCTGGCAGAGCCGACACTGAAGCAAGTAGGTCTGTTTTTTAGTGGTCAGTGGTCAGTAATCAGTGATCCCTGATCAGTAGTCAGTAATCGGCATACGTAGACCCATTTCAAAAAAAAAACTTTCAATTTTCAACTTTCAATTTTCAACTTTAACATGGCCGACAACTATCTAGAGAAACGTTACGAAGAGGTCTTTGGCAAAGGCCGCACCAAGGTGAAGCAGGTGGGGCACACGCTGGACGAGCTGCTGCGCAAGAACCGCAGCCACCGCGGATACAACAAAAGCTACAAGGTGAGCCGTGCAGAGTTGGAACGCATAGTGGCGGTGAACACCAAGCTGCCGTCGGCCTGCAACCAGCAGCTGTTACGATTCAAGCTGGTGACCCACGACAGCGGTGCCGACACGGTACTGAGGAATATACGTATGGGAGCCGCCTTGCCCGAGCTGCATCTACCGCTGGCCGGCACCGAGCCAGAGGCGTTCATCGTAGTGTGCAGCGCCAAGCCAGAGAACAAGCTGATAGACATCGACCTCGGCATCGCGGCGCAGAGCATGCTGCTGAAAGCCGTGGAGATGGGGCTGAACGGAATCATCATAGGAGCCTTCAACCACGAAAATATAGAGAAAGAGCTGGCACTCCCCTACCCCGCCATCGCCATCATAGCCATAGGCAAGGGCGCCGAGCGGATAGAGCTCACACCCATCTCAGCCGACGAGAGCCACGCCTACTACCGGAAAGAAGGAGTCCACTATGTCCCCAAGGTGAAGCTGGAAGAGCTGATCATTGACTGATTTCACATTTTGCGTTACACATTTTGCGAAATTTAATATTTTCGTATATTTGCAGTGTAAGCAAAATATCAAATCATGGATAATCCTTTCATTTTCAGAGCATATAAATCCAAAGATTTATTCTGCGACCGTCAAAAAGAACTGGAAACACTAGTCAAGAACAGTATTTCACATTCCGACACCACCCTTATAGCCCAGCGTCGCATCGGAAAAACAGGACTCATCCATCGGCTGTTTGACGAGATAAAGACGCAGAAACTGCCAGTCATTCCAGTCTACGCCGACATCTTTGCAACACGCACGCTGGAGGATTTTGTGAAAGTTCTGTCGGAGTCTATCATGTCCGCAATCCCTGAAAAGAGCAACATAGGCAAGAAATTCTCGAAGTTCATCAAGAATCTGCGTCCCATCATAAGCTACGACCCACTCACTTTCGCACCACAGATACAGTTCACACTTCAAAACGAGGAAGAAAAAGTCCAAACGCTGAAGGGATTGCTCACATTCCTTGACGGTCAAGACGAGAAGATACTGCTCGCCATCGACGAGTTCCAGCAGATACGTGAATACCCTGAAAAAAATGTCGAAGCCCTGCTGCGCACCATCATACAGAAACTCAACAATGTCACCTTCCTTTTCTGCGGAAGCAAACGGCACATGATGCTTGACATCTTCAGTGGGGAACGCAACCCCTTCTACCGCAGCACTGAATTCCTGACGCTACAGAAACTCGACCATGATGTCTATGCCGATTTTATTGAAAGGCACTTTCTCTCGGCCGGCATAAAAATTGACGCTGATGCCATCGAGCGAATCCTCGACTGGACACGGACTCACACCTATTTCACACAACGGCTCTGCCATACGGTGTTCAACATGGGAAGCCCGAAAATCGATGTAAGCCTTGTGAACCAGGCAGCAGCACAGATACTTCAGTCCGACGCCGTCATATTTGGCCAATACAAACAGTTGCTAACTGCCGGACAATGGGACTTTCTCATCGCTGTGGCGAAAGAAGGCGAAGTCTCGCAGGTGACCTCACGCCAGTTCCTGCACAAATATCATCTAGGCAACCCCTCGTCAGTGAGCCGCATTGTCGATTCTCTGATTGACAAGAACATCTTGGATGAGAACATAACTGACGGTAAGCCCATTTACAGCCTCAATGA
This sequence comes from uncultured Bacteroidota bacterium, assembly GCA_902774845.1. Classification (GTDB taxonomy): domain Bacteria; phylum Bacteroidota; class Bacteroidia; order Bacteroidales; family P3; genus Colimorpha. The sequence goes on from CACYJU010000012.1 coordinate 62,608, forward strand.
TGTGTTCTTTTCCCGTTGGCTGGAGGAGTCATATTGATTATCGTCTTAACGGTCACATGCCGTTAAGTCAGACAACATTCATCTTTTCGCCATTTCTAAAATGGTAGTTCCACTTAATGATTCCCCATCTAACATCTTCTGTAATTCCGTGGATCCGTAAATCCAAGAATCCAGCGAAGCCACCGTTAAGGTTATCGTTAGTAGCTCATCTATTATCTATTAACTTTTAACTTCTTACCTCTTCCCTCTTACATCATCCCTTCTTCCCCCCACTAACGCATTCAAGCATTCACTCATTAACACCTCTTCCTTCTGACCTCTGACTTCTTACATCTTCCTTCCTCCCTCTTACATCATCCCTTCTTCCCCCCACTAACACATTAACACATTCACAAATTCACACATTATCACATCCGACCTATTCCTTCTGACCTCTGACTTCTTCCATCTTCCAATACGACCCGTGCCGAGGGGCTGGTATGGTGCTGGCGAGGTCAAAGCGAGGTGGGTGCTGACTCGAAGCTTATTCGAACCTATATCGAAGCTCGATCGAAGCTAAGTCGAAGCGACACTGATAATATATTGATTTAGTGCAGCTTGAAAATTAACAAGTAATCCAGGTTGTCAGTCAGTTGCCGTTGCGGCTGGATTTGGTTGACAGTAAAAATTGACAAAGCACTACTTTGGGTGTACTTTGCCATTACTTTACCTGAACTTTGAGTGAAATCTGGATGGGCCGAGTGTAGAATGTAGAATGTAAATGCAAATCCGGTTTTTGGAAGTCGTGGAGAAAAGCAGTTGTAGTATTCAATTGATTGACTATGTATATTTTGCTTATACGGTTGAACCAGATTTACGGTTTAATTATCGACGGGCTTTCGTAATTAGTTGGTTTCTCAATTTGTTTCTGGGGTATGGCTGTAAAAAAGCCCTGTCAATTCCTCAGATACGTATACATTAGGTCCTCCTATACATTGCACATATACAATCCATTTATCAAATTTTAGTGGTGAAATGATTTCTCTAGAAATTACATCTTCACGATATTGCGGTACCAAATGCATGTAGTATTTTCCTCCCACAATAATTTTTTCCCCTGTCGTTTGCATGTCTTTTTTTAGGGAAATCACCTGACGCAAAAAATGCTTTGAGTCAGATAGTAAAATAACATACAGTTTTGAATGCTCATATATTTTCAATACTTCGACGGTATCCTCTATTACTTTGGCAGTGATTATACCTTTTCTTATGTTCACGTCCATTTCATCAGTCATTTCCTGTACACGAATAAAAAAATGATTACGTTTTTGAAAATGCCTTTCCGAAGAAGAGATTTTTAGACCATTCTCGGAACAGGAATACAATATAGATGAAAACGAAAGAATTAAAACTGCCCATAGGACAATTTCAACGATATATCGGATCCAATGGTTTCGCTCTGTGTAACTCATATCGAATAATCGGATAGTATTTTATATTTTTAGAATTCACAAAAGGTTTAGAACAATCTAATGAAGGCAAATCAATGGAAGTAGGAGCATTTGATATAACCTTTATAATTGATCCTGGGAAAAATTTCCCTGCATTCCAATGTGCTTGATCATAAAAGCTTCCTACTGATAAAGAGTTTGGAGAAGAGAAGCCTGTAGCAAGTGCTAACCGTCCTCCCTCGTAAGCCTCTGCAATTTCATGCCAAATAAGGCTGCCTGGAGAATTGGTTAGATTACTATATTTATCAAGTATGTTAACATTTACTGCTTGGAAACAATCAACAGTTGTTTTGTCCTCACTTAGCGAATTTCCTAAAAAAGAACCACCACCATTACTAACATCATAGATTTGACTTATTCTATCATGGTCCATACACGACAACGAAACGTTTATTTTATCATCATTGCATATTTTTTTCATATATCGTTCTTTTGCTGACATTGCTCGTCCATCACACTTAACTCGTCCATTGTCTCCTATTGAAAAATTAAGATTTTTTGACTGCTTATTCATTTGGTTAATAGCAGATTCTATGGATTTTTGAGACCCGCTTAGTATGATGCTATCCCCATCCGGGTCAACCAACTTCATCGGATTCCATGCACAGTAGTTGTAGGGTGAAAGATTTGGATACTTATCCGCCATCGGGTCCACACTCAACCATAAACTCAGGTCAGAATTGTAATATCTCGCACCGAAGTAGTGGTATCCCGTCTCTGGGTCTTTCTCCTTGCCGGAGAAAGTATACCTCTCATTATAGGTTGCTGGGTGCTGGTTTACTCTGGTTTCTCCGTATGGTAGGTATGCGATGTTCTGAATCGCCGAACCAATAAAGTTTGTTATCCAGCTGGCGCTGCCTAAGTGATCGGGGTGGTATTTTATTTGGGGTGTGGGCATGGGGTTATGCTATCTTGTACAACTATAATCACTCACCCTTAATGCCCTCTGTTTCCTTCTTATATTCATTCCAATCTGCCTCGGAAGCACTTTCCAATAGATACTGCCTCATTTCCTCTTCAGATGGTAGTTGAAGTCGATATTTGCTGACGAAAAGATTTTGCGAGAGGCCTTCGGTGGCATACTGCACGGTGGTCTCGCCATATTCTGTGCAGAGCAGCAAACCGATGGGCGGATTGTCGTCGGCCTGCATAACCTCGTGTTTGTAGTAGTTCATATAGCAGTTAAGCTGCGAGGCATATTCGTGACGGAAGCGGTCAATCTTGAGGTCGATAATCACATGGCATTTCAAGATGCGATGATAGAATATCAGGTCAGCCTTGAAATAGTCTCTATCAATAAGGACTCTTTTCTGCCGTGCCTCGAAGCAGAAGCCGCGACCCATCTCCATGAGCACCATCTGAAGGTGGTTGAGGATGGTGGTTTCCAGCTTGCTCTCGGTATAGACATTATCCGATGGCAACTCCAGAAATTCGAGTGTCACAGGGTTGTGAATGACTTCGCGAGGCGATAGCTGCTGCGCATCTTTGGAGGCAAACCGCTGGAGAGCCCGCTTATCTTTCGAGAGGCCCATACGCTCATAGTATTGTGATGACACCTGCCGATCGAGTTCCCTGCTTGTCCAGCATCCTCGAATGGTCTCCTGCTCGTAAAAAGCACGCTTCAGCGGGTCCTCAATACTTGTCAGATATGCCAGGCATGTATAATTCATGCGATGGAAGAGCCTGTCGGCAGGAGTTGCCCACTCTTCCAATTTGGCAGGCGCTGCTTGCCAAATTCCTTTTGTTTGATTTTCTGATATTTGTAATATGGCAGGCGCTGCTTGCCATATTGACGTAACACCAAGGTTTGATGTCAGTAAATTATTCTTCTGAAGGTAAGAGCCTATCTCGGTACCCAATTGAGGATAGACAAGATAGAAACGTCGGTACACTCGCAAACTACGCGGCTCAAAACCCTTACGATTGATGTCTTTAGAGAGTCGGTTGAGCAAATTCTCCCCATATTTGGCACGATCCTCTCCATTCTGTTCAAACTCCACGATATAGTATCCCACAAGCCAGTTGCGGGCCGTAAGTGCTAGATTTATAGCATGGGCAGCTTGTGCCTGCAGCACATCTTGCACTTGATTGATATGTCCTACTAAAGATTCAAAGTTCATTTGCTATGAATGTTTGATTTGGCTGCAAAGTTACTAAACTTCTTAAGATAATAAAAGTGAACCATATTCATCAGTAATTGTTATATTAGGATTATGACCCTGTGTATCATGTCGTTTGCCCTCAACGACAGTTTGTCGAAAATTCTGACATACAGAATTCTTATGAGGCGGTGGTGATGTGCTCGAGGTCGATGTCGCCGTAGTCTCGCAGATGCTTCAGCATCAGGCGGTATGAGATCTTGGTTTTCTCTTTGACTGTGTGCGATTCGGTGAAGTCGCTTGTGTATTGCGCAAGGCTTATCGGCACATGTTCTTCCGCCTGCTGCATCCCGAAGTCGGCTTCATAGCGGTACTGGGATTCGGTCGTGGTAGACTCGGATTCGATGGTGAGCGTGACGTTTCCGTCTGAGGCATAGTTTATTGCGCTGATACGGAACGGGAAATTTGAATTGACTGTTAGTTTCATGATGGAGCGTTTTTGTGTGTTTTTAATGCAGCTCCAAAATTACTTTTTTTTCGCCGATTGGATTTTATTTGTACATTTGCACTGACCGAAGTAATATGCCATCGTATAGAAAACGTCTCTTCAAATATTGCTTGTTTTTAGAAAAATATACAACTTTTTTAGTAGTGCTAATCCATCAACTCTTCCGATGACCACAACAATGTCAGCACATAATACTCACTGTTCTTTCTCCGGCAAGGAGAAAGACCCCGAGACTGGATACCATTACTTCGGTGCGAGATATTACAATTCCGACCTGAGTCTATGGTTGAGTGTAGACCCAATGTGTGACAAGTATCCCAGTCTGTCTCCCTACAACTATTGCGCCTGGAATCCGATGAAGTTGGTGGATCCGGATGGAGAGCAGGTACGGCCGACCCCACGCTATGCGACGGCCAATAGACCACAGAGATATGTGCATTCGCACTCCCAACGAACTGTGTATCGTTCATCAAACCATACCGTCACTAGTTATAGCCGTACTGGCCGTTCGAACATATCTCATGCACCAACTCCCACACTTTTAAAGCAACAGAAGTTGAATGGAATAGTTTCACAATACAACGAAAGATATGGTGAAATGTGGGTGGGGCAAGTGGCAAAATTGATTGACAATGAAATGGAGCATATTAGTACTATTGTGAAGAACAAAGAATATTCCATTGTCAAAACAGAGACTCGAACATATACAGACATTGAATACAATGCATCCACATCTAGTTATATACAATTTGATGATCCCTTAGTTCAAGAAAAGTTTGATGAGGCTCAAGCAACATGGGCTGCTGCATCCAATAAGATACAGGAAGAGCATACAATCGCTCTTCCTAATGGAGGGTCCTCGTTAGATTATGAAGGACTAGAGGCGATGACCAAGCTCGGGAAATCTCCAATGTCGCGAGTTATGGATCAAACTCGTAAAAACAGAGCCAAATTTAAAGTTACAGAACAAACAACTCGCCCAATAACTTCAATACAACGATCTGACAACTGAGAAAATCATGGGAAAGAAGAGAAAAAAGAGACCAATTAAATATAGGGGAGAAAAGATGAAACCCGTGAAAAATGGAGAAGATGACCTGAAAAAATGGTCCGAGTTAACCTTAGGGCGGAAAATATTTATTATTGTGCTTGTAATTGTTATCATTTTATTTTTAATCAAATACACACAAACTCCACATATGACAAGAGATTACCCTGCTTTTTATTGAAGATTATGCTAAAAGACAAAGTTGGATTAGACTACAATATTGAAAGAATTAGCACATAATATTCACCCAATTAGGTGGCACTTTTTCGGGGCATTTTTCACATCGCTATCCTCGGGCAAAGAGAAAGACTCTGAAACAGGCTACCATTACTTCGGAGCACGGTACTATAATTCAGACTTGAGTTTGTGGTTGAGTGTTGACCCGATGGCTGAAAATATCCCTCATTGAGTCCATACAACTATTGTGCATGGAACCCGATGAAGCTGGTTGATCCGAATGGGGATACGGTTATTATTAAAGGAGAACAAGCTGGTCGAGCTGTTTCACAATTACAAACAGGCAACATG
>CACYJU010000013.1 GCA_902774845.1 uncultured Bacteroidota bacterium
TTGCGGCGGATGAGTGCCATCAGGTGCTTGACTGCCGTCTCTGGCGTGCTGTCGGGGAAGTACATCAGAGCCAGCTCTTTCTTGCTGTATGCGCGAATGACAAAAGGTTCCATAGGTGAATGTGTTAATTCGTTAATGTGTTAGTGTTGGAGGGTTAAAGGTTAAAGATTTGGTTTGGAGGTAAAAGTCACTATAGTCTTTGCAGCCTTGGGGTAGCTGGTGGTGCTGGAGGTTGGGTAGGATCTTTTGCAAGTGGAGGAAGAGGCGCTCGCCTGGCTCGTCTTGGTCGGGGTACATGTGGTAGGTTAACGAAAACGATAACGAAAACAGTTGGTCTTGGTCTTTCTTCGAGAGCAACGTGGCGGAGGGGATGGCAATGGCCTTGTGGCCGGAGGAGAGCATCGCCCAGCAGTCGGAGGCGCCTTCGGTGATGTAGAGCGCTTCGCCAGGCTTCAGACGGTTTAGAATCGGCAGATTGTAGATGCCGCACTCCGACCCTTTGGGAAACCTAAACCTTGGCGCCCCATTTTCGTTTTGGTTAGACAGGTTCCTATTTTGGATGCCTATCAGGTGGCCTTCTTGGTCGTAGTAGGGTATCTGGAGCCAGTCGATGCCGTTTCGGTCGCGCCATGATGTGAGGCGGCACCAGCTGACCACACGAGGGTCAAGCCTCCGCTCGTCGAAGAGGAAACGGCGTGCGGCTTGGCTGAGGTAGGGATGGGCGAAATAGTGGGCGTACTTCGTAGCATCGAAGGAAGACTCTCCCCCAGCCCCTCTCTGGTTAGAGAGGGGAGTGGAATGGGGTCGCTGAGGTTCGATGGTGCCGTTGGAGAGCCATTGGCAGGCCTCTTTGAAGTCTTTGTGGAGGTATTGCATGACGAGGTCGATGGTGCCGCCTTTGGCGTCGCAGACGAAGCAGCGGAAGGTGTTGCGGCGGGTGTGGAAGGAGAGGCTGGCGTGGTGATCGTCGTGGAAGGGGCAGAGCGCCTTGTGGTGGGTCACCTCAAGACCCAGCCGCGAGGCGACCTCCTCGATAGGGAGGTCGCGCAGCTGTTGCAGTTCAAACTTTTCCATTGTCATCTCCTTTCAGGTATTCGTCGGTTTTGGTGTAGAGGCCCGTGGCCGGGTCGTGGGTGATGAAGCCTCTGACTCCCCAATGGTATAGTTGGTCTTTTGTACCATTCTTGTCCTTGCCAAGTTCGACGCGGAGTGCTTCGAGCTGAGCAATGTTGAAAGTGTCGGGCAGGCTTTCAAGCATATTCTTCGGGCCGCTGCGTTGAGCCTCGCTTACTGATTCGGCATCTTTGCTTAGCAAGTCAGCGAAGATCTGCATCTTGCTCCAGATGTCACGATAGACGAGCCATTCGACGAGTTCAGCCATAGCGCGCGTCCATGTCTGGCCGTTGAGCACCCAGAGGATGCAGCCGGCCTTCCAGGCAGATACAAGCGAGCGTTTGGAGGCATCCCACAGCACGTCGTCGTCGGTGAGGTCGGCCAAAGTCGCCATATCTGCGGCCAGCGTGTCGGTCAGCTTGTTGAGCGGAGCGATGATGTGGCGGCCCTTGCAGATGTCGAGTTTCACCAGATATTCGTCCAGCTTCTTATAGAACTCGTCGGAGTACTTTCCCTGACGAGGTATGCGTCCGTCGCGGCTGGTGCGAGGCTTGTAGGAGAAGACCATGCGGCCGAAGGTGCCGTTGAAGAGGTCGTTCTTGTAGAAGCGACGAGTGGCGAAGGGAGTGCTGGAGATGGTGAGGTTGGCACGGAGTACGGGATTGCCCGTGATGCCGTCGGCGGTAGCGCGGAGAGCACCGGCACGCTGGCGGTCATAGATGTTGCGCAGCATCTGGCTTATCTGCTTGTGGCCACCACACATGCGGTCGGCCATCTCCACCTCAGGCATATTAAGGTATTGCGTGCGTGCGCCCAAAGACTCGCAAGCCATAGCGTTCTGGAGGAATGCCGCCGATGTGACGTCCGATGGTGGGAACCAGAAGGCCACGTCGGGACGGGCAGGTTTCTCCTTGTTGGCCGACTTGGTCTTCATCTGCTTCTGCCATTCGACCAGCTTTTTCAGCTCCTCCTCGTCGTGTTTGCGGAAGTCGCGGCAGATGGCCTCGACGAGAGTGGATAATTGGCCCTTGTTGCCTCCCGATTCGGCCACGAGGTTGGCCATTTGGCCACAAGGCTCCTTCCAACTGAGGTCCGGGTACTGAAATTCAGAACCGCTGATATGTGCTCCAAGGATGGGGAAAAGCATAGGAACGAGGGGTTCATGCATGTCTTTGGAGGTCTGCGAGAGCAGTAAACGGACACATTCTGTCCCTTTTCCGAGTGTCGGCATAGCGGGAGCCGACTTCTTTGTGATATCGTATTTCATTGTGTTATTGCTTTTTAGGTGAAATTTGAATTTAATTTTACGACAGACGACAGTTCCGACAGTTGTTTTTTGAGGGGTCTCAGTTTTCTTATATCTTATATATATTATTAATTATTAATTAGTTATATAATATATAAAGGGATAGTTGTCGTCCATTTTTTAACTGTCGTAACTGTCGTCTGTCGGATTTGGTCATTTGTTAACTAAAAACTTCTTCTTCTCTACGAGGTCCATTTGGTTTCGGAACCACGGGTTTTGACGAAGGTCAGCTGTTCCTCTTGTTCCTCGTGCAGTATTTTCTCTAAGAGGCCTTTGTCGATGCGCTTAGGGAAGCGGAGCTGGAAGATGACGTCGTGCTGAGTCTCCTTCACCGAGCCGTGAGCCGTCAAGAAGAGGGTGTTGTAGCGGCTGCCGCTGTCCTGTGCGTAGGGGCGGAAGCATGATGAGCCGTCGTCCTGAGTCACCATGCGCCCTTTCTGGCTGGCGCGGTCGCCGTGAGCCACCATGTGGGGGTTCTCCTCGAAGATGCAGGGATAGATGTTGATGATTCCGTTTTGTCTGTACATTGTTTGTGTTTCGATTTTGATGTTGTCGATAAAGACTTTTTTTGAATTTTTCATGTTAGAAGTTGTTTAAGGGAGTTTTCGGGAGGAGCGGGTGGTTAGCTGTCGACAATTTAAACCTGGTACTCTTCCGTCACTCTGCCTTACAACTCGTGTGAATAAATGAATTTAATTAGCGATTGATTTTGATTTTTCTGTCGGGGCGAACCTGGAGGAAGATGACCGCCCTGCGGTCATTGCGTTCGTCGGGTTGGCATTGCATGACGTCGCAGATGCCATACTCGCGCAGGTCGCAGAGGATGCAGCGTTTCATCTGGCTGTGCTTGTCAGGCACACAGCGGAACTGCTTTTTATCGATTGTCCCGTATTCGCCGATTTTAAGATATGATTTCATGGTGTGGAAATTTTGTTGAATAAATGATTTGATTACCTCGTGAATTCGAATTCGGAGGCAAAAGACCGACATTTTCCCGACACAAAAAAACGCTACCGACACTACCTCAACTTCGGTAGTGCCGCATAATGCGACCAAACAGAACAAAATAAAAAAAAGACCACCTAAAAAGGTAGTCTTTTCTTATATGTAAGGTAGTCTTGTTAGCGTACTATCACCAGTTGCAGAAACTTCTTTTTTGACTCTCCTTTCAAGCCATACGACTTCAACAGCTCCGGGTCGGGTACTGTACCGTCGCTGAACACGAACCAATTAGCGGTCTTTTTCAGTATCTCCCCGCAGTCGTTAGCCACCAGCGCGCGAACCATCTCCATAAGCGCCGACTTCTTACCCCTCATAGCGCTCCACTCGGCAGGTTCCTTAGGTCTATCTATCGTCGTCCTCTTCACAGGATGCACATGTACCCCCCACAGATAGAGCCAAGTCTCCTCCGTGCAGGTAACGTAATTGTCCTTCAGCCGATTATAGGCGGTAAGAAGTTTCTTTCCGTCATATCGTGAGGTGAAGGGTAATATTGACTGCTCAATCTGACGTGATGGCTTCCCCTCGTTGTCGCCAGATGGACATTTAGCTTGGGGCGCAATGTCAGCATCCATTACCGTCTCCAACCGCTCTATCAGCAGCAAGACACTATATAGGTCGTATAACTCTTGTCGTGAGAGGCCAAGATTGTGCACCTTCGAACCCATTGAGTTCAAATCCTGAGTATTTCTCAGTTCGCTCCATTTCAGTCTTTTCAACCAGTCACATAAACGTTTGTGTTCAGAGGCAACCAATGACTTGTCGGCTTCAGCGAAATCCTTCCCGTCAAGAAACGTATCGCAGAATTTCTTGTATAGGTACTTGTTGACACTCTCGTCGTTGCGTAATCTTTCGAGGTGCTCCACAAACACGCGTTCTGGCCAATGCTCTTTTTGGCTACGCATGTCACCAATGGCTCTGTGCACCAATTCATATATAAGTTCTGCCATTTTCCTATCCTTCCCTTCGGAGAGCAAAGGGAAAGGAAGTCGACCCCCATACAGGATTCTATACAACATCTTTGAGATTTTGTCTCTCCAAAGAGTATCCTCATAACATACAGACAGTTTTCTGTAATTAATATAGATACCAGACATGCTGATTATTTCGCTCAAATTCTGTTTGTTTACTTCCATTTTAATCAATCGGTTGGCAATCAACTGAAGCTTGTTTTCATCATTAGTAAAAGGCATACGAACACCTTCCCCAAGTGGACTTTCGGGCAATTGACGTGGGCGTATCTTTTGGGGAATATTTTCAGTTGGGGCTCCGGGAATTGAAATAAACAATGTGACATGATTATCGGCTCGCTCTACTACCCCGTCACATTGACCATCACTATCAAGTAATGTCGATACCTCGTCTGTGTTCTCTCTGGCGATATAGCCAATACGCTTATAATCAATATAAGCTGCTATTGCTTTTTTATCGCATGGATTGTCGGGCTCGGCTACGAGTACAACCTTTTGCCCCATTTTCAACCCAGCCAAAAAATGTTCTGCTGCCTTCGTCTTCTCTTCTTCGGACAAGTTGTCTCCCATGTGGTATCTTATTCCTGTTACCGTATATACAGGATGATTATATTCTGACTGCATTATTGCCTCACCTCTTTCCAGTCTTTTCCTCATTCTGTAGCTTACATGTGCAGGAATAACATCCTCCACCTTATGTCCCATACTTTCAAATATATTATATTTTTTCTCAACCTCTTCGTTAAGGAGCCTCCATAATTCGTATAAAACCGCCATGCCCGGATACAACCCCAACTTTCCATTCTTCAGCCACCAATCATCCACATGAAAAACATCGCCATAAACAAGAACATAACCCCATTGTGTGTCCACCAGATTTCTTATCGGAGGCAGAACCGTTTCCAGAGACTTACTGCACGGCGAGTCTATCCCTCCCTCACCTAGCAACCTGCCCAACTCATAATTGACACTATCATGATCCTCGCTGAGCATTACTTCCACATCCCAAACATATCCTTCGTTCTCTTCAACCATCCTTGCAAGCACATTGTTAAGACCCCGGTAGCGCTTCTCAACAATATTCAAATCATCACTCTTTGTGATAGTCAAAATATCCTCAATATCTTTGACATACGACAGAATATCCCCTTCCAGCATAAAAGGAGGGTTCTGTCTGGCCATGCCATCATCTTTTGATTTCCATTCGAGTCTTATTTCGTTCTCACCTCCTTTGTGGAAAACATAGATATCGGATGCCTCTGATTTTTCAATTATTACCATAACCCGTTGTTTTGCATGTACTTTTGCAAAAGTACGAAGAATTCGCGGCACATGGGAGCCAAGTTATAAACATGCTCCTTCTGGAAGACGGGGCTTCTTCTGCAACAAGCCCCAAACGGAGGTCGGTTGGGAACGACTTATGGATATATAAAACCTTGCGTGAGTGCACAATAAAGAGCTATTTCGCCAATACGGAAAATGTTCGTATCTTTGCATCTGCTTACGCGAGTGATGTAAGCTTAAGCAAGAAAAGCATTGCAATAACTGTCCTTTGATAGAAATTTGGCAATTTTTCATGAAGGAGGACGGAGCATATTGCTTTCGCTTGTTGTGTATGCTATTCTCATCAGCATACCTTCAGGCGTGAGATTTGTTCCATGGAAAAAGCCTTACGGTTTTTATTCCGTTCCTTCAAGGTTCGCCAAAACCTCTATCAAAACGGACATGAGCACATAAGTCTCATGCCTTTCTTATTGTTGGATTTAACGTTCCGTCGGAGGCTTGCGGACATCGAAATGGATGACATTGCGGCCATGAGCGGACATATAGACAAGAGTGAACTTATCAGCAAGTTGCAGACCTTGGAGGGGCTGACCAACGACGAGCGGAGCAACCTTATCGGTCTTCTGCGCCAGCACAAGAAGTATGGGTTGGTGTGGGAGGACAAGCCAGAGGATGTGGAGGAGCGGCTGCGCGAGGAGCTGCCTGTGCTTCGCGAGGTGAAGGACAAAGCGATACCGAGCAGCGAGCCTGATGCTCCCAACCATATTCTGATAGAGGGCGACAACTTGGAAGCACTTACCGCCCTCTGCTATACCCACGAGGGAAAGATTGATGTCATCTATATCGATCCGCCGTACAACACTGGCAACAAGGATTTTGCTTATTATGACGATTTTGAAGATGAATATCGGCAGGTACCTTATGTAGATAAAGAAGATTCTTATCGTCACAGCAAATGGCTCTCTTTTATGAGCAAACGTTTGAAGGTTGCCAAGAGGTTGTTGTCGGAAAAAGGGATTATCTTTATATCAATTGATGATAATGAACAGGCAAATTTGAAATTACTTTGCGATGAAATATTTGTTAGTCGGAACTTTATCAATTGTGTCTCAATAAAAGCAAAATCCTCTTCTGGTGCATCGGGTGGAGGTGAAGACAAAAAACTAAAGAAAAACATAGAATACCTACTGATTTATGCAAAAGATATTGACTCTATAGATCTTGTGTTCCCCATAGCGGAAACGCCATTATTTGAGTTGATACAAGAAAAGCAAGAACAAGGAATAACATGGTCTTACACAAACGTAATGACCGATTTCGGTCAAAAACATTACGTAACATCAACTCAAGCAGGAAATGGCGAAGAAATAAAAATATACGAGGTGTCAAATTATCGTATTGAGAGTGTTTCTTCATTAGCAACAAGATTGGGTAAGACAGAAGAAAATATTTACAATGAGTATATTGATAGAATCTTCACAACGGAAAATGCTCAAACATCAATTAGGCAGAGGGTTGCGGATGCAGTAAGTGGTGATGGATTATATATCGCAGAATATGTTCCAGTAAGTGGAAGAAACAAAGGAAAGGTAACAGAAGTTGGATTTATCGGAACAACTAAAAGACTTGTCAGTTATTTGAAGAACACTTGCACAATTAGGAATGGTGAGGTTTTTAAACGAGAGAAGATAGGAACGTTATGGGCAGATTTAAGTTGGTCTGCTGTTTCGAAAGAAGGGGGAGTGGCGTTTCCTGCAGGGAAAAAACCAATCTCTTTAATAGAACGGGCTATCGGTATGATTCCACGAAATGATATTACTGTTCTTGATTTTTTTGCAGGTTCAGGTTCAACAGGACATGCAACGATGTCATTGAATTCTAAAGATGAAGGAAGTAGGAAATTTATAATTGCTACAAACAATGAGAATCAAATATGTGAAGAGAAAACATATCCGAGATGTTGGAATGTTATAAACGGATATGGAAGGAATCTGGGTCTAAAAGCGAATACCTTGCGCTACTATAAGACCGACTTTATACCTCGCGAACGGACACAGAAGAATATGCGGGCATTGGTGGCAGCGGCTACCGACCTGCTCTGCATCAAGGAAGACCTCTACGAGGAGCAGAAGACCTTTGGGCGTTTCAAGTTGAAGCCACAACTGGCACGATATTTCAACAACGGCAAAAAGCACATGATGATTATCTATCGCGAAGAATTGGTGGACGAGATAGCCGAAGAAATCAAGACATTGGACTTCGGCACGATGCGGCTGAAGATATATGTCTTCTCGCCTGGCCGCTATGCCTTTACCGACAATTTCTACGAGGTGGAGGATAAGGTGGAGATGGTGGCCCTGCCTGCCGCCATCTACGATGCCTATCAAAAGGTGTTGCCCAAACGCAAAGAGAAACTATTCGAAGAAGAAAAAACGGAAACGATATTTCCCAAAGACTTGTTTGCCGGACAAGAGGAAGGAGATGAACAATGAAAGACCTAATTTTCCAACAGAAGGCCGTCCGCAAGCTGGTGGACGAGACCATCGAGCTGCTGCGACAGACAGGAGATAGAAAAACTATCATCTTCAAGGCGCCCACGGGAGCAGGCAAGACGGTAATGGCCTCGCAGATGTTGGCCGACCTGACCGAAGAGTTGCAGAGCAGAGGCGACAGCCCCTATCAGCAAGTGGCCTTCATCTGGATAGCGCCCAACAAGCTGCACCAGCAGAGCTACTTCAAGATGAAGAACTACTTCACGGAGACGCATCTGCTGAAGCCCGTAATGTATGACGACCTGGATCAGAGCGATGGCACCATAAAGCCCGGTGAGATACTGTTTGTGAACTGGGAGAGCATCAACAAGGAGAAGAACGTTATGGTTCGCGACTCGGAGCAGAATGCCTCGCTCTACGAGATCACCCGCAGGACACAGGAAGAGCACGGGTTGCCTATCATTGTCGTTATCGACGAAGAGCATCTGTTCTGGTCGAAGTCGGCCGACAAGAGCGCCAAAGTACTGCAACGCATCAATCCCAAAGTGGAGATACGTATCTCGGCAACGCCCAAGACTAATTCCGACCATATCGTTCCTATCAGTCGAGAAGAGGTTATCAGGGAAGAGATGATCAAGAAGCAGGTGGTGCTGAATCCCGACATCACCAAAGGCTACAACGACGAGCACGAGCTGAATATCCACCTGATTGAATGCGCGCTGAAGAAGCTCCAGCAGTTGGCCGAAGCCTATAAGCAGGAGGGGACAAACATCAACCCACTGCTGCTAATCCAGCTGCCCAACGATACCAGCGAAAGCATGACCTCGGAGGATGCCGCCATTGCCGACCAAGTGAAGACCTACCTGAGGGCCATCAAGGACATCACGACAGAGAACAAGAAACTGGCCATTTGGCTGTCGGGTGAAAAGGAAAACCTCGAGGGATTGGAGGAGGCGGACAATATGACGGAGGTGCTGCTGTTCAAGCAGGCCATTGCGTTGGGATGGGACTGCCCGAGAGCCGCCGTGCTGCTCATCTTCCGCAAGATGCAGAGCAACGAATTCACCATACAGACGGTGGGTCGCATCCTGAGAATGCCCGAACAGAAGTTCTACAAGAACGACCTGCTGAATGTGGGCTATGTGTATACCGACATCAGCAAGGACAAGATACAGATAGTGGCCGAGGATATGGACTACCTGAACAAAGACGCCTTGCAGGCCATCCGCAGGGAGAACCTGCAGAATGTGGCTTTGCAGTCGTACTACAGCGTCTATAAGAGCAGCGACCGTAACCGTCTGGGGCCCGACTTCAAGCAGGTGCTTATCGACTGCTTCAGCCGCCATTGGCTGGTGAAGTGGCAGCAGTACAAACTGAGCTTCGACGACGATGAAGAGCCCGACTTCGACCCCGCAGAGAATGTGTGCGCTCGCAACCGCCGCACGGTGGAAGGGATGATAAAATTCGATGTCACCCGACTTGGAGTGGAAGTGCCCGAAAACATCGTCTTCCAGAATGAGCTGGGCATCATCGATGTGGAGAAGAAAAGGCATGAATTTGCCAGAAGTGCGGGCGAAGTGCGTCGCATCTATATAGACTATTGCCGAGGGCTGCTGAGTGGTTTCGAGAAGGCGCACAGTACCGACGTGCTTGCCGGATACCTGCTGCAAGCGATGGAAGATCTCTTCGAGCTGTTTGAAATCGAGGCCATGAAGGTAATCCTCTATCATGCCAACAGGCCGAAATTCTCGGACATCGTCACACGTGCGCTTAAAATGTACGAGAAGAAACTGGCTGAACGCCGCCGGACAGTCAAAGAACGCTCGTTTGAGCAATACACCTGGGAGGTGCCGGCCGAGAGGCTCTACAAGGAGAGCACCCACCAGGTGAGGGAGAAAGTGGAAGATCACGCATTGCTGCCGTTTATAGAGCTGAGAAATGTCTCTTCGCCCGAACGCCTTTTTTCCGACTATCTGGAGTCGAACAAAGCCTATATCGACTGGTGGTACAAGAATGGCGACGAAGGCAAGCAGCACTACAGCATCCCCTATGAAAACTCGCAAGGCGAGAAGTCGTTGTTCTACGTCGATTTCATCGTTCGACTGAAGAATGGCACCATCCTCCTTTTCGACACTAAAACAGAGGGTAGTGATGTGGATGTTGTTGAGAAGAACAACGCTTTATGGGAGTATATCGAAGAGCATAACACCAAAGGCGATCACATGAAAGGAGGCATATTGAAGCCTGATAACGAGAACTGGTATTACCCTGAAGGCATTATTGCTGACGATAAAGGCATCGACGGCTGGAGTCGGCTTGACCTGGCTATGTTATGAAAGACAAAGGAAAACGAGCATTGGAGAACCTGGCGTTCTACAGTTACGGAAATATAAAAGAGATGAAAAAAGGATTAGACCGCACATTCCTGCACTATGGCATCAGGCAGGAGGACATGAACATCATCGAGGCGGCAAGCCGCGATGCCGACATCGATGCCGAATGGATGAAAGAGTATATCCTGAAACCCTACAACGAAGCGCGCAACGAGGAGGCGATTGACGAGAAAAAGCTGCGCAAAATATTGAACAAAGCGTTGAAGGAGGTGAAAGCATGAAGATAACACGCATATACGCCGAGAACTACAAGACATACCGAAGGCTCGACCTCGACCTGACGGCCGACGAAGATCGCCCCATTATCCTGATAGGCGGCGGCAACGGATGCGGCAAGACAACGCTCTTTGACGCCATCTACCATGCGCTGTATGGGTTGGAGATAAAGACCGCCCGCCAGTTTGACGAATACTTCAACGCCGGAATGAAGCTCGAACAGGGAACAGAGAACAAAAGCATAGTGCTGGAGATTTCGTTCAGCGGGCTGGTGCTGGGCAACGAGACACCATACAAGCTGAAACGCACTTACCAGCTGATTGAAGGAAAAGTGCGCTGGAGCGTGGATCTCAACATGAACGGCAACCGCTATACCTACGGCATCAGCACCCCGGCATCGCAGAGATCGCAGCACGAAGAGGTGGTGAACAAAATAATAGCCGCCAACCTGCCGTCGGAGCTGAGCAACTACTTCCTGTTTGACGCCATGAAGACCAGTGAGCTGGTGAAAGAAGAGCAGATAAGCAAGCTCATCATGAAGAACATCAACTCGGTGATGGGATTTAACAAATACAACCAGCTGCATGAGGCATCGGAAGCATTGCTGGCTGAAAAAAAAGCAGCAAAGCTGGAAAACGAAAAGCAACGCCAGGAGTATGAGCAGTTGGGACACCAGAAGCAAGGCAAAGAGGCAGAGCTGAAGCAATTGAGGGAAGACTACGAGAAGGCGCTGGAATATTCGAGCAACAACCGCGAACACTATGAGCAGATGAAGCAGGGGCGCAGCGCCGACAGCGTGACGCGCGACCGCATCAACAAGCAGAAGGAAATCATCAAGCAGGTGGAGAACAGGGCGACCGACTATCGCGAAAGCGTGGATAAGGTGGTCAAAGACCTGGAACTGAACGTGCTCTTCCCGGCATTGGCCCACCGCATACGTCCCGAGGTGGAGATGATAGTGAGCGAGCGCAAACGGCTGGCAGAAGAACGAGGCGAGGAAATCAGCGACGAGCAGTTAGCCAGAATCACTAACGACATCTTGGATTATCTGGCAAAGAAATACAAAGAACTGGCGGGAGTGAAAGTGGATGACGTGGTGCGCCATATGCAGAAAGGACGCAAGCACGGCGATATGCTGGCCGAGAAATATCCCTATTTGAACGACACCAATGTGGAGGTGTTGGATAAACTTATAAGCGACGCCTACGTCAACCAATTCCTGCAACTGGACAACAAGCGCGAGAACATCGACATCGATGTAGCCGAACTGCCGAACAAACGAGAGCAATTAAAGAACTATGAACGAGAGCTGAGCGGGCTTGACTATAACCTCATCACCATCTACGAGGACAACGAGAAACGGATGGTTGAGCTGAACAGCAAGATAAAGGAAACAGAAAACGAAATAAGACGTCTTGCCGACCGTATAGCCACCTTCGACTACGACATTCCACAGATACCCGATCCACAGTATGACATGCTGTGCAAGCTTCCAGGATTCTTCAAGACCCTTGCGACAAAACTGCTGGCCTCGAAGCGCAAAAATATCGAGCAGATGATGAAAGAGCAGCTGAACTTGAACCTGGTGGTGTATGCCGGAGTAATCGGAAGAGTGGACCTCACGGCAGAAAACGGTGATGAGATGACCTTCAAGATCTATCACCAGAACGGCAACGAGATATACCTCAGCCAGCTGAATGCCGGAGCCAAGCAGACGGTGATGCAGGTGTTGCTGAAGGTGCTCTACGAGCTGGGCGACTACAACCCACCCGTGATGATAGACACCGTGATGGGTGTGCTCGACAAAGAGAGCCGCGAGGTGATACTGGAGCACTACTTCCCCGATTTAGCGCACCAAACCATCCTGCTCAGCACCGATACGGAAATCACCACCGAGCGAGACTTCAAAAAGATTGCCCCCTTCGTGGCAAAGACCTACACCCTGCATCGCGACAAAGAGGCGCAATGCACCAATATTACAAATGACTATTTCGGTATCACCACTAACGATTGAGAGATATGACAGTAGATAATTTGGTAATCGACAACTCGATTACATCGATAAAAGACATGAGTGAGATGACGGCTGACCTGAAGCTCGCTTTGGAGCAGCGTATCAACCTTCATGCTTATACCAACGACGAAAGGCCTGTGGTTCTCTCACAGAGTGTGGTGATGCGAATGTGTTTGCTGGCTGGATTATCGGACAAAACACCACGTACCGCCAAAGAGATAGAGCAGATTCCCCTTCAATCGTCGGGAACGCCATATCCAACTACCTTCTTTACGAAACAGAAGATTGGTCAAGTGATAGAGGCTTTGTTGAAGATGCGCTATCACGATGTGGATGCCGAATGGGGGACATCCAATTTCGTAAGTCGTGTAATCGGTCACGAGATTCTTCGAGGACGAGACTTGCTAATGAAAGAAGGAGGTATCGACGACTGGCTGCGCTTCTCGCCGCTGCGTGGAGGGGCAAGCACAAGTGACATTCCCGTACTGAACCTTTGCATCGGCAGTTACGGCGACGATATGCCTGCCACACTTGACATCAATAGCCGCGCAATCGCGAACACCCAGATACTGGTGGCCGGTACCACAGGCAGCGGCAAGAGCAACCTGCTGGCGGTGTTACTGCAGCAGATGCGCTCCGCATCGAGCGACACTCACTATCCGGTCAACTTCCTGCTCTTCGACTATAAGGGCGAGTTCTCCGACCCCGCCAATGCCGCCTGGCTCTCTCTCTTCGATACCGACAGCACAGCCATCCTCAACCCCATGGAGCGTCCGTTGCCGTTTACGCCCTTCAAAGACTTTACAGGCAAGCCTGTTAACGAGCTGAACCTTTACTCCACCACGATGGCGACAGCGTTGCTGGCCATCAGCACAGGGGCAAAAATCAGCGCCAATATGGACAACCGACTCAGCGAAGCCATCGTGAACGCCTACAAGGCCAACCAGATGAAGCCCGTCAACTTCAAGATGATATACGAGCATTACAACCGACTGCTGCCTGAGAAGAAACAAGGCGATATGGACAGCGTGAAGTCGGTACTCAACCAGCTGGTGAACAACAATATCTTCTCCGACGAAGACAAGATTGACTTGGTGCACACCTGCAATATCATCAACCTTGGAAAGTTCGAAAAGAATGGCATCATAGCGAAAGCCATCGTCTATTTCGTCATCTCGAAGTTGAACAACATCTACGAGCAGCTACCCAAACAGGCAATGAATGACGAGCGGGTGGAGATACGCCACTTCACCATCATCGATGAGGCGCACTATATGCTCGGTTTTGAAAATAAACCTCTTCAGAACCTCATCGCTGTGGGACGCAATAAGGGTATGAGTATCATCCTGGCT
Source organism: uncultured Bacteroidota bacterium (assembly GCA_902774845.1). Taxonomy (GTDB): domain Bacteria; phylum Bacteroidota; class Bacteroidia; order Bacteroidales; family P3; genus Colimorpha. The sequence goes on from CACYJU010000013.1 coordinate 14,141, forward strand.
ACGCAGAATATGGAGGATTTCAAGAGCAAGAGCATCGACTTCTACGCCAATGCGCAGTACCCGCTCATCATGAAACAGCAACAGCAGAACGACGGGGTGCTGAAAGATCTCTTTGGAGTGAGCGGAAGCCAGTTGCAGGATTTGAAACAGGCCATTACCGGATTGCAGAAAGGCGAACTTATCACCCGAGACAGCTCGCTTGCGGAACTGGGATTAGGCCCCAGCTGGAAGAAAATCAAGGTGACGCATCTGATTTGAGGATATGGCTGCAGAAACCACCTTCGAGCATTATGCCGAGTTGCTGTCGGATATGAACCGAGCCGTCGTGAAGGGCTATCGGGCTCCTCATAAGCTGGTGCTGCTGATGGCAATATGCGAACTGGTGGAGGATGGGAAAATCACGGAGAACAATGTTCTCTTGAATGCGGATTTGGAAGAAAAATTCAAAACGCTTTGGAAGGAGTATGTCGACAGCTACGAGGAGATGCCTCACGACCACGTGGCGGAGGAATTGTTTGGAGGCGAAAAGAAGACCTATCCGTTTAAATGCAATATTGCCAACCCGTTCTATCATCTTTCCGGGGAACCATTCTGGACTTTGAAGAAGTCGGCGAATTGGCGCCAGCGGGCTTCTTGGTCGGTAGCGGCATTGCGAAGCGACTACGAATACGCCGTGTTGGATGATGAATTGTTTGCCCTGATGACAGACAACACATCTCGTGAACGGATTGTTGCGCTGTTGGCGGGGATGGTGTGATATCAGACACAAAAGCTCAGCCTCCCATTCAAGCATTAACGCATTTACACCCCTACACCTATACACCCCTACACCCTAAACTCACTCAAGCATTAACGCATTCCCAATATCGCCCTGTGCGGGCACGCACCATTCCTCATTCTTCCTCGAAGTATTTCTCTTCGAAGTTGAGCAGGTAGACTTTCCTGGTGGCGCGGGTGAGGGCGGTGTAGAGCCAGCGGAGGTACTCTTTGTTGAGCATCTCGTCGGTGACATATCCTTGCTCGACTATCACCGTATCCCACTGGCCGCCTTGGGTCTTGTGGCAGGTGAGGGCGTAGGCAAACTTGACCTGCAGGGCGTTGTAGTAGGGGTTCTCTCGCACGGCTCGGTTGCGGTCGGCTCGGGAGAGGTCGGCATAGTCCTCAGCAATGGCGTTATAGAGCATGCGCGACTCCTCGGAGGTGAGGTTGGGACTCTCGGAGTGGAGGGTCTCGAGGATGATCTTGCAGTCGAGGGTGGGCGCATCGGGATAGTCGACAAAACGGAGGGAGGCTTCGACGAAATGGAAGCCATAGAGTTCCTCGTGATGGCGCACGGAGAGGACTTCAACGATGTCGCCGTTGGCAATGAAGCCGATGTCGGAGTCGACCTCGAGCCAATGGTAGTTGTTCTTGACCACCATGAGATAGTCGCCGGCGTTGATCTCCCCCTCGCGGAAGAGGACGCGGTTGCGGATGGATTGGTTGAAGAGGTTGGCCCGCTTGTTGGTGCGGCATATCAGGACGACATCCTCCTCGGAGCGGTCGGAATACTCGCGGTTGAGCACCTCTTCGAGTTCGCCGCCGGCGAGACGCTGGAGGTCGCCTTGCAAGGCGCTGTCGAAAAAGGGGAGCATGGGCGGATCGTCGTCGGGGAGGCTGTCGATCATCTGACGTATTATCGTGGCGTTCTCGAGGATGCGTGACTCGTTCTTCTGCCTGACCACCTCGCAGAGTTCGGCCTCGTAGACCTTCAAGCCGAGTGCGGAGGTGAGGAAACGGCTGTCCAGCGCCGGGCTCTCGGCTTCGCCTATGGGAGGGAGCTGGGCGCTGTCGCCCACGAAAAGGAGCCGGCAATGGTCGCCCGAGGCGACAAACTCGCTCAGGTCGTCGAGGAGGCTGTTCGACCCGAAAGCGGAAAAGCCCTGCGGGGTGAGGCCTATCATCGAAGCCTCGTCGACGATGAAGAGGGTGTATTTATGCTTGTTGGGCCGACGGGAGAGGTGTACCGATCCGCCGGCATCAGTGGTGGTGACGTAGATGTACTTGTGTATGGTGAAGGCCTTGCGGCGGGAGTAGTTGGAGAGGACCTTGGCTGCGCGACCTGTGGGGGCGAGGAGGACGGTCTTGAGCTGCATGGCGGCAGCCGAGCGGATGAGGGCGCTCACGAGGGAGGTCTTGCCCGTGCCGGCATAGCCGCGCAGGAGGAAGGCGGCGTTGGGGGCGTCGTCGTAGAGGAAGCTGACCAGCTGGGAGCACGCCTTGCTCTGGTCGGCGGTGGCGGTATGCCCCAGGTTGAGCAGGATGAAGTCTTTTACGCGTTGTCTCTCTTCGTCGGTCATAAGGTCGGGAAAAAAACAAAGGCACCGCTAGCGTATAGCGCATGCCTTTGAAGTGATCCCACAAAAGGGGAGCTTAGTTGTTGGCAGTTTCGGTGGCCGAGGGTGTCTGCTCGGTCTGTTCTGTCTGCTCTTTGTCGTTGGTGTTGTCGGTATGGGTACGCGGGATAACCATAGTGGCCAAAAGGCTGAGGACAACGAGGGCGATAGCCAATCCCCAAGTGGCTTTTTCGAGGAAGTCGGTGGTCTTGCGCACACCCATGATCTCGGTAGGAGCCGAGAAGTTGGCTGCCAATCCGCCACCTTTGGAGTTCTGCACAAGAATGACGGCAGCGAGGAGCACGCACACAACAAGTATAAGTACTACAATAAACTGATACATAACTTTTTTAATTATTTATTTTCGTTTTTATTTCTTCGATACGGGCTGCAAAGGTAGCACTTTTTTCGGGATTGAGAGCCGATAATTTTTCGTAGACCTCGATGGCTTTCTCGTATTTGCCTTGCTGCTCAAGAATAAGTGCCAGAGTTTCAGTTATTAACGAATTGTCGGGTTGAAGACTTTTTTTGCCCGACTCGCTGACGGCGACGGGGTCGATGGGGGCGTCGTCGACATCATGATAGGCGGCTGTCTCAAGAAATTTGTCAAGGATGACGCTCTTGGGAGCGGTCTTGAAGGATATCTCCTGATAGTCGTTGATCTCTTTGAGGATGTCCGACTCCGAGGGAGTGGGGGTCGCCTTAGCCTGATGCAACGGAGCCGTCGGCTTGGGCTCGACGCGGGAGGCGAGCACCTCCTTGAGCTGAACACGCTCGAGGAATCCTGCCAGAGTGCTGGTCGTGGGCAGGAATAGCGAGGTCATCTGCGGATTGTAGAGCTTGTCGGCGGCAATCTTGCAGGCCTTGCTTCCAAGGGTGTCGAGAAGCCGCAAGACCGCGCTATAGGGGGTCTTCACACACTCTTCCTGTACTAGCACCTTGTCCTGGAAAGAGAACAGCAGCGGATTGTCGACAAGCGTATTGAATGATTTTATGTCCATTTGCAATATCGGTTGTTGTAAATACAAGGTATTACCTCGATAATGGTTTGCAAAAATACATATTTTTCAACAATTATAAGACGCTAAGAAAAATGAAGCAGAAAAAAGAAATCTTGCCACGCACCATTTCTCCACTAACAACCAGCGACTTAAGGCTTCAAAAAAGAATGAAAAAAGCGGCCGAAAAAAGAAAATAAAAGGAGCGATTTTAATTTTTTCTTGTTGATAAATATTTTTTTTGTACTTTTGCATTTCCAAAATCGAAGAGAAAATGAAAAGAACATTCCAACCATCACGCAGAAAAAGAGCTAATAAGCACGGATTTCGTCAGAGAATGTCCACCGCCAACGGCAGGAAAGTTTTGGCCGCTCGCCGTAGAAAAGGCAGAAAAAAACTCTCTGTTTCCGACGAGAGATAATCTGTGTTCGAGCCACCTGAACCGGTATGTCGATTTTATCTGTCCGGCAGGTATGAAAAATTGGAGGCTTTGTGGTACAACGCCTCTTTTTTTATTCTTATAACAAATCCAACACCTATGAGCAGAAAACGCAAAGAACAGCCGATAGTGGAGAATGTACGTATTGAAGAGGTGGCAGCCGAAGGGAAGGCGCTGACCCATATAGACGGCAAGGTCGTCTTCGTACCGTTTGTGGCGCCAGGCGACATAGTCGACCTGAAGCTGCTGAAATGCAAGAAGTCCTTCTGCGAGGGCAAGGCGGTGGCAATAAAGGAATATTCGGACTTGCGCGTGCCCGTGAAATGCCCCCATTTCGGCGTCTGCGGCGGATGTAAATGGCAGATGCTCGACTATCGCGTGCAGCTCGAAGCCAAACAACGCCAAGTGCGCGACACCCTCGAACGCATCGGAGGAGTCGCCTGCGACACAATGCGCCCCATCTGCGGTTCGGACAAGATATTACACTATAGGAACAAGCTCGAATACACCTTCTCGACGAGAGCTTGGCGCGAAACCCCCGACTCGCCCGACGGCGACTGCGGAGCTTTGGGGTTCCACATCCCCGGCCTTTTCGACAAGGTGCTGAACATAGACACTTGCCTGCTGCAGGAGGATCTCTCGAATAACATACGGCTTTTCGTCAGGGATTACGCGAAGAAGCACGACCTCTCCTACTACGACATACGCAACCACAACGGATTTCTGCGCAACCTCGTGGTGCGCAACAACTCTCGGGGCGACTGGATGGTGATCCTCATTGTGGCGGAGCCGGACAACGCAGAGCTGAAACCCTTGCTCGAGGCCCTACATGCGGAATTCCCACAGATAGCTTCACTTCATTATATCATAAACACGAAATTCAACGACTCCTACTCAGATCTGGAGACCCACCTTTACAGCGGCGAGCCCTTTATCGAAGAGCAGATGACCGCCTACGACGGCAAAGGGTCGCTGCGCTTCCGCATCAACCCCAAGTCGTTCTACCAGACGAACTCTCCGCAGGCGCAACGCCTGTATTCGTTTGTTGCGGAGTTTGCCGAGCTGCAAGCCGACGACACCGTCTACGACCTGTATACGGGCACGGGCACCATCGCACAGTTTGTTGCAAGGATGTGTCATCGTGTGGTCGGCATCGAATATGTGAAGGAAGCTATAGACGACGCCAAGATCAACGCCGTACTCAACGATCTCGGCAATACCGAATTCTACGCAGGCGATATGGCAGAGATCCTCACCGACGAGTTTGTGAGCGAACACGGACGACCGGATGTGGTGATAACCGACCCGCCGCGTGCCGGCATGCACGAAAGGGTGGTAAAGCAGCTTCTCACGGTGGCTCCACGCAAGATAGTATACGTAAGCTGCAATCCTGCAACGCAGGCACGCGACATACAGCTGATGTCCGAAATGTACAAGGTGGGCCGCATTCAACCTGTGGATATGTTCCCACATACCCAACATGTTGAAAATGTGGTGGAACTGAAACTGAGATAAATAAAATAGAGTATATTAACACAATAATGTTCTTTATATAAAAAAAATTACTATCTTTGCACGTTGATGCAGTACTGTCACCGATTGCCTAAATATGTGTACGGTGCTGAGAAACAGAAGTATAACACTCATCCGAACAAAAAAAGTTTTATAATATGAAAAAAGTACTATTCGTTTTGTCATTGATGGCATTCCTGTTCCCAGCGATTGCCGGAGCGCAGACAAAAACCGCTAACCACGAGGTTATCACCGAAATAGCTTGTGAGAGCTACACCTGGATGAATGGCGAGACCTACACCAGCGACACAGTTGTTTTCATGATAAGCAACGACACGCTCTATGTGCTCGATCTGGAAATCCATCATGGCGGCAGCTACACCGCTTCGGTATCTGCAGGATGTAAGTACGTATGGGCAGACTCCACCTACATGGAGTCGACGGTAGCCACTCACACCTTCGCTGACCGCTTTGGCTGCGACAGCACCGTGACGCTGACCCTCACTATTGAGGACACTGGCCGTTTTGCTTACGACACCACCGTCTGCAAGAAGTACACTTGGCGCGGCAAGACCTTCACCGCCGACACCCTCTGTGTCGACACCGTACACGCCAACCCCACCTCGGGTACATGCGCCCAGCTGCACACCCTGAACCTCCATATCATCACCCCGACTCAGGGCACCACCTCGGACACCACAGTATCGGGCTGCGGATGGGTTGCGTTCGGTAGCGGTAGCAACCGTATTACCACCCGCGTCACCATCGACACTTCCAGAATCTCAACGGTAACCACAGGTGGTCAGTGTGTCGACAACCTGCTGAACATCCACATGATTATCCACGATGCCAAATACTCTCGTATCGACACCACCTCGTGCGGACCTTTCGAGTTCCTGGGCACCCTATATACCAAAAGCGAAGAGGATTCCATCAAGGTCGGAAAATCGACTGAAGGATGCGACAGCAGCGTAGCCCTCTTCCTCACCGTATACGAGGACCTCACCGTCCACATCTACGGCGAACTCGACCTCCTGCCTGGCGGAAGCACCACCCTCAGCGGTGAGTGTGACCACGATGACGCTACCTTAACCTGGAGTTACGACGGACAGACATCTACCGATCCTTCAATAACCCTCTCCAACCTGCAAGAGAATACCGATGTGGCTCTCACCGCAACGTCGGCCGACCACAACTGCTCCCGTACCGCTTACGTGACCGTTATGGTGAGCCCCTACGTGACCGGCATCAACGAGGCATCTGAGAACGACATCCAGCTCTACCCCAACCCGACCTCTTCGGTGCTCAACATCGTAAGCCCCAAGGCTGTCGAGTCGGTGGTGGTTTACAATATGGCTGGACAGAAAATCGAAGCTCTGAACGTGGAAGGCGAGCAGATCTCGCTCAACCTCGCTCATTATAACAACGGCATCTACATGCTCTCCATGAGGATGTCTGACGGCTCCGTTGTCAACCAAAAAGTGGCAGTGAAGAAATAAAACAAAACACTGACTAACCCCCAAAAAGCGTTCGGTAAACGTAGCAGTGTGCCGGACGCTTTTTTTCAGTTCTACCCCATGAAAAGATTGTTCTTTCTTGCCTCCCCGCTACTGTTTATGATACTCTGCTGCTCGTGTGGCCGAAACAATGAGTTTTTCAAGCTGGAAGGGCAGGCGCAGGGTACCTACTACTCTATCCAATACTACGACCCTCAACACCGCTCGCTGCAACCTCAGATCGACTCTATCCTGCAGGCGTTCGACCAGGCCGTCTCTCTCTGGGTGGAGAACTCCAACCTCAACCGAATCAACCGGGGAGAGGATTCTCTGCTATTTGACATCACCGCCGACATTCTTGAAAAATCCATCCAGATGAACCGCTTCACCGATGGTGCTTTTGACTGTCGCGTGGGCTCATTGGTTAACGCTTGGGGTTTCGGGGCGAAAAATAAATGCTACCCGGATTCGGCTGAAGTGGACAGCATGCTCCGTATCTGTCACGCCCCCATAGGACTGCGTCGTATTGGTGCGGATTCCATGCTTTTCGTACGGGAGAACCCTAATACCGAGATAGACTTCAACGCCATAGCTCAAGGCTATTCGGTCGACCTCCTCGCCGACTATCTCTCCGATCTCGGCATAGAGAACTACCTTATAGATATAGGTGGTGAGGTCATAGCCAAAGGCTGTAAGAAAGGTGGCGCACCTTGGGTGGTGGGGATAGAGAAACCGGCCGACAACCGCTACAGCATGCCCGAAGTGATGGAAGCAGTACCACTTAAGGATGCCGCACTCGTCACCTCCGGAAACTATCGCAAATACTATGAGCGCGACGGCGTCAGATATTCCCACACCATTGACCCTGCAACCGGATTCCCGGTGAGACATTCCCTTCTTAGCGTCTCGGTGATAGACAGCACCTCTTGGCGCGCCGACGCACTTGCCACAGCCTTTATGGTGATGGGACTCGAGGGGGCTCTACGGTTCCTCGACGCTCACCACGAAATAACATCCGTATACTTCATCTATGACGAGAACGGGGAATATAAGACCTACGCGACCGAAAGCATGAAAAAAATCATCTCGGGGAAATAATCAAAAGATAACAACATAATACTAATGATATGAAATCAATGACAGGATTCGCCAAACGGCAATGTGTGGCCGGAGGCATGACGGTAACGGTTGAAATCAAAACCCTCAACAGCAAGCAGCTCGACCTCAGTGTGAAGATTCCTCAGCGCTACCGTTCACATGATTTGGAAATACGTTCTATCCTCAACGGCCTCAATCGCGGCAAGATCGATTTTATCCTGAGCGAGGCTCTCTCTGCCGCCGCCGACTCGCAGCTTAATAGAGACCTGCTGAAATCGCGGTTTGCAGAACTTGCATCTGTCACAAAAGAGCTGGGCGTTACGGTCGCCGAGGGCGACATTATCACCACGCTGGTGCGTCAGCCCGACCTTTGGTCGGCTGGCTCAACTGAGGACATCTCCGACGCCGAGTGGACAATTGTCCTCTCTTGCATCAAAGAGGCCGTAGGCGACGTGGAACAATTCCGCAGTCAGGAGGGAGCCGTCCTGGAAGAGGATTTTGTCAAACATGTCGACGCCATCGAGCAACGTCTTAACGCCATACCACAATTTGAGAAAGAACGTATCGAGACAGCACGTGAACGTATCAGACGCTACTTCTCGGAGTTTGCAGTCAAAGAGGTCGACCCCGTACGTTTCGAGCAGGAGCTTATCTACTATCTGGAGAAACTCGACATCACCGAGGAGAAGGTGCGCCTGGCAAAACATATAGCCTTCTTCCGCGACACCATGCGCGACGAAGAGGTGTGTGGCAAGAAGCTCGCCTTTGTGGCACAAGAGATGGGACGCGAAATCAACACCACCGGATCTAAAGCCAACCACGTCGACATCCAGCGCCTGGTGGTAGAGATGAAGGACGAGCTGGAAAAGATTAAAGAGCAGCTGGGCAACATCCTCTAGACAACCATCGTTTTTCTCTCGAATAAAACGCATGACACTCAAAGTGGGTAATAGACAACGCTAAACCGAATAAAAAGTAGTAATCAATTGCACGTGTATATATTTGTCTAATTAGCGAGATTCATGTCCAAAATTTATTAAAGGTTACCTTTAATCATAACAAAGGCGGGGCGCTCGATTGAGCGCCCCGCCTCTTTATTTGGATTTTATCAATCCTTCGTGTTTGCTAACGCTTAGCGAACAACCAGTTTCTCAACCTTGGTGAACTCGTTGTTGGTGATGCGTACGAAGTAAGCACCCTTAGCGAAGTTCGAAACGTTGATGGTGGTAGCCTCTTCAGCGTTGATGCTCTGGCTGTAAACAACGCGGCCGCTCATGTCGAGGATCGTGCAGTTCACATTACCGTTAACACCGGTGATGTCGAGTTTCACGTTGTTGTTAGCCGGGTTCGGGTATAGGCTCATGGAGACGTTAGAAGCAACATCGTTGATGCCCTCACCAGCCTCGAAGTAAGCGGTGTAGGTAGCGTCAGAAGAAACAGTGATCATACGAGATCTCTGAGTGCTGTTGTCGTTCCATCTTACGAATCTGTAACCAGACTTCGGAGTAGCGGTAAGGGTGATGGTGCTTCCATCAGCATACACGCCGCCGCCAGTAACGGAACCCCAAGCCTCGTTGTTCGGAACAGCATTGATGGTGTAGTACACCTCGACTGCGCTTTCCTCTCCAAAGACGTACTTGATGGTAGCATCCTCGGTGAAGTCTTCGAAGCTGAAGTAAACCAGGTCTAATCCGCTGCTCTCACGATGAGTGATGCGAGGATCGTCAGTCAGTCTCTTATATTCATATACTTTCTCGCCGTTAACCCAAACCTGGTACACTCTGTAGCCAGACTCAGCCTCACCAACGGTGTAGCTTCCGCTACTGTGCTGGATGAACTCAACGGTCTGTCCGCATACATCATAACCTTCACCGGCTCTGAATACGCCAGAACCTTCAAGATCGCTCATGGCGACATCCTCGTAACCCTCACACTCAACACTGACGTTGAAGGTGGGCAGAGTGACTCTCGGGCCAACAAGCATACGGATCATAGGAGGAAGGTCGGAAGAACCTCTTGATATGAGACCGTGGTCGGGGTCAAACTGCATCTGGTTCTGCTCGTGACCGGGGTGGAAGGTGCGACCATATTTTCTCAGAACATTGGAGGAACCGTCCTTCAGGGTGTCAGAGGAGAAGTAGACATAGTACAAAGAGTCGGCGGGGTCACCATCGTAGTGGTGTACATAGCGGGTGCTCTGTCCAGCAACTGCGAAGAAACCGTCGATAAGCTCATAACCCAGGTGATAGGATGTTCTGGGCTCAAGTTCGGGCTGCTCGGGGAACATGATGTTGATCACGTTGTACTGACCCGGGAGCATGTACTCACCAGTACCAGCAGGATATTCACCGGTATTCTCATCGCGAGTCACACGACCCAACTCGGTGCCATCGAGGTAGTAGTAGTTATAGTCGGCAATTTTGGTCTCATAGGTCAAAGCACCAGTCTCAACGTGTTTGTTGAAGAGGTCACCGATAGAGTCTTTGTAGAGAGAAGCGGTGATATGAGCACCAGTAGCGATGGTCACGTTCTGGTTGGGGTCGGTTGCGCTGTATTTGGTGGCAGCGACAAGCTGCATACCGCGGATAACCCAGTTGTCAGGAACGTTTGAACCGGTAACGAAGCGGTTCCAGAGGTCGTAACCAGGTTTGGTGTAGCTGGGGTTGGGGTCGCCAAGACCGGTAGAAAGATACCAATTACCATCCTGCTCAACCATACCGTCGATATCGTAAGCATAAGGAGTCAGGACGCCATTATCCATAGCCCAAACTGCAACCTGACCGTTGCCATCGGGAGAAGGCTGAAGGGCATTGACCTGATAGAAGATAGTGTCTTGATACTGGATGGGGATGTTGGTAGCTTCGTAGCTGGCAACGATGAAGTGGTCGCCTTCGTTAGCTGTCGGATACAAAGCGGCAGCGGTATTGATTCTGCTGGTATTACCAGGAACATACCAACCATTGTCGGTGCCATAACCGTGTCCGTCGATAGCGGTATCGACCTGGATGGTAGCGTTGAGAGGTCCATAGGTGAGAGCTGCAACCTGGCTCATCGTGCTCGAGTCAGCGGTGAGGTGATTGAGAGCGATGGTTACGTTAGCCTGGTTGTTGGTACCCATGTTGCGGAGAGAAGCCCACCATGTGATAGGCACTTCCATGTTCTGAGGCATCTGGTGATAAAGACCAGTGTAGTACTGCGAGTTGAGCAGGTCAACGTCGTTAGCTTCGGGCTCAACAAGGCTCACATCGTCGAACATCCAGATATAACCGTATGCACCACCACCGTTGTTGTCGCAAGCCCAACGTATGCGCAGGTACAGGTTTGCCTGGTTACCGCAAATTGCGGGAAGCATGATTTTCTTTTGACCAGCCAGCCAGCTGTTGCCGCTCACGTCAACTCCACGGACGTTAATCTCATACTGATACCATGTTGTGCCATTGGTGCTATAGTCGATAAAGTTCTGGTCGCTGTTGAAGCAACGGTAAGCCTGATATAAGTACATCAAGACAGCTCCAATACCAGTTGTGTTCACAGCATTCAATGCGACATAGGCATCGAAATTTCCAACAACACCCGAACCACCCCATGCAGCAATCTGGTCTGCCATAGTCATAACCATGAAACCGTTCTCCGGAGTCTGAGCGTCAATGTAGTTGATGTTCTCAAACCAATCGTAGGTTGCAGGATAACCACCGGCATCAACAGGAGTTGTACGATAGGAGGCGGTGTCTGCCAGCGTTACACGATTCCATTCTGCGTGACCGTTGGTCTGGGTGTGCTGAATCATGTTGACAGAAGAGCCATCGGGATTCATGATGGTCTGGTTCGAACCGACAACTCCAGTGGTGTAGTTGTCACTTCCTGCTGCGAAGTCCCAGCTGGCAATGATATCTCCAGCAGCCTTGCTGCTGAAAATCGATGCCTTGTAGTCCTTCTTGGTTGTCTTGATGCCGTTGTCGGCCTTCTGGGCAACCATGTTTTGATTTAGCCGTGCCACACGGGGTGTAGCATGCTTGGTTTGCGCGAATGCGATTGAAGCACATAACGCGAAACACATAACCATTACAAGTTTTTTCATTGTGTTTGTTTTTTGGTGAATAAATAATTTTTCTCTAATTAAAGGCAACCCTCTCATATAGTGCAACATATACGCACAATAAGGGTCTATGTGTGTTTACGATTTAGTCGCAAATATAGGACAAATATTTTGATTGGAGAAGTTTTTTTAGATTTTTTTAGAATTCTCCTCTCATTTCGAAAGGGTTGGAGCTTCCAATCCCTTGCCGTATTTCTGCTCTCCTTTGACAATCCGTACCTCATCGTAGAGGTTTGCCTCGATAAAAGCGTCAAGTATTTTTCTTCCCCCTTCCACTATCACCGACTGCAATCCCTCTCGGGCCATATCTCTCACCGCCTCCTCCACATCGCGGCTCCTCAGATGGAGCCATCCTTCGGGCACATCATCCAAGCGGCCTCTTCTGTCCAGCACCACAGGCCTCGGGTTGTTCCCACCCCATAGGCGCGCCGTCAGTTTCGGCCGATCGTCGATATAGGTCTGCGAGCCCACGAGTATTGCAGCCTCCTCCGTACGCCACTTGTGCGACAGTCGCGTCTGTTCAGGGGTGCTTATCCAATAGGGTTTGTAGTCGGGCGCCATATACCCGTCGGCCGACTCTGCCCACTTAAGTATCACATAAGGCCTCCCATTCTCCATGAAGGTGAAAAACCTGCGGTTCAGGTAACGCCCTTCCTCCTCGAGCACATGCCTCACCACCTCGATGCCCGCCGCAGCCAATTTGGCGAACCCCCGCCCCGCAACCTGGGGATTGGGGTCATCGTTGCAGCACACTACCTTCGCAACCCCTTTCTGTACAATCAGATCCGCACACGGAGGTGTCTTGCCATAGTGGCTGCAAGGTTCCAAATTCACGTAAAGCGTGGAGCCTCGTGCTGTCTCATCGTCGATGCGCAGCAAAGCGTTCCTCTCTGCATGGTTCTCCCCATACTTTTGATGGAAACCCTCGCTGACGACAGCTCCATCCTTCACCACAACACAACCCACCAGCGGGTTAGGCCTCACTCGTCCCAATCCGTTGGCAGCCAGCTGCAGGCAGCGCCGCATGAAAACTTCGTCAAGATTCGTCGGAGGGTAGTATGAGGGAGCTGTCCACATAGTCGTTGGGAATGATAGAGGTGCCTTTCTTGCCCTTGCTGACCTTCATGTTGTCGATGCCGAGTGCAAGTATTTGACTGGCTGTGGTGCCAATACTGCGACCACCGGGCAGGAGCTTCTTCCGGCTGCTGTCGAAAGAGTCAAGTGCCAGCCTTATGTTGCGTCCTACGTTGTCGTATTCACTAAGGAAATTCCCGGTACGCTCTATCATCTCCTGCGCCAGCTCGTAGATGCGTCTATGGTTTTGCTCTTGGTCAATATGTGTCCAGGTGATGCGGATGATGCGCAACGCGGCATAGAGGGTCTGCTCGTCGGCGATGAACACCTTCTTCTGCATGGCATCCTGCCAGAGCGACGGCTCTTCCTGCATAGCGGCCCAAAGGGCCGGCACCTGCGGCACAAACATTATCACAAAGTCGAGGTGCGGATTGATCTGGTATTGTGTGTAGTTCTTTGCCGACAACTCCTCGACATGTTTTCTTAGGCTTCCTATATGCTCTTTGAGAAACTGTCGTCTGGTTATCTCGTCTTCGGCGTTGGCGTAGTTGATAAACGCTGTCATCGACACCTTCGAATCGATGATGACGTCGCGCTTATCGTCAAGATGCAGCAACACATCGGGAATCATACGGTTGCCGTCCTCGCTTACTATGGTGCGGCCGTCAGCATCCTTCATCGTGTACTGAGTCTCGAAGTCTTTCCCCTCGGTTAATCCCTGTTTTTTCAACAGGTTGCTGAGCACCACCTCGCCCCACACTCCCTGGGTCTTACTCTCATGCTTGAAGGCGCGCGTCAGCTCCTCTGCACTCTTCTGCGCATCGATGCTCTGGCGTATCATGTGTTCCATGTTAGCCTTGATTTCGGCGCTCATCGAAGTCTGCACTGAGGAGTTCTTGGCCATCTCCTCTTTCATCTTGTCGATGGTCTCCTTAAGTGGTTTGACGATGCTGTCTATATTCTTTGTGCTGGATGTCGAGAACTCCTCTTGCCGCTGTTTGAGCATAGTGTTGGTGGTGTTCTCCACCTGCTCCTTGAGGGCTTTGATGGTCTCGGAAAAGCGGCTTTCGAGAGCTTTGGTGTCGTTATTGTGACGCAGCTCTTGTTCGTCAATGAGTTTCTGGTAACTCTGCTTGGTCTCCTCCATCACCTGGTTGTGACGGTTCTTCACCTCTTCCTTGTAGTCGGCCAGCCGTTTGTCGTATTCGGCTTTCGAGTCAGCCAGCATTTTGGCGGCCTCATCTTTCGCATCGTGCAGCATCTGGGAGGCTCCGTCCTTTGCATCCTGCAACGTTTTGGCGGCTTCGTCCTTGACGACCTGCAGGTTGCGAGCCGATTCCTCCTTCTGGCTCTCCAGCTGGCGCTGGTGTTCCTGCTTCGTGTCTGACAGCTGACGATTAAGCATATCCAGCTCCGCCTTCATCCTGCCATTTCCCCTACCGGCAAAAAGCAATCCAGCCAGAAGGCCCGCCGCAAGCGAAACTATCGCTATCAATATGATCCAGCCTGTCGTCATGATTAACGATGCTTAGAACTCGGCTGTCTTCGGTGTTCTCGGGAACGGGATCACGTCACGTATGTTGGCCATACCTGTGACGAAAAGCATCAAACGCTCAAATCCAAGACCGAAACCTGCATGTGGGCACGATCCATAGCGGCGGGTGTCGAGATACCACCACATATCCTTCATCGGGATGTTCAGCTCGTTGATGCGGTTCATCAGCTTGTCATAGCTCTCTTCTCTCACCGATCCTCCGATGATCTCGCCAATCTGCGGGAAGAGAACGTCGGTACCCTGTACCGTCTTGCCGTCGTCGTTCTGCTTCATGTAGAAAGCTTTTATCTCTTTCGGGTAGTCGATCATGATCACCGGCTTCTTGAAGTGTTTCTCCACAAGATAGCGCTCATGCTCGCTTGCCAGATCCACTCCCCAGCTCACCGGGAACTCGAACTTCACCCCATTCTTTGCCGCTTCCTCCAGTATCTTGATACCCTCTGTGTAAGGCAGGCGTACGAAGTCGGTGTCGATGACCCCCTTCAGGCGCTCAATCAGACCTGGGTCTATCATCTTGTTCAAGAACTCAAGGTCGTCCATACAATGGTCGAGTGCCCATTTCACCAGATACTTGATAAACTCTTCCTCCAGCTCGGTAAGGCTGTCGAGGTCATAGAAAGCCATCTCAGGCTCAATCATCCAGAACTCGGCAAGGTGACGCGGGGTGTTGCTGTTCTCGGCCCTGAAGGTGGGGCCGAAGGTGTATATCTTGCCCAGCGAGGTGGCACCCAGCTCGCCCTCGAGCTGACCACTTACCGTAAGGGCTGTGAACTTACCGAAGAAATCCTGCTCCCAGTCGATGGTGCCGTCTTCCTTGCGCGGCGGGTTCTCGGGGTCGAGCGTGCTCACATGGAACATCTCGCCGGCACCCTCGCAGTCGGATGCCGTAATGAGCGGAGTGTGGAAGTAGAAGAACCCCCTCTCGTGGAAGAAGGTGTGTATAGCCATAGCCATATTGTGACGCAGACGCATCACTGCTCCGAAGGTGTTAGTCCTCAGGCGCAAATGCCCTATCTCACGCAGGAACTCCATCGAGTGGCCTTTCTTCTGCAACGGGTAGGTGTTGGGGTCGGCTTCGCCGTATACCACTATCTTCTCGGCTTGCAGCTCCACCGCCTGACCGCTTCCCTGGCTCTCCACCAGCTTGCCTTCGACTCCTATGCAGGCTCCCGTGGTGATGCGCTTCAGCTCTTCCTCAAACTGGGTCGGGTCGGCCACAACCTGTATGTTGTGAATTATCGAACCATCGTTGATGGCAATGAAGGCGACATTCTTGTTGCCTCTCTTCGTGCGGACCCATCCTTTGACACATATCGAAGTGCCCATCAGGGCGCTCACATCTTCCTTTAACAGGTATTTTATCTCGTAACGTTTCATTGTTGTTGTATTTTAAGTACGGTGTTTAACGTGATTCTGGCTTAATTATTGTGTTTTTTGGTGTGTTATTCTTTCCCTGATTTTATACGGTCGAACGCCACATCGGAGCGGAATTTGAGTATCCTCTCCTCCTGGTCTCTACGGCACACCATAAGTGTCTTCTCGTCTGCCGCCACGATATAGCCGTCCAAGCCTTGCACCACCACCGTGTGGTTGGTGTCGGGCATGTGGATGATGCTATTCTTGACATCGTAGGTGAAGACGTTTCCCCCCAGTATGACGTTGTTGTCAGAGTTCTTCGAGCATGTGTCGTAAAGCGAATCCCACGTCTCCACGTCGCTCCAACCAAACGACGCTTCCATCACGTGGACATTCTCAGCTTTCTCCAGGATACCGAAATCGGTAGATATCGACTCACACACCGAGTAGGCTTTCTCTATGCTCTCATCCGATGAGCTTGCACCCAATCCTCGCTGACCTGTGTCGCCGTTTCCGAAGAAGAGGTTCGCTACGCTCGGAAGATACGACCTGTAGGCCGTCTGCAATATGTCGAGCCTCCAGATGAGGATACCTGTGTTCCACATAAACTCGCCACTCATGATGAACTTGCGGGCCATCTCTATGGGAGGTTTCTCGGTGAACGTGACCACCTTGTGCATATTGTGCGAGTCGGGTAACGACGGCTCCTCGCCATACTGTATGTAGCCGTATTTCGAATTGGGGTTGGTCGGCTGCACGCCTACGGTGATGATCCAGTCGTTCTTTTCGGCCAACTCCACAGCTTGGTTCATATTGTCTACATACTTGTCTATACCGAAGATAGCATGATCCGACGGGGTGATGATGATGTTTGCCGTCTTGCAGCGTTCGGCTATCACCGATGCCGCGTATGCGATGCAGGGAGCTGTACCGCGCCTTATCGGCTCGCCCAACACCTGGTAGTCTTCCAAGCCGCCTATCTGCCGCCTCACCTCGTCACAGTCGCCTTTCGACGTGACGATGATGATATTCTCTCGCGGACAGAGTCGCTCCATACGATGAAACGTGGTTTGGAGCATCGATTCGCCCGTTCCCATGATGTCGATAAACTGCTTGGGGCGCTCTGCTGAGGCGATGGGCCAAAAGCGGATTCCTGTTCCGCCGGCCATGATAATGCAGTAGTTGTTGGTTTTCATACGCTGACTTCGCCTTTTATATGTGGATGTGGGTTATAGTTTTCCAGAGTGAAATCTTCATACACGAAATCCAGAATATTCTTGCGTTCCGGATTTATCTTCATCGTAGGCAACGGCCGCGGATCTCTTGTGAGCTGCAGACGACATTGCTCCACATGGTTTAGATAGATATGTGCATCGCCCAGCGTGTGTACGAAGTCGCCTGGCTTCAATCCACACACCTGCGCTATCATCATCGTCAGCAGAGCATAGCTGGCTATGTTGAACGGCACCCCGAGGAAGATGTCTGCCGAGCGCTGGTAAAGCTGGCAGCTGAGCTTACCTGCTGCCACATAGAACTGGAAGATGATATGGCACGGAGGGAGCGCCATCTTGTCAAGTTCGCCCACGTTCCATGCCGACACAAGCAGCCGTCGTGAGTCGGGGTTGCTCTTTATCTGCTCTATCAGGTTGGCTATCTGATCCACCACCTGACCGTCGGCACAACCCCAGCTGCGCCACTGCTTGCCGTATATCGGTCCGAGGTTCCCCTCGTCGTCGGCCCACTCGTCCCAGATGGTCACCTTGTTGTCGTGAAGATACTGCACGTTGGTGTCCCCTTTGAGGAACCACAGCAACTCATGTATGATGGAGCGCAGATGCAGCTTCTTCGTGGTAAGCAGAGGGAACCCCTCCTCCAACGGGAAACGCATCTGATAGCCGAACACACTTATAGTTCCCGTGCCGGTACGGTCGTGTTTCTCCGTACCGTTGGTCAGCACATGGTCAAGCAGGTCAAGATATTGTTTCATTTCGTATACTGTTCATAATATATAACGTACTGAATTATTATTTATTGCAATCTGTAGGTCTCCGTCTGAGAATCATTTTGTCGATGATGTCGTTGATGTTCTGCGATATCTTCATCTTGTATATCGCCACCACGAGCAGCGTGGCTATCAAGCCGGTCTTCAACGCTGCATCTATCAGTATCCACACGAGGCTCTCCCCCATCATCGGCGTCACCACCGTTCTCCATAGCAGGTCTAATGCAACACCTATTCCGATCACAGCCAACACCTTCAACTCTGCCAGAGAGAACACCGAAACACCCAACCTCACCCTGTTGTATATCAGAAGTCCTGAATAATAAGCCACGTAAGAAAAGACCGCAGCGGCGGCGGCTCCGTTGATGCTCCACACCCCCACCAGCCAGTAGTTCAACAGCACCATCCCGAACGAAAGCACCAGCACAAACAGCAAACCCATCCTGAAGCGTTTCGAGTAGTTCAGGACGTCCACGCTGATACCCAACGTGCTGTTCACCACCTTCGCCAATCCCAAGATCAGCACCACCCACCTGCCCCCTTTATACTCCTCACCGTTGGGGATAACCGCAAAGAGGGCATCGAGGTTTATCCATATCAGCAGCAATATCGTGGTGCTCACCAGAAGCTGGTGCAGCGACACCTTCTTGGCTATGTTCGTCACCTCTCTCCAGTCTTCCTCTTTCGCAGCCGTAGCCACTATCGGTCGCGCTATGGCACCGAGCGAGCGGTAGGGCACCTCCACCACGTTAGCTATAAAGAATGCTATGGTGTACACACCCGTCAGCGCCAACCCCTGTTTCGCTCCTATAAAAAGACTTCCCACAAGCTGCGAGCTTCCAGCCAGCACTATGATGGTCATAAAGAGCGAATAGCGTATAAAATCAACCAGCAGGCGCTTGTCCAACGTCTTCAGCTCTATCCTGAACGATATCTTCTTCAACCCTATGAGATAGCATAGGTTCAGCACCATCGCCACCGCGTAAGAAAGCGTGAACAGCAGCACAAACACATCAAAGCTAATCACCCTATAGCCATAAAGCAGGTAGCAGACGAGCGTCATGAGCCTTATGCCCACCTCTCTCACCAGTCGCGGCACCGTTATCCTCATCAGCACGTTGGCGTTGGTCTCGAATACCGTCAGGTAGAGCATGAAAAACATCAACGGCAACAGCAGATAGAAGTACTGCGTGATGAGTGGCGAGCGTTCGCTGTAGACCTCTATTATCTCGCCCCTGAAAAGGAGCAGCACACCAGTGATCAACGCAAATCCCACAAAGGGAAGCAGCAGACTTAACCCGAACAGCCCTCGGTTGCCACGCCCGTCGTTGAAGTAGGGAAAGAATTTTATTAGCGACGAGTTCGACCCCAGCTGGGCGAAGGCGGCAAACAGCGTTGCTGCGTCTACCAACACCCTCGTCAGACCTATCTCCTCCTGCGTGAGACATTTGGTCAGCACGAAGAACGTGGTAAAAAAGCCGATAGCCACACCAATATAGTTGGCTATCGACCCTTTTATGCTTTGCCGTGCTACTACGCCCATGCAATTATTTTGATTCAACCATTAACTAATTAGTGCATTCACAAATTCACGCATTCAAGCATTCAAGCAATCACACATTCCTACTCCTACTCCTCCTCTTCCTCCGTTTCTTCCTCTTCCGTTTCCTCTTCGTCCTCTTCTTCCTCCTCGTCGTCGCTGAACGAGCCTCCGCTGACGTTCACGTTGCCGTCCGCACTGAATTTCAGCAGGTAGTTAGGCACCTCGTTGCGGGCGGTGCCGATCTTGTATGTGAAGCGCTCCGACTTCGATTCCACCGTACGTTTGTCGGCCGGTATCGACTTTATCTGGTCGGCCCATACACCCACGCTGGTTTGTATGGTCATACGCTTCGCACCGCTGTCATAGCTGAAATAGTACCAGTGGTCGGCGGCTATCTGCAGGTATATCGTCAGCTTCGTCACACCACCGCGTGTCTGTAACTGCATCTTCACCCTCGTGGCGAGGTTCAGCTGCTGCTTGCCTATCGCGAGCAGCGAGGTCACACCGTCATAGTAGTAACCCAGCACCGGAGAGTACTGCCAATCTATATGTCCGAAGAGCAGCGTGTTCTCCATCGACTTGGGCATCTTGCCGAACTGTCCGGTGGTCACATAGTCAGAGTAGTATTCTGTGCCTTTCTCCTCACCCTCGTAGAAGACCAGCGCGCGGCGCAGCAGGTCGTTGTCGGTGTTGGCAGCCGAAAGCCGCAGGTCGTCTATGATCTGCTGAGTCATGGTGGTCACCACCTTGTCGTCGAGCGGGAAGCTGTATCCGAAGACGGTGTTCAAGGAGAAGTTGCTGCTGCTCGTGTTCACCATAGCGTCGCCGTAGGCGAAGATGTGAGTCAACCCCTCCTTCATGTTGAAGTTCACCGGACCCTCGCCCGTCACCATACATTTCTCGGTGTTCAGCTTCAGATAGCGGTCCACCACCCCTTCCGGGTCTTCCTGCTTCTTCGCCGATGCGATCATGTAGGTCTTCGTCTTGTTGTCGTAGCTCAACTGTCCCCAGGCGTGCATCAGCTCGTTGTCGGCAGCCCTCTCTTTGGTGAGGAACGCCGGATACGGCATCATCGTCGAGCTCATCAGTATCGACGAGGAGATACGATCGCCCTTCCAATCGGTCGGGATCTCAGGCACATTCACACGGATGTCCTCGGGGTCGGTATAGTCAGAGTAGGCCAGCAGACCCACCTCGTGGTCGGTTTTGCACTTATGCAGCAACCTCACGCCACCGTCGAAATGGTAGAACATCGAGTCGGCCTCCACCCTCACCTTGCCAGCGAAGCCGAAGGCGCTGCTCAGCGTGAAGTTGGCGCTGTCGCTTATGAAGCCGTTGCCCACCGACATGCCCTTGGCGTTGGGAGCCATATCGGTCAGGTATATCTTCTGCTTCTTCTTGTCCTCGTCCACATAGTCGATATATCCTTTCGCAGCATACTGCTTGCCGCTGGCGATTTGTATGTCAGAGTTGTACACCAGGTGGTACTTGTTCTCGCGAGAGGCGAGTATCTGCGACTTCTTCAGGTGGTCTATGGCGCCGCCCTTCCTGATACGCAAGGTGTCGCCACCCGGCGCTATCGCCGCGTCGGCCACGTCGATACGGTAGATTCCGTCGAGCTTCATCTCGGCGAGGTCATACATGTAGTTTGCCTTGAGGGCGTTGAACTTCAAGCTGTCCTGCTTGCTGCCTGTGCTCACGAATGTGGCGCCAGGCATCTCTTCCACCTCCACCCGCTCGGCGAGCGGCTTGCTCTCCATGCCTTGCGAGGTGGTGCTCTTGCTGTTCGAGAGCGCCAGGTTCTGCTTGTCTATCGCCCAAGTGAAACGGTCGACGTAGGCGGCATAGTTCATCACAGGCAACTCTGTACGCTCCAACGGCGCGTTCGAGGTGAACTCCGCCAGCCGCGTCTTGTAATCCACATGCGACTTCATGTTCACCGCGTGGAAGGCTATGGCGTTGTGCTTTAACGACCGCAGGGTGAACTCCGTCACCTGCGAGTTCATATCCATCGGCTTCAGCTCAAAGAGGTTCGACGCCAGCGTGCCCTCTTTTATGGTCACCACACCGCCTCCGGTCGCACCTTTGGGTCTCAGCGTCACATGACCTGCCAGCAGCGCGTCGTCGTGATACATCTTGAACGGAGTGCCCTTCATGATCTGCGACACCCTCATCGAGTCGCCGTAGGGATACCAACGCTCGTTGGTCTTGCCGTTGCGAATGTCGGGGAATCCGGCTGCCTCGGTCACATAGAAGGTGTCGGTCACCGCCATCATCGAGTCGGGGTGGAACATGATGTTCTTCGACTTGGTCACCGAGGTGAGGTAGTCGAGCTGTCCGCGTCCGCGGAATCCTTTGTAGCTCAAGTCTATCGTGTTGTGGTATGTACCCTTGCCGCCATAAGCCGGCATACCCGTCTTGCCCGTCTTTATCACGAAGCCCAGCGAATAGTCGGGTTGCACCTTCAGCGGCTCCACTATCTCGGGGAAGATGCCAGCCGACGTGAGCGAGCCGTTCAGCACCAGGCTGTCGGTCTCAAAGTCCGAAAGGGCACGTATGGTGAACGGGCGCAAGGTGTAGTAGAACTTGTCGCGTTTATACACACCCTTCTCCACGAACGGACGGTCGTAATAGACGAAACTCTTCTCCTTGCTGTCGAAGATAGGATACTCCTTGTTTTTCGTCAATCCGTTGTGGTTGTCGGGCTTGTCTATCTGGATCTCGCCCACCAGCTTGTAGAGGGGAGTGTAGACGATATGCTCTTTCGCCGGGTCCTTGAAGTCGGTCACGAAGAAGTAGAGCGAGTCGATCTTGGGGAGGTCCAAACTGAATTTCTCGTAGAAGAAGGTGGCGTCGGTCACATACATCACAAAACGACCTATGTTCACCCTTCCCGAGAAGGTGATGTCACGGTTCTTGTGTACCGTCACGTCGCCCCTCGGCGAGATGGCCACCGCCTGGCTGTCGCTCACCACGAACTTCTCCACTCCGCGTATCTTCAGCTCGTTGTTGTTGAGGTCTATCGTGGCGTTGGCGCCCTTGGTGGCCGACTCCATCATCAGAGCGTCATAGTCGTGGTCTTTGTTCTTGTTGTAGGCTTTGGCGTAGTCGACCAGCTTGTCCTGCACATACACCCTGTCCAGCGCCTCGTTGTAGGTCACAAGACCCACCTTCGCCAGCGTGTGCATCATAAGGCGCGCCTGACTCACGTCCATACTTATCGACTTCGTGAAGTCGTCGATCTTGAACTCGTAGGTCATCCCGTGGTCACGCATATAGCGGTACACCCTCATCACCGGGCTCACCTCTTCGATTCCCTGCAGCTGACGGTAGCGTGCGTAGGAGTAGTAGTCCTTCGACTCGAACGACGAGAAGTTCTGACCGCCCGAGCTTATCATCGAGAACTCCAGCTCGTCCTTGTCCATCTTCCACACTATCGACTCGCTGAAGAGGTCGAGGTTGTGGTAGCTGTCGCCGTAGGGGCTGTAGTAGTTGCGTTTCGAGTCGTTGATGAACGTCACCGTCCGCTCGGCTATGCTGTAGTGCATCCCGATGCCGTCGTTATATATCGAGTCCTCGCCCAGGTACATCCTCACGGCGGCCCGCTCGGCCGAGATCATCTTGCTGGTGATGGTGAACTTCACCGACTGCACTCTCGCGAACACCTTCCCACCCCTGCGGAAAAGGAGCGAGGCGGGATGCTTGCTGTCCGAGGTGATGAACTTCGACCCGTTCATCATGAAGCTTCCGCTATAGTCAACCCCTTCGGCGATGTTCTTCATCTCGAAGTCTTTCTGGTATGAGCGGAACTTAGGGTAGGTGTACTTGTCGGGGTCCATCTGAGCCGAGAGCGCCTCCTCCACCCTTCCGTAGATGGCCTGGGTGAAGTACTTAGTGTTGGTGAAGAGCACCGAGTCGGCCGTGAATTTGGGGAATTTCGTCACCGCCTCGTAGTCTTTCAGCTCTGCCCAGCACACCGTCGTGGGAAGGCCCGTGCGGTCCCAGTTCAGGCGGCCCCCGTGGCCGTACCACTTATGGTCGAAGTAATAGTATTTTCCTGTCGTGCTGTATATCGTACCGTTGTCCTTGTCCGAGCTGTAGTAGAGCTCCATCTTCTTCGGGAAGGTCACCACGATGTTCTTCCCCTCCAACCCCAACGCATACTGAGCGCCGGCTTGCGTCTGCCAATAGGATGTCTTCGCCCCGTTCAGTATCCTCTCCTTCTCGAGCTGCTCCGTGAAGTCGACAAAGTCGGTGAAGTCCTTCACCTTCTTGTTCCTCTCCTGCAGGTACTCCAGACAGTCGACCCACGCGGCGAAGTTCGTCTTGCCCTGCGTGCTCATGAGGGTAGTCACCTCGATGAAGTGGGCGAAGTCGGGGAACTGTTTCACCCTCAGCTTCTGCATCGTCACACAGATGTCGCGGTAGCGAATCTGCGTCTTCTCGTCCCATCCCTTGTAGACAGGCTCGAACGCACGTATCAGCTTGGCGTTGGCGGCCTTCCGGTCGTCCTGGCTCGTCGCCTGATCCAGGTACATGAGCAGCTCAGTAGGCAGGTTCTCAAAGGTGAAGTTCACGGTAGCAGGCTTCTTCTGAGCACCTGCCGTAAGCACACAAACCACCGCCGCAACAAACAATATAGCTTTCTTCATTTCTCGATTGCGTTTACTATATAATAACTATAATAACGCAAAAACCGCCCCAATGTTGTATGGGGTTACATTGATGGGACGTTAACCCTAACTTTGACGTTAACTAATGGTTTATTAATGGTGATTCGTGTTAAAACCGGTCATTAGTTGTCATTAGTCAATAGTCAATAAGAAAATCGGATTGGTCATTTGGCTCACTATAGTAATATTTAATATATTACTATAGTGGCGCTTTTTGACAGTTGGAAATCCTTATTGACTAATGACTATTGACCATTATTGACAACAAGACTCACCCCAGCCCCATCTTTGTTTAGAGAGGGGGAGTTGGAATGCGGAGGTAGTGCGGAGCTTATGCGGAGTTAGGTGGGAGTTAAGTGGGAGTTAGATGATAGGTAAATGATAGGGAGATGGGAGACAGGTGTTGGTGGTCAAAAACGGTCATGGTCATTTGGTCAAAATCAATTTTGGATTGGTCATTTGGTTCACTATAATATAAAATAAATTTTATATTATAGTGGCGGTTTTGACACTTGGAAAACGATTTTGACCAAATGACCAAATGACCAAATGACCACTTTTTGTTATAAGTGGCTGTCTTTCAGCTGTCAGTGATTTTTTTGAGAAAAAATTGACCTCTTATTCGTAAACCGCAATGGAGGGGTTGTATCTTTGCAGCGTGAAACGAAGACTCACCCCCCGGACCCCCTCTCTGGGTAGAGAGGGGGAGCAGAGTCGGGGTGGAGAGGGAGCGGAGAGGATGTGGTTGGTGAGAGGGGGAAGGGTGGGGCTTCACTTGTTGTAGCATGGGCTGTCGAGAACCTTTTTTGATGCTTTCGAGGTCGGATTTGTTCACCTCTCACTATATAAGTAGGGAAAAAATGAAAATGTTACAGATGATTGAAAAAAAATGTGCGGGCGATAATAGATGAATTTCGTATTTTTGCAGTTACTCCAAAGAGTTTAATTAATCATAAACATATTAAAAATGAAGAAATTAATGGTAACCTTAATGGCACTTTCGCTCTTCGCCGCCTTCGGCTGCAAGAACAAGAAAGCCACCAACGAACCGCAGCAGCCCTCTGAAATCGAGCAGAAGGTGAACGAGTATGCAGAATTCACCCTCACCACCGACCTCAGCAAGCTGAGCGAGAAAGAGAAACAACTTATCCCGGTGCTTATCGAGATCGCCGACATCATGGACGACCTGTACTGGGAGCAGTACTTCGGCACGGAGAACCGCAAGGCCCTCGACACGCTGAGCGACGCGGCCGTGAAGGAGTTTGCCATGCTGCAGTATGGCGCTTGGGACCGTCTGGACAGCGAGAAGCCTTTCGTGCCTGGCTACGGCGAGCGTCCGCTGGGTGCTAACTTCTACCCCACAGACATGACCAAAGAGGAGTTTGAGGCTCTGCAAGACCCCGAGAAGACCAGCCTCTACACGGTGATACGCCGCGACGAGAACGGCGCGCTGAAGGTGGTGCCTTATCATGAGGCCTACGCCGAGAAGCTGGCCAAAGTGGACGAGCTGATGGGCAAAGCCATCGAGCTGGCCGAGGACGAGGGATTGAAGAACTACCTCACCGAGCGCCGCAAAGCCCTCCAGACAGACGACTACTTCGCCAGCGACATGGCCTGGATGGACATGAAGAACAGCAAGATAGACTTCGTGGTCGGACCTATCGAGAACTACGACGACGCCCTCTTCGGCTACAAGACCTCCTACGAGTCGTTCATCCTGGTGAAAGACGAGCAGTGGAGCAACGACCTGGCCAAGTTTGTCAAGATGCTTCCCGCCCTGCAGAAACAGCTGCCCTGCGACGAGAAATACAAGAAAGAGGTGCCGGGCACCGAGAGCGACCTGAACGTGTATGACGCCATCTACTATGCCGGCGACTGCAACGCGGGCTCGAAGACC
This sequence comes from uncultured Bacteroidota bacterium, assembly GCA_902774845.1. Classification (GTDB taxonomy): domain Bacteria; phylum Bacteroidota; class Bacteroidia; order Bacteroidales; family P3; genus Colimorpha. Next base: position 40,255 of record CACYJU010000013.1, read on the forward strand.
ATCGCCATCAACCTGCCCAACGACGAGCGTGTGCACCTGAAGAAAGGTGCCCGCCGTCTGCAGCTTAAGAACGCCATGCAGGCCAAGTTTGAGACCATCCTCACCCCCATCGCCAACCTCTTCGTGTGCGAAGACCAGCTGGACAACGTGAACTTCAACGCCTTCTTCAGCAATGTCTGCTTCCACGAGGTGGCGCACGGCTTGGGCATCAAGAACACCATCACCGGCAAGGGCAACCTGCGCGAGGCACTGAAAGAGCAGTACAGCGCATGGGAAGAGGCTAAAGCCGACATCTGCGGCCTGTTCCTCACCCAGACACTCATAGAGCAGGGCGAGATCACGAACTGCACCGTCGAGGACGCCTACGTGACCTTCATCGCCGGCATCCTCCGCAGCGTGCGTTTCGGCGCTACCGAAGCTCACGGCGTGGCCAACATGATGTGCTTCAACTACCTGCAGGACAACGGAGCCTTCTCACGCAACGAGCAGGGCAAATATGTTGTGAACGTGGCCAAGATGCGTGAGGCTATGAACAGCTGGGCAGCTCTGATACTGCGCGTCGAGGGCGACGGCGACTACGACTTCGCCAAGCAGTACGCCAAAGAGAACGGCGTCATTCGCGCCGACCTGCAGAAGGACCTCGACCTCATCCGCGAGAACAACATACCGAAAGACATACGCTACAACCAGGGCCTCAAAGCGCTGGGACTTTAGCAGTTGGCTGGTAGCAGTCAGCAGTCAGCAAAGAGGGGGCGCATCGGAAGATGCGTCCCCTCTCTCTTTTTATCCTAATCCAAAATACTAATGACCGTAGTCGGAGAGGAACTTTATGCGCATGAGGCGTATCTCCTCATGGGTGTAGTCGGGATCATCCTGGAACTCCTCGTAGGCCTCGTCGAGTGAGCCGTCCTTGGATTCACGCCAGTAGTCGAGCAGCTCTTCCTGATGGTCTTCCTCGATGGTCTCGTTGATGTAGTAGTCGATATTGAGGCGGTTGCCCGAGAGGATGATGTGCTCCATCTCGGTGAGCAGCTCGTCCATAGTCATGCCCTTGCCGCGAGCGATGTCGTCGAGTGACATCTGCTTGTCGACCGAGCGCACGATGTAGAGCTTGGCGCTCGACTTGTTGACCACCGAGCGTACTACGAAATCCTGCGGACGCTCTATCTCGTTCTCCTCGACATAGGTCTTTATAAGGTCGATGAAGGGCTGCCCGTATTTCTGGGCCTTGCCTATTCCGACGCCGACACAATGTGAGAGTTCGTCGATGGTGCAAGGGTACTGGATAGTCATATCCTTGAGCGAGCGTTCCTCGAAGATGACGTAGAGCGGGAGTTTCTCTTTGGTGGCTATATCCTTGAGGAGGGATTTGAGCTGCAGGTAGAGCTTCTCGTCGGCAGCCTCGATGCTTCCGCCCACCTCGGAGGTGTCGACCAGGTCGTCTGCGGTGTCGGTTTGGCTGTAGTCGTGGTCGCAGCTGACGGTGACCTCATAGGGCGACTTCATGAAACGGAAGCCGTCGGGGGTGATTTTCAGCACACCGTATTGCTCTATCTCCTTGACGAGCAGCTTGTCGTAGAGGGCGTTGCGGATGACAGCCTTCCAGTAGAGGTCGTCGTGGTCGGTGCCCTGCCCGAACTGGTCGAGCTGGTCGTGGTGATAGGTCTTGGTGTGGGTGTTGACACGACCCATCATGACGTCGATAACCTCCTTCATCTTGAAGGCCTGCTTCATGGCGAGGATGGTTTCGAGCATATAGACGGTCTCCTCCTTGGCCTCCATGCGAGGTTTGGGATGGAGACAGTTGTCGCAGTTGCCACAGTTGGCGTTGGGGTAGTCCTCGCCGAAATATTTCAGCAGGTTGGCGCGGCGGCAAGCCGAACTCTCGGCATAGGAGACCATCTCCTGGACGAGCTGCTGGGCCTGTTCCTGCTCGGTGATATTCTTGTCGGTGAAGAATTTGTAGAGTTTCTCCACATCCTGTTCGCTATAGAAGGCTATGCACTTACCCTCGCCACCGTCGCGGCCGGCACGACCAGTCTCCTGGTAGTAGCCCTCGAGACTCTTGGGTATGTCGTAGTGGATGACAAAACGCACGTCGGGCTTGTCGATACCCATTCCGAAGGCTATGGTGGCGACGATGACGTCGACATCCTCCATGAGGAACTTGTCTTGGTTCTCGGTGCGCACCTGCGAGTCGAGGCCAGCGTGGTAAGGGAGCGCCTTGATGCCGTTGACCTGCAGCAGTTCGGCGAGGTCTTCGACACGCTTGCGGGTGAGGCAGTAGATGATACCGCTCTTGCCGCTATTCTCACGTATGAACTTTATTATCTCCTTGTGCAGCTGCACGGGCTCGGACGGTTTGGGCCGCACCTCATAATACAGGTTAGGACGGTTGAAGGAGGAGATGAAGATCTTGGCGTCCTCCATCTTTAGATTCTTTATTATGTCCTGCTGCACTTTGGGTGTGGCCGAAGCGGTGAGAGTCAGGATAGGGACAGAGTCGTTGATAGCGGTGATAGCGTCGCGCAGGCGGCGGTATTCGGGACGGAAGTCGTGGCCCCACTCCGAGATGCAATGAGCCTCGTCGATGGCGAAAAAGGATATCTTAAGCTGTTGGAGGAATTCTATGGTATCGGGACGGGAAAGGGTTTCGGGAGCCACATAGAGCATCTTGGTGCCCCCCTTGAGGAGGTCTTCTTTGACGTCAGTCACCTGCTGTTTGTTGAGCGAGGAGTTGAGGAAGTGGGCCACATAGTCGTTGCCGGAGTTGTAACGCACGGCGTCGACCTGATTCTTCATAAGGGCTATAAGCGGCGAGACAACGATGGCGGTACCCTCGCTGATGATGGCCGGAAGCTGGTAGCAAAGCGACTTGCCACCGCCTGTAGGCATGATCACGAAGGTGTCGTTGCCGTCGAGCAGACTTTGGATTATGGCTTCTTGGTCACCCTTGAAGTTGTCAAATCCGAAAATCTCTTTCAGTTTCGTTTGCAATATGCTGCTATTTGTGTCCAATATGATTGAATTTAAATGTGCAAAAAGAGTGATAAAATAGGTAAGGGAGCGGTGTTTCCAACTTTTTTAGTACCTTTGCAAGGTTTTACAAAGTTAAGAATAATTGTTTAAATATCCAAATATTATTTGAAGTGAAGACGAGAGAGGAGATACAAAGTATTGCTAAACAGGTGATTAGAGAAGAGCGTCAGGCGGTCGGACTTTTGGAGGAAAGGATAGGCGACGCATTTTCTTCGGCTGTAGAAATGCTTTTTGCGACCCGCGGAAGGGTGGTTGTGGCTGGTATAGGCAAGAGCGCGAACATCGCAACCAAGATAGTGTCGACATTCAACTCGACCGGCACTCCTGCACTCTTCCTGCATGCCGCCGACGCCATTCATGGCGACCTGGGGATGGTGCAGAAGGAGGACACGGTGATATGTGTGTCGAAGAGCGGCAACACCCCCGAGATAAAGGTGCTGGTGCCGTTGATCAAGCAGTTTGGCAACAAGCTGATAGCCATCGTGGGCAATACCGACTCTTTCCTTGCCTCCGAAGCCGACATCGTGCTCGACACCACAGTAGAGCATGAGGCTTGTCCGAACAACCTGGCCCCCACGTCGTCGACGACGGCTCAGCTGGTGATGGGCGACGCATTGGCTGTGGCGCTTATCGAATGCCGTAATTTCACCGCTTCCGACTTCGCCCGGTTCCATCCCGGCGGAGCCCTCGGAAAGCAGCTCTATATGCGGGTGCAGGATCTCTCGGTTCAGAACGAGCGCCCGCAGGTGACCAAAGAGACACCCGTGAGGCAGGTGATACTGGAGATGACCTCGAAACGTCTGGGGTGCGCTGTGGTGGTGGAAGATGAGAAGCCGATAGGAATCATCACGGACGGAGACCTGCGCAGGATGCTCAACCGCGAGCAGCCGGTATCATACATGAAAGCGCAGGATATCATGACCGTCAACCCCAAATGTGTGGCAGAAAACGAGTATGCCGTCAACGCCCTGCATATCATGCAGCAGCGCAGCATCACCCAACTGATAGTGGTGGCCGACGACGGCCGATACAGCGGGGTGGTGCATCTGCACGACATCCTCAGAGAAGGAATCATCTGAAGCCACAGGAACGACCAATCAGCAAAATAACAAGATAACAAATTCGAAGAAGTGGAACTGCGTACTGAACATGTAATAAAGAAATACCGCTCCCGCACCGTTGTCAACGATGTGTCGGTATCTGTATCCCAAGGAGAGATTGTGGGATTGCTGGGACCTAACGGGGCAGGCAAGACGACGACGTTCTACATGATAGTAGGCATCATCCAGCCCTATTCGGGCAAGGTGTTTCTCGACAACACCGAGATTACGAAACAGCCTATGTATAAACGAGCCAAGATGGGCATAGGATACCTGGCGCAGGAGGCTTCGGTGTTCCGTCAGATGAGCGTGGAGAACAACATCATGTCGATACTTGAGTTCAGGAAAGATCTGACCAAAGAGCAGAGGAAAGAGAAGCTGGAGTCGCTGATAGACGAATTTGGATTGGGCAAGATAAGGAAGAGCAAAGGCATACAGCTCTCGGGCGGAGAACGCCGTCGTACCGAGATCGCACGAGCGCTCGCCAACGACCCGAAGTTCCTGCTGCTCGACGAGCCTTTCGCCGGCGTCGACCCGATAGCGGTGCAGGATATCCAGGACATCGTGGCACACCTGAAAGAGAAAAACATAGGCATACTGATAACCGACCACAACGTGAACGAAACGCTGCGAATCACCGACAGAGCCTACCTCTTGTATGAGGGCAGCGTGCTGCATCAAGGCATACCCGAAGAGATGGCCAACGACCCAGACGTGAGAGCCAAATATCTGGGACGCGACTTCGTGTGGCACGGAAAGAAGGTGACCAAAGATCTGTCAGAAGTCAAGCAGTCGGAAGTCTGCAACCAATAGATAGCAGTCAGGCAATGATAGACAGATATTCAGACAGAGCGCAGGTTATAAAGGCAATACTGATTGCCGTCGGGGCGATATTTGTCATCAGGTTGGCGGTGCTGCAGGTTTTCAACAACAAGTACAAATCGCTGGCTGAACGCCAATCCTTGCGCAACATAACGATATATCCCGCCCGCGGACTTGTATACGACCGCAACGGCGAGCTGTTGGTATACAACGATGTGGTATACGACCTGATGGTGGTGCCGCGTTCGGTGAAGAATATCGACACCGCCTATTTCTGCCGCTCGATAGGCATCACCCGAGAGGAGTTTGAGGCGTATATGCAGAAGGCCCGCAACTACTCGCCCTACACCGCCTCGCCTTTCATGAAGCAGATAACTAAGGAGGATTATGCCCGCTGGCAGAACCTGCTCTATAAGTTCGACGGCTTCTATGTGCAGAACCGCACGCTGCGCGTCTATCCCAAACCGATAGCGGCGCATGTGCTGGGTTATGTCGGCGAGGTGGACGAAGCCGAGATGGAGCAGAACCCAAGATACCAGATGGGCGACTATGTGGGCAAGAGCGGTATCGAGAAGACCTATGAGGAGCTGCTCTGCGGCAAGAAAGGCCGGAGAGTGGTGAGGGTAGACGTGCACAGCAGAGAGATTGGCCCCTATGAGAACGGCGCCCACGACACGGTGCCTGTGGCTGGCGAGAAACTCTACAGTACCATAGACGCCGAACTGCAGGAATACGCCGAACGACTGATGGCGAACAAGCGCGGCTGTGTCGTCGCCTTGGAGCCGTCGACGGGAGAGGTGCTGGCGTTGGTTTCGGCTCCGTCATACAACCCTAACCTCTTGGTGGGCCGCACACGAGGCGAGAACTACCTGACCCTGCTGCGCGACATCTCGAAACCACTCTACAACCGAGCTCTGCAAGGCCAGTATCCACCAGGTTCTATCTTCAAGGTGGCGCAGGCGATGATTGCGCTCGACCTGGGTGTGATAACCCCGAACAGCGGCTTCGTGTGTGACAAATCGTTGGTAGGATGCCACAACCACCCCTCAGCCCGCAGTGTGCAAGAGGCTATCAAGATGAGCTGCAACCCCTACTTCTACCAGGTCTACCGTCGCGTCATACAGCAAGGAAAATACAACAATATCTACAAAGACAGCCAGTACGGATTAACCGTGTGGCGCAACTATATGTTGAAGATGGGATTCGGTACCGCACTCGATATCGATATCCCCAATGTGAAGAGCGGCAGGATACCCGACACGGCCTACTACAACAAATGGTACGGTGCGGGGAAGTGGGCTTTCTCCACGATTTACAGTAACAGCATCGGACAAGGCGAGGTGGAGGTGGTGCCCCTGCAGATGGCCAACCTGGCGGCCATTGTGGCTAACAGAGGCTATTATTACATCCCACATGTGGTGAAATTCTATGGCGAAGACTCGACGAAGATAGAAAAATACTACGAACGCCACGAGACAGGCATAGATCCACAATATTTCGACATCGCCGCCAAAGGTATGTATGACGTTGTTCACGGAGCCGGCGGTACAGGGCACCGCGCCGATGTGCCAGGAATCGCCGTGTGTGGCAAGACCGGCACAGCCGAGAACTACGGAAACGACCACTCGGTGTTCATCTCGTTCGCCCCAATGGAAGATCCCAAGATAGCCCTCGCCGTCTATGTGGAGAACGCACAAGGCGGTGGTGGAACATGGGCGGCTCCTATCTCAGGGTTGATTATCGAGAAATACCTCAAGGGCGAGGTGCAGAGAAAGGATGTGGAGAAGATGTACGAGGAGGTGAACCCATGCCAGAAACTGCCGCTCACCAAGCGAGTCAAGAAACCGAAGAAAGGGAGAAGAAGATAAAAAACAAGTTAGACCATGGGCCGAAAAATAAATAGATACGGAGAGGGAGTAACCCGCCTAAAGTTCGATTGGACAACCATCGGACTCTATCTGCTGCTGGTGGTTTTCGGGTGGGTGAACATTTACGCTGCATGCTACAACGAGGCCACCTCAGCGTTGTTCGACCTCAGTACCCAGCAAGGCAAGCAGATGCTGTGGGTGGGAGCCGCCGCCGTAGTCGCTTTCGTGACCCTTTATGTCGAACCGAGGTTTTGGTCGAATACAGCTTACATCATCTATGGCTTGGCGTTGGCGCTGCTTGTGCTGACCCTCTTCCTGGCTGTCACCGTCAACGGGGGCAAATCGTGGATTGACCTCGGATTCTTCCGTTTCCAGCCATCGGAGTTCGCCAAGTTTGCGACGGCGTTGGCGTTGGCGAAATATGTGGGGACCATCGATGTGAAAATCAACAGCCTCAAGGGGCGGCTTACGGCAATTGCGATAATACTGGTGCCGGCAGCGCTCATATTGCTGCAACACGACACAGGTTCGGCTTTGGTTTTCGCTGCTTTTGTGCTGCCTTTGTTCCGGGAAGGGTTGACCAAGTATGTACTTATTTTCGCTGCGGTGGCGGTGACGCTCTTTGTCCTGGCGCTGGTGCTGAACAAGTACATCGTGATGGGCATAGTGTTAGCCGGATGTCTGGTTTACCTCTTTCTGTGGCTTAACCGTCGTACCCGCAAATCCTATATACACACGATTGTCTTCTTTATAATCAGCTGTCTGTTCGTTTTCTCGGTCGACTTCGCTTTCCAAAAAGTGCTCGAACCCCATCAACGCGAACGAATCGACGTGCTGCTGGGCAAAACTCAGGATTTCAAAGGTGTAGGTTATAACGTGCACCAATCCAAGATTGCCATTGGCTCGGGCGGAATAGTGGGTAAAGGATTCCTCAAAGGTACTATCACCAAGGCCGACTTTGTGCCTGAGCAGGAAACCGACTTTATCTTCTGCACCGTAGGCGAGGAATGGGGATTTCTGGGCAGCGCCGCGCTGATGGTCATCTATGTGTGGTTTCTGATGAGGCTTGTGAAACTGGCTGAACGCCAACGGTCGGCATTCGCTCGATTCTATGGCTATTCTATCATGAGCATACTTTTCATTCACTTCTTCATAAATATCGGAATGGTACTGGGGGTGGTGCCGGTCATCGGTATCCCGTTGCCGTTCTTCAGCTATGGCGGCTCCTCGCTGATGGCGTTCACTCTGATGCTTTTCGTCTTCATAAAACAAGACAGTTACAGAACCCAATTGCTTTAGCATCATCTATTTACACAGACAAAACAACAAAACACGATGGCAAAACAAACTCCACATAAAGAAGAACATTGCTCGTTCTGCGGCTTGCCCGAATCGCAGGTAGGACAGATGGTCTCGGGTCTGCACGGCATGATATGCCGCAACTGCGTCGAGCAGGCTAACGAGATTTACAGGCAGTTTGGCTCGAAAAGCAAACGCAAAACCGATGACAAGCCTATCCCCACACCGCGCGAGATAAAAGAGCATCTCGACCGCTATGTCATTGGACAGGAGGATGCCAAGAAGGTGCTCTCTGTTGCTGTCTACAACCACTACAAACGGTTGCGCTATGCTGAACGAGAAGATAAATCAAACGAAACCGAGATAGAGAAGACCAACATCATCGTCGTAGGTGAAACCGGTACCGGTAAAACGCTGATGGCACGCACCATCGCACGCATCCTTGACGTACCTTTCTGTATAGCCGACGCCACCACACTCACCGAAGCCGGTTATGTGGGTGACGATGTGGAGAACGTGCTGGTGCGCCTTCTCCAGGCGGCAGATTACGATGTCGAAGCCGCCGAGAGAGGTATAGTCTTTATCGACGAGATAGACAAGATAGCGCGCAAGAGCGACAACCCCTCGATCACACGCGACGTCTCGGGCGAGGGAGTGCAGCAAGCTATGTTGAAACTGCTGGAGGGCGCTGTGGTCAACGTGCCGCCTCAGGGTGGACGCAAGCATCCCGAGCAGAAGATGATCGCCGTAAACACACAGAACATACTTTTCATCGCCGGCGGCGCTTTCGACGGCATTGAGCGCGACATAGCTTCGCGTATGAAAACCAGCGTTATAGGTTTCAGCGGCACCAAAACACGCGAGGAGATAGACCAGCATAACCTGTTGCAATATATCCAACCGATGGATCTTAAAAAGTTCGGCCTCATACCCGAGCTCGTCGGACGTTTTCCTATGGTCACACACCTGCAACCCCTCGACCGCGACGCACTCTTACGTATACTCACCGAACCGAAAAACGCGCTCGTCAAACAGTATACCGAACTATTCAAGATGGACGACGTGAAGCTGACGTTCGACAACGAGGCTCTCGAGCTCATCGTCGACAAGGCCATAGAATATAAACTTGGTGCCCGAGGACTGAGGTCTATCGTGGAAACGGTGATGACCGACATCATGTTCGACCTGCCTGCCAAACGCGGTACCAGCGTGACCATCTCACGCGATACCGTGGAAAAGAATATCGGCAAAATAGAAACTTTCAAAAGCTAACTGCTACGTTAGTTGACACACATACACACCTTTACCTTGACGACTTCGACGAAGACCGCCCTGATGTCGTGCAGCGAGCCCTTCAGGCGGGAGTAAAAAAAATGCTCCTTCCTGCTGTCGATTCTGAATCGGTAGACAGGCTCCGCAAGATGGTAGAAGATTATCCAGACATCTGTTTTCCGATGGCAGGCCTACACCCCACCTCGGTCACATCCGATTATGAGCGTGAGCTTGCGTTGGTCGAGTCACAGCTCAAACAAGCCGACTTGGATTATGTGGCCGTAGGCGAGATAGGTCTCGACCTCTATTGGGACACTACGTTCATCCGAGAGCAGCAGGAGGTATTGAGACGCCAGCTGCAGTTCGCCACCGAATATCAACTGCCTGTGGTACTTCACCTGCGTAGCGCAAAAAAAGAGAACCTACCCAACACCCTATCGACCACCCTCGATGCTTACGAGCTCTTCTTCGACATCTGGAATGGCCTCCAATCCGAATTTCAAAAAGCAAAAAATAAAAAACAAAACATTCTTGGGGTGATGCATTGCTTTAGCGGTACTGTGGATCAGGCAGTACGAGCAATTGATTTAGGGTTCAGAATAGGAGTTGGCGGTGTGGTCACCTATAAGAACTCATTGCTTCAGCAGGTGGTGTCGGCCATACCTATTGAATCGATAATCCTAGAAACCGACGCTCCCTATCTTGCACCCGTCCCTCACAGAGGAAAGCGGAACGAGAGCGCCTATGTGGCTGATATAGCTCGCAAAGTGGCGGAAATAAAAGAGCTATCTTATGACACAGTTGCGGAGAAAACAACCCAATCCGCCATCCAACTGTTCTTTTCTTGACGCAAGCCCGGGAGAAACTGTTCAAAGAGAAGTATCCAGCAAAAGGTTCAGGTTTTCTTTAGTCAGCATATCCCACTCCTCAAGAGCCTGAAGAGGAGTACGACGATGGCGGCGAGCAGTCTTGTACTCGTCAACCAGATCATATCTGGAGGCGATGCGGATGGCAACCCAATCCTGATGGCGATATTTCTGTTTCCGAAACATACGTAAAAAATCCGTGAACTTCTGTCTAAGACTGAGGTTCTCGACAACCTATGCTACAAACATGAAAAGCTCACGGACTGCCGCGAGCGTTCCGCTTTCTGTGTAGCATAGTCCAAAACTGTCGAGATTTCAGTCCTACCAAAGAAAAGCCAAAACGCTTCTAATAATCTAATTTATCGCTGTTTTTTCTACTTTCGTTATTTTGATTAAACCGTGATTATTTTTGTGGGTGCAAAATTACGAAAAAGATGTGAGATGAGAAAGAGGAAAATATGCCACAGACAAAATTGGCAACTCTGCATGAAATTTATGTGAAAGAGTCTTTCACGGTACTGGGTCAAAGCCCGAACCTCCCCATGGAGTGCAGCGTAATATTCGCTTGAATGCAAGCCAACCTCCTTTGAATGGACCGTACTTATTTATCGCCTCAACTGCATATTGAGAGCAGGTGGGGGTATAACGGCACACAGGGGGAAAAAGCGGCGAAATACAATGGCGATAAAACCATATTAATGCGAGCATCACCTTCGCCACAGCATTACTGACAATCTTCAGCAGCTTTCTCATGTGAGACCTCTTTTATAAGACGTTCAACAAGTTTCTCGACCTTCGTCATAAGCTGGTGGAATTCGGGCAACTCGTTATCAACATAACTCAACGAAAGCAACAACGGGGGCGCACCTGCGGAAAGGAGCTCATCATAGAGATGTTGCTTGTTCAGCCTATAACATTCCCGTGTAAGCCGTTTTGCGCGATTGCGGTCGACGGCATGCTTGAAACGACGTTTCGACACAGAGATGAGTATCTGGACGGGAGGAAGAGATTTTGAATCTCGAAGGGATAGGGAGGAGTTGGCTGGTGTCCACTTAACGCTAAAAGGAAAACAAACGAATCCGCGACCCTCATGGAAGAGCCGTTCTATCTCTCTTTGGCTATTGAGCCTCTCAGATTTATTAAATGTGTTCACTTTCCAGCTTCAGCCTCTTCACGTGCTTTCTTCTCACGTTCGGCCTTGCGTTCAGCGCGACGAGCAGCAGCTTCAGCTTTTTTCTGTTCCATACGCTGCTTGTATTTTTCTTTGTTGGCTATAACCGGACGTGCTTTCTTGCCGTTCAACAAGGTCTTCCCGTGACCACGCTGCTGTGCCTTGAGACTCGTGGGTTTTACGACTATCACTTCGTCTTGAGGCTTGCCAAGTATATAGTTCTCGATAGCCATTGCCATAGAGGGTGCAGACGGAGTGGGGGCTTTGATGGTGAGAGGTATGCCAGCATCTTTAAGCGCTGCATGTGTGGAAAGACCAAAAGCGGCGATGGTGACATCAGTTTCTGCCACATTTGGGAAATTCTGAATAAGCGAACGCACTCCGATTGGCGAGAAGAGAGCGACTATGTCGTAATCTTCGAGTTTGATGTGCGACAGGTCGCGAGGCACGGAACGGTACATCGGAGCTTTGGTGTATTTGAACTTGGCCTTGTCGAGCAACTTGATATACTCTGTCTGTTTCTCATCGGAGCAAGGAAAGAGGAAGTTTTCCTCGCGATGTTTGGACATCACGTCGATGAGGTCGGCAAAGAACTGCTTTCCAAAGAAAATCTTGCGCTTACGATATTGGATATAGTTCTGCAGATAGAGCGCAATGGCCTCAGATGTGCAGAAATACTTCATGGTTTCGGGGATAGGCTCTCGCAGGTCTTTCGCCATGCGGAAAAAATGATCCACAGAGTTCTTGCTATTCAATATGATAGCGGAATGCTCACGGATATGAATACGACTCTTTCTGAACTCAGACGCGCTGATGCCTTCGACGGTGAAGAACTTGTAAAAAGTCAGCTTCACGTTGAAGTCGGTAGACAAAGCTTTGTAAGGAGATTTTTCGATGTCAGCAGGTTCGGGCTGCGAAATGAGTATTTTTTTTATCTTTGCCACAGGCGGAAGGTGTTTTTTAGGTCACAAAAGTCTTTTTAACGAGCGCTCACGATGGTTTTCGTCTGTAAACCTTTGATCACTAAATATGCATTAATAACGTGGTTTATAGGGTGATAAGTATCTTCGCAACTATCAATATCGGTACTATTTCGATGATGCAAAGGTAGTAAAATAAATACAATTTAGAAACTCCCGATCTTGAAAGCACCATTGCAAGCCCACGAGCGAGGCGCAACAAAAAGACCAAACCCACCACAGCCAATACCACCCAAACGTAGAGTACATTGACATATCCCGCTATGATGACCAAGGGTATCGCCAGTATTGCTCCCATCATCTGAAAGAGGTTACAGGCGACGGTGTAGTTCTTTATGGTGGCACTCTCACCACATATAAAACCTAGAAGTTTTATCAGACTATGACGGATGAGACTGAAACTCATAAGAACCCCTATCATGAAAGGCAGGTCGGTAACACCCCAAATATGCGTCTGGTAGATGTCACGCATTGCTATGTAAGCCGTCATCGCCAATGCGGAATAATAGATGAGAGGTATGGGGAAGAGTGAAAAATCGTTCTTCACCTTGCTGTCGCGAATCAGAACACTCATCTTGCTGTCGCTAAATGAAGCCATCAACACGTTCTTCAGCTTCATCTTACGAAATAGGAGAAAAAACATCAATAATAACGCCAACCCCACCGAAAAGGCGAAGATATAGCCACCATCGTCCTGTGTCTCATGGGGCACTGCGTCATAATGCCGCACGGGCATCTCATGTCCGACAAAGAGGCTGCTGTGATCAGGTAGCAGGCTCTGGTCGGGGATGCTGAATATCGAGTCTTCACAAAACATCGGCACACCGTCGTATAACGGTGTGTCGATGCTGTCTGATGAAAATGGTGTTAACACACTCTTTCAGGTATCACGAAAACCATGCACCTTAGACGGTCATGATTTCCTTCTCCTTAGCTGCAAAAATCTTGTCACACTCGGCAACGAACTTATCGGTGATATCCTGCAACTCTTTCTCAACCTGTTTCACCTCGTCTTCGGGAACCGACTTATCCTTCAGTTTTTTGACTTTGTCGAGCACATTGCGGCGGGCATTGCGGACATTCACCTTGCCGTTCTCCACCTCGCTCTTGGCAATCTTGGTAAGCTCTTTACGGCGTTCTTCTGTCATAGGCGGCACAACGATGCGCAGTATATCGCCCTCGTGACGAGGCGTGAAACCAAGGTTAGCATCGAGGATGGCTTTGTTGATAGCGCCCACGAGCGTTTTCTCCCACGGCTGTATGATGATATTGCGAGGGTCGGGGGTATTGATGTTGGCCACCTGGCTTATCTCGGTGGGAGTACCGTAATAGTCCACCTTCACGCCGTCTAACATTGCAGGATTGGCTTTGCTGGCACGTATTTTGCCAAGTTCCTTGTTCAAAAAATTAATAGCGCCTTGCATGCTGTTACGAGCTTCGTCAAGGCAGGCTTTTGATAGATCGTTCATAATGTATGGATGTTTATTTGTTTTTTACAGGATAGATTCTACTTTCAATCGATTATTGTCCACTGACTTCGGTTCCTATATTCTCGCCTTTCACGACGCGTTGCAGATTGCCCGGCTTGTTCATGTCGAACACATATATAGGCAACTTGTTTTCCTCACAGAGAGCGAAGGCGGTGAGGTCCATAACTTTGAGGTGCTTGGTGAGAGCCTCCTGGAACGAGAGGTGCTCATATTTGGTGGCAGAGGGGTCTTTCTCGGGATCAGCAGTATAGACTCCGTCGACACGTGTACCTTTGAGGATGGCATCAGCCTGGATCTCCACAGCTCGCAGAGCAGAGGCAGTATCGGTGGTAAAGAACGGATTGCCGCTGCCACCACCAATGATGACCACACGACCTTCACTCATAGCTTCGATGGCACGACGACGCGACATAGCTTTGCAGATAGGCTCAATCTGGAGACCACCGAGGAGTTCAGTCTTCAACCCCTGACGTTCAAGTTCTGCCTGAAGAGCCATACTGTTAATCAATGTGGCGAGCATGCCCATATAGTCGCCTTGGACACGGTCGAGGCCTTGTGCAGCGCCGCTGAGTCCACGGAAGATATTGCCACCACCTATGACTATGGCCAACTCCAATCCATCTTTTACAGCAGCACAAATGTCGGAAGCATACTGCTCCAGCATCTTGGGAGAGATGCCATAACCTTGGTCGCCCATCAACGACTCTCCACTGAGTTTCAGTAAGACTCTCTTGTATTTCATATCAGTTATCTTTGTTGATTAGGAATGTGCAAAAATACAAACTTTTTTGGACTTTAGCCTACTCTTCCAGTAAGTCAGGTCGACGTTGACGAGTGCGCTCTACGGCCTGGTCGTATCGCCACTGGGCAATCTTCTTGTGGTCGCCAGAGAGTAAAACATCGGGGACCTTCCAACCGCGGAAGTCAACCGGACGAGTGTATTCGGGAGGAGCCACCAGTCCGTCCTGAAAAGAGTCGCTGAGAGCCGACTGCTCATCACCCAGCACCCCAGGGATGAGTCTAACCACAGCGTCGCATATAACAGCAGCTGCAAGTTCGCCACCACTCAGCACATAGTCGCCGATGGATATCTCCTGGGTAACAAAATGTTCCCTCACCCGCTCGTCGATGCCTTTATAGTGGCCGCATAGTATCATCAGATTTCCTTTGAGCGAGAGAGAATTGCAGAGAGTTTGCGAAAGCATCTCACCGTCTGGAGCAGTATAGATTATCTCGTCGTAAGAGCGCTGTTTTTGTAAATCTTCGATGCAGTTCACCAGCGGTTCGACACACATAACCATCCCAGCACCGCCACCGTATGGATAGTCGTCGACACTTCCGTATCGAGTAAGCGAATAGTCATGAAGGTCATGGAAGAAAACCTCCACATGTCCTTTCTTCTGCGCACGAGATAGAATCGACTCTTCGAAGAACATCGACATCATCGAGGGGAAAAGTGTGAGGATATCTATGCGCATACAGAAGGGTGTTAGTGTTTATTATCTCACCCTCAGGCGTCTACCAATACTAAGGGTGGTAGTCTCTCTTATGCCGTTGAGTTGGCATAGGCGACGAACTGTAGTTCTATGGCGTGCAGCAATCTTGCTCAGGGTGTCGCCCGAACGTACTTTGTAGTACTGAGCCCCACCCGATGAGGCAACCGAACCGCCACCAGAACTGCGGTCAGCAACCTTGCGGAAAGAGTTCTGGGTGAGGGTAAGCTCGTTGCTTATCAGCTTGTGGTTTGTGCAGTCGATCACATGCTCAGGGTTCATCGCATTACCCATATAGCGGATCTCGAAATGAAGATGGCTACCATAGCTGCGTCCCGTGTTGCCACAAAGTCCGATGACATCACCGGCTTTAACCTGCATACCCACCTTGGCATAACGTTGTGAGAGGTGAGCATAGTAGGTCTCGAGCCCGTTGTCGTGACGTATGACGATAAGGTTACCGTATGATTTATTGTATTTCGAGACCCTGACCACACCATCGAAGGCGGCATATATGTCCTTGCCGGTTGGCTGGGCAAGGTCGACGCCATAGTGGAAACGACGGCGGCGCGGACCGAAATGGGAAGTAGCGCGAGCCTCATAAGGGGTTGGGAAAGCAAACTTGTGCCGGTCATCAACCAGCGTGATCTTCACCTCTTCGCCAGCCAGAAACTCCTTCCTGGGATAGTGAATCATGCTCGAGTCGAAACCCGCAATAAGAATATCATCCTCATGTTCAGCTCCCTCATCCTCGCTCTCCTGCAGAGTCAACGGTTTCCCGAGTTCGTATTCGTCATCGTATCTTAACGGAGGTGGAGCCAGCAGATTGGGGACAGCCTGTTTGTTGTATTCCTCCTGAGCACGCTCGTCAATCATAAGGTCCTCGTAGTCGTCATCCTCGTAGATGACATCCATCTCGTTCACCTTGACTTCGGTCTTTTTTGTGCGAGTAGTGTTGATATTCTGCCCACAGGCGGTTTCGGCAAGGCCGGCCACAAATAGTAACGCAATTACCGAAAAAAATGCTGTTAGTCTATGTAGATTCATGATGTACTTTCAATTACAAACAGTCAGACACACATTATCACCCCTTACTTTTTTATAACGGACGAGGGCCTATTTTATTACGCAAAGAGTAAAAAACTGAGAAACGAAAGGAGATAAAACAAATATCGTGTGGCATAACCACACGATATTTGCTTTTAAACCAAACTATATCTTAGAAGCCATCTCCTTGGAGACAAGTGCCGCAGTGTCAAGTTAGACCGTCTAGCACAGAGGCAAACCAACAAAACCTCTTTGGAACCCCTAAGACGATGCAAAGATAGAACTAATTTTATGAACACCGATATGCATTTTACCCCCATTTATTAGCGATATTGCAGACAATCGAATCCATCGGCATTTCGAGAGAATAATATTTGTGATTTGAGGAGAAAAAGACAAAAGATTAGCCTTTTTTTCTAATCACAACAACCAGAAAAAACACACTACAATCCCCTAAAATGGAGAAAATTGTTAATCGCCTGAAGGCAACATGGGGTAATATCTGTTTGTGGGAAGATGTTGCCTCCCATCTAACTCCCATTTACCTACCATTTAACGTTCACCTCCTCACCTTTTATCAATGAAGGGGGACCGGGGTCAGTTTTACACAAAAAGGCAACCCTTTTCAGGATTGCCTTTTTATCATAGAAGTGTTTTATCTTCTTAGGATCTGCTTAATTACTCGAAGTGGCTTTTGATTTCAGCTTTCATATACTCAAGCGCAGCATCGGTGGGGAGCTCTTTCTCGGTGACGGTAGCGAACACTCGACCCGCCAACTCGGTAGGTGCAGCATCGCGGTCAAGTGTGGCTGCCGACGAGTTGACGATATTTATCATCTCCTCTTTGGCTTGACGTATCTTCTGCCACACATCGCTCGACATATAGACCTGCTGGCTGAGGTTATGCTCCCACTCGTCACGTATGCTCCTGGTCATCTCGCTCTGCAACGTTGGCATATCCATTCCTGGACGGTAGCAACGCAACACCAAGCTGTTGGGCGAGATTCGCTCCAGAAAGAGCGCCATACGCTCATAAGCCTGCAATCTGATGGGCGATACCACCTTCAGCGACTCTTTATGCTCTTCTATCCGCATATCAAGCAAGCGTACCTTCTGCTCGTTGTCGAAATATTTTTTTACAACCAGAAAGAAGAACGCTCCGGTGACGGCTACCGAAAGCAAGGCTGTCGCCACAACGATGATGCAAAGTACGAGTGTGCTCATTTGCCTTTAACGAATTTGAAGTCCTTGCCGAGATATTGTGCCTGTTCACCGAGGGCCTCTTCGATTCGCATCAGCTGGTTGTACTTGCAGATACGGTCGGTGCGGCTGGCGCTGCCTGTCTTGATGAGACCTGCGTTAAGTGCCACCACGAGATCGGCGATAGTAGTATCTTCAGTCTCTCCCGAACGGTGCGACACGATGGCGGTATAACTGTTGCGCATAGCCAGGTTCACGGCGTCGATAGTTTCTGAGAGGGTTCCAATCTGGTTGAGCTTGATGAGGATGGAGTTGGCCACCTTGCGGTCAAGTCCCATCTGCAGACGCTCTACGTTGGTGACAAAGAGGTCGTCTCCCACAAGCTGACAACGGTCACCTATGGTGTCGGTGAGAAGCTTCCATCCATCCCAATCGTCCTCGGCCATTCCGTCTTCGATGGAGATGACAGGATATTTGTCAACCCAGCCTTTCCAGAAATCAACCATCTGGGCGGGAGTGAGTTTCTCTCCGCTCGACCACTTAAGCTGATAGACGTTCTCTTCGGGCAGGTAGTATTCCGACGATGCGGGGTCGAGGCCGATGAAAACATCCTCACCCGGACGGTATCCGGCTTTCTCGATGGCCTGCAGCACCACCTGTATGGCCTCATCGTTAGAACCCAGGTTGGGGGCAAATCCGCCCTCATCACCAACGTTGGTCGACATGCCTTTGGATTTCAACACACCGCGCAGGTTGTGGAACACCTCGGCTCCCATACGCAAAGCTTCAGCAAAGGTTGGAGCACCGACGGGCATGATCATAAACTCCTGAAAGTCGATGGAGTTGTCGGCATGCGATCCGCCGTTGAGAATATTCATCATAGGCACAGGTAGCAGGTAGGAACCGCAGCCTCCGAGATAACGGAAAAGCTGCTGGCCGCTCTCCATAGCCGCTGCTTTAGCACAAGCCAGAGAAACTCCCAGTATTGCGTTGGCACCAAGACGGCTCTTGTTTGGCGTGCCATCGAGCTCAATCATCTTCTGGTCTACCGCACGTTGCTCCTCGACATACATACCGCGAAGCTCTTCGCTGATAACCGTGTTAACATTGTTTACGGCCTGCATTACACTTTTGCCCATATACTGCGACTTGTCGCCGTCACGCAGCTCACATGCCTCGTGGACACCTGTTGATGCTCCAGACGGAACGGCCGCACGGCCCATGGCTCCCTGCTCGGTGAACACTTCGACTTCGACGGTGGGGTTGCCGCGTGAATCCAAGATTTGACGTCCCCTGATACCAATGATTTGTGACATGATGAAATAAGATATTTAGTTATTAATAAAGAAAAAGGAATGACAGAACCTCGCAGTCCCGCATTCCTTTCGTTGATTTATGAACGCTGTTTTTATTCAGCTTTCGGAGCCTCTTCGGTAGCGGGAGCTTCCACAGCAGGAGCTTCAGCAGCCGGAGTCTCAGCCTTCTTGCTGCGACCACGACGGGTGGCCTTAGCTTTCTTGGCAACGGTCTCCTTCAGCATGTTCTCGTTATAGTCCACCAGCTCGATGATACACATCTCCGAGTTGTCACCCTTGCGGATGCCAGTCTTCAGGATGCGAGTGTATCCACCAGGACGGTTAGCTATCTTCTGCGACACCTCGCGGAAAAGCTCGTTGACGGCCTCTTTGCTGTGGAGATAACTGAAGACGATACGACGATTGTGGGTCGAATCCTCTTTCGAACGATTGATGATAGGTTCTACATAAACGCGCAGGGCTTTAGCTTTGGCCACTGTGGTCTCGATTCTTTTATGCAGGATGAGCGATGTCGCCATATTCGACATCATTGCGACTCTGTGTGCATGAGTCCTTGACAGATGATTTACTTTGCAACCGTGTCTCATATTCTTTTTTATTCCTTATCTAATTTATACTTTGAAATATTCATACCGAACTCGAGGTTCTTCGAGGTCACGAGGTTGTCAAGCTCGGTGAGCGACTTCTTACCGAAGTTGCGGAACTTGAGCAAGTCGTTCTTGTTGAAAGCTACGAGTTCGCCGAGCGTCTCGACCTCGGCTGCCTTGAGGCAGTTAAGTGCTCTGACGGAGAGGTCCATGTCGGTAAGCTTGGTTTTGAGCAGCTGACGGATGTGGAGCGTGTTCTCGTCAAACTCCTCTACCACCTGCTTCGGCTCAGCCTCCAACGAAATACGCTCGTCTGAGAAGAGCATGAAATGCTGAATCAGAATGGTGGCAGCTTCTTTGATGGCATCCTTCGGATGGATCGAACCGTCGGTCTCTATATCCAGAACCAGCTTCTCATAGTCGGTCTTCTGCTCTACACGATAGTTGTCGACCTCGTACTTCACATTCTTAATGGGAGTGTGGATAGAATCGATGGCTATCACTCCGATAGGATCGCTGGCCTTCTTGTTCTCCTCCGAGGGTACATAACCCCTACCCTTCTCGATGGTAAGTTCGATCTTGAGAGAGGTGGTCGGCTCCATGTGGCAGATCTCAACTTCAGGATTAAGCACCTGGAATCCGTTAAGATAGTTATTCAAGTCTCCGGCTTTGAAGACAGACTGTCCGACAATTTCGAAGGCGATCTTCTCGCTGTCGGAATCCTCTATCTGACGACGGAAACGGATTTGTTTAAGACTCAGGATGATGTCGGTCATGTCCTCGACAACGCCAGGGAGCGACGAGAACTCATGGTCGACACCGTCTATACGGACCGAGGTGATGGCAAATCCTTCGAGCGAGGAGAGGAGGATGCGACGCAACGCGTTTCCGATGGTCACACCATATCCGGGCTCAAGGGGTCTGAACTCAAAAATGCCACGGTAGTCATCCGACTCCAGCATTATCACCTTATCCGGTTTCTGGAAAGCTAATATTGACATATTTTTTTCTTTCTCGTTTATAATTACTATTGATTCAAGCCCTTTTCAGACTTCTTCGGCCGAGCTCAATGCCTACTGTTACTTCGAGTAGAGTTCGACGATGAGCTGCTCGTTGATAGTTTCGGGGATATCCGCACGTTGCGGGAAATTCATGAATTTACCGCTCATGGTGTTGGCATCCCACTCGAGCCAAGAATAGTTATTAGCACGAGATGCGAGTGAGTCAGCGATAATCTCGAGAGATTTGGAACGCTCGCGTACCGAAACCACATCGCCCTCTTTCAAAGAATAGGAAGGAATGTTGACAACGTTGCCGTTGACAGCGATGTGACGGTGGGAAACGAGCTGGCGAGCCTGCGCGCGGCTCTTGGCGATGCCGAGACGATAGACCACATTGTCGAGACGTGCCTCGATGAGTTTCATGAGTTCCTCACCAGTGACGCCACCACGACGTGATGCCTCTGCATACAGTTTGCGGAACTGGCGCTCCAATATGCCATAAGTATATTTTGCCTTCTGCTTTTCCTGGAGCTGGATACCGTACTCGGAAGTCTTTCCGCGACGTTTGTTCTGACCGTGCATTCCAGGTGCATAAGGTCTCTTCTCATAATTCTTATCCGGACCGTAAATAGGTTCGTGGAATTTTCTTGCAATTTTGGTTTTAGGACCAGTGTATCTTGCCATTTTTTCTTACTTCTTTTAAACTTTAAACAATTATTGACGAATTACACACGACGACGTTTTGGCGGACGGCAACCATTGTGGGGAAGCGGAGTGATGTCAACAATCTCCATTACCTCGATACCGCATCCGTTGATTGCGCGTATTGCAGATTCACGTCCTGAACCAGGTCCTTTTACGAAGACCTTAACTTTTCTTAGGCCCAAATCATAAGCAACTTTGCCGCAATCTTCCGCAGCCATCTGTGCAGCATACGGAGTGTTTTTCTTCGATCCGCGGAAGCCCATTTTTCCTGCTGACGACCAAGAAATCACTTGACCGGCGTT